>CBFGNV010000021.1:0-58398 GCA_965650275.1 uncultured Fluviicola sp. | reverse complement strand
TTTACCACTAAGGCACTAAGAACACAAGATGATATCTTAAAATTATCCTTTGTGAACCTTGTGCCTTAGTGGTAAAATCTAGCCATGCACCAACCTTCGAAGCACTTCTAGCAACCCGAACAACTCGTTAGCGTTATTAAGACATGTGGAAATCAATCTTAATGAGCGTACTTTTTTGTTATTTCACAACTTCTGAAGTAACTGCTCAGGAGATTCAGGATAGTTGTATCATTTTCGTTCCAATTTTTGCCTCTGTGGATGGTGATTGTTTTGATTGTCGTGACATTCGGATTGGAACTGACTGTGAGTTTACAGAATTTGAATTTTTACTGTTAGACCGTTGGGGTACTATTGTTTTCGAAACCAAAGATCCTGCTTTTGTATATGAACCGGTAGGATTGAAAGATGGAGTTTACACTTACAGCATTAAGGGCAAAACACAAAACGGTTTATCAAGAAAGCAAAGTGGGAGTATTACCATTCTGAAATAGTTTAGATGAACTTAAGCAGGATGAGGATCGACTTTACCACTAAGGCACTAAGTACACAAAGATGATATCTCAACAATTATCCTTCGTGAATCCTGTGTCTTTGTGTTGCTACATCCCACTGCACCACCACCCACTAAACACTTCACTGACAAACGGCGTTCATCCAATACAAAAGCTGGTAATCCCTTTTTTACCTCAAGGCATTCGATTAATCATGACATTTGGTTTATAAACTAAAATGCCCATAATGAGTGCTAATAATCTGAGATTTAACTCAAACTCCAATCGTACTTTTCAACAGGAACTTCGTAAGCGCGTTGATAATTACTTCAAAGAAAATAACATCAGCAAAAGCGGAAATTTTCTATTATATATCAAAACGCTTGTAATGTTTTCAGCTTACTTCGTTCCATTCTTCTTGATTACTTTCAATGTGTTTGACAGTAAGTTAAGTTGGATTCCACTTGGTATCTTGATGGGATTGGGAATGGCTGGAATTGGAATGTGTGTGATGCACGATGCCAACCACGGAAGCTACAGTAAGAATGACCGTTTCAATAAGATTCTAGGTTTCTTCTCTATCGGACTTCTTTCAGGAAATTCATTGAACTGGAGAATTCAACACAACGTTATTCACCATACGTATACAAATGTTCATGACCATGATGAAGACATTGCTCCTATGGGCTTTCTTCGTTTTGAACCGCATGCTGAGAAAAAGAAAATGCACAAATACCAATTTCTTTATGCTTGGTTTTTCTATGGAATGATGACATTGATGTGGAGTACTGTAAAAGATTTCAATCAAGTGATCCGTTACAATAAAGAAGGACATTTGAAAACTGCCAATACTACTTTAGGAAAAGAATTGTTTATCATTATTCTTTCTAAAATTTTGTACTTCGCTTACATGTTGGTTCCCTACTTCGTTGTTCCTGAAATGACATTCATGAATTGGTTGCTTGGTTATTTAATGGTGCATTACGTTGCTGGATTAACACTAGCAATTGTCTTTCAAATTGCACACGTAACTGAAGAGAATGAATTCCCGTTACCAAACGACGAAGGAAGCTTAGAAAACAACTTTATCGAACACCAAATGAGAACAACATTGAACTTTGCAATGGACAGTAAAGTACTTTCTTTCTTGGTAGGTGGATTGAATTTTCAGGTAGAGCACCATTTATTTCCAGGTATTTCTCACGTGCATTACCCTAAGATCTCGAAGATTGTTCAGGCAACCGCGAAAGAGTTCAATTTACCTTATCATTCTAAGAAAACTTTCGTAGAAGCAATTGGCGCTCATACTAAAATGCTTTGGGCACTAGGACGCTAATTACGTTCCAGTAACACAGAGAACTTTCTTCCCACTGGTAGTATCACATTGTTATTCAATACCAATTCTGTTTTGCGTGTCTCAGCTATTTGAGCACGCTTAACTATGTAGGATTTATGGATTCGGATAAAGTATTCTGCCGGAAGCACCGAAGTTAAATACTTCATGGTTTGTGTTACGAGCATCGGTTTCTCATTCTCCAAATGAATCTTTACATAATTCCCGATAGATTCCACGTATAGGATTTTTTCCGTGTCCACAAGCTTCAGAATACCTTCGTGTTTGAGCTCAAGTTTCGGGTAATTGATTTTTTCTTCTTCCACTATTGGTTCAAACGCCTTCACAACCTTGTTTACGGCTTTCAGAAAGCGTGGAAATGAAATGGGTTTCAGAAGGTAATCTACCACATCGTTTTCATACGCTTCGTACCCAAAATTACTATAGGCAGTTGTCAGAATTACGGAAACGGGATAGGGTAAACATTGCAACAGTTCTATTCCTGTAAGTTTCGGCATTTCGATGTCCAGGAAAACAATATCCACTTTGTTCTTTGTCAAAAAATCGAGAGCCTCTTTTCCATCGTATGCATCACCAACCACTTCCAGAACATCAGTTTTGGAAATGTGAGAATGAATTACCCTGTGTGCAGGAACTTCATCATCAACAACCAGACATCTATACTTTTTCATACCCTCAAGTTATAAATTGATGGTCAATTCAATCAAATAAATCTCATCTGTTTCCGTAATCAGGAAATGATGCTTGTTCTGATACATTAATTCCAAGCGTTTCTTGGTATTCGAAATTCCAGTATTCGTTCCCGTGAACTTGCGCTTATCGTTGTTGAAATTGTTCTTCATGGTAAACGTCAATTTCTTCTTATCGGTTTCAATGCGAAGTGAAAGAAAGGGGTGGTCGTTGTGCACACTAAACTTAATTCCATTTTCAATAAAGGGCATAAACAGCATCGGTGGCAGATAAACTTCGGTGGATACAATATTGGTTTCGAAATCGATTCTCAGCTTTTGATTTCGATTTTGCTCATAACTGAAATACTTTTTGATAAAATCAATTTCATATTTGAGCTTGATCTTTTCCTTTTTGGATGATTCAATCTGATAACGCAGCAACTCCGACAATTCCAAAATCTTATCCGGCGTTTCAGCTGGATCTGTTAAGGCAGTTCCATAAAGGTTGTTCAACGCGTTAAACAGAAAATGTGGATTCAACTGTGCCTTCAAATGTCGAATTTCCTCATCGCGCTCAATTATCTCGGTTTGAAAGAGAAGATTTCGCTCCAAGATGTTCTTATGGATGTAGTAAAATCCCAAACCAATTAAATACAACATGAAGATGGAAATCGCCATCGTTACTATTCTTTCGCTTTGAATTACGCCGAATGGAGTAAAATAATTAACCGAGAAATAAAGTACGGACAAACCAAGGGTTCCGAAAATGTACTTCAAATTGTTTTTACCGAAATACTTTTTATAGAGAACAACATTGTGAACAAAAACTTGTGCGTAGGCAATGAAAACAACAAGCAAACCTGTGAGCAGAACCTCCAAAATCTTTCCCTTCTTATGAATCTCACTGTTCTGATCGAGCAGCATCATGATTAGCCCTAACAGGCAAAAGAAGGTGTATAAAACAGTGTTCCGAACCCAGAAATTAAAGTAAGAGAATTTCATAGCTTAAAAGTAGACTTAAAAAAACACATAGGCACATAGCTTTTTTCACATAGTTACTTCGTTGTTAGAGTGATTTCCTGTCAAATCGAGTGATTTCAACTGAAATGGAATGGAATGTTGAAATTGTATCGAGATTGACAGTGAAATCCCAAAAAACCTTAATTTCCCTGTTTTGGTTAAACGTTTCCAAACCTTTGTCATCTGAAAGAACATGACGCAATTTACAATGAGACCCAAGATCCAAATTCTACTCTTTTTGAGTTTTCTGTTCACCACAGTTTCTTATTCTCAATCGGTTAAACTTTCTGGAGTTGTTTCTGATGGTCAAACGAAGGAATTGCTTTTCGATGTCCGTGTTCTACTTTTGAATCCTGGTGATTCATCGGTTGTGAAATACACCAATTCTATTGATGGCGGAGTTTACAGCTTGGACAGTTTGAATCCAGGAGTCTACGTTCTTAAAGCAACTTCTTTTGGTTACCCTGATTACATCAGACGAATTGAACTAACGAGCGAAGATAAAGCCATAAACATCGATTTAAAATCGGATGCGAAGTCCTTAAACGAAGTGGAAATCAATCAGATTGCTACACGAGTTGAACAGAAAGGTGATACTACTCAATACAACGCAGCTTCTTTCAAAACAAATCCAGACGCTACTGTTGAAGACCTCGCAACAAAAATGCCAGGAATCACCTTGGAAAATGGTGTTGTAAAAGCACAAGGTGAGCAAGTCACAAAAGTATTGATTGACGGAGAAGAGTTTTTTGGAGACGACGCAACAGCTGCTTTGAAAAATTTACCTGCGGAGATCGTGTCTAAAATTCAGGTTTACGATCAAGCAAGCGATCAGGCCAAGTTTACAGGAATCTCTGACGGAAACGAAGCGAAAGCGCTGAATATTGTCACCAAGGCAGGAAAGAATCAAGGTCAGTTTGGTAAAATTTATGGCGGCTACGGAACACCGAACGACCTGTATCTTGGCGGATTGAACGTCAATATTTTTAAAGGCAAGAAGCGTATTTCCATCATAGGAATGAGCAATAACGTGAATCAACAGAACTTCTCGACCGAAGACATTTTGGGTGTAACGGGAACTTCTGCATCGTCATCCTCCAACAGAGGTGGTGGTCGCGGACCAGGTGGAAGTGACGCTTCAAGCAATTTCCTTGTCGGTCAACAAAGCGGAGTGAGCACTACACATTCTCTAGGAATAAACTACAGCGATAAATGGGGAACCAAAACGCGTGTAACCGGAAGTTACTTTTTCAATAGTTCCACAAACAACAACTCACAACTCATCAATCGAACGTACTTTTTGAATGACACAACAGAGCAACTTTACAACGAGAATTACTCGGCTATAACAACCAATTACAATCATCGTCTTAACTTCAAGTTTGATATTGCCATAGACAGTATGAACTCATTGATGATTTCTCCGAAAGTAAGTGTTCAGGGAAATGACAGAGAGAAAAATACCACAGGTTTAACTCAGACTTCAGACAACGAGTTGATCAATCAGATTGTGAATTCCACTTTCAATGAAAGCACAGGAATCAATGCGAGTAACTCTATTTTGTGGAGACACCGTTTTGCAAAACCGAAACGAACATTTTCATTGAATGTAACAGGAACTTACACAGACAAATGGGGAACCAATGGTCAACAATCGCTTTCCACCTATTACAATGAATTGGAAGCAGATTCCACGAACTCTATCAATCAATCGGCAAAAAGTACAACAAACGGATATTCACTTTCCACTCGTTTTTCTTACACGGAACCCATTAACGACAGTTGGTCGAGTGAATTTTATTATGCTCCAACCTACTCCATTAACGACGCTGATAAACGAACCTACAATATGGACTTGAACTCGGGGCTTTACACTGATTTGGACACCACGCTTTCAAACGTTTTTGACAACAGAACCATTGACAACGAAACCGGAGCGAACTTGAGATATGAGAAGGAAAAGACAAGTATTCAATTTGGAGCAAGTTATCAGAACTCTGTTTTATTGAACGATCAGGAATTTCCCTTGGAACGAAACGTGAAATTGATCTTCAACAATGTTCTTCCGAATCTTCGCTATAAATACGAATTTTCAAAAAATAAATCGTTGATGTTGAATTACCGTGCAATGACTAGAAATCCTAGCATAGACCAACTTCAAAATGTGATTGATAATTCCAATCCGCTTTCGTTGACTTCTGGAAATCCTGATCTGAAACAACAGTACAACCATAGAATGTTTGGTCGATTCAACAGCGTCAACCCGAAAGTATCAAGTAATTTCTATGTAATGCTATCCGGAGAGATTTATTCAAATTATATCACGAATTCATCTTTGATTGCTGCAAACGACACTGTTGTTGGTGATGGAATTGCATTGAGCAGAGGTTCTCAATACCGCAAACCTGTGAATTTAGATGGAACATGGAATACGCGTACTGTTATTTCCTATGGAATTCCGATCCCGAAATTGAAAGTGAACGTAAACATGAACCTTGGTGCGGGATATTCAGAAACACCAGGCTTGATCAACAACGAAATCAATAAATCGCAGGTAACCAATACCAACGCGGGATTGACGATTGCAAGTAACATCAGTGAGAAAATTGATTTCACGTTGAACTACGCGTACAACTACAATGATGTGGTAAATACGCGCCAAAGTAGTGGTAACAGCAATTACATGGTACACAACGTTTCGGCACGTTTCAATTGGATCATCAAAGAACGGTTGGTCATCAATTCTAATTATTCCATGAGTTCTTATGCTGGATTGAGTTCAGGATTCAATCAAACCATCGCGCTTTGGAACGGGGGAATTGGATACAAACTTTTAAAGAACAAACAATTAGAGGCACGTGTTTCCGTATTCGACATATTGAACAACAACAACAGCATTACCAGAAACGTCACAGAAACTTATATCGAAGACGTGGAATCGAATGTCTTGAACCGCTATTTCATGTTTACGCTGACATATAGTTTAAGAAATTTCGGAAAGGCACCAGCGAAGGAGGAAAGACCAAAGGAAGGTGATCGTCCACCGTTTGATGGACCCCCGAGATAATTACTAATGACTAATTACAAGTCACTAATGTCACTTATCTTTTAATCACACCTTATTTCTTTTAAAGAAGGATAAAACCATATTAACAACGAACAGAACTTGTGCTAAGACTCCAACTATTAGGACTACCATCAACCAAAAGTTTAAATCAAAATCCGTACTCGTCGAGTTAAATTCGTCGTAAACACTATAATCCGTATATCTTTTTGGCATTGAACGCTCGATTATTAGAAAAACCAAACCGACAAATGATATCATAGTTACAGTTGTAATTAAAAAATGGATCAATAAAACCGTTTTATTCAATGATCTGTTTATTCTTTTGAATGTCCAAATGATCCCAGCGAAAACGATGAATGCGAATCCTAACTCAATATAGATGTGTCGTTTTGCAATAACATAGTAGGTGTCGTTAACGGCAATATCTAATGATTCGGAAGTGCTAAAACTTGTAAGAATGAAGATGATTCCAACAAGGAAGTAGATGAGTTGATACGTTATGTTTTTTGACATGGTTTTTTGATTTATAAGAGAGTCAGGGATTACGGCAATAAATGGTTCAGTGCTTCTCAAATATAAAATTTCTTTTCGTTTTGAGGCAGTCTGTAATTTGGAAGACAACACCTGCTAAAAATTGACGTTATGTATGCAAACGAAACAACATCATGACCGGAATCGCCCTTATTGCATCTCTTATTATCAGTGGATTCAGCACTGTGAAACAGCAAACTGAAAACGCCTACTGGGAACATTCGAAGGAATTCAAACTCTCGTATATGATTTGCGGAATGGGCTCTAATTCCTATTCCAATTTTCCAGCAATTCGGGTAAGAGGGAACTCTTTTGAATATACTTCCGAACAAAATGGTATGATGGATAAATCAGCGAAAAGATCAAAACCTATTCTCATTTGCGCCGGAAATCTTCGCCACTCAGCAGTTGATTCCATTATTGCTATCGTTAACACTTCCCAGGAACTGTATCAATACAGCACTAATGAGGGTATCATGAGCGGAACCATTAATTATCTGATTGTTGAAATTGAAGGTGTGAAACATGAATTTACTATGCATAATGCTGGTAATCCAATAGCAAAACAGGTTGTAGATATACTCAACTCGCACATTCCAGCGGATAAGGAGAAAATGTGGGTTTGGGATGATGAGAATAACTAATCACCAATTGGTCATTATTAGTCATTCGTAACTCGTAACTATACCATATCCTCCGGTTTCACCCATTCATCAAATTCTTCTGAGGTGACGTATCCCAATTTCACAGCCATTTCTTTCAGTGTTGTTCCTTCCTTGTGCGCTTTTTGAGCAATTTCAGCGGCTTTGTAATAACCAATTTTAGTATTCAACGCTGTGACCAACATCAAGCTATTATCAACGTGCTTTTTGATATTTTCTCTCAGAGGCTCAATTCCAACTGCACATTTCTTGTTGAACGAGATACAACCTTCTCCTATCAATCTTGCTGAATGGAGGAAATTGTAGATCATCATTGGTTTGTAAACATTAAGTTCAAAATGTCCGTTTGCCCCGCCAATGTTTATCGCCACATCGTTCCCAAGAACTTGAGCTGCAATCATTGTCAACGCCTCGCATTGTGTTGGATTCACTTTTCCAGGCATAATAGAAGAACCCGGTTCGTTATCTGGAATAAAGATCTCCCCTATTCCACTTCTTGGACCAGAACTGAGCATTCTGATATCGTTAGCGACTTTCATCAGACTCACTGCAACGGTTTTCAAAGCTCCATGCGTTTCTACAATGGCATCATGCGCCGCAAGCGATTCAAACTTGTTTTCTGCAGTAACGAAAGGTAAACCTGTCAAATTTGCGATATGTTTCGCAACGTTCACTGAATAACCTTCTGGTGTATTGATTCCAGTCCCAACAGCTGTTCCTCCTAAAGCCAATTCGCTTAAATGCGACAGTGTATTCTTTATCGCTTTTAATCCATGGTTCAACTGACTCACATACCCGCTCATCTCTTGTCCCAGTGTTAATGGTGTTGCGTCCATGAAATGTGTTCTTCCAATCTTCACTACATCCGCAAATTCCTTGCTCTTGCGTTCAAGTGTATCTCTTAATTGCTCTATTCCTGGAATGGTAACTTCAGCCAACATTTTGTAAGCGGCAATATGCATAGCCGTTGGAAAGGTATCGTTTGACGATTGTGATTTATTGACATCATCGTTTGGATGAAGGAATTTTTCTTTGTCAGACAAACTCCCGCCAGAAAGCACATGCCCGCGATAAGCAATCACTTCATTTACGTTCATATTGCTTTGTGTTCCACTTCCCGTTTGCCAAACCACCAATGGAAACTGATCGTCGAGTTTTCCTGCCAAAATCTCATCCGCAACTTTACCAATCAGGTTCGTTTTCTCGGCATTGAGAATTCCAGCTTCATGATTTGTAATTGCCGCAGCTTTCTTCAAATAAGCAAAAGCACGAATAATTTCAATGGGCATTTTATTCGTTTCACGGGCAATCTTGAAATTCTCTAAACTGCGCTCTGTTTGAGCTCCCCAATACGCATGAGCAGGGACCTTCACTTCCCCCATCGTGTCTTTTTCGATTCTAAATTCCATGGCTTTAAGTTACGGCAAAAGAACCATAATGGCATATCAAACTTGATTCATTTTCTTACATTCAGGAAAAATTTACGACTATGAGAAAACTATTGATATTACCCATTCTTGTTTTAGGACTGGTCAGCTCGTGCGGAGGTAGCGCAGAAACAGGAAAAGAAAGCAGTGGTCTTGACGGGACATGGAAGATTGTAAAAGCTGAAGGTCAAATGGCAGATTTGAATGTTGGAACTCAGTATATTTTTGACGGGAATAAGTTATCACTAAGTGGTGGTGGAATTACTACACCTGGATCTTTTGAAACAAGCAAAGACACGATCATCTTCAACATGAAAGATTATCCCGACCCAATGAAATACCTACAGTCGATGAAAGGAAAACAATTGGTATTGAAAGTGGTTGGAAGCGATCAGGTATTTTACCTTGACAAACAGTAACACTCAAAACAAAAAGAAGTCGATTCGTAATTACAAATCGACTTCTTAACCAACTCTATTCAATCTTAGTTCTTGATGAATTTCTCCATCGATACAGAACCGTTTTCGAAACGAACTTCAACAAAATAAATTCCTGTTTGTAGAATCGAAATATCAATTTGAGCATTCACCGACTCCATTATTTCCTTTCCTTCTGCATTGTGAATTCTTACCATTTCAATCTTGGTATCTGAATCGATCGCAATACTGCTTTTTGCTGGATTTGGATAAATACGAAGGCTTTCTTTATTTTCTAAAATTCCTAAATCAGATTCATTTCCTTGTAAATAAAGCGATAATGGGAAATTTCCACTTTGACCAGAAAACTGTGCAGCGGGAACTGAAATTTTGAAAGAATGACTTCCCGACACAAGTGTTCCTAAAGTAATTTCACGAATCGGAATGGCATCACCTGGACACCAATTGTTCCAACTTGTCCACCAAGCGGTAGATTGCGGAGAAGAGCCATAAATTCCATTTCCTTGGGTATTGTACTGACGGTATGGTTCGCATGATTTTCCTCCTGGTGTATAAGTCAATACAGCAGTATTGTCGAAATCAACATTATGAACTCTACGCACATACTCTTCTCCACCAGAATTCGCTCCATGATTCGAAGTAATCAAAAACAATTTTGCGCCGTAAATGGTTTGATCAACAGTAAAATTGATTGTTTTCACCGTTGTTCCAACAGCATCTGTCGCATTTGCCTGGTAATTATTGAAATCAGCTTTCATTGCCAAAGGTTTCAGATAGGTGTCGGGATTAATAGAGGTTGAACCATTGGTCACAAAATCCACTTTACCTTCAAAAACATCGTTTCTCCCAGAGCAACCCGCAACTTGGGTATTTGCGGCATATGGAACCCCAAAAACCTCCAATTCTAACCAAAAATCGAAATCGGCATAGATCTCTGATGATTTAAGTATTCTCGCCAAATTATTTACCTCAAACGAATACGGGACAGAAGTTGGATTCACATTCTTATTCATGAACGGCGTAATAAACCGTCCAATTTCAATTCGACCAACTGCAGATGGATCATAAGTTGTGCTTCCTTTTGGAACCAACGCCAAATTCACATTTCCTATTCTATCGTAGTTATCGCAAAGTGCGGAAATGACTATATTAATTGTCAATTCATCACCAATGGATTGCAACTCCGAATCTGTAATTTTCTTGGTTACCAAATCGTTTCTAAAACGGATAACGCCAGCTGGAGTTGGTTCACTTACCACAGCAGCATATCCATCATAAAAAACCACTTCATCCATAATGTTAATGGTGGTCTGCCCAACCGAATAAGTACCTATGAAAAGTGCACTGACAAGACTGATGTAAAACTTCTTCATGATTAAAAAATTGAATCATAAAGATATGGTGCTCTCCGGCTGAAAATCAGCTATTACTGAATTGTCCCGTTTTAGTACCACATTACTATTTACCCCCTGGGAAAGTCTAAACCGACTATAAACCTTTATACAACAAGCGACTAGCAATGTTTAATTTCAGATCGTCGCGTGAAATTGTCGTGTTTTTGTCTTGTTTCTTAACAGGTAAACAATGATGTTAACCTGAGGGGAACAATAGTCTTAAACCGTTTTTTTACTCGATTTCTTTTCCTTCTTCCCTCCTCTTTTTGGATTATCTGCGATTCCTTGAAGATAGACAGAGACGGGAAAGTACCCTTGCTTCTCTGCAAATTGCGCATCAGGAACTGAAATGGTAAATGTATGTTCGCCAGCTGGAAGATTACCAACAAGGATTTCACGAACTGAAATGGTATCACCCGGACACCAATTGTTCCAGCTCAACCAGCTACTATCTGGCTCAGGATTCTTACCATAAATTCCATTTCCCTGGGTGTTGTGAATGCGATAAGGCTCGCATGATTTACCTCCGGGAATATATGTCAAAACCGAATTACCATCCAACGTAATAAAATGATTGCGACGAATATATTCTTCACCGTTGTCATTTGCTCCATGATTAGACGTGATCAGATAAAACACAGCATTTGAAATTTTCTGGCCTGTAGTAAAGTTGAATGTCTTGATTGTCTGACCAAGAGTATCTGTACTCTTCGCCTCATAATTATTTAGCAAAAACTTAAATGCAATTGGTTGAAAAAAGGTGTTCTCAACAACAGCCGTAAGCTCTTTCTGACTGATGAATTCCACTTTTCCTTCGAAAACATCAATTCTGCTTTTACACCCTTCCACCTGTTTGTTTGCAGCATATGGAACTCCAAAAACTTCCAGTTCTAACCAAAAATCATACTGTTGAAGCAGCGAAGGCATTTTCAACAACTTCGCAATGTTATTTGCGTGATAGATGTATTCTACCGATTTTGGATCCTTGTTCTTATTCATGAACGGAGTGATGAAACGTCCGATCTCAATTCTTGAAACAGAATCAACGTGATAAGCGGTTTTACCCTTAGGAACAAGAGCCAGATTTACATTACCAATGCGATCATAATTGTCACAAAGCGCAGAAATGGTAACACGAATCGTTAGATCATTGTAAACTCTAGACAACTGATCATTGGAAAGTTTTGTTGTCACCAAGTCGTTTCGAAGTCGAAGCAGACCATTGGGTAAGGTATCATTTACCAGCTTGGCGTAACCATCATGATAAACGGCATGATCTATAATCACTGTTGAAGTTTGTGCTTCGACTTTGGAGTTGACGAAACACAGGATAAACAACGATAGAAATAAAGGAGATAATCGCATATCTCAAATGTATGCAGGTCGTCTGAGAAAAAAGAATCAATTGTGAATTGTCTTGCAATTGTCTCGTTTCGGTGAGTTGAGAAGAATTGCAATTCGTCCACAAATTCGCCTTAAATAACAGAATGATCAATAAAAAACCCTGTAGCAGATACTGTTATATCACTACAGGGTTTGGAACTATGAAACTAACAACGAATTAGGATGTTCGTTGGAGGATTACCTTTCCGCTGATCCATTTCTCTCCCTGAGGATAGCGGATAAGATAAATTCCTGTTGCGTATTGACTTAAGTCAACCTGTATTGTTCTGCTTGCCTCTATTTTGCCGATGATCTGAAGTACTTTTCCACCTAGATCCGTAATGTACAATTCTTCGATATCTGCATCCGAAACAATGTTCACGATCCCGTTTGTTGGATTTGGATAATAACTCCAGGTAATGTGAACAGGGTCTGGAATGGTATTTCCTAACGAATCTCTTCCAGGAATTGAGTCATGACTTACCAGCGCATTTGAATCCGGAACTTCCACAATTGAATCTGGAATATCCAAACCAAGATCTGGCAGCTGCTGATCACAATCGGGCATGTAAGTAAAGCTTTTCAGCACGCGTACGATCAATTCATTCAAGGTTTCGACGTCGTACTTATCAGTTGTTGGCTCAATATGGTATCCACCAATTCCACTGTGATTTGTCAAAAATGTATAGGTTCCGTTCGTTCCCAAAGCAAGGGTTCTCATCAAATACTCAGTACTTTTGTTAATCCCACTCGCACCAATTGGTACAATACGAATTCCTTTTTCGGCAGCCTGGCCAATCAAACGTTGCAATTTTGCCTGAATTTCAGGATTGTTATGTGGAGGAGCGTCCAGAATCAGGAACAAAATTCGTGTTCTTGCCTCTTTACTCCAGGAAAGCGTGTTGATGGCGGTATCTAATGCATCTTCAACGGCTTCTTCATAGTCACCACCTCCACCAGCATATTGTTCGTCGATATACGCTACAGATTCTGTTAAAACACGATTGAAATCCATTTTACGCGTGTGATACAACTCGTTGATTCCCTTATCGCGATAGAACACATTTGCAAATCTGAAATTAAGTGAATTACTGATTTGCTTTGATTTATACATAATATCATTCATCTCTGCTTTCAGGTAATTCAATTCATCACCCATAGAACCAGTTGCATCAACCACAAACGCAATATCAACCACTTCTGTTTGCTCGCATTGAACTTGCAGTGCCAGATGGTTCATCGATTCTTCAAACGGTGTTACTTTCTCAATTGTCTTCACTTGACCTTTGTACTCAACTTTGAAAGACAATTGCGCTTTTACTTCAGGAGTTTCGTTTTTAATCGTCAACCAACATTCTGCCTTTCCGGTATTATCTGTTCTTGTAGAAAAACGAGCTGTTCTACCTTCCATCAAGGTCACTTTTGCATCAGCCAAAGGCAAACCAGTTGTGCTTTGAAGCATCAAGGTGTATCTTCCTTTTGGAGCAATATTCCATGAACTTTGGTAAGTCGACAGTTCTGCAGCAGCGATATTTTGCCACAACTTCCATTTCGAAAAATCATTGATCTCACCCGCGGTTAAGGAGCCGCTGGCAGCAACCGTTTTCTGGGCAACCGGAGGTTCTTCAAGAATTCCGTGGGTTAATGAGCCTACTCCAAGTGTTTTGCTATATGAAGTTTTAGATCGATCTTCAGAGTCTCTGGATTCTATCCTGCCGCTTTCGCCAGTAATTGTATCTAAACCTAAACCATTCGAAACGGGAGCCACCTCCAACACTTTTGGAGCGTATTGCTTTTTGTTCTTATCAGCCTCAGCTTTAAAATTGCTTACCTCATCAGAAGCGACAGTAATTTCTTTAGTGATGGGTTTGTAGCCAGAATAATTGACCACACAAGTGTACTTTCCTGAATCAAGAGGAATGTGGAAGTTCCCCATTCGATCAGTGATAACGGAAGCTACCAGTTTTCCTTCACGGTAAACGTCAACGTTACCATAACTCAAAGCGCTTTCGGATTCTGCTGAACTGAAATTCCCATTCAGGGATTGAGCGAAGGAAGTTAGATTAAAAAGAATTGCTATTAGAAGTGTAAGTTTCGTTTTCATATGGGTTGCATTTGAAATTCTCAACTACTTACACCCCTATTCTGATTTGGTTCAATCAACCGAAAATTCTTCTTCTTTTTTCTTCGGATCCGAGTTTTTCAATCGTTGAATTGCACCGTTAATCTTGGTATTTTTCTTTTGTTTTTCTTTTTTCTCTTCAACGGGATCTACCTTTTCTTCGTCACCAAAACTCATTTGAAGTACTTCACGTTGTTTCGTTTTCGGCTGATAAGCTTTCACCGTGGTGTCTTTTTTGAAAAGTCCCATTTCCGACTTCAACATCGACATGGTTTCATTCTTTACAGCTTCACGATTTTGTCTGTTTTCCTCTTGTTTCGACTGTTTATCCCATTCAATGATCGGATTATCCAAATCTCCATACATCCGCACGTAGACCTTAACTCCTGTTCCATCGTCCTCTACAATTCCAAACTCAGATTCGTCTTTACGTTGTTTCAGATCGCGGAATCTGAATGAGAACTTATAATCGATCTGATTACTGAAAGAATGCGTTCCTTCCGTTGTAATATCCAATGCAGAAGAATGGATGAGCATTTTCGGAATATAGATCTTACTGTTCTTAATCGAAATGGTATTTTCCAGGGTTTCAAACTTGATATTGTCCAGTTTCCCTTCCAACGCTTCCACATCGCGCTTCTTCAACACCATTCGTGTTTTCGGGGTTTTCAAATCAGCAGTCAACGCTTTGAACGTACTCACATTCTTCAAACTTCCGTTGAATACCTTAATCTTCAAATCGGCATCGATGTATTCTTTTACGATTCCTGAATTGAACGTAAATGGTGCTTTCATTATCAACCCAACATCGGCTCTACCACTAATATTTGCTGCTGTAATAACTTCCTGATCAAAATTGTTCCACTCTTTGAAAAGCGGCTTAAACTGGATATCAGAAGAATGCAGATTACTGGTCATTTCAAAATATTCCGGCGAGGTTTCCGCCACATGCACAGTTCCTGAAACACTGGCATCAGCAGATCTTCCGAAGAGTTGATTGATGACAATCTCTCTTGAACCAACTTCCATGTTTCCATGTAAATCCTTAAAGATGTGATCATCCAATTTCAATTTCCAAACGTCAAGAACCACTGAACCCTCTATCATATCAGGCATCATGAATTCCTTTGGCTGATACTTGGCATCAACCTCGTTGATTGTAATCGAATTGGTAAAATCAGCAAGATCGATATGTTTTGAATCTGTTGTGACATCAACTCCCAAGTTCGCCCGGTTTTGCAGGAAGCCATCAATATTATTGAAATAGCCGTTTAGCTTTAGATCCGAACTTGCAAGACGCACCTCACAATTCTCAAGCGCAGCCTCGGTTCTGTTTAAAATCAGTAAGCCGTTTATTTTTTCGAAAACACGAGAGTCATTCTCTAACTGAAACAGTGCATTGCCGAATTTTGCAGAGCCGCTTCCTTCCACAATCTCAATCTCAGGTTTGTTGTCAATAAAGATCGTTCTCAGGTCGAATTTGGTTTTCAGCTTTACGTTTCCGGAAACACGCTGCATTTTCGGAAAATGGAATAGTGCGTGCAGCATTCCTAAATTTACTGAACCATTAGCATTTCCCGTATAACGTGGTGCGCTGAAATTGTCGATTCTACAGAAACCATTAAATGCTCCTGAAGAAGAGTTGAAATTTACTTTTTTCAACGATAGCCATTCTTTTCCTTTTCCAGCCAGGGTCGAATATTCTCCATTCAAGTTTAGAGAAGAAATGGAAATATTATTCTCCGGTTCAGTCAATTTCCCGTTCTTCACATTGAATTTGCAATCGATCTTAGGAGAAGATTCCTTTTTCAATTCATTATCGAAAACCAAGCTGAAATCAACGGTTCCCGAACCTTTGAACTTATCTATTTCATCAACTTCCTTAGCACTTAAGTTATTCGCTACATCCTGCAAATTGAGATTTTTAGCTTTGACCTCAGTGTGCACTTTTTTCGGGTTTACCAGGAGCGAAAAACTAAATGGCAAATTGGCCAGTAATACTTCACCATCCGGAATTTTCACGGTTCCTTTATCGTTATCTACTAAAACAGAACAAGAAGTTTCGGCATGTTGATTGACCACAAAAGGAATCAATCCGTTTTGAATTCGATTGATGGTTAAACTCGCCTCGGTTTCAATTTCAAACTTACTCGCATCAAACTCTCCTTCCAGATCAGCTTCATGAATATATGCCGAGTAATTTTGCTCTGCGCTTTCATTCGTATAGATGAATTGAACATTTTCCAACTCAATTCCACGCAATTTTACTTCAAAATCAGAAGGTTCATCACTTTTGGATTCTTTCAAAATGTCGTAATTCACATTGCCATCTTTAAAGACTTTCAAATGAATATGAGCATCTGAAACTTCGAGTCCTTTTACGTGATAATTGTCATTCCAAATATCCCATGGACTGAACTTAATTCGAATCTGTTCCGATTGAAACAACGTATCAACTGAAGTACTGTTAGGAACCGCATCCTGAATGAAAACCCCATTAAAATCGATAGAAACATTCGGGAAGGTTGCCCAAAAAGTGAGATCTATTTTCTCAACTTTAACTTCAGCCTTCAGGTTTTTGTTGAGTTCTTTGACGGTATAATCAATGATATCATCCTTGTAAATTACGAGCAATATGCTGATGATAACCATTAACGTAAACGTTATGGAAAGCAACCAAATCATTGTCTTCTTGAGGTAACGCCAAAATACCTTCATCTTACAAAATTACAGCGACATTCAAGCGCTTTTAAGTTAAAATCAAGAAGTAATCAACTATTCATTTTTAATTGCTTTAAAGATTGTGCTAAGAAATAGGTGAAAAAGGTACGTTTGGTTACATTAAAACGCAAAAATCCCCGGTCACTGAGGCACACTGAGGTTACTCGAAGTGCGAAGTGCCGGGGATTTAAAATCTATAACTTTTTATTTATGGCCTTTTAATCGGCGTTGCTGTTCTTGCAGGTGTCGATGCTGGCGTGGAAGCTGGCTTCGGTGCTGGTGTTGACACAGGTTTTGGAGCTGGTGTTGAAACCGGTTTCGGTGAAGGCGTTGAAACTGGTCGCGGACTTGGTGTAGAAACCGGTCTTGGCTCACTAGTTCTTGGCGCCGGAGTTGAAGTACTTGGCGTTGACGTTGGATTTGAAGCTGGTTGTGATTCAACCGGACGACTTACTCTCCATGGTTTTTTCTCAGGTTCAACTGCAGGCTCATACGGATTTGGTTCTTTTCTAGGAGTAACCGTTGTTCCAGTATTACCACTTTCCTTCGTTTGAGTTGTTGGGTCCACTGAAGTTGGTGCACTAGTAGTCGTTCCTATTGGCTGAGCTCCGGTGCTTTGATTTTGCAAAGTAGCTTCTTTTTCTGTTGATCTGCCAACTGGAGATGGAGTGGTTGAACCATTTCCAGGATTTGTAATCCCCGGATTCACAGTTGGTCCAGCTGTTCTAATACGACCAGAAGGATTCACATTTGGAGTTGGATTCGTAATCGGGCCTGAAATTGTTCCTGCAGAAGCCGTAGGTACGCGAGGTTCAGGAGTTGGAGGAATGTTCAAATATCCATTATCATAGATACAAGCATTTAAAGCTCCACCCGTTAATCCTTGACGCTCACAGTTTCTACGAGCTCTATCTCTATCCGATTGTGGTAAATCTCCAATTGTTTGGTGAACACGTGGGAAAGTAATATCTGTGAATGTTGAAGTACTTTGCCCAAATCCATAGTCGAACAATGATTCTGGTTGAGAAACACGCCATTGATTTGCGTAATCCTGAGCAAGGTAAGATAAGTACTGACGTTCAACCGCCTGACTTGTTGGATCATTCGAAGCGAAAACTCCGGTATTCATATTCGGCATTCTACCATTCACATCAAAATCATCATTTTGACGTCCGTTTGCATTTCCAAGAACACCAAAATACGTATCATTACAAGGGAAGATTTCAACAGCAACATTTACGAAATCGCCTGAACCGAAAACTCCACGATCTAATTTTACGCGCTCTCCTGTAGGCCAAGTAATGATATAATCGCTGCGAGTAGCTGTAATTGTACCACCATGGTTCAGGAAGTATGTTCCGTTCTCGATGTAAATTGCTTGCCCATCAACACGGAAAGGCGTAGAACGGTTTCCATCAGGGTAAGTTGATGCATAGTAACAAACGCGGTCACCATTCACCCACATTGCAACAGCACTGTTTAAAGAAACAGATGAACCTTCTGCTTTTTGACGTGTTTGAACATTGAAATGTCCGCTTTGAGATTTAACTAAAGTGAACTCACCTACAGTTTGGAAAGAGAAATTAGCACCATCGAAAGAAGTCAAGTGCGGATCACCGTATGTTCTTCCTTGTACAGAAGAGCAAGCAGGACGTCTTACGAATTGATTAATATTGTTCCAACGAGTTCTAGAAGCACTATCAGCGGAATTTGTTTGATTGGTTACAATACTCTGAACGTTATTTCGAACGTTAACCGGCATTGCCATATACATCTCTGAAGGTGTATAATTTTCAGGAAAATTTCGATCGGGAACCTGGCCATTTGCACTCATAGCTTCCATACTTTGAGCCAGCCATTCGCCACGAACTTTGTCCCAATTGGTCAATTCTGTTCTAACACTAGCGAAACCACCATCAAAGGAAGATGATTGAGCTAAAACAGTCGTTGAGCAAATGAACAATGTAAAAAGGGGTAAAACAAGTTTTTTCATAGCATTTGTTTTTTTAATGTTTTGACAATTAACAAGAAGCATACCACAAAATCAAAAATTAACCAAGAGTTAAAATTGCAACTTTTTACATGTTTAGTTGTGAAATTATTGTTAAATCACGTTTTTAACCGATGAAAATAATTGCTCATTGAAAGTACCGTAAACTCACAGATAATCAATAAATAACCGATGGTAAAGTTCGGAAAAAGCAACCATAAATAAAAATGGTTCGTCTAACAAGCACCGAAAAACCCTACTATGAAAAAGTTGAAATTAGCTATTGCGGTTGTTGTTCTGCAATTTTCTATGAGTCATGTGAATGCACAAATGACTTACTCGAATGTAACAGACATTCAAACACTGATTACAAATATCTTTGGAGTGCAATGTCAAGGCGTTTCAAATGTTTCCATTCAAGGAACTACAGCTCAAATTGCACGGTTTGAAAATGGAGGAAGTTTAGGAGTGAACAGTGGACTTGTTCTTTCCACAGGATATCCAATGTATTCGACAATGTCTTCATCCAATTTCTCTAGTTACAACACCGGAATGCCTGGTGATAATGATATTATCGTTTATGGTACGGGTATGGGTTACTCTAGTTATGATGCAGTTTCTGTTCAGTTCGATTTCACTCCGGTAATTACGGACACCATTCGTTTTAATTACATTTTCGCTTCTGAAGAATATCCAGAATATTCAAACAGTACCTACACTGACCGATTCTTGTTTTTGGTTTCTGAAAATGGAGGAACACCAACAAACATTGCACAAGTTCCAGGTTCAGGCGTTCCAGTTGAAATCAATTCAATCAACCAAAGTGTGAATGCGCAGTATTACAATGATAATTTAGGTGGACCAAACTCAGCTTTCTTTGTATTCGATGGATATACTGTTCCGTTAGAAGCAAAATTCTTTGCTCAAGTAGGAAATACATATCACATTAAATTAGTGATTTCTGACGTTTCAGACGGAGTGTTTGATTCAGCAATTTTCCTGGACGAACAAGAATCTTACAATGATATCAACGGATCATTAACGGTTAATGGTACACCAGCTGAAGGAACAATTGATGTTTTCAATTACATTGATGACACATTGGTTGCAGCTCCGGTTGAATCTGTAAACGTGTCAAACGGAACTTATTTAATAGATAGTTTACCTACAGGAATGTATCACGTTCGATTTACTCCAGATCCGGTTTTATTCCCATTGGCAGTTCCACTTTATTTCGCAACCAGTTCAACATGGACAGGTGCTGACGCTATTGGTTTGCCGTGCTACTTAAGTAATGCGGATATTGATGCAGATACGTTGGACGTAAACGGTACAGGAAGTGTTTCCGGAAATATTGTAATTGACACTTCTTACCTGAAATCATTGAATGTCCCTTTTGAAGGAGCTTTGCTACTGCTAAAATCAGCGTCCACACATGAAACAATGGGATTTGCTTACAGCGATGTGAATGGAAACTATACCATTACAAATGTTCCGGCGGATGATTACTACCTTTTAGTTGATGTTCCTTACATTCCTCATACAGATACATTATCATTCAACGTTCCGAACGGAGGAGATGTTGAAGGTGTGGATTACGGAATTTTTACGGAAGGTATTACCAGTAATGGAACACCATATTTAGGAACTTTTGAAAACAAAGAGATTGGTTGGAGCATGAGTCCAAATCCAACGAACCAATTCGTTACTATCGTTTCTGAAAAAGCATTGGAAACCATTAAGGTATTTGGAATCAACGGTTCATTGTTGATGGAATTCCCAACTAGCGGAATAGAAACGACAATTGATGTTCACGGATTTACACAAGGAGTTTACCTTATTCAGTTAGACGACACAACTCCTAAACGATTGGTGATCTCGAAATAACAAAAGAATTTACAAGGCACAAAAAATCCCGTTGACTAAAGCACTCGAAGTCAGCGGGATTTTTTTTTATGGGAACAACCTGAAAACAAACACTCACTTACAACCTTTTAGCTAAATTGATATCTAAGGAAGGAATCTTTTAGCTAAATCTATGAAACCAAACCTCATACTTCTTTTACTTACATTCTTATCCTTTCAGTTGAGGGCTCAAATAGTGACTTCACCCGCCATAGATGTCACGACCATGATCTCGAACATTTTCGGAGTTCAATGTCAGGGAGTTTCAAACGTTCAGGTAACAGGTGCTCAATCTCAGATTGCTCGTTTCGAAAACGGTCAATATTTGGGCGTTCATAGCGGATTAGTGCTGTCAACGGGTCTTACAACAAATATTGGTAGTGCAAATACAGAAACGAATAGTGGAGTCGATACCGGTACCCCAGGTTCAAGCGAGATTTCGAGTTACGGTGGAGCGACTAGTTACAATGCCATTTCCATTGACTTTGATTTTATCCCCATTATTTCAGATACAATTCGTTTCAATTATATTTTCGCTTCTGAAGAGTATCCCGAATATTCAAACACACAATTCACAGATCGATTTCTATTTCTTGTTTCAGAAAACGGCGGAACTGCAGTGAACGTAGCAATTGTACCAGGAACTGCAAATACACAAGTAGAAATCAATACCATTAACCAAGACATTAACAGTCAGTATTTCATTGACAACCAAACTGGAACCAATTCAACGATGTTCATATTTGACGGATATACTGTTCCCCTACAAGCGAAATTTTATACACAAGTTGGAGATTCGTATCACATTAAACTGGTAATTGCAGATATTGGAGATGGAATTTTCGATTCTGCTATTTTCCTGGATGAGCAGCAATCGTACAATAATATTAATGGCAATCTTACGGTAAACGGCGCAGCTGGAGAAGGAACTATAGAAGTTTTCAATTTTATTGAAGATGCAATAGTTGCAGATCCGGTTGAAACGATAAATGTAACCAATGGCACCTATAATATTGACAGTTTACCCACTGGTTTGTATCATGTAAGATTCACACCTGACCCTGTGTTGTTTCCTAACGCTGCCCCTTTGTATTTTGCAACTGGGTTCACATGGACAGATGCAGATGCAATTGGATTACCGTGTTATTTAAGCGACGCGGATCTTGATGCGGATACGCTTAATGTGAACGGTTCAGGATCATCATCCATTACTGGTAACATTATCATCGATACATCCTTCTTAAAATCACTGAATGTTCCCTTTGAAGGCGCATTAATCTTATTGAAATCTGCAGCAACGAACGAAACCAAAGGCTTTACCTACAGTGATGCTAACGGAAAGTATATTTTCTCCAACGTGACAGCTGGTGAGTATTATGTACTTCTTGACGTTCCGTATATCCCTCATACTGACACTTCCTTTTTCAACGTGCCTGATAATAGTGATGTTGAAGATGTTGACTATTCGATTCTTACTACAGGAATCACCTGTAATTGTGTACTGCATCCTGTTGACCCTTTAAATCCTGAAATTGAATGGTTCATGAGTCCAAATCCAACAAATCAATACCTTACCGTGACTACAAAATTGCAGTTGGAATCGATAAAAGTATTTAGCGTTAACGGTGCAATACTGATGGAACATCCAACTGATGGTGTGCAAACAACAATTGACGTTAATGGATTGGCACAAGGAATTTACCTTATTCAACCAGGAGATGCGAAGCCGAAACGCTTGGTTATTGCGCAATAATTACAACGTTAAATAAAAAACCCCGTAGTGATGGAAACATCTACTACGGGGTTTTTTATTTAAAACATATTACTTAGCTGCTGCAAATTTATCTGCAACCACGTTCCAGTTAATTACATTGAAGAATGCATTGATGTAATCAGGGCGACGGTTTTGGTAGTTCAGGTAGTAAGCGTGTTCCCAAACATCCAATCCAAGAATTGCAGTTCCTTTACACCCTTCACCCATTAATGGATTGTCCTGATTAGGTGTAGAACAGATTTCCAATTTTCCATCTGTTACACACAACCAAGCCCAACCAGAACCAAAACGAGTTGTTGCAGCTTTTGAAAACTCATCTTTGAAATGTTCGAATGTTCCAAATGCATCAAGAATTGCTTGTTTCAATTCTCCTGTAGGTTCTCCACCCGCATTTGGTGCCATAATTTCCCAAAACAAGTTGTGATTCCAAAAACCACCACCGTTATTACGAACTGCAGGTTTATCTTTACAGTTCTTAAGAATTTCTTCAATTGTCTTCCCTTCAAGATCAGTTCCGGCAATTGCATTGTTCAAGTTTGTTGTATAAGCCTGGTGATGCTTTGAATGGTGAATTTCCATTGTTTTTGCATCGATATGTGGCTCCAATGCATTGTATGCATAAGCCAATTTTGGTAATTCGAAAGCCATATTTTATATTTTTTTGTTGAATAACAAATGTAATGATTAGAACTCAAAACAACATCTAGAAAATGGAAAACAAGGTGCTAAGATTCGTTAAGATCTTTCTAACCTTAAAAAAGCCATTAATCTGTTATTTATTATCAACTATTTCAAATGAAATGAAGAATTTTTCATTGAAATCAGAGAATCCGTGAAGTAATAAATAAGCCTTCTTTTTCTCCAAAATGAACAAGGGATATTGTAGTAATTTCGCGCACAAAATGAGATTAAAATCTCAAATCGGATCTATAACACTACAAAAATTTCTGCCGGAATCGATACTCGGCACACACAGCATGTCGGAAACAACTACTACAAAAACAACTGCCGTCATTTCCAGAAAAAAGAACCGTTTCGTGGTTTTTTATAAGGAATCAATACTGTCAGTAAAAGCGACTGATATATCCTATTTCAATCTTGAGAAAGGACACGTGCAACTGTTCACTTTAACCGGAAAAGCCTATCAACTCAGGAAAAGCTTATCTGAAATAGAAGAAACGCTGGACACCAATACGTTCTTTCGTGTAAGTCGTTCCGCAATTGTTTCCTACGAAGGTATTGAACGGGTTGAAGCATTTTTCGGACAACGAGCGGTCGTGTTTTTGAAACCAACAGGAAAAATTCTGGTGACAAAAGGCCGTTTGGCTGATTTCCTGGAGTGGCTGGATTACTAATTCGTTTAAGCTTCATTTTAGTCATTTCACGATTTCTTTCATGTAGTTTGAGATAGATATTAGTTAGTTCATGTGTTTCTACTTAATCGATTTAGGATTTTTACTCTTCTTTGCGTTGATTAAACACTATAATGAAAACATTCAAAAACTACACTCCTTTTGTGGATTTCCGCAATCTCGCTTCTTCCATTGTTTTAGCATCTACTTTTTTGTTCTTTCTTTCGTCCAAAGCAATTGCACAATGTGTTGTTCCGCCTGCTCAACCCAGTTGTGCCAGTGGGACTGAACTTGTAGACAATGACAATCTAACAACAGGAATAACAAAAGTGGTTACGGGCACATCGTCTTTCAGTAATCTCACAATTAATGGTGGAACGCTTATTGTTTGCGGCACATTGAATCTTACAGGATTAACATTTACTTCCGGAACCATTTATGTTTGTTCGGGTGCATCACTGAATGTAAACACCGCAGCAGCCATTGTTTTTGGATCAAATTGTAACTTCTACAATTACGGTTCAACTTATTTTGCCAGTAGTATTGTTACCGGAGCAAATAATCTGATCGTAAACTGTACTTTGACGTCCTACTTCAATATTCCGTTCAATCAATTTGTTCTTCAGGGACCAAACACTCAATTCGTCAACTACGGAACCTTCAATTCTTCTTTTTTCATTGTTCAAAGTACCAATTCTCCTGCTCCGGTTTGTTCGGGAACAGGTTCAGTTATCATAACTGCAACGATGATTAATCAATATGCAAATGCATTTACTTCTCCGAGCGGTCCTTCATGTATTCAAATAAGCAATCAGGTGTTTAACTCACAGTTGATGACGGCAACTCCCAACGTAAACATTTGTTACAACGGATCCAGTTCTTCGGGATTGTTTTTTGGAAGCGCTACTGTTTCTTTAAATTGTACTTCGTGTTCGGTTGTGCTGCCAGTTGAAAATATTGCTTTAGCGGGCACATGTACCAACTCAATACTGCAATTGAATTGGGAGGTTGAATCGGAAGTAAATTGTGTGAAATATGACGTGCAGGCATCGGAAGATGGAACAGTATTTCAGAACATTCGGGAAATAACTTGTTCCGGTGGTACATCAACCACTCCACTCAATTACTCATGTGCTATAGAAATTGATCCAATCGGAGAGTATTATGTTCGTGTAAAACGAGCTGACAATAATGGAAATGAGGATTACTCACAAACCCTGACGCTAAACTGTTTGAAAGGAACAACAATAGATATTTTCCCGACATATGTAATTGGAAATCAAGTAACCATTAAAGCCGATGACAGAATTATTGCCATTAACATGTACTCCATGGATGGACGTATTGTGAAACGTTTTGATATCGAGCCAAATCAGAAAATTGTGGTTCTTGATATTGGAATTGAAACGGCGCTTGGTCAGTATTTATTAACGGTTGAAACACCGGCAACGCGAGTTGATAAACTAATTCATGTAGCTCACTAAAACCGCTCGAAGCATTCAATTTAAGGGAGGAAACGGGACTTGAAATAACCTGTTTTCTCCCTTTTACAATTAAATGAGCGTTCCTTCGTTCAAACAATTGACTGGTTCGTTGCCATCTGGTTGTATTTATTTAACGATTGGATGTATCGATTTTCAAAAAAGAACACGAACTTAGTCGTCTGAAATTTCGAAATACATGATAAACCTAAAACCGGTTCATTTTCTTTTACTTACCGTATTGTGTTTTAGCCCGTTTGTACAAGCACAAACGAATGGAAAAACGATTGATAAAATTGTAGCACAAGTTGGAGACAACATTGTTCTATACTCTGAGCTTCAAGGTCAAAAAAGAGCAATTACTGATAATGGTGGTGAAATTACTGCTAACACAGAGTGTGAATTGATAGAACAAATGCTTTATCAATTTTTACTTGTAAATCAGGCAGAATTGGATAGTGTTATGATTTCTGATGAGCAGATAGATGCTGAAACAGAAAATAGAATTCGCGCTATTGAAGCAAAAATGAAAGGTCAATACGACGAAAAGGGAAATCCAATTACGTTCGAATCGTACTACGGTAAATCAAAGAATGCTGTTAAGCAGGAGTTTCGTGAGGCCATTGGAAAACGATTGAAAGGTCAGGAAGTTGAACGTGGAATTACAGGTCCAATTTCGGTTTCGCCTCGTGAAGTGGAAATTTTCTTCAACTCCATTCCAAAAGACAGTTTACCTTATATCAATTCTCAACTGAGCTTTCAACAAATTGCCATCTTCCCTCAAATCACCAGAGACGATAAGGAAAAACGCAAAAAGGAACTGGATGATCTTAGAACAAGAATCATTAATAAGAAAATCAGTTTTGAATCTGCAGCACGACAATTCTCTGAAGATCCGGGCAGTGCACCATTAGGAGGACGAATTGAAGCTACCATGGGACAAATGGTTCCGGCTTTCGAGCAAACAGCTTTAAAGTTAAAACCAGGAGAAATAAGTCAGGTATTCCAAACCGAATTTGGTTGGCATATCATGCAAATGGTTGAATTGCTTGGGGATGATTACATCGTGAATCACATTCTATTTATTGTTCATCCAAGCATTGAAAGTAAGAATGAAGCTGCAACGAGTATCGAAAATTGTTACAGAGCGCTTCTTGCAAACGAATTGACTTGGGAGCAAGCGGTATTGAAATACTCTAATGACAGAAACAAGGAGAACATGGGTTATATCATGAATCCATACACTGGGGAGTTAAAATGGAGTATTGAAAACATTAACATGGTGGATCCCCAAATGTTCTTATTAACAGATGTATTGGAGAAAAATCAGGTTTCAGCCCCGGTTATCTTCCAGGATTTCATGGAAAGAACTGAAGGTTTCCGTATTGTTCGATTAAACGATCGTACACAGCCGCATATCGCGAACTTAACGGACGATTATGATTTATTTCGTTCGTTGGCAGAGGAAAAAAAGAAAAACGATGCTATTTTAGCATGGATCAATGCGAGAATCAATACGGTATACATTCGTATTGATGCAGATTATAACTCTTGCGTTTTTCAATCAGACTGGACACATAAGAATCAGGGAAGCAAATAACCTATAGGTTTAGCTTCATGATGACTAACACGAATAAAACTATTATGTCGGACGTAGAAACTTTAAAGCAACTTGTTAACGACTACAAGCGCCTAAAACAAGAAATTCATCAAGTAATTGTTGGACAAGATGAAGTTGTAGATCAGGTTTTGATCTCCATTTTTTCGAGAGGTCACTGTTTACTTGTTGGTGTTCCCGGATTAGCGAAAACCTTATTGGTAAATACCATTTCTGAAACTCTTGGATTATCATTCAACAGAATTCAGTTTACTCCCGATCTAATGCCTTCTGACATTGTTGGATCTGAAATTTTGGATGAGAATAGACACTTCAAGTTCATTAAGGGGCCATTATTCAGCAATATCATTCTTGCAGATGAGATCAACAGAACTCCTCCTAAAACGCAATCGGCTCTTTTGGAAGCGATGCAGGAAAGAAGAGTAACTGCAGCAGGAACAACTTACACATTGCCTCATCCATTCTTCGTATTGGCAACACAAAACCCTATTGAGCAAGAAGGAACTTATCCTTTGCCTGAAGCTCAGTTAGACCGTTTTATGTTCAACATTTGGGTTGATTATCCATCTTACGTTGAGGAATTGGCAATTGTAAAAAGTACGACGAGTGATACCAAGATTCAATTACAACCCATCTTAAACGGTGAACAAATTGCGAATTATCAGGAATTGATCAGACGAATTCCAGTTGCTGATAATGTATTGGAATACGCGGTGAAGTTGGTTGCAAAAACCAGAAAAGATAATCCGATGGCACCACAATTGACAAAGGATTTCATTTCCTGGGGAGCAGGACCACGCGCATCACAGTTTCTTATCGTTGGAGCGAAATGTCATGCGGCTTTGAGAGGAAAAATGTCACCGGATATTGA
The DNA here is from genome assembly GCA_965650275.1 of uncultured Fluviicola sp. Lineage (GTDB taxonomy): Bacteria > Bacteroidota > Bacteroidia > Flavobacteriales_D > Crocinitomicaceae > Fluviicola. Next base: position 30,127 of record CBFGNV010000021.1, on the reverse strand, counting down.
AGATGTTCAAGCCGTTGCAGCGCCGATATTGCGTCACAGAATTGTACGTAATTACCGTGCAGAAGCGGAAGGATATTCTGCTGATAAGTTGGTGGCAGAGTTGATGAAATAATTTTATCTCGGCTACGCTCGATAACCTTTACAAACATATTTAATGTCGGCATAGCCGACATTTTTTATTTACCGGTAGCCTTAGAGAGCGAGTCCGGTAGACTCGCAATAAATCTGTGTCCGCCGCGGCGGATGGGGAACTAGAAGATTATATTTCATAAGAAACTAAAAATGGCCGAAGTTTCCTTCGACCATTCCTGCTTTGTATTGGTTGTATAATTAAACTGTTACAGTGTATGTTTTACCGTTCACTGTAATAGTGAGTGTACCATCACAGGTTCCGTCGCCATAGTCAATTACTCTGGTAGGTTTACCTGATGGTGTAATGTTCAATTTTCCTTTTGTAATGTACGGACAGCCAACTTTTACATGAAGTGGCGAAGTGATCTCAGCCTCGTAACTATCGCCATTTTCTACGTTTGCACTTGCCGTTCCGGTAATGTCATATTGATCATCAATAAAAACGGTTAGTGTGTTATAGCCATTTGTGAATGTTCTTACACGAGAAGAAGTGTAATGAATGATCTCTCCGCTGGACATTGTTGCCATTCCGTTGATCGAAACATTGTAATACGGTTGACTGCTCGCATTCAATCCCATATTTGTAACGGTCTTCGTTCCTTCAATTTTATTATCGTTCACATAGTAATTTACAGGTGTGTGCGTAATAACTGTTCCAGCTGCGTAATATGAACCGGTGAACGTTGTAATGATCTTTCCTCGGCGTTGTTTTCCATCGTTACATGTACAGTTGGAAGAACCCCAATCAATTGTAATTGATTTCGGAGAACTCACCGTGTCAATAGTAATAACCACATTACAATCTGTTTTTGCAACTGCTTCCTGGCTGGAAACTTTGTCGGCGTAAATAACAGTAACCAAATCCATTTTGTAGTAAACCATGTTTCCTGTGATTGCCTGATCAGACATGTTTGTCATCTCATCGAACGATGCTTCAACAAAGGCATTCAAACGCGGTGCACTGCTATTGTCGTATTTCTTCTTTTTACAAGAGATTGAAAACCCAAATGAAAGGGCTAATAAACTGAATAAAAGTATCTTCTTCATAACTAGTAATTGCAATAAATGTACTCGCTATTAGCAAAGAGCATTCCAAAAATGAACAAAGTAGAACTACAAATTACTAACGACTAATTACAAATGAACAAGGAAGATTGAAGTTTACTCGTCATTAGTAACTAGTAATTCGTCATTTGTCTCTAATTCCTAAAACCTTTAATATCCACTTTTCCTTTCGAGTTCGTGCTATAACAAGTTAGATAACCTTGTAAATCTGCAACCAGAATTTCCAGTTTTCCATCGCCATCCACATCAACAACCATGAATGAAGCTTCACACCCGGCAGGTAGTTTGTACACTTTCGGGTTTTTTCCATTTTCGTCTATTAGTGAAACGAAGCCATCTTCGGTAGGAATCATAATCTGACAAACTCCACGGCTCATAACATCAGCAATCACGGGAGAAGCAGTGGTTGGACCTTCCACATTTTGAAGGGCTTTCTGGTAATCAAAAAACTGAACATTTTCATTGAACGAAAAGTATTTCACTATTTCCCCCTGAGAATTTTCATACTCATACTCTCCCCAAACATTTTGATTAACATCAATTACACTGCTGCCAATACACAACATTCCTTTGGAACTTACAACTGGCGACATGTAATGTCCGTATCCAAAATTATTAGCGAAAACAGATTTCCCGTTGAAGTCGATCAAATGAAACTCACCATAAGTATCTAACGCTGCAATGTATTGTGTTCCACCAATTTTGGTCAAGAATGGTGAAGAATTGATTCCAGCTCCTGTTTCACAAACCCAAAGAAATGTGCCATCTTTTCCATTGATCGCAGCGTGATAATCGCCGTAGTGTGCCATTTTGAAACCAGCCAGCTCGTCCGAATTTGGAGTTCCACGAACAGCAGTAACCACATCCAAAACGCCATCATTGTTGATGTCAACAGCCAATCCAGCAGTATTTCCATTGTGAGATGAAATTGAATCGTTTTTCCAAAGCACCGTTCCATCAATTCCGTTCAAGGCATAAAAACCGTATTGTTCAACCGAAAAGAAAATATCTTTTTTTCCATCGCCATTAAAATCGGCTAAAACCGGAGCACTTTCCACATCGTATTCTGTTGCAAATTTCCAAAGTTCAACACCAGTTGTTACATCATAGCAATAGAAATCATAGTTATCAGAACCACAGTACAAGCGATTTCCGTCAACGGCAACACCGGTTACATCGTTATCTCCAGCCAAAGGTGAAGCATACTGCTTCTGAATTTTACCGGTTTTTCCGTCAATTTTATAGGCGCCATCCAAAGAATCCAATCGTAAATTGCGGTCAATACCGTTGGAACCAATGAAAATACTTCCGTTCTGAAAAACCATGTTTGTGCGGTAGGTTGTAACGCCAATTTTCGTTTTCCATTGAACCGGAAATGCGCTTGAAAAATTGGTCTGAGCAAAGGCTGTCATCCCGATCAGCAACATGCAAATGATATTAATTGTTTTCATAGTAATTTTGGATTTTCTTGGTTCTGGTATTGAAGATTTGTAATTGTCCGTTTTCAAAGAAGGTAATCCATCCACCTTCACTAGTTTGTATGAAGCGTGAATTTGTTGACCAAATTACTTTTCTGTTCTTCCTGTTCACAAACTCAACAGTCTTCCCGTTAAAAATCAGTTCTGCTTTAGGGAAATAACCTCTGAATTCAGGTTCGGAAACAACTCCCAGGTAAGCCATAGAGTACAGATCGAACTGTTTCAAGGAGTCACCTGTTTTCAAATAACTGTAGCCATCAAAAATAAAATCGAATTCTTTTGTAAGCCGCTTAAGATCTGGAGCATCATTTGAAAGATAATCTACCAATCCTAGTTTATTATCCATTTGCACAAATGCAGACCTGTCGTAGTCATCGAATAGAAGAATGAAATCAAAACCAGATTGTAAGGGAGACAGTTCATTAGACAATGTTGAAATACTGGAACCTTCTTTTACAATAATTACTAGTTCGTTTTCACGAATATCGTCATGGAGATTATTCTCCAAAACTTTAAAAATGATATCATCATAAATTGCAGGTGTTTGCACCCAATATTTGGTTTCGAGAATACCCTTTTTTCCACCTTCTTCAAAAATATAAAAGCGTTGGTCCAAAGGCATTGATTCTGGCTCGGTTATACTGCTGTATTTTGGCTCAAGTATACAATCACCGAATGAATTGTAAAGGCCGAATGATCCTTTTTTGTTTTGTACGAGGTAAATATTATTATCCAATCCTTCAACCGACACAAAAACGGGTGGAACAATGGTATCTAAAACCGGTTCTTCCTGTTCTGAATTTTCTGATGCAACACCTGCGTACTTACCATTGTAAAAGTCGTACTCAATATTATACCGAGGTAATGGTGTTCCAAATACAGACATCCAGAGTGTTGAATCCAATTCTATTGCATTTTGACTTCCACTCAACATCACTTCATTGAAACGCTTATAGTACTTACATTCCACAAAGACATCATGATCGTAATTATACCACCCGAATTTATCTCCGATTCTTGTTTGAACAATATGATTTCTGCTTTCCGGGGAATACTCGATTAACGGTTCGATTTCACAAAAACGTGGTTCAACGATAGTGTTGGATTTAGTAATAAACCCATATAATCCGTCCTTTTTCTCAAGATCATAAACAACAATTAAATCGAAATTGAATTGAAACCAGGAATCATCATAATTCCAATCTGTTTTCTTCATCTCATCAGCAAGCAAATAATTATACACTCTTCTTCCATCCAGAAGTCCATATTTTTCTGGAATGACTATACGAGTATTGGTTCGAATTCGGAACAATTCTTTAGTTCCATCCTGATAATAAATCAGATAATTTCCATTTAAATTTTCAAATTTACCAACCGGTTTTTCCGAGATATTTCCATCCATAGAAAAATACAATGAACCGTCGGACTCCTGATACACCAGAAAAAGATGATCGAAACTTTCATAGCCCATTACCATCTTGGATCTTGGAGAAAACGGTGTAAGAAAAATTCCGCGATCAGCCTGAAAGAGGGCATATTCTCCGGAATCATTTCTAATCTGGAAAAGTCCTTCGGCCCGACGAGTAAATTCAAAATATTCCATGATCACTTCGTTAGTGAACTCTCTAATGGAATCACCAATGAGCACTTTTTCAGCATACGGAAAATGGTATTTAATAATTGTATCTGTTAAAGTCACATCGGATGCAAAAGAATACTGATATCTCACAATATCTACCGAATTATCTTTATAATACAATAAAGCGTAATCTCCACTTTGCACTTCTCTGCAATACTTCGAGAAAACAAGTCTTCCACTGTCATCAAAGTGTCCAGGTAAACTATCCTTCCTTACCGTGATGCGGTAGTTTCCTTCATCCGAAGCGAAATCTGTATAAACAGCATCCGTAAATTGATAATTTTCATCAAAAAAGAGGTGAAATTTTGATGGAATTACATTTCCCTCTGCGTCAAAAACATTCTCAGTACCTTCTCCCAATTGAAGTAAGTAAACCTGGCTGTAATATTTTGAGCTTTCTCCAATTTTGTGATCTACATTCACGTTTACCCTCGAAATTCCGTTGTATTTCCCCGAAATCACTTTTGCAGATTGATCAATGATCTCGGTCTTTCCATTAAGGGTTATATCGCAATAAATAGTGTTGTAATAATTGGTCATAACCGGTTTTTGTTCCACATTTCTTATAACGGTTTTCGTATCCGGATTTCGCAGATAGATATCGAAGTGATTATTCGCAGTTTCGCAAACAATGAAATTTTCATTCCGGTCAATGGACTTATATACGGGTGGAATATACAACTGCGACTCCAACAAAAAGTGTCCTTCCTCTTTTCCGCTTTTTAAATCCCATCTATTTCCATCCCATGTATCGATCTTATCACAAATGGCAGGAACAATCTTTTTCCCCATGGTATCCATCAATCCGATCTTTCCATTTTGGTAGAAACGTGCAAAACCATATTGAAAATTTTCAGCGCGATCCATTTCAGCCGGGATGACCAAAGTTCCTTTCTCATCAATATATCCCCATTTTTTATTGAGAAGAACCGCTGCCCGATTGTTATGAAAATCAGCGGCGTATTTGAATTTTGCAGGAATTAAAACACTGTTTCCACGTTTATAACCATACAAATTGTTTTCTCTGAACGTGCTTAATTCCTGAGCAGTGCAAATTGAACTGAATGTCAGAACCAAGCAAATCAGGGCTTTTTGAAGCTGTGATAGACTTACCATGATGATGCCGGGTACTTTGATTTCTTGTTGTAAATGCTCTGATAGTATGTGACTCCATCCTCGAAAGTGATAACACTCTCACCATCCATAAATTCCACTAAACGCAATCCTGAAATGGAATTTTCACCTGTTTCCTTATTCCTAATGGCAAGCGTTCCATTCAACTCAGTCAACTCCATTTCTTCGGATTCAGAAACAGTCAATAATGAAATTTTATTCGTACTCCCCAGGTATTCAAAACTTGGGATATCAAAAGCATCATAGCCTGTATTTGTTTTGCGGTATCCAACCGTTCCAACAACAAAATCGAATTCGCATTTCTTTGGATTCAAATTGTAAACCTGGTTGAACATATAGTTGAAAGCATATACTTTATTGCCTTTTGTTGCGAATACCAATCTAAAGTCGTTCAAATACTGAACAGTAATTCCATCATATTCACAGTCGACGAGTTTCATCAAATCTCTGGAGTACAATCCCACTTTACCTTCACTGTTGTGCACGTAAAACAAATCCACATCAGCATCTGCATTGTAACCAGGATGAACACTTGTGTAAACCGCAGGAATTGAATTTCCTGATGAGATCTCGTACAATCCCAAATTCTTCTTGTTGTACACTTCGTAATAATACCCATGATCATTTTCCAAATACCCGTAATATTCATCCTTCGGTAGTAACTTCGTGAAGTTGAAAGGAATGAGCGTATCTCCCGTTTCCAGATGAAGCAATCCGAATTTCTTATCTGCATTCTGAGCTTCGATCATGTATGGCAATTCACTGTTTGCAATCAGTTCCTTATATAAAGGCTGAATGGTAACTGTCAGTTCTTCTTCGTCATTGAAATAGGTATACTCCTTCGCGCCCATTTTTCCGTTCTCCTTAAAGAACATTGGTTCAAAATTGGTTCCTACGAACTGTTTTCCTCCCGAAGAAATGTAACGTGGTTGACCGGGTATTTTCGCACGACTCATGTTCGTAAAAAGATCATACTTAAACTTTAAAGTAGAATCGAAAACTGGTTGTGAGATCAATCCGAAGTCGAGATTGTAAGCACCACATTTACCATTTTTCCAAGTCAGTATAATTCGTTCTGGTGCTTCCTTAACAATGAAATCCATATCATCTGTAATAGAATCAAACTGCGGTTCAATCACATTTGCATTTGCATCTATGAAACCATATTTTGCATACTCTTCCATATTGTAACCCAACATCACAAATTCCTGACGAACTTTCGGGATAGCTTCCACGGTGTATTCTTCACCTGTTTGTTCATCGAAATATGTCATAGGTTCTCCTAAACCATAGTTCAAACTATTGATAACGAAATAGTTCTTTGGAATTGAAGTCCACTTTCTCGAGCTTAGTGAAAAGAAACTTTGATTGTCGAGCGTATCGGTAAAAACGTAACCGTTGTATGGATACTTTTGAATATTGCTGTATTTATACTCCAGCATTTTACCGTCAACAATTGCTCCGAGATGACCTTTTTGGTTAGTGAACACATAAATGTGCTTCTCTAACAAATCTTCACGAATTTCCTTTTTGCAGTCGTCGTAAGGAGTTACTATCTTTCTCCAAAACAGATCATACAAAGCATACTTTCCCTTGTTTTCATTTAATCCTTCTACCTCTATTATTCTACTCACATTCAATTGTGGCTGACCAATGTAATCCCCATCGTAATAGTTGTAGTCATCATAGGATTCAACATACAATCCGCGTATTGAAGAAAAAGTATCAATGATCACTGTATCGGAATTGAACAACTGCGGAACAACATAATCTTTAGCAACCTGAGCTAAAAGCTGGGTTCCTTTTCCGGTTGTGAGAACAAGAAATTCATACATTTCTTCGAAATTGAAATAATCCAACCGTTCCATTTCACCCTGATTATTGAACCAATACGGTACACCATCTTTTTGGAACATGGTACGTTCGTTCGAATAATTGTAGTTGGTATAGATTCCATCAAGCATATAGCCATCCAGTCTAACCAATTTCATTTTTTCAATCGTGTCGTTGTAATAACAAAACAATAACTGGTAAGCATTACGATCTTCTACCGCAATTCGATGGTAGTTCACTTCTTGCAATTCGATGTAAGCGAAATCTTCAGATACCTTAACACCATTGCTATCTGCTAAATACGATCTTCCCGGAAAATTGATATCCACTAATGGTGCGTTAAAAGAAGTACCAAAGGTTTGACTTTCCATACAGTTGGTTGCGATGATTGCTCCTTTGCTCGTATAAATGTCATATTCCTCGCCAACTCTACATTGAACGAAATGTTCCTCCAACTCAATATAATCGTACTTGAAGGGTGAGGCCACTTTTCCCGTGGAAGGAGAAGCCCAGGCTTTTTTGCCATTACTGGTTAAAACCAATCCATAACCGTAAAGTGACGGTTGCATTAAATCACAAACAGCATCCACAACTTGCTCGCCTTCAGCGTTGATTACACCAAACTTCTTTCCGACATAGAAACGTGCAAATCCGTTTTCAAACTTTTCTACTTTGGCATATTTGGGTTGAATCAGAATATCCCCTGCTTCGTCAATAAATCCCCATTTACCATCTAGCTTAATTGCTCCTTTTCCTTCACTAAAATCGGCGGCATATTCATATTTTGGCTGAACAACTACTTGTGTCCCCGACTTGTATCCGTACTTGCCATTCTCGTAGAAAGGTTGTAACTTCTGAGTATAGGAAATAAGGGCAAACAATTGAAAAACAAGTGTGAATGCGAATGACTTTTTCATAATCGAGATATTGTATACGGTACGATTCAATAACTTAAAAGTAGATTTTTTTGTTACAGAAAAGAGCACCAAATACGCAAAATACAGCAATTGTACTAGTGAAAAAGTGGCGTAAAATCTGGCTTTCGACACTTACGAACAACAGTGCGGTAACAACTCCGTAAAATGCACTTCAAAAGGATTTGTTCTTCCTTCTATTTTTGAACTATGAAAAATGCACCCTCATTGACTGCATTAGTTGCGCTGATTGACGATCCGGATGAGAACATCTATTTACATGTTCGGGATCAACTTTTGGCTGTTGGTAAGGACGCCATTCCAATTTTGGAAACGTCATGGGAAATCTGTGACTATGGTTTACTGTTCCAATCTCGCATTGAGACATTAATACATGAAATACAATTTGATTGGTGCAAAAATGAGTTGACCAATTGGTATGAACAGCCAACAAAGGATTTGCTTGAAGGAGCTATCATAATTGCGCAATACCAATATCCATCACTCGACAGTAAATTGATTTACGATGCTGTTGAGAAGATCAGAAAAGCGGTTTGGTTGGAGTTGAATCCGCACATGACAGCTTTTGAGAATGTAAAAATTCTCAATAAGGTTTTCTTTGAGCAATTTGGTTTTGTAGGAAATTCTAAGAACTACAATTCGCCTCTAAACTCATATATCAACACGGTTCTTGAGAATAAGAAAGGAAATCCTTTAAGCTTGAGTATCATTTACAGTGTAGTGGCTCAGCAGCTTAAAATGCCGATTTACGGGGTAAACTTACCAAATCACTTCATTCTGGCTTACATGGATGAACATGGTGTAAATCAGTTTATTTCCGATGCAAATGAATATGGCGTTTTGTTTTATATCAACACCTTTTCAAGAGGAAGCATGTTCCAAAAAGACGATATTGTTCAGTTTTTGAAAGGATTGAATATGTCGCCACAACCATCACATTTCCAGCCTTGTTCCAATTCCGATATTCTTCGCCGAATGATCACAAATCTCATTGCTTCTTTCCAACAAGTAGGAAACTTAGAGAAAGTGGAAGAATTGACGATTTTGAGAAGTCTGTTGGATTAATCGGTCTTCTCGACTCCGCTCGAAGACCTTCTTATTCATGCAACCTATAAAATTACTCTAAAGGCCTTCGAGCGGAGTCGAGAAGACCTTACACTCGCTCCAACTTCACTTCCAGATTCATTTCCTTAATCGCACTCAGCACTTCCGAACTTGGTTCAATACGCAGTTTTCGGGATGGAAGATTCAGTTTCATGTCGTTCAAGTGATCTACAATTGTAAACTGAACGGTAGAACTTCCTTCACTTTGATTGAAAATGTTTTCCAACTTCGTCATGATCATTTGGTCCAAATCCTTCAAACCAATCGTAATGTTGACATTGATCTTATTGTTCTTCAGCATTTCAGAAAGCGGTTCAATGCTCGATAAAACGAACTCCAATTTGCGTTCTTTTGTAATCTTATCGGGGTAACGGCTTTCTTCCACCCTGCCTTTTAAAGCAACAAACAAATCTTTCACCATCATAATGCGGTTACGCAAATATGAATCCTGGAAAATGTATAAACGATGGCTGTGTGTGTAATCTTCCAAGGTCAGAATTCCAAAAGGATCGCCTTTTTTGGTATGTGCATGATCAGCTTGTGCTATAATTGCGGGAATGGTTAATTCCTTACCTCTGTGAGGAGCAAGATCTTGCAATGACTCTAAACTAGCATTACAAAACGCTTGAATAGCAGAAGTAAAATCGTCGAGCGGATGACCTGAAATATAAATTCCAACTACTTCCTGTTCAAATTTCAGGCGTTCGAACAAAGACCACTCAGGAGAAGGCGGAATTTGCGGTTCAGGCATTTTGATCTCCAATCCTTCTCCAAACATGGAGAATTGGGACGAGTTTTCGTTTTCCTGCGCAGCTGCTCCAAATTTGATCGCATTTTCAATTAGTGTTCTTCCGGAATTATCTGCAGCAAAATACTGAGCGCGATGTGCGCCTTTAAACAAGTCAAAACAACCAGCATATGCCATAATTTCCAGAGCTTTATTGTTAACCAAACGCAAATTAAAGAGCTTGGTCATGTCAAAAATGCTCTTGAACGGACCATTTTCGTCACGATCCTGAAGAATATTATCTACCGGACCACTTCCTAAACCTTTGATTCCTCCTAAACCAAAACGAACTGCTCCAACGGCATTTACCGTAAACTCGTAAGAAGATTCATTAACATCCGGACCATAAACTTCAATTCCCATTCGTTTACATTCTTCCATGAAGAAACGTACTTGAGTGATGTCGTTCAAGTTATTTGAAAGTACCGCAGCCATAAATTCGGCCGGATAATTCGCTTTTAAATAGGCTGTTTGATAAGCAATCCAGGCATAACATGTGGAGTGCGATTTGTTGAAGGCATACGAGGCAAAAGCTTCCCAGTCTTTCCAAATTTTCTCCAGTACAGTTGGATCATGGCCGTTTATTCCACCTTGCTCAATAAAACGCGGTTTCATCTTGTCAAGGACATCTTTCTGCTTCTTACCCATTGCTTTACGCAAGACATCGGCATCACCTTTGGTGAAATTGGCCAATTTTTGCGACAGAAGCATTACCTGCTCCTGGTAAACCGTAATTCCGTAAGTATCTCCTAAATATTCTTCGCAAGCCGCTAAATCATAAACAATTTCTTGCTCACCATTCTTACGCTTTACGAAATCGGGAATATACTCGAGCGGACCAGGACGATACAAGGCGTTCATCGCAATCAAATCCCCAAAAACAGTTGGCTTCAATTCACGCATGTACTTTTGCATTCCGGGACTCTCATACTGGAACACACCAACAGTTTCACCACGCTGGAAAAGCTCATACGTTGCAGTATCATCAATTGGAAAAGTATCCGGATCCAGATCAATGTTGTGACGCATTTTGACGTTCTTCACAGCGTCTTTGATGAGTGTAAGAGTTTTCAATCCGAGGAAGTCCATTTTCAACAGACCAGCCTCTTCCGCAACGGAGTTATCGAACTGCGTACACCACATTCCCGTATCTTTCGCCAGGGAAACCGGAACGAAATTCGTGATATCGTCAGGTGTAATAATGACACCACAAGCGTGAATTCCGGTATTTCTAAGCGTTCCTTCAACTTTTACAGCTTGCTGAAGAACCAAAGCTCTTAAGTCACTTCCATTGTAAATTCGACGGATTTCCATTGCATTCGCCAAATCGGGAGCACTGTTCGCAAACTTCTCCGAAACATCCATATCGGAAGCAGAGAAGATCCACTTCAATGAAACGTTATCTGGAAGTAATTTCCCAAGCATTCCTGTTTCAGGAAGTGGTAAATCGAGTACGCGACCAGCATCACGAATAGACGACTTTGCCGCCATTGTTCCGTAAGTGATAATTTGAGCAACCTGATTGGCTCCGTATTTATTGATTACCCATTCAATAACTCTTCCACGACCTTCATCGTCGAAGTCGATATCAATATCGGGCATGGAAACACGATCCGGATTCAGGAAACGCTCAAATAGCAAATCGTAGGCAATCGGATCGACATTCGTAATTCCGGTACAGTAAGCTACTGCTGAACCTGCGGCCGATCCACGACCTGGTCCAACGGAAACACCCATATCTCGCGCAGCCTGACAAAAATCCTGTACAATCAAGAAATAACCCGGATATCCGGTTCTTTCTACCGTTGCCAATTCAAAATCGAGGCGTTCGCGTATTTCGTCGGTAATTTCAGGATAACGTTTTTCGGCACCAACATAGGTTAAGTGTCGCAAGTAAGCATTTTCTCCACGCTTACCACCATCAACCTCATCCTGTGGATCTTTAAATTCGTCGGGAATATCGAAGGCAGGAAGAAGAACTTCACGCGCCAATGGATAATGTTCGATCTTTTCAAGAATTTCCTGAACAGATTCTATCGCTTCTGGTAAATCAAGGAACAATTCCTTCATTTCGTCTTGCGACTTGAAGTAATATTCTTCGTTTTCTAAACCGAAACGGAAATTTCTTCCTTTACCTTTTGGCGTTGCTACCTGTTCACCATCACGAACACAAAGCAAGATATCCTGCGTATTTGCATCTTCTCGTGTTCCGTAGAAAGTATTATTCGCCGCAACGGTTTTGATACCGTGTTTTTCAGCAAGTTTGATCAAGGAACCAAAAACGCGGTCTTCATCTTCTTGTCCGTGACGTAAAACTTCAACGTACAAATCCGAACCAAACGCTTCTTTCCACCAAAGCAAGGCTTCTTCGGCCTGACGTTCACCAACATTCAGCAATGTATTTGGCACTTCACCGCTCAAACCACCAGTAAGAACGATCAAATCTTCCTTATACATTTCCACCACTTCCTTATCGATACGCGGAACGTAATACATTCCTTCCGTATGAGCAATGGAAGCCATTTTGATCAGGTTGTGGTAACCATTTTTATTCTTCGCTAAAAAGACAATTTGATAACCATTGTCTTTGTTTGATTTATCATTTCTGTTTTTACAAACATTCATCTCACATCCAATGATTGGAAGTAAGTTCTGTTTGTGGAAAGGCTCGCCGTTTTCTTCAGCTGCTTTTCGCTCTTCGTTAATTCCTTTATTGACTTTGGCAATGGCTTTTTCGAAGTGAAAAGCCGCCATCATATTTCCAATATCGGTTAACGCAACAGCAGGCATATTATGTTTCAAAGCCTCTTTCACCAGACCATTTACATCCATAGTAGACTGAAGAACGGTAAACTGAGTATGATTATGCAAGTGAACAAAAGTCGCATCTTTTAAACGTGCACGAGCAGCATCTTTATCAATGTCTAAGTCCGACCTTTCATCAACTTTTAACTTCGCACTTGCTTCCTTGAGGTTGATATGTGTAAGACCAACAGGTTGAATAAAATCCGGATTCGCAATTTTAAAGCGATTGAAATATTCCAGTTCTACCTGAAGTTCCTCATTTGTAAAAACTTCTCTACGAATTAACTCAAAGAAACAACGTGTAGTTGCCTCAACATCGGCAGTTGCGTTGTGCGCTTCGCCAAATCCAATTCCGAAAAGGTAATTATGAAGCTCGGTAAGCGTTGGCCATTTGTACTTTCCCCCTCTACCACCCGGAAGTTTACACAGTTCAGCAGTGGTTTCAGAAAGGGTATCGAGAACCGGCATATCGTGCATTCGCGTTTCAGTATTCGCGCGAATAAACTCAGCCCCCATGATGTTTAAGTCGAATCCAATATTTTGTCCGACAACAAACTTCGCTTGTTCTAAAACTTTATTGAACTCTTCGACCACTTGTGCCAATGGAACACCATCTTGTTGTGCAAGAGCAGTTGAAATTCCGTGAATTCGTTCAGCGTCGAAGGGAATATCAAATCCATCAGGTTGAATCAGGTAATCTTTGGCCTCAATTAAATTCCCTAATTCATCATGCAGCTGCCATGCAATTTGTACCGCTCGAGGCCAGTTATCCAAATCGGTATACGGAGCATTCCAATTCTTTGGTAAACCTGTTGTTTCGGTATCAAATATTAAGTACATGTGTGCTGAAAAAATTGAAGAATAAAGTTACGCAAAGGAGTTGGATATCGCTAAAAAGAAAAAGCCCCTTGTTGAAAACTAGGAGCTTTTCTTGAAAGCTTTTCAGCATTTTGTTAAATCTGATTACAAACTAGTGACCAACTACCGGACCTGAATTAGTTACAGGAGAAGTTCCTTCATCTTTCGGCAGAACATTTCCCGAAATCCGTAAAACCTTAATTGGCTCATTCACAGCATTAGAAGTTATGGTAACGGTTTTGTTGATGGGACCAACATTTTCGGTATTGTACTTAACGCTTATTATCGCTGATTCACCTGGAGCAATTGGTTCCGTTGGCCAAGATGGAACTGTACATTGACATGAACCTTTAACAGTAGCCAGAACAAGAGGTTCTGTCCCTTCATTTTTGATTACAAATTCACAAACACCATTAGAACCAGCTTTAATGGAACCATAATCGTGAATTTCTTTGTTAGCCGAAATTTTTGCTCCTGATTTCACCTCCTGAGCATTTGCATTTTGTATTCCGAAGCACGTAAATGCAATCAGAAAAAACAAGGTCATTTTCGTTTTCATAAGTAACTATTTTGAGATTAATGAGTGCAAGATAGAATCTCAAAATTCAATAAAATCAAGGCTTAACAGATCATTAACCCAAATCATAAATAGCTGTTAATTAACGATTGGAAAGCGTTAAGGAAGTCTTAAAATCGTGATTTGGTGTTCACAAAAAATTTGCTTTTTGAAGAATTCAGACTAGGAAAGAGTCTGCCGATAAAATAGGAGAGAGAAAGACTTAAACCTGTGTCATTTCGAGTGAATCTCGAAGAATGAGAGATTTGTATCGAGAAAGATACAGGAAAGGAACTATTCCTCCTTTGGATTGACAAAAACCTTAAAGCGCAATTGTTCAACACCTTTCTTGGTATTGGTAAAAAGAATGATCTTGCGATCTTGCTGGTAAAACGTTCCCTTTGTTTCGAAGGTGACAAGAATGGAATCCGTGGCTCCTGGCGCCAAGGTATCTGGGAAAGTAACTTTTGTGCAGGGACAAGAAACTTTTGCTTCGGTAATGATTAGTGGTGATTTTCCGGTATTGGTAATTACGAAGTAATGCTCGAGAACGGGACCTTCAACGGTTGTAGGGAATTTGTGCGTTTTTTCAGGAGCATAAAAAACCGCCGCTTGACCGAAGCCAAGGGCGGTAAACATTAATGTTATTAAGACAAGAGTCGTTTTCATTACTGCCCAATTGTAGGCGCTCCAGAGTTATTCACTGGGCTTGTACCTTCTGGTGCAGGAGCAACGTTTCCTGTAATTTTTAAAACTTTTGTTGGCTCGTTAGCAGCGTTTGACATAACTGTTACGCTTTTGTTGATTGGACCAACTTTTTCTGTGTTGTACTTTACTGTAATCGTTCCAGTTTCTCCTGGTGCAATTGGATCAGTTGTCCACTCAGGAACTGTACATCCACAAGAACCTTTTGCCTGAGAAATAATCAAAGGCTCAGTACCTGTATTTTTGAATGTAAAAGTACACACACCATTACCACCGAATTTAACATTACCGTAGTCGTGAACGTCTTTAGAAAATTCAATTTTAGCACCTGCTTGTGCGCCTACTACTTGTTGAGCAGTTGCGTGAGATCCTGCTGCTACGCCAGTCAAGGCTAATAATGCTGTGAAAAGTAACTTCTTCATTGTAAATCTTTTTTAATAACAAATCAAATATAAAATATGTTTTCTTTTAAATCTCTATTCTGAGAATTGATTAACACATCGTTAACTAAAACCATGCCACAGCTATGCGGGCTTTTTGGATTGTTGAAGTTCAATCATTTCCTCAAATGTAAGATCGATATGAGCTAAACGGTATTCAATGTCTTTTCGTTGCTCGGCTGGCATTTTTGGATTTTCCTTCAACAGCATTTCATAATACTTTTTCACTTTATCTTTCTTTCTGGGCAGAAGAAACATATCATAAGTAGTTGCTGCCGATTGTAAAACCATTGCTCTATTTTCATAGAGTGGATAAACCGCAATAATACTATCTGCCAATTGAGCTGAGCGGGCATGTAAAGCAAGTCCTGAAAAAATCATGTGGGCTTTATCCATGTACTTTGGAGCCTCTTTGTCATTTGGAAAGCTATGCGCAATTTCCAAACATTTTTCGGCGTATTCAACACCTTTCTTCGTGTCTACTATCTGAGAAGCGTCAGATTTGATGGAATCTTCATACTGTTCAAAAGCCTCAATTAACTCTTCTTTTGTTTGTTTATTCTTACCGCCACCGCAAGAAACCAAACACAAGCCCACAAAGGCAATGAGTATTAAACGCATATTATCTTTTTTTAATTGGAAATTTCATTTTGTACGCAACATTGATTATTCCCTGAGAAATATTCGACAGTCGCTTTTGCAATAAACGTTTCTTTAAGACAGAAAGATGGTCGGTAAACAAAATTCCTTCAATGTGATCATATTCATGTTGAATAATCCGGGCTCTGTAACCGTCATATTCTTCTTCATGAAAATTCCATTTCTCATCATAATAGGAGATTTTGATAGTTGGTTTACGGAAAACTTCTTCTCTGATTTTCGGAATGCTTAAACAACCTTCTGCAAAACCCCAAGGTTCACCAGATTCTTCTTCGATAATTGGATTAATGAAAACCTTTTTGAATCCATCACAACCTTCAGCAAGCGGATCTTCTTCCTCGTCTTCGTCAACTTCAGCAAATGGAGTTGCGTCCACAATAAACATTCTGATCGATTTCCCAATTTGAGGCGCTGCTAAACCAACGCCAGATGCTTCATACATCGTTTCAAACATATCCGCAATCAATTTCTTTAACTCCGGATACTTGTTATCAATATCTTCGGCTTCTTTTTTTAGAACTGGGTCACCGTATGCTACGATTGGAAGAATCATTTTTGTTTTGTTTTTTGCAAAATTAGTAAAATGACTTGAGAATGTGACTTCAACTCCACTCAGCCACCTTTACAATTTTAAGTGATTCACGTCGATTCAGCTATAGATTCTGAAGAAAGTCCTGGAGTATGATTGTCGCACTCACCTCATCAATCAAACCTTTATTTTGACGATCGGATTTTTTTAAACCACTTTGAGCAATTGCAGCGGATGCCATTTTTGAGGTGAAACGTTCGTCAATAAGATGAATTTTCAGCAAAGGGAATTCCTTTTCTAAAGCTTGTTTTAGCAAACGAACATTTTCGGTAATGTGAGAATCAGAAGTATCAAGACGTTTCGGTTCACCGATTACAATGGTTGAGATCTTTTCCTTTACCACCAATTGCTTCAGCTCCTGCATCAAGTTTTTACTTTCAACGGTTTTCAATCCGAACGCAAAAGTCCTGCTATCATCTGACAGCGCCAAGCCAGTGCGTTTTAATCCAAAATCTATAGCGAGAACTTTCATAATTACAAGTGCCAAATTACTAATTACAAATGGCTTTTAACTCAGCTGAACTTTAGTTTCTCTGGACAATTTGTCATCGGTAATTCGTAATTCATAATTGGCAATTGGTAATTGGTTGTATTTTTGGAAAAATTTTGAACAAATGAGATCAATCATAGAAGCGGCTTGGGACGACAGAAGTTTATTGGATAAAGTAGAAACTCGTGAAGCAATTGAACATGTAATCGAAGAAATTGATAAAGGAAGATTGCGTGTTGCAGAACCAAATGATGATGGAACATGGCAAGTGAACGAGTGGGTAAAGAAAGCTGTTGTGATGTATTTCCCTATTCGTAAGATGGAAACGATTGAAGTTGGTCCGTTTGAATTTCACGATAAAATGGCGTTGAAAAAGAACTATGCTGAACTTGGTGTTCGCGTTGTTCCACATGCTGTTGCACGTTATGGGGCTTTTGTTGCCCCTGGAGTAATTATGATGCCTTCTTATATCAATATTGGAGCTTATGTTGATTCAGGAACAATGGTCGACACTTGGGCAACAGTGGGTTCTTGTGCTCAAATTGGTAAAAATGTTCACTTGAGTGGTGGTGTTGGAATTGGTGGTGTTTTGGAACCATTACAAGCTGCTCCGGTAATTATCGAAGACGATGCTTTCATCGGCTCACGTTGTATTGTTGTTGAAGGTGTTCGCGTTGGAAGAGAAGCTGTTCTTGGTGCAAATGTTTGTTTGACGATGTCAACAAAGATCATTGACGTAACAGGTGCTGAACCAGTTGAAATGAAAGGTTATGTTCCGGAACGTTCCGTTGTTATTCCAGGATCTTATACAAAATCATTCCCCGCGGGAGATTATCAGGTTCCATGCGCTTTGATCATAGGAAAACGTAAGGCTTCAACCGACTTAAAAACAAGCTTGAACGACGCTTTAAGAGAGCACAACGTAGCGGTTTAAACGAAATTGCGCTTTTTAAATTTATTGATATTTAGTTGTTGTTTTGGGATCACAAGTTGGTCCCAAAACGACTCAACTCACCACCGAAAAGTTGGTGTACTTCCGGTTCCTGCATTTGGATACGCCCCTGAAACGAGCACTTACGTTGGAGCCGTTTCGCTTTTCACGTTCGACTTTTACAACGATAGTACACGGTCATCCAATGCCAAGTTGGAATTCAATTACACCTGGAAGAAACAGATTATTCTGGAATCGGATTGGAACTATTTTTTCAAAGAAGAAAAGTGGTTTACACATGGACTTCTCCATTTTTCGAAATATCCGGATAGTTATTTTGGCATTGGTCCAGAAAGCAAACAAGAAGATCTTCAACAGTTTCAAACCAATCGCATAAAGACAGAAATCAATTTATTGCGAAAACTTAAAAACCAGTTGTTTCTGGGTGGTGGAATTCGTTATTTCGACTATTCGCGTACCATTCTGATTTCGGATACTTCAGCACAAATTTTCTCAGAATTGGCAGATAGAAACACATTCGGAGTGAGCGGAATCTTGCTGAATGACAAACGAAACAACCTACTTACTCCAACTTCTGGTTATTACGCTGAATTGGAACTCACTCAAAATTTCAGCTCATCCAATTACGGTCAAATCAGTTTCGATTATCGCAAGTATTTCAAGCCATGGCGAAAATGGAATCACTCTTTATCAACGCGGTTTTTACAACTTTCGACGATTGGAAATCCTGCTTATTTCGATTACGCATTATTTGGCGGCGATAAGGTGGCAAGAGGTTATTTCTACGGTCGATTCAGAGACAAAAACATTTCCACTATTCAGGCAGAATACCGGATGAAGCTGTTTTGGCGTGTTGGACTTTCCTTTTTTGGTGGAACGTCTTTGGTTTATCCTTCGCTTAAAAATTGGAACAACAATTATTTTAAGCCAAATGCAGGTTTAGGTCTGCGGTTTCTGGTCGACAAAAAAGAAAATACTTCACTTCGTTTTGACTATGCAGTTGGAGCTGACGGTCAGAATGGTTTTTATATCAGCTTCGGGGAATCGTTTTAAAGCAAAGAAATGCTTGAATAAAAACGCAAAGAACACTTACGCCGAAGCTACAGCGAAGGAGCAAAGAAGGACGCAAATATTGAGTAAGCAGAACACGAACTAAATTTAATCATCTAAAAAAGTAACTTTGAAGATTACTCATTACTTATGAAAATCCTTTTCGCAGTTACAGTTTGCTTTATATCCTTTTGGAATGTTTGTTATTCGCAATGCTGGGAATGGTCGACAAAACTGGATTCTACAATGGTGTTTTCTTCCCCTCGATTTGTTGATTTGAACAACGACCAGATTCAAGATATTGTGATTGGCGCCGGGAACGAATTCAACAAAACATCAAATGGAGTTGTGGCTATTAACGGTCAAAACGGAAATATACTTTGGAAAGTGAGTGTTCCAACTCAAATCTATACCAGTGCTTTGTTTCAGGATATTTCGGGAGATAAGATTCCGGATGTTTTTATTGGCGGCAGAAATGCGGCAATGTATGCTATTGATGGTTCTTCCGGAAAGATCATTTGGCAATACTGGACAAAAGGATTAGCAGATTCGCGCGAGGCAGGAGTTTTCAATTTCTTTACAACGCAATGGCTGGATGATCAAAATAGCGATGGATTTCAAGACCTCTTGGTTGCGAATGGTGGTGATGCTTTCGCAAAGGCAAATCAAAAAAATCGACCGCAAGGTAACATCTGGATCGTAAGCGGAAAAACGGGCGAGAAATTAGTTGAAGTACAGGTTCCACATGAACGTGAAATCTATTATGCTCCGCACCTCAATTACAACAACGGAAAGGAAAACCCGAACATCATTTTCGGTACCGGTGGTGAAGCCGTGGATGGAAAGTTATGGGAAACTTCTCTCGAAGAATTGAAGAAAAATGAACTCAACAATGCGCGTATAATTACCACCGATGATGAGAAAGGATTCATCGTAAATTCCATCATGGCAGATTTGAATGCCGATGGTAAATTGGATATCATTAATTCCAGAATGAGTGGTAAAATTGCCGCTTATGATGCGCTGACACATAACACTATTTGGTCGCATTCTTTTCCAGGTTATGAAGGCTATACAGCTCCAACAGTTGGGTTTTTCACTAATGACGACATTCCGGATGTTTTTGTGTTTATGGCTCACGGAACTTTTCCCAATTACGATCATTTCACTTCACATTTGATCGACGGAAAACTGGGAACCATAATTTACACCGATACTTTAGCCCTTTCCCAATTTGCGTCGGCATTAGCCATAGATGTGACTGGTGATTTACAGGACGAAGCAGTCTATCTCCGAAATTATTTCAATCCGGAAACCAACGAAGTGACGAATCAATTGGAAATTATCGATTTCAAAACCATGTACCAGGGATATTATGGTGCAATTCGTTCAGGAATATGTTATTCAAGCACTCCAAGCGTTGCAGATATAGACAACGACGGAAAATTAGAATTGGTTTTTGCATATTCCAATAGCTTTGAAAGTAAGGAGGAGTATTCCATCATTGAATGTATCGATCTTGAGATAATGGTGGAGAATATCAGTTTTCCAGGTTACTTGGGAGAAAAAGAGAATGGGATTTTTGACAAGAAATCGAGGATTTTGAAGCGATAAATTCTCAAAGTAATATTTAAGAGCACGTGTTAGACAATCAACCGCAGAGAGAAGGAGAGCACAGAGGAAACTCATGTCTGCCTCATTTTTCTCTGTGATGAAACATTTACTAAAGTAGATTGAAAGAGGTGCTCAAAATCAACCGCAGAGAAAAAGGAAACATGGTTGTTGGGCAGACAGGCGCAGAGATTTAGACCGCGACTACATTTGAAAACAACTCTGTTCTGAAGTGGTGAAAAAGCAATTTAAATCGCTATTTAAAATCTCCCGGAAATTCCAACTGAGAACACCGGTCCTCCAATTCCAATTTCCCCAAAAACACCAACGAAATTCTTGAAGTGATACGCGTATCCTGCTGAAAGTCGATAAGCCAATGGAAGGGAAAATGTTCCGATGCGTTTGAAGAATTCGACTTCTTTGTTATTCAGGGTCAAATAAGGAGCAACTTTATTATATCCCAAACCAAACTGTGCATAAACATCTGAAGGTTGATCTGTTCCTAAAGCATGAGCCGTGACCATCGCCATAATTCTGTAACGCGGCAATTCCAATTTATAATGTCCGTAAGGATTTGGAATATCTGCTTCGTTCAATCCCCATTTGTCGCGCAAATAAACGTAATCGGATGAATCGGAAATATCCATATTCAATTCACCATAACGATAGCTCGCATCCAATCCCACAGAAAGCCAATCGTTCAACCTGTAATCCGCTGAAAAACCAATGAGGGCTTTGCCACTGTAATGTACTTTATCCTGAAAACTACTGGAAAAATTGAAGGCAGCCTTTAGAATGGACGGTCCGCCAGTGTAGAATTGTACACGGAAAGGATGAGCGACTTGGGCATTGGAGGAAAGACCTAGAAGAAGTAAAAAAGAAATAATGAGAGAACGCATGAAGTATGTTATATAAAACGAATTTGGTTAAAGCATTTTCCTTGTGTACTTCGTGCCTTAGTGGCGTTAAGTCGACCACGAGGGCACAAAGAACACGAAGATATTAAACGATTTACATTAGAGGAAAGACCAAGAAGAAGGAATATGGAAATAATAAGGGATTGCATTGAGAAATTTTATTGAAATCAAAGTTAAGTCAAATTTTCTTCGTGCCCTTGTGCCATCGTGGTTGATTCACCACTAAGGCACGAGGAACACAAATTAATTACCCATTCTGTTGCGCTTTAATCAAATTCAATGCAGAACCTGCCTTAAACCAATCAATCTGCTGGTCGTTGTAGGTATGATTTAACTTGATTTCTTCTCTAGAATTATCCGCATGAATAATCTCCAGGGTCAACTGTTTTCCTGGAGCGAAATCCACTAAATCTATAAAGTTGAATGTATCGTCTTCTTTGATCTTGTCGTAATCTGCTTCATTTGCAAATGTCAACCCAAGCATTCCTTGTTTTTTCAAGTTGGTTTCATGAATACGCGCAAACGATTTCACAATAACAGCACGAACACCTAAGTGACGAGGTTCCATTGCTGCATGCTCGCGAGATGAACCTTCACCGTAATTATGATCTCCAACAACAATCGAAGGAATTCCCAAAGCTTTGTATGCACGAGCAACTGCAGGAACTTCACCAGTTGAACCTGTAATTTGATTCACTACTTCATTTGCTTTTCCGTTGAATGCGTTCTCCGCACCAATCAACATATTATTCGAAATATTATCCAAATGTCCACGATAACGCAACCATGGTCCAGCCATTGAAATGTGGTCGGTAGTACATTTTCCGAAAGCTTTGATTAACAATTTTGCACCACGGATATTTTGTCCATCCCATTCAGGGAAAGCTTCCAACAATTGCAAGCGAGAAGAATCCGGATTAACGATAACCTGAACCCCACTTCCATCTTCAGCCGGAGCCTGGAAACCTGGGTCTTTTACATCAAATCCTTTTGTAGGAAGTTCATCACCTTTAGGAGGCAATAATCTAACTTCTTCGCCTTTATCGTTGATTAGCACATCAGTAATTGGGTTGAAATCCAATCGACCAGCAATTGCCAATGCAGCAACCATTTCTGGAGATGTCACAAATGCGTGTGTGTTCGGATTACCATCTGCACGCTTGGAGAAATTGCGGTTGAACGAGTGCACAATTGTATTTTTTTCTTGTTTGTCTGCCCCTTCTCTATCCCATTGTCCGATACAAGGTCCACAAGCATTGGTAAACACTTTTGTTCCCATTTTCTCGAAAGTTGCAATGATTCCATCGCGCTCAATGGTATAACGCACCTGCTCAGAACCCGGATTAATTCCGAATTCCGCTTTTGGAGTAATTCCATGAGCGACAGCCTGTTCAACAATAGAAGCCGCACGTGCCATATCTTCGTAAGATGAATTGGTACAAGAACCGATTAGTCCCCACTCTACTTTCAACGGCCATCCGTTTGCTGTTGCTTCCGCTTTCATTTTAGAAACGGGTGTTCCGCGATCCGGAGTAAATGGTCCGTTGATATGCGGCTCCAAAGTAGAAAGGTCAATTTCAATCAGCTGGTCGAAATAGCTTGCAGGATCTGCATAAACTTCCGGGTCACCAGTTAAATGTTCAGCAATTTGATCTGCCAACACAACAACTTCTGCTCTTCCTGTTGCATTAAGATATCTGCGCATAGCATCATCGTAACCAAAAGTAGAAGTGGTAGCTCCAATTTCGGCACCCATGTTACAAATCGTTCCTTTTCCAGTTGCGGAAAGCGAAATTGCACCATCACCAAAATATTCAACGATTGCGCCAGTTCCACCTTTTACAGTAAGAATATCTGCCACTTTCAGGATAACGTCTTTAGCGGAAGTCCAGCCGTTCAATGTTCCGGTCAGCTTAACGCCAATCAGTTTCGGGAATTTCAACTCCCAGGCCATTCCTGCCATTACATCAACAGCATCGGCACCACCAACACCAATTGCGACCATTCCCAATCCTCCACCATTTACGGTATGCGAGTCAGTTCCAATCATCATTCCACCTGGAAAAGCGTAATTCTCCAACATCACCTGGTGGATGATTCCGGCTCCTGGTTTCCAGAAACCAATTCCATATTTATTTGAGATCGAAGACAAGAAGTTGAATACCTCGTTGTTTTCGTTCAATGAACGCTGTAAATCGCCAGCAGCTCCAATTTTTGCTTGAATCAAGTGGTCACAATGCACCGTAGAGGGAACTGCAACTGTCTTTCTTCCCGCCTGCATGAATTGCAATAAAGCCATTTGAGCAGTCGCATCTTGCATTGTTACACGATCCGGAGCAAAATCAACATAAGACTTTCCTCTTTCGTATGCCTGCCTCGCCGCACCATCCCAAAGATGGGTGTAAAGAATTTTTTCGGACAACGTTAACGGTCGACCAACAATTTTTCTTGCAGCAGCCACACGAGAAGGATATTTCTCGTAAACAGCTTTGATCATATCTAAATCAAAAACAGCCATTTCTCATTAATTTTTCAGTTATTCTAAAAGTAATGATTTCAGCGCATAAAGGCGGTTAAATAAAGTTTATAGTTGCTTAGATTTTATTGATAAGCCTCCAATAACAATTTCGGATTTATTCGTAATTTGGATCACCTATTACGCAAAGCCAACTGAATTCGGAGCTTTGTGTTCTGGAGTACCGCATCTAAATAAGTTTTAATTCATGAATCGAATTACCCTAATACTCTTTTCCCTATCCGTTCTGCTCATCTCGAGTTGTTCTACAAATAAGGTTACAATTAAGACTGAAGAACCTAAAAAATATTCAGCAACAGAGTATTTGGAAAGTGTTCAATCGAATCCACAAATTAAACCAGGAATAGGTTTTGGCAATTTGCGACTAGAGGAAACAAGAAGTAAACATTTATTCAATGAAAATATCGATGCGAAATCATACATCGCCAATGGCGTAACTCTCCAATTTCAAACAGGTGATACACTAATCGGAATTAACATTGATAACCAAATCATTTACAAAACTCCAGATGGTAAAGAGATTGGCTTAACAGAAAAAGAGATCATTGCTGAATTGGGAGAACCAGAAAGCAGAGGAACAAAACTGAACAAAGGTGAAACTCAAATTGGATCATTGCCATCATTGAATTATGAAGGAATGAGTATTATATTCTATGAAGGCAGTCGGGTAATTCAACTTTTCAAAGAGAAATGATACTAACCATAAAAACCCTGTACCAATTCAAAAATCACCGACTTATAGTCACATGAAAACACTTTTACTTCTATTTATACTTAGCTCATCTGTAGCACTTGGTCAGGAAAAACCAAGGCAATTTGGCTCCGAAATAATGACCTATCATCAGATCGGATTTGCTATCAATAAGCAGCCCAATATGATTATCATTGGTTCGAATGGTGTTGAAATTGAAGACCGTGATTCCTGCTATCAAGTACAATATAATTATGGCGACGAACATTCTGTTACAACGGCCTACATCATTAATGGAGACACGCTGTTCCCTCAACAATACAATTATAAATTTATCTCCTTGCCTTTTCCAAAAGTTCGGTGGACAGCTATGGAGCAATTTGAAACCCGTGACTCATATAATGACGATGATGACGAACACAGAGTCATTGCATTGCATAGAGACAGTCTTTCTTATTTGAAAAATTTTGAAATACATCATTACGTTCCCAACGTTCCTGAACTGAAATGGGAAGTTATTCAAGGAGAATTAGTTGCTCCGGGAATGCATTCCACGGTCCGTTTCGATGGCGGATATTCTCTCCCAGATGCATTTATTGATAGTCTTAAATCATTGAAGGATACAATTAATATTGTCATGCAACTTACAATACGAAGTGAAGGCGGCTCTTCTATGAAGAAGTCGGGATCCGTAACGGTCATAAAGCTTGACGGACTTGCCTACGAACTTCATAGAGATCCACTGTATTTCGCGCATCATTTTTCTGATACAGTAGAGATCACAAAAAAACAGCTTTATTCAAATGATAGCCTTATACTTCACAACCCAGGGGCTCTTTATTTGAAAATACCCCGATTGGAGAAAGACTATTTTTTCGATTGGATAAGTGACAATCAGTATTGTTACTATGTACCACCAGTTAAAGTTGAGGCGGGAAAAGGATTCGTCATTATGGATGCGGGTATTACCTCAGGAGCAAGAGAATTTATATTAACTGACGGAAAACCATCTTATACAACTAACTATGAAACGGGAGTAAAAACCTACACAAACGCTTTTGTCAGAAAGAAAATATTCTGTACATATCCGGCTAAACCATAGATAAAAGCAAATCTAAAGATGAAATCCTTACCTTTTGAGCATGAATTGTCTTCTTCATATCCGCGCGCTGTTTCTGCTTTCTGTTATTCTCGTGACGGGAAATTGCTATGGTCAGGAGAAGAACAAACAAGAATTACTGGATAGTTTGAACAAGTCTCGCGAAAAGGATTTAGGCGCTTTCAATTTGTACGCCACAAAAACAAAATTGGAATTTATTGGTGGGGCATACAGATCAACTACTAACCAGGGATTTCAGCCTTTCACATGTACTTATCACGTGTACTTGCCATTTCAATTGGAATTCAATCGTGTGAACCTAAAAGCTGGAGATAAGCTTATCAAACTCAATACACCTCTAATTGTTCAGCATTCCAAATATGGCAACTATGCAATTGGTTTAGGAGAACGTTTCAGTTTTTTAATCGTGAAACGCTTGTATTTCAGTTATCAGGTTGGATTGGTATGGTGTGAAGTGATAAAAAAAGATACTGACGACGGTTTCAGGCAAATGGGCTTTAATTTTCATCACGAATTCAACATCAGTTATGGAATCACGAAACGAATCGAGCTAAGCGCCAACCTCATCCACATTTCTTATGGAGGTGTATTTAAAAATGTCAAAAACAATCAGGATGTGCTCGGAATTGGGGTGAGTTATAATTTTAATCCGTATTAAGTCTAAAACACATAGAGACATAGTGAAAAACACATAGGTCACAGAGTTTGCCGAATTGGAGTAGCAATTGATAATGCAATCCTTTTTTTCAAAGAGTTTTCAGATCATACGAAATGGTCTAAGGATAGATTCTTTTGGAAGGAATAAAAAACCCGAACACTTGAAGTTCATCGAAGCGCACCAGATTCGCAATTGTTTTAACTCAAGTGTTACACTTCGATAAGGGTTTTCGAGCCTGAATCGCCAACTTATTCAATCGCATTATCACTACAGACATTTTTCATAGTTATCTAATAAAGACTTCTTAGCTCAATTTTAGTGCGTACTTTTGCCGGAAAAAAATAGATATCTACCCTGGTTAATATACCTTTAAAAACATGACCATCGACATATTAATGTGCACTTATAATGGTGAAAAATTTATTGCACAACAAATACAATCCATTCTAGATCAAACATACAGTGATTTTCGATTGATAATCGTAGATGACATTTCCAAAGATCGAACCGTAGAAATAATCCAGGAAATGATGCTGCTGGATAGCAGAATTGAATTGCACCAAAATGAAAAGAATTTGGGGTACTTCAACAATTTTCTCTTTGGGTTGAACTTTGTTACATCCGACTACCTCTTTTTCTCGGATCAAGACGATATCTGGGTGAAACATAAAATAGAGGCTCAATTATCAGATCTGATAAAAGATGAAGAAAGCGTTTTGATGAGTTTTTCCAATTCCTATTTGTTGTATGATTCTCTGGAAAAAGGTGCGAACTACGAAACAAAAAGAGACCCGGATAGAATAAAAACCTACTACTCCACCTCAGTTGAATTGGCCTTACGAAACATCGTTTCGGGTCACACAATTTTGATGCGGACGAAAGAACTTCCCTGGATCAAAGAACAGATGTCAAAACTGATCGACAAGCAGCATTTGTACTTTGATTACGTGCTCACATTGCTTCTGTTAGAACGCGGGAAAATTAAATACATCAACGAGTCGTTTGTTTATTTCAGACAGCACCCGGACAGTACTTCTACTGTGATGCGGATGAACTACTACAAATACATTTCATCCAACGCGCATGCTTTTGCACAAATCAGCGAATCCACCAAAACAGGAAATTATTTTTCGGTGTTAAGTAAAACCTTAATCAGGAGGTCAAATTTCCCGGCTTATTTAAAGTTCTTACGCCAAAACTTCCTTCATTTCAAGTCTGTTTTTAGCAACTATGATTTTTATCAGACCGATTCAAATCCTTACTTCCTGAAGCGCATTATCATGTGTTTTCGGCTGTCTTACCGTTTTTATCTGCAGAAATAAGAAGTACTGAATAGCTCAAAAAATCAAAAACCCCGAGTAGATGTCACCATCACTTCGGGGTTTTTATCTATAATCGATAAACTCTTAATTCACCAATAACTTGTGTGAAGGAGCAAATTTCGTTAAGCTAATTCCTTCAACTGCTTTTGTGTATTCTTCAATTGTTGGAGTTCTTCCCAAGATCGTTGACAATACTACAACCGGCGTAGATGAAAGCAAAGACTCTCCCTTTTTACCGTCTTTATCTTCTACAACTCGTCCCTGGAACAAACGTGTTGAAGTTGCCATAACGGTATCTCCTTTTGCTGCTTTCTCCTGGTTACCCATACAAAGGTTACATCCCGGACGCTCTAAGTACAACATGTTTTCATATTCTGTACGTGCTGCTCCTTTTGGTGCGTTGTCGTCGAACTCGAAACCAGAGTATTTCTGTAACACTTCCCAGTCACCTTCAGCTTTCAATTCGTCTACGATATTATACGTTGGAGGAGCAACTACTAAAGGTGCTTTGAACTCTACTTTTCCGTTTTGCGCTTCAACGTTTTTCAACATTTGCGCTAAAATCTTCATATCACCTTTGTGAACCATACAAGATCCGATGAATCCAAGATCAACCGTTTTCTCACCTCCGTAATAAGAAAGTGGACGAATGGTGTCGTGTGTGTATCGTTTAGAAACATCTTTATTGTTCACATCCGGATCTGCAATCATTGGCTCAGAAATCACGTCCAAATCAACCACCACCTCAGCATAGTATTTCGCATTTGCATCCGGAGTCAAAGCTGGTTTCTCACCTGATTTTATCTCAGTGATTCTCTTATCTGCTTTATTGATTAATCCTTGAAGAACCTGGCGATCGTTGTCCATTCCTTTATCAATCATGATCTGGATTCTGCTCTTCGCAATTTCCAATGACTCGATCAATGTATCGTCTTCTGAAATACAGATAGAAGCTTTCGCTTTCATTTCCGCAGTCCAGTCAGTAAACGTAAATGCCTGATCAGCCGTAAGTGTTCCCAAGTGAACTTCGATGATTCTTCCCTGGAATACATTCTCACCTCCGAATGTATGCAGCATTTGCGCCTGTGTAGCATGCACCACATCACGGAAATCCATGTAGTCTTTCATTTGACCTTTGAAGGTAACTTTCACTGATTCCGGAATAGGCATAGAAGCTTCACCAGTAGCTAATGCAAGAGCAACTGTTCCTGAATCGGCACCAAAAGCAACACCTTTCGACATACGTGTGTGTGAATCACCACCAATGATGATAGCCCATTCGTCAACTGTAATATCGTTCAATACTTTGTGGATTACATCTGTCATTGAATGATAAACGCCTTTCGGGTCACGCGCTGTGATCAAACCAAAGTCGTTCATGAATTTCATCAATTTCGGGATATTTGCCTGTGCTTTCTTGTCCCAAACAGAAGCCGTGTGACAACCACTTTGGTAAGCACCGTCAACAATTGGAGAAATAACCGTAGCAGCCATCGCTTCCAATTCCTGAGCGGTCATTAAACCTGTTGTGTCCTGTGAACCCACAATATTTACTTCCACACGTGTATCTGAACCAGCGTGCAGTACTTTTCCAGGGGAAATTCCAACTGCGTTTCTGTTGAAAATTTTCTCCACAGCAGTCAAACCTTGTCCTTCAATAGTCACTTCTTTTGATGGAGCAAATACTAGAGGAGTGTCAATACCTAATGTTTTCGCGGCAAATGTTTGGATCTTTTTACCGAAAACAATTGCGTAAGAACCACCGGCTCTGATAAATTCCATTTTTTGCGGAGTGAAGGCTTTTGAAATATCAATCAATTCCTTATCTCCGTTATATAATTTCTTTGTTTTTGTATTGATTGTTAGAACAGTTCCTGTTGCAACAGAATATGCTTCTTCCAAAATTGGCTCACCATTTTCATTACGAATTGGCTCACCATTTCCGTCCAATTTCTTCACCCAGTTCTTCAAGTCAAGACCAATACCACCAGTAACATCAACCGTTGTAAGGAAAATCGGAGAAATACCGTTTGTTCCACCAACGATTGGCATAAAGTTTA
>CBFGNV010000020.1:0-58490 GCA_965650275.1 uncultured Fluviicola sp. | reverse complement strand
TACCGAAACTTTCGCCTGAACAAACCCGTAATTTCCATAGCTCAATTCGAAGAGCGCACCCGGTTTGAAAAATGGCTTTTTGGAAGTGATATTGAAAGAACCAGCTGTTGTGTTTTTTCCGAAAAGCGTGCTCTGTGGCCCGCGTAACACTTCAATTTGATCAATATCAATGAAATCCAATGTTGTTGCCGCAGCTCGTGAATAATAAACACCGTCAACGTAAAAGCCTACGCCAGGATCAACACCATCATTTGTCAAACCATAGGTTGAACCCAGACCACGAATGTTAAGTGTTGTATTACGCGGATTGGATGAATACAATTGCACCGATGGAACCAATTCTTTCACACGATTTACGTTAAAAGAACCCGATTCAGCAACCTTAGCGCCGCTCAAAACTGCTATTGGAATTGGAATATCCTGAGCCTTTTCATCACGTCGACGTGCAGTCACCACCACTTCATCAATGTCGTTCACCTTTGGAGACAAATACAATTTCAGGTCCTTGGTCTCGTTCTGAACGATTAACTCCACTTCATCATACTCTTTGGAACTTATCACCAATGTCAGTGGATAATTTTGGGTGGTTGGAAAACTGAATTTTCCGTTTTCATCTGTTGAAGAACCTTCTGTTGAATTCTTCAGTTTTACAATCGCCCCAATTAAAAACTCCCCCGATTCCTTATCGATAACGGTACCTGATATTTGAATTGGATTGCTCTGGGCAAGTGTTGAACCTGCAATGAGGCTGAAAACAAAAAGTAGAAATACATGTTTCATTTTATTTTGATTTAAAAATTAAGAGGGCAAAGTAAAAGAGCGAATAAGGGTTTTTCCAAAATTTCGGAAACCAATATTCTACTTATCCTATCTGTTTAGTAGGATTAATTCATTAAAGAACAATAGAATCAAGCATTTATTGAATTCCTACTAAAAATTAGGAGTAAAGGGATTCCTAGTTGGGATTAGGAGATGTACATGGATATAATTGGATGAGGAAAGAAGAGACGCGATGCATCGCGTCTTTACCGCTCTCATTTAGGTAATAATTCATACTTCACCACTCCATACCTGCTCTTCGAAACAGCTCTCGAATACGCGTTAAAGTGCCACCATTCTGAAGGAATTCCAGTGAAATTCTGACTTCTCATCATCTTTCGAAGTAGTTCGCGATTGGCAACATGCAATTTCGTCAACTCACCACTCGCCAAAAACTGTTTTTCTAAACTTGGATATGCGATCTTGCGAATATCATCATAACCAGCGCCCATATCCAATGGAACCCGTTTAGCATCACAAATCGTTAAATCAACTGCTGCGCCGTAATTATGCACGCTTCCGTTAGCGGGGTTACTCACAAATAATCCTCGTCGACTCACAGGAATTGAATCCAGGGCATTCCACATTTCCCATTGAACACTCAACGGTCGAACGCCATCGTAAACCAATAAATGGTAATTTGAATTGGTAGAAGTGAGTTTTTCCTGGATCTTCGATAATTTCCGAACGACATCAACCTGTAAATAAAGCTTATCCAATGTGTCATACAACACCCGGTGCATAAAATTATCTGTCGACGCATACTTTAACTCCCAATAGATATTGGAATTGAATGCATCAACAGGAACCAGTGTGTCTCTTCCATTTAAAAGAAAAATGCCTTTTGTCGATTTTGACGCTAAAGAATCTTTCAAATCCTTCGTCTTCTCCTGTTCTTTCGATAAAGAATACAATTGGGCTTCGAATTCCTTTGTATCACTATTTACCTTATCTGCAGAACTATTTGAACTACATGAAAAAACCAATAGTGGTAAAATACACAAAAAAGCGACGTTTCTCATAGCGCAAAAATCATGATTTTCATCGTTATACCGACAATCTGCTTAAATTTGCGCTAGATAAATTAAACAAACAATGCCAAAAATTTCGCAAAAGGCCATAGATATGCCTGCATCGCCAATTCGTAAATTGGTCCCTTACGCAGAAAAAGCAAAGAAAAGTGGAAAAACTGTATACCACTTGAACATTGGTCAGCCAGATATTGAAACTCCTGAAGTGGCTTTAAAGGCTATTCGAAATTTTGAACCGAAAGTGATTGAATATAGTCACTCTGCTGGTTTCGAATCGTACAGAACAAAATTGGCTGCTACTTACCAAAAAAGTGGTTTGCCTGTAAATACTGAAGATATTATCATTACAACTGGTGGTTCGGAAGCATTGATTTTCGGATTTATGTCGACATGTAATCCTGGTGATGAAGTAATCATCCCTGAACCATTTTATGCAAATTACAATGGTTTTGCGGTAATGGCAGGATTGGAAGTTGTGCCCGTAACTGCTAATATCGAATCTGGTTTTGCATTGCCTCCGGTTGCTCAAATTGAAGCAAAGATCACTGCAAAAACAAAAGCAATTGTTATTTGTAACCCAGGAAATCCAACAGGATATTTGTATTCTAAAGAAGAATTAGAGCAATTGCGCGACATCGTTAAGAAACATGACTTGTTCTTGTTTGCTGACGAAGTTTACCGTGAATTCTGTTACGATGGTGCTCAACCTTTTTCTGTTTTGAACTTAGAAGGAATCGAGAACAACGTAATTATGATCGATTCTGTTTCGAAACGCTATTCTATGTGTGGAGCAAGAATTGGTGCTTTGGTTTCGAAGAATAAGGAAGTAATGGCAGCGGCATTGAAGTTCGGACAAGCACGTTTGTCGCCTCCAACTGTTGACCAGGTTGCTTCTGAAGCCGCTTTGGAAACTCCGCAGTCTTATTTTAATGATGTAGTTGCTGAATATGTTGAACGCAGAAATATTATGGTTGACGGATTAAACGCTATTCCTGGTGTATTTTGTCCAAAACCAAGTGGAGCATTCTATTGTGTAGCTAAATTCCCGGTTGACAATGCTGAGAAATTCTGCCAATGGCTTTTGGAAGACTTCGAATTTGAAGGACAAACAGTAATGATGGCACCTGCAAATGGTTTCTACGCAACTCCCGGAGCCGGAGAACAAGAAGCTAGAATCGCATATGTACTCAATAAAGAAAATCTAAAAAATGCTGTAATTTGTTTAGCGGAAGCATTAAAGGTTTATCCTGGTAGAACAAATTAAACATGGAACTCGTCCTCATATTAGTCCTGATCTTACTAAACGGTATCTTTTCCATGGCAGAAATTGCTACCGTTTCAGCCAGGAAATCGAAATTAGATGCTGCTGCAAAACGTGGTGATAAGAGTGCAAAAATGGTTCTCGAAACCTTACAAGCACCTAATCGCTTCCTTTCTACAGTTCAAATTGGAATTACGCTTATTGGAATTTTAACGGGTATTTTCTCCGGAGAAAAAATGACAACCGATATTGAAGGGTTTTACGAAGGTTTTGCTACGCTAAAAAAATATGCCCCTTTTCTGTCGGTAACCACCGTTGTTGTTATTATCACTTTCTTTTCCCTTGTATTGGGAGAATTGGTTCCAAAACGAATTGGCTTAACCAATCCAGAGGGTATTGCAAAAACAATGGCACGTCCAATGCGCATTATCTCTCAAATCACGTCACCATTCGTTTGGTTACTTACAACCACTTCAGATTTATTGCTGAAGCTTTTACGAGTTAAACAATCTTCTGATAGTAAAGTAACAGAGGAGGAAATTAAAGCTATCATTCAGGAAGGAACAGAAGGCGGAGAAGTTCAGGAGATTGAGCAAGACATTGTGGAGCGCGTTTTCCATTTGGGAGACAGAACCGTAAGCTCGTTAATGACGCATAGAAACGACGTGATCTTCATTGATATTCACGACAATGTGGAAGAAGTTCGTGAACAGGTAGAAAAAGAAATTCACTCTGTTTACCCCGTTTTTGACGAGGAAAGAGAACATGTTGTTGGGGTTGTATTACTGAAAGATCTATTCAGAACCATCAATCAGGAAGATTTCAAACTAAGCGACCTCCTTCTGAAACCACACTTCTTAATGGAGAATATTTCTGCATACGAAGCTTTGGTGCATTTCAAGGAAACAAAAACGCATTACGGAATCATTACTGATGAATTTGGTCAGACACAAGGAATTGTGACGCTTAACGACTTATTACAAGCTCTTGTGGGGGATTTCAACGATTTCTATGCAGAAGAGTTTGAATTTGTAGAACGTGCTGACGGTTCGTGGTTAATCGACGGACAATATCCGATTGCCGAGTTCTTTAGAAGGTTTAACCTCGAAGAACAACTGGGCGATCTCCCGTTTACAACGCTTGGAGGTTTACTTTTGAATGAATCACGTTCGGTACCAACAACCGGACAAATCATTACGTGGCTGAACTTCGAAATGGAAGTGGTGGACATGGATGGTGCCCGAATTGATAAGATTCTGGTGCGATTGATTGAAAACGACAAGGACTAATGACCAAAAAGGAGAAAGCACAATACGTTATTGACGAATTGGAGAAAATTTATCCGGAAACTCCTGTTCCCTTAGATCACACAGATGCTTACACATTATTGATCGCGGTTTTGCTAAGTGCTCAATGTACGGATGTCCGTGTAAACCAAATTACTC
This sequence comes from uncultured Fluviicola sp., assembly GCA_965650275.1. Lineage (GTDB taxonomy): Bacteria > Bacteroidota > Bacteroidia > Flavobacteriales_D > Crocinitomicaceae > Fluviicola. The sequence continues at coordinate 53,934 of CBFGNV010000020.1, read as the reverse complement.
CTCTACTCTTTGCGAAAGCAAGAAACCCACAGGCAATGATACGTTTGTCTGTAGAAGAAATCAGAGAGATCATTAAACCTTGTGGATTAAGTCCAAGAAAATCACAAGCCATTTACGATCTTTCGCACATGATCATTGACCTTCACGGTGGAGAAGTTCCTGATAATTTCGAAGATTTGGAAGCCATGCCGGGAGTTGGACATAAAACTGCTTCGGTTGTAATGTCTCAGGCATTTGGTGTTCCTGCATTTCCGGTCGATACACATATTCATCGTTTAATGGTTCGTTGGGGACTAACCTCCGGTAAAAACGTTGAAGAAACCGAACGTGATGCGAAAAAACTCTTTCCGAGAGAGTTGTGGAATAAACTTCATCTTCAGATCATTTTCTACGGACGAAGTCATAGTCCGGCACGTTCACCGAAAGCTGAGATCGATTACATCACTGCCGCAATTGGAACCAAGCAGGCATTAGCGGAGTTGAAATAACAATAAGAGGAAGGCCAAAAGAGGAAGTGAAGAAAAGTCACAGGATCATATAGATCTTTTGTCTTTAGTCTTTTGTCTTTAGTCTTTTCTCTTTCCTCTAATGAAGTTTTTAACACTTCTCTCCCAGTTTTGGATTTTGTCTTATCTTGGTACCAAACCAGTACAAAATATTTATGAAAAAGACATTTTTTAAAGTTGCTCTATTCGCCGGATTGCTAGTAGGCTCAACTACCTTGTTTTACAGTTGCTCAGGTTCAACTAGTACAAGTTCGGAAATCAATGAATTGATCGACGCTGAAGAATCAGTTCAAAAAATCCATTCAGATTCATTAGCCGTTGATGTTGAATTGCCTTCCAGTATGATTTCAACAACTTCACTTGATGCAGGAGTTCCTTTTCAATATATGAATGGAACAGAAGAAATTTATATGATTGGTAACAAAGAACCTTCTAAAGAAGCAGAAGACGCTTTACGTTACATGGCAAAATTTGATGACAAGAAAGATTTAAGTACAAACTACTTGAACTACACGCTTGACTTAATGAAGGAAAACGAAACTACATTAACGAATGTTTCTGCTGCAAAAGTTCTTAAAGCAAAGAACGCAAAAGGAACTTTGGTTTCAGTAGAAGGATCTCGAGTAGGTATTCCAGCTCCAATTGCATACTGGATTGCAACTTTCGATCACAAAGGAAACGTTTACAAATTTATCTTCTGGACATTGGCTTCACAAAAGAAAGATGTTGAAGAAAAAGCTGTAAAAGCATTAAGCTCATTGAAATTCGACTAAGAACAATTCAATTGAAATACAAAAGCCCCGTTCTCATCTGAGTCCGGGGCTTTTTCTTTATAAAGTCTAGTATTCTTTAACTTGTGAATCTTTACGGTGGAATCTTTACATTTCAGGGTTATTTGTTTACGGTACCATGAAAAGTGCGGTCAGTTCTTGAACTTGTATCTCTCTTTCCTCCACTGTAATCGTTCTGTTTACTCAGTTTCATATTTTCTTCAATAGCTGAATTGGCATCTTTGATTTGCTTTGTTGTTTCGTTCGCAACAGGTTCTTCCATACAGGCAGAAAACAAAATGAGAAGTGAGCTACTTATTATGATTGATGCTATTTTCATTATTTCTAGTTTAATCCAAGGCTCTCAACCAGTAATAAAACTTCTCGCTTGATGGTGTCTGCATTTCCAATTTGTAAGTCGGCTTTTCGTATGCATCCATTTTTACAGAAACATTGAAAATCACATCTTCTCTGGAAACGATTACTTCACAGAATTCGCCAGCGATCAAAGAGTTAAGGAAATTCTCTAGTACCGTTTTATCAATACGCATTCCGTTACAACCAATAATTTCGTCGTTCACCGAAATTCCTGAAGTTTCAGCCGCACCACCAGATCTTATCGATTTCACAATGCATTTCCCTCCTTCTTGCGCAAATGTTGCACCGAAACTTGGTGTTGGTTTAGCAACGTAATTTACGTTCAAACCAATTTTTGGAAACACATTGGCGAAATCCAACGGCTCTGTTCCATTCACATATTTCTTGAAGAAATCATCCATGTCCTGACCTAAAAAAGTTTCCAAAGCTGTCTGAAATTCCGCTTCGCTAAATCCTCGGTTCTTTTTTATGTAGAATTCCTGATACAGGTACTGCATAAAATCGTCGAGGCACTTTGTAGCATTGAATTTGTTTACGATCATTGCATCCAAATATGCTCCTAACATACTTCCTCGAGAATAGTAGGTCATTGTAGTATTTGAACTGTTTTCGTTTGGACGATAAGCTTTGATCCACGCGTCATAACTTGCATGAGAAACCGGTTGAACTCGTGTTCCTACTCCACCTTCAACGTAATTGATTGTACTTTGTAAACCGCGTAAGAAATCATCCTTAGAATCAAATCCTGCACGAACCATTAAAATATCAGCGTAATAAGACGTGATTCCTTCACTTAGCCAAAGTAATGACGTGTAGTTTTCCTTGTCATAATCAAACGGTCCTAATTCAATTGGACGAATGCGTTTCACATTCCATAAATGGAAATATTCGTGTGCAACCAAATTCAGGAAATCTTTATAATCCGCGCCGTATGTCCAGCGATTAACACTCAAAACACATGAATTGGAGTGTTCCAAACCACCTTGTCCGTTAATTACATTATGAATGATGAATGTGTAATTCTTATTCGGATTTGTACCTCCAAAAACATCATTTGCAGCATGAACTATCTTTTCCATATCACGCTTCAAATCACTCATATCATAATTTCCTATTCCGTAAATGGCAACCTCATGATTTGTTCCGTCAACATTAAAATAGAATACTTCCTGATTTCCAATCTCCAACGGAGAATCGACCAAAACGTCGTAATTCGAATAATCGAAAGTAGTTACTCCAGAATCACTTAATAAGCCTTCTGCGGATTTCGGAAGAGCAGTTGAAATCGTATTGAACCCTGAATATGGGTAAACGGTTAATTTTCCTGCTTTATCTTTGAAACCATCAACATAACAGAAAACACCACTTCCGGAAACAAAACCATGAGAAAGATCCAGGAAGCTTGTTCTAACAGATAATTCGAAAGCATATACTTCATATTTCACAGAAACCTTCTTTGCTTTACCTTTTGCAATTTTCCAGGCGTTTTTTGATGTCTTTGTCACAGTCAATTCCTTACCATTTTCATCGTAAGCTTTTACCTGATTCACATTCTTCGAAAACTCACGAACTAAATACGAACCTGGAGCCCAAACAGGAAGTTTAACTGTAAGTTCTGTTTGTTTGAAATTCAGTAACTCCATCTCCACTTCGAAATAGTGATTCTGTGGTTTGGTCATTCTCAGGTTATAATTTACAGTTTGAGAAAAGGATACTGAGGAAATAAAAAGGGCAATAAGGACAATTAATCTCATGACTATTATTTGATTCGTTTTCGTGCATCTAATTTGATTTCTTTCGGAATACACTGATATCAAAGATAATAATTCACAGAAACTTGCGGTAGTTCGATTTTGGAAAACTGTATGGCATGGTATGGGCGATGTAAGGGCGAATAATGATTCGCCCCTACCGCCGCCCCTACAGTTCTTGAAATTCCCACTTCGGATTTCCCTTCACACCGCTTTCATTGTAAAAATCGATGAAATGCAGTTTGTAATGAAATCCTTCTCTGTCCTGAATGATGTAATTCTTACCCGGATCTACAGCATATGTTGTACCGTCAAAAACTTTCCAGTCATAACCAATTGTATTGATTGCCGGAACCAGCGTATAATTGGTCAGCGACGCAAAATTGATATCGACAAATGGTGTTTGAAAGTCGGTTGCTGATAACGTAGAATAATGGTTTAACAAACAACCCGTCACCAAATATGTGGTTAGTTCCGGTTCATAAAACACATGAATGTATTGCGTAAACACCAAATCCCAATCGGCTTTTGGAGGTTCTATCATCACCACAGAATTACTGTTGAATGAAAGAAAAGCAAAATTGTATAGGTCATCTTTTACAATGGTCAATTCAGTTAAACCATTACCATTCAAGAGCGAAAACTTCACTGTATATTCAGTTCCATTTACTGTTTCAAAAATAATCTTTCGGAATCCTTGATGAACACCAGTTTCACTGTAGCCACGATCAATAATGTACACTTCGTTGTTCCCAACCCAATTTCCAATTGCGGTAGAATCCAAATTTCCCGAAGCTGCATCCCAGGCTTTATGTGCTGCAAAACCCAAGGTATCCGTTATTGAGGCAAAATCAGTTGAACCAGTATTGTAAGCATACATGGCTTTTGAACCATTCAGAATAATTCGATTTCCTGAAGCTGTTGCTTCAAAGCCTAAATCCCAAGCCGTTTTCAAATTTTGACCAACCACCGAATTGGTTTTAAGATCAAAATAAACCTGGTATTTGTAATTCGACGACATATCTATTGAAGAAGTAATTACCGAACCGCTATCGTGCTTTGGAACAGGTAATTCTCCCTTTTTACAAGAAGTAAAAACAACAGTAAGTGCAATTATCAACACCAAAATATTTTCTTTTTTACACTGAGCTTGTCGAAGTGTCATTTTTCCTTCTTTTTATAAATCAGGTTAATATCTGTTTTCACAAAGTACATTCTCCCCATGGCCATTGGAATGGAAGTCGATGAACCCGAATGCGCCGATCCGCCGCTCGAACCAATCACATTTTGAATATTGAATACGTTTTTCGCTCCTACAGTAAGCGTAATTCTTTTTTGCCAGAATGTTTTCGTAATCGAAGCATCCAACATGTGATAATCGGCGATCGATGAAACATATAACTGGTTATTCTCGTCAAGACTTACATTCGGTGTTTTCCCTGTGTATTTGTAGAAAATGGAAATGGTCAAATCCTTTTCAAAAGCATACTGAAGATTACATCGTCCCTCGGGAGAATAATAAAAGTCATTCACATTCATGGTTTCTGAAAGCTCGTTGTACCGTCCAACGTATGAACCACCAACTGCAGCCGTCAATCCTTTCCATCTTGTTTCCAGTTGAAGTTGAGTTCCAATGGTTTTGTACTTGTTCAAATTGAAATAAGTGTATTCAGTAGCTGAAGCTTGGGCAAGCGTAATCAGGTTTTCGATTGTATTATAGAAATTCAGATTCTCCAGTTTAAAAGCTACCTTCTTAACGGTAAAACTTCTACTGTAACTCAATGAGAAATTGTGCGAATATTCTGCTTTTAAATCCTCATTTCCTTTTATGTTGTGGTTCACATCAACAAAGTAGAAATACAAATCCTTCAATGAAGGTGCTCTAAAGCCGCGAGCATAAGAAAAACGAATAATGTTCCCTTTTCCAATTTCCTGTTTAATGTTGATCGATGGAATGATTGGTGCCTGATAAGCGGAATTGTAACTCAATCGAACTCCGGGACGAATAACGGTTTTATCAAATGGTTTGTATTCTGCACTGGCAAACAATGAATAATCACCAATTTGTTGTTTTGTGTCTTTGATTCTTAATCCAGTTCCGGTCTCGTGTTGTAAATCGTATCCAACTTCGGCGTTTAGTTTTGCCTCTGTACGTGACGAACTGAATGTTCCGCGTACTGTAATGTTGTTGAACATTGACGTATCCTGATCGCTCGAATTAGCCGTCAATGTTTGGTTCAACGTTGTTAAATCGTTGATATATGTGTTCTTAATTCTTCGGTAATAATTGTTTGCGAAGATCAAGCTTGTGTTCGTGTTTTTAAAGATCTTACCAACCAAAGTCAATGAATGATTGAATCGATTGGTGGTATAATAATCGTCGAAAGCGGTTTCGTAATACGGTTCTCTTGGCAAACCTCTATTCATGATCTGTTCATAGAAATAATCAGAAGTAAAACCTAGTTTGGTTCTTTTTAGCTGTCGACCGATAAATGCAGTTCCAAAGAATTGTTCTTTCGGTTTCCAGTCCATAACTCTTGTTGAGTCGGCTAGTTTTTCTTGTTCAATTTTGAATGGCTGATCTTCGTATTTCCATCCGTCGAAATAATTTCTTCCGCCCAAAAACGAAAACGTATAATTCTTTGTAGAATGTGCTAAACGTGCGGAATAGTTGTATTGGCCAATGCTTTCATAATAACCTGTTACAGAAGCTGAAGAACTTGGTTTTTGGAATTTCTTTGTAATGATATTGATGGTTCCAGCGAGCGCATCAGTTCCGTAACTAACAGAAAGCGGACCTTCAACAATCTCAATTCGCTCTACGTTGTTCATGTTGATCTGTGAAATGTCGATATTACCGTTAACCCTACCAGTCACAGCAACTCCGTCAATCAGAATTTTGACATTCTGACCAGAAATTCCTTGCAAACTCATACTGCTTCCGAGTACATTGTCTTGTGAAAGTCTAATATTCAAAGAATTTGAAAGCACATCTCGAAGGTTTTGAGCACCCATTTTATCAATTGTCGCTCTGTCAATCACACGAATTTGGTGAACAGCATTTTCGATAGAACCTTCCTGATATTGAGCGGTTATCACAACTTCGCCCAGGTTCTTTCCTTTTGGATGAAGTTGAAATTGATTTTTCTGTTGAAGTTTTCCTGTAAAGGTAAATTCATCAAAATCTTTGTGCGAAATGGTAATGAAGTAAGTTTCACAAACCAACTCCGAAGGCAAGATGATCTTACCCTCGAAATTCGTTTGAATATGTTTGACCTGCGAATCTCCTGCGCAACTAACGATAACTTCCACGGAAGAAATCACTGAACCGTTTGTTGAAGAAACAAACTGAAGCTCCTGCGCATTCAATGCCGAAGCAAAGAAAACCAATACAAGAATGGCAAGTCTGAACTGCATGATTATTTTTGGATAAAGCTGTTGATGCCGTTGCGAATTTCAGTTGTAGCTTCAGCTGAATTGTATTTTGCCGGATCTGAATACTTGTCTGCCAATTCAAACAATTTCTCAAACAACATTTTGTTCTCAACGCGCTTGATGATTGCCAACGATGGATTTGCCGCATAAACATCCACCCAAACTTTGCGAACGTCAGCCCAGTACTTCGACGTTGAGTTCCAGTATTCCAAAGCTGGTTGTGCATTGTAAGCACCAGTTGTAAATTTCTCCACACCACGTTCCCAACAGATCAACTTGTCAATTCCATCTTTGCGAAGAATTTTCTCATTGTCCTGGTTGAATGTCCAACCTGTCGCATCAATTTCAATCTGGCTGTGACGTTTCAATACATTGTACTCAGCTTTACGAGGCAATTCTCTTCTTGGAAGCGGTGCATCTGCAACACTTTGCCAAAAATGACGACCATCAACATGAACCCAGGTTCCATAACCTTCATAACGCGGTGAATCGTCTACCTGAAATACTTTTTGTGTCCACGTTCCTTTCGCTTTCTCAGCAGAAATTGTTGTTTTTTTCCAGGTATCGTCTTTGTAATAACTCAACAATTCTGTGTTTTGATAAACCCAATCCTGACGCCAGTGTTTTACAATCATTGTATCACTAACAATTAACAAATGCTGAAGAACCACTTTCGTCTCTGTTTCTTCAAGGATTGTAACGTATTCTATTCCAAAATCAAATTTACGATCGTGGTATTTGTAAGCCGTGTCCGGTGCAAAGGTTTCAGCAAACTCAAAGTTTACCTTGTAAATTCCAGCCATTGACTTAATGGCGGCTTTATCCATGTTGATCTTCGCCAATTCGACTGGAGTGAATTTTGATACGGGTGCTGTTGCTTTTTGAGCTGTAAGATTTAGTGAAACTAAAGCTGCCAAAAACAAAATCGATTTTTTCATAATTGTTATGCTATATATGGCAAAAGACAATCCCCGAAAACAGGAATTGCCTGATGCATTTTTTTAAAATTAACTTACTGTACTACAAGACGTTGTTGCGATGTCACACCATTTGAAGTCAAAGTCACCAGGTAAACACCATTGTTAAATGTTGATGTATTTACATTGATTACTTGCAAACCTGTAGCTGTTTGCGTTGAGAAAACTTCTTTGCCATTCATATCCAAAATCTTGATATCAGATACCGACGCTGCATCAACTACAATGTTTGTTATTCCGCTAGAAGGATTTGGGTAAATCGAGAAGAATGTGTTTTCTTTATCTTGAACAGAAAGCGAAGAGATTTTCTCTTTAGAGAATACGTTGATGTTATTGGCAGCCGGATCAACAGCCGTAGAACCCGTTGTAAACTTGGTAAATACCAATTTCCAGATATCACCGGCTTTATCTTTTACAAAGTAAACCACATCATTAGGAACTGTTTGGGCCTGAGCATTTTTCCAGTTGTAACCAATTGCATTTGTGTAATCGCTGAACGTTTGAGACGAGTAATCTTCGAAATTCTCAACGTTTGCAACACCTGAAACCTTTACAGCTTCTACTCCCAGGTTCGACAAAATCCCGAAAGACATGTATTGCATGTTCGGAGCGATTGAAGCATCGTATTGCAAGAAGGTGAAATCCCAGTTCGCTGAAGCCGGTTCACGATCAATTACAGTGTTCGTATTGATCTTGTAGTAAACAAAGTTTTTAGACGAATATGGTGCAAAAACCAATGTTTGAGTTGTTGCAACAGCTCCGTTTTGTAAATCCGCAGAAATGATCTCGTACTGCCCCGAAAGCGTAACAAGATTGATGTAGAATTTCTTCGTTGAGTTATCGTTGTATTTCACAACAAAGACACGGTTTGCTAAAATAGAATGAGAGTTCATATCGTAACTTCCCCATCCGTAATCGTAGCTTCCAATTTGAGGAGTGCGGTTAAGAGCCCCAACTGTCCACGAAGAATCATTGTTCACCAAAGCAGTCAACGCTGCAAAATCGACAGTCTCCAACGTATCAAATGAATTTGCAGGAGTTGAATTAGGAATGGCGTACACTTTTCCAACTTTTGAATTGAAAAGAATTGTACTTGTGAGTGAACTCGATTGAGACGATGTAGCTGCCAAAGCCAAATCCCATTCCGTTGAAGTTCCGGTTGCCTGATTATCGTTTGCTAAGCTATACCAAACGTTTGTTGCGTAATTTGCACCAGTTGTAACCGTATCTACAACCACTTGTGCGTTCAATGAACCTAAGCTCGCCAGAGCCATAATTGATAGTAATGATTTTTTCATATCTGAAATAAGTTTCATTATTAAGATTAATTCTAAATAACTTTGGCAAAGATCGTGGTCGACCGAAGAACTGGCAATACCTAGAGTGGTTGAAAGTGTATACCTAAAAGAGGTTACAACTCGACTACGCTCGATGACCTCAGCTTAGTATACTTATTTGATATATCCGGCTTCGAGTGCGTATTTAGCCAATTCGTAGCTGTGATTCACGCCCAGTTTTCTGTAGATATTCTTCTTGTGTGTATTCACCGTAAACAAACTGATATGAAGCATTTCTGCAACTTCTTTCGGACGGTTTCCATTCACAAGTAACTGAATGATCTCCAATTCACGCTCGGTAATATCGTCTTGCGTTTTAGGTGTTTTTTGAGCTATTTCATTCTCCAAAATAACGTCGATAACATCACTGGAGAAGAATTTTTTGTTCATTGAACAACTGTAAATGGCTTTTTTCAACTCATCTTCCGAACAATCTTTCAGAACATAATTTTTGATACCGATGTTCAGTATTTTATTGATCTGGTCGTGAGATTTTTCGTGAGAAATAACCAGAATTTGAACAGAAGGATAATTATGACGTATCGATTCAATGAATCCGACAGAGAAACAATCATCGCAGCAATGATCTACAATAAGAACATGAGGAAGCGTATTTTGGAACAAGTTAGTTAATGCATCCGCGTCGGCAACTTCTCCCGCAAACTCGAAGTCTGAGTTTTCTTCGATGAGATGTTTTAATCCTCTTCTAACGATAAAAGCAGTATCTGCAATAACAATCTTAATCTTCTCCAAAACCTTAAACTTGTTTAGACTAATTCTAAACAACAAAATTATCCCAAAGTTGCTATCCACCTATACCCTATTATTGGTATTTCTACCGCGGTAAGAATTTAAAATACAAATACGAGTTGATCTTAATTTACAAAAGAAGACCTCAAAGTGAAAATTCAAACAGGATTATTAATCATTTAACTAGAAGTTCATATGGTTTTCAAACCCACAACACAAAGACAAGTGACCTTTGCAGGGATAAAACGAAATGAAAAAAACACTTCTTATTGTATTCGGCGGATTTGTACTTGTACTTCTGACTTTTGCCATATTCAGTTATACCGTAACTAAAAAAGTACATCTCAACCACATTCTATTGTCGAACATTGATAAGAATGCAGAGTTGATTCAACAGCACAAAGAATACGTTCTTCAGTTTGCAACCCATACGGCTTTGTTTGATTCAACATCCATTCATCAAACTTACATTCAGGATGAACTGGAGAGCTTTAACAGAACTCAGATCAGACGAGTAAAGATCAATATTCCCAAGAACAGCAATGCGCTCTTTTATCTGCATCAAAATTCGAACATCGAAAGTCAATTGTTTTTAGCCATTGGAAAACTTGGATTCAAAGAACATGGTGTATTAGGCGAAATGCGTTTTGCTATTCATCAGGCCGAAAAAAAATATCCGGAAATTGAAAAAGATCTGTTGTTAATGCGTCGACATGAGAAAGACTTCATCATGCGTTTAGACGACAGTTACGCATTGAAGCACAAAGCCGTTTTCGATAGATTGAACAGTTCTATGGCAAACAACCCGGAACTGATCAGCTATGAAAAACAGTTTGTTGAAGCTCAGTTGTTGTTCCACAATATTTACTCCGACGATAGTTCGCTCTTCACCAAATGGCAAAAAAACATTGAATTGCTTCAGGCTGAGATTCGACGAGAGCGATCGAAGTTAGTAGCAAAAAGCTCCGAACTATCCAATTCGGCTTTGAACACGCAGCTCTTTCTTTCACTGATTATTTTAATCATCCTTATTGGAACCAGTTATTGGTGTATTTCACGCTTTACACGACAAGTAAACTCGCTACAAAAATCCATGGGCGACTTTGTAGAATCGAAATACAAGAACAGAAACTTCAACATGACCATCCCAAAGAATGAAATTGGCTTATTAATGAAACGCTTTCTTCAACTTGCTCGAAAAATTGAAATCGAAGTTCGTTATCTGGAAGAGCGTGTTGACAACAGAACAAAATCACTGCGTCACAAAAACGAATTACTGGAATACCAGCACAATGAGATTGTTCAAAGTTTGAACTACGCACAGAATCTCCAGCAATCGCTTTTGGTGTCACACCGAAGAATCTCTCAGCAATTCAAAGATTCTTGCATTCATTATTCACCTAAGAATCTTGTTGGTGGAGATTTTTATTGGATGAAAACCTTTAAGCGCGGAAAATCGGACATGATCCTTTTTGCTTTAGCCGATTGTACCGGTCATGGTGTTCCGGGAGCTTTGATAAGTGTACTGGGCATGAATACGCTTGATGAACTTTATGCCAATGGAGCAACAAATCCTGCAACGCTTTTAAATCAATTGAGATTGGTTATCAGCCGTCGATTCAACACGGAAAACGAACAACGACTTGATGGAATGGATATTTCGGTATTCTTACTTAACAAACGTTCGGGAAAACTAACTTTTGCAGGTGCGCAAATGCCTTTGTGGGTAATTCGTAAAACTGAAACCCTGGAACTAAAAGGTCAGCGTTTACCCATTGGACTTTCCTACGGTAAAACAGAACCCTTCTCCAATCAGGTTTTACAGATGGAAACCGGAGATAAAATTCTGTTGTTTACTGACGGCTTAACTGATCAGTTTGGAGACGTGATTCAGAAAAAATGGGGTAAAAAGGGATTACGTAAAAGCATTTTCATGCGCAACGAAAAAAGTACTCAGCAGATCTTCAATAGCATTATGCGTGACTTTGATCATTGGAAGCAAAATCAGGATCAAACCGATGACTGTGCAGTTCTTCTATTTGAATTTGAACTTCAACAACAAGCTCAAAGTGCAGAAAGCACATTAATTCCATTGAATACTCCAAATTTACTGGCTCACGGATAGTTCTTTCGAGAAGTAAAACGAGAACTCTTTTACGTCTACCGGATCTGAGAACAAATGCGGATAGTACTTTTTCATTTCAGCATGCATTAATTCAAAAGGAATTTCAGTGAATTCGCCATAGAAATGTAAATATTCCATGAACTTGTTTTCGCCGGAGAACTCCTGAAAAAGCGAATCGTCAGTTCCATTCCAGTGAAGTGGTTCCAATTTATTAATAGCACAAACGCGTCTATCGAAAGCGGGCGTACATTTCACCCATTTTTCATCTACCAAAACTTCCGCATAACCGTGAAAAACGATTTCTTTTCGTTTCAAATAAAGTTCGAGTTTGTCTACTCCAATGTGATTTTGCACAATTCCAAATCCCAAACGCGCCGGAAAACCCATTTTTCTACAACCAGCAACAAATACTAAAGCTTTCTCTACACACCAGGCACGTCGCTTGGTTACAATTTTTGAAACCACCAAAGCTTCGGGTCGAATATCCAGATGATAAGGATCATACAGAAAGTAATCACGAACATAGCTGTACCAGGCAATCAAATCTTGTTTTAACGTTCCGGTAATATTCGACTTTGCAAAGAACTCCTGGAAAGCCTCAGCATTAAAGTCGATATTTTCGGACGATTGAAGATTGGGGTTTTGTTCTTGGGAATTCATGATTGCGAAAGTAGTGAAACATGTGTAAGGGCGAAACATCTTTCGCCCCTACACTCTTATCACTACTTAAGAAAACGAAGGAAAATCGGCTGTTGGTCCATAACTCTGTGGAACCGGAATATCCAACAAACGGTAATTTACTCCCAACTGTGCTCTGTGATGTACCAATTGATTGTGCGCAACTCTGATCATTGCTTCTTTTGTGTCATCAACAAAAATATTTTCACCTGCTCTAAGAATCCATTTCTTATCGAACGTACTATCATCTGTTGCTTCCAGCGCCTTCACTCCTTTCTCCACACATTCATCAAAATAGGTCATAGCCTCATCCAAAGAGTTGAGCTGTTTAGGATTGTACGGTTGAGTTTCAAAATCCAATTCATCCGTTGTAGTAGCCATTTCAGCCCAAAGCGGTAATTCGACCACGTGAAGAAATATATCTCCGATAGACATACTTTTTTCGTGAACCTTGTAATCCTTCTTGTCGAAGGGAAATACCTTAATAAATTCTCTGGTTGTTGCTGCTTCTGCTTTCAACTGTCCAATTAGCTGTTCTTTACGTGTCATAACTTTCAATTTTATACAAAGAAACAACAGTCGAGTGTCAACCCTATGGCAGTGTGAAAATCACAGCTAAAAAAATTATCAATTAGCAATTATAAATTGGCTATTAAACATTCGAAGCCTCTTGATAATTAGCCAATTTTATAATTGAAAATTAATAGTCGACCGGAAGTTCATATTCTCCAAGCGGAATGTGCTTTTTCACAGTGAACGCATTTGAAGTTAAATCGAGTGTTTTAATACGTGTTATCTTAAAATCGCGGTAATCTTTTCTCAAATGACAATAAGCGATCATATGCCAGGAAAAAGCGTAGAATACCAAACCGATTGGTTCCACCAAACGAGCTGAAACTTCTTGCTTTAAGTTTTCATAGCCGATATTGATCTGTACCTGTTCCGTAATCGCACGCTGAATTCCCGATAAATAATCGAATTCGGAATCCAATCTTCTTGGAAGCTGCATTTTGATTCCATTCTCTAAAATGGACAGCTTTTCTTTATCTATTTGTCGGAGCACAGAGCGAATTTTGGTCATTGCCGAACTAAATTCCTGTTGAATGGTCTGATCGGTAAATCCGCCAACCAGGGTTTGAGAAAGCAACAAAGCGTTTGCCTCTTCAATAGAAAACGAAACGGGCGGCGTGAAGTATCCGGGAACGATAAAATATCCTTTATTCGGATTAAAACTCACAGGAATTCCGGATTCACTGATCGCCTTAATATCGCGGTAAACCGTTCTCACACTCATTTCAAATCGATCTGCAATTTCTTCACCCGTTACAAATTTCTTCGATTGCAACAAGGTAACAATGGCAAACAATCTATCAACTCTATTCATACAATCAAATATAAGTGAATGGTCGGTAATGCCAGTGCTTTTGATTAATTTCGCGTTGTGTCAGAAGAAAAATCGAAACAGGAAATACGCCAACAACTTGAGGAACATCTAAATAGTCCCTTACCTATTCTGATGCGTCTGAAAAATCTGGTTTTCGGAGAAAAAGCTCCCGATACATACACCAGAATCAGCTTCTTTTTTGCTTTGATCATCTGGTTCATTTTCTTTTTATGGAGCATTCTTGGGGTTGTTGTCATCCAAAGCAGACATTGGATCAAGGAAGAAAAGAAAGTTGACGTTACACAACTTATTGAGCAGCGCGGACAAGAATTAGGATTTGATCAGTTTGTTTTTGCCGACCGACTGGAAACGTTTCATACGGCATCAATTATTTGCTGGCTGGTGGTTTTTGTTGGCTTGGTTATGCTCTACCGCAAGAAAATAGAATTCATTTACTTATTTCTTGCCGGTTGTGGAATTTACCTGCTTCTGATGTGGATTATGCTCGGATTCAGTTATTGGGCAAAAGACACCACCACATTTGACAAAGTGGTTTTCATTCTGATGGTGCTCCACACCTCCATTTATTACTATTTCCTGAAAATGGAAAAGAGTGGAAATTCCATTAATTTCTTTGGGATAAAAGAGGAGGAATAAAGGTGTCTTCCGCCGCGGCGGACTCGACAACCTTACATTCTCCGTTAAACATTATCTTTTCAATACTTCAAGTGCGAAGCATCAATATTACGATTCATCGCAATGACAATCATATTGATTATTAAAGGTCATCGAGCGGAGCCGAGATGCCTTTTAATTTCACTAACAGCAACATCAACATTGCCCGTTTCATTTGGAATAATATGATGTGCTTTTCTATAGAAAGCGGTTCTTTCAATCAAGCGGTCGAAAACGAAATTAGACAGTTCCTTATCTTCCAGTTTTGCAATTAACGGGCGTTCCGATTTTTCATTCTGCAATCGTTTTACCAGCATCATTACCGAAACATTCAAATAGAAAATGGTTCCATTCTCCTTTAGTAAATCGAGGTTATTCTCAAAACATGGCAAACCTCCACCAACAGCAATTACAGAAGGCTTCAAATTAGCTAAGCTCAACACAAACTCACGCTCTTTCTGACGGAAATAATCTTCACCCTTCGAATCGAAAAGAGCCGAAATCGACATTCCTTCCTGTTTCGCTATTACCTCATCAGAATCTATAAAATCAACGTTAAGCTGTTCGGCAAGTACTTTACCAATTGTACTTTTTCCCGATCCCATGAATCCAACAAGAATGATGTGTTTTTCCATTAGTATTTTTCTTTGTATGCCCCAATAATTAGGTAATTATTAAACTCAATCCGCCTTAGGCGGATCAAACCTCTGCGTTCTCTTTTCTTTGCGGTTAATATAAAAAAACGCAAAGATGAATTGTCGAATACTCTTCAATTCATTACTCATATTTTAGTTAGACAAGCCTCTTTCTATTAATCCACGTTCCATTAGCGCAATTACTGCTCTTTCCAAACGCTCCAAATCCCGTTCAGAATTAAAGGCATTTAGCGAATAACGCAAATATACATTTCCGCCTTGTTCCATTACTGGAATTTCGATCTGAAATTCGCGGTAAAGTACATCTTTCAATTCAAGCGGATCACTACATTTAATCGGAATACTTCCCAATTGACCGATAAATTCATCGGTAACAGGAGCTAATGGCGCTGAACCAACGAGACTACACATTTTTGGAAGCCACTTTTGCACCAGTTTTCTGCCTTCTTCAGCATATCCCCACCAATCATTTACTTTCATGAAATCAATGGCTTCAGGAATACACAAATAGGCGGTATAATCTCTTGTTCCTGTAAACTGATTGATATCCTGAAAATTGACGGAAGTCGGATCGTCATTGTTATATCCCCAGCTTACTAAAATTGGCTTCAATGCGTTTTGATGTTCTTTCTTCACATGTAAAAACGAAGAACCTTTTGGTGTCATCATCCATTTATGGCAAGCGCCAGTATAGAAATCGGCTCCCAGTTCATCTATCTTCAAATCGATATGCGCCGGAGCATGCGCTCCGTCAACAAAACTCAAAATTCCTCGTCGTTTAGCTTCCTGAACAATTTCCGCAACTGGTAAGATCAATCCTGTAGCAGAAGTAATATGACTGATGAAAACGAGCTTCGTTTTCTCCGTTGCACCTTTCCAAAACTCTTCCAGAAATTTCTCTTTCGATGTCAACGGAAGAGTAATTGGCTGCATAATGTATTTTGCACCTTTCTCCTGACAATAGAACTTCCAGGTTTTGTCGCACGCGCCGTATTCAATGTTTGTCGAAAGCACTTCGTCACCCGACTTCAAGTCTAAACTATTCGCAACCAAGTTAACCGCATAAGTTGGATTCGGAACGTAAAGCAAATCATTGGAGTTACACGCTACAAATTCCGACAAACGCTTTCTGCTTTCAGCCAATAATTTTGGACCGTTGTAAACAATAAACTGAACAGGTTCAGCTTCCATTTCTTTTTGAAGTTGTTGGTATTTCTCAAAAACAGGTTTCGGACAAGCACCAAAAGATCCAAAGTTCAAAAATGCAATATCCGGACGAAGTAAGAAGTTTTCTTTCATGAGATGAAGTTAGCAAAAGTTGTAATTTTAGAATCATGGAAATTTCAATATCAACATCCAAAGAACTTCTCAACCTTGATTTTATTACTGATTTTCTATCTAAAACCTACTGGGCAGAAGGCAGAACAAAAGAGAAAATGCAGGTGTTGATTGATAACTCACTGAATTTTGGAGTATATCTCAACGAAGAACAAATTGGTTATGCACGCATGGTGACGGATTACGGACAATTTGCTTATTTGATGGATGTTTTCATTATTCCTGAACATCGCGGAAAAGGGTATTCCAAACAATTGATGGAATATATTTTGAATCATCAAGTTTTAAAGGAAATTCCTGTTATACGTCTGGCAACGAAAGACGCACATGAATTGTACCGTCAATTTGGATTTACACCATTATCAAAACCAGAAAACATGATGGAATTGATGAAATAACAAAGCAAATTTTCACCCGTTTCGTTATTCAAAAAAAAAAGGAAAGAACTTCGACTACGCTAAGTTACCTTCCTCTTCTGTTATAAGTTTTTTCTAGTCTTAGAATCTTCCCATTGTAGCAAAAGAACCGAAACCGATGATCATCAGAATGATGTAGAGTCCAATAAATACAATTGTATAAATTCCAGCTAATTTGAAGAATGATTTTAGGTTTTCAATTCCTAACTCAAATTCACTTTGGTTATTGGAATTCAATCCTTTTTCAATACTCATTGAGTATTTGATCAAGTAAATTCCGAAGAAAATCATAACGACAGTGAATCCTACATATAAGAATGCTCCTAATATCAAGATACCTACACCCGTAACCAAAGCACCAATCAATGCAATCAATGAAAAAATCCCCAATATACCACCAAATATAAAAGAAATAATTGCCAGGAAACGCGTCCATTTAGCTGCGGCTAAGAAATGTTGTTTTACGCTATCCGTAACTTCAACTGAACCTGACTTCAGGTTAAGGTTTTGATCTAGTGAATCCATAAGTATGTATTAAAAATTTTAAAGAGCGCTAAAATAAGTAATTTCTTCGACTACCCGGCATTGCAGAAGATAGAAAGGTAACTGAGCGAATTGCACTCAACCTGCCGAAGTAAGTCGAAGTTAGTGCTTCTCCCAAATTTGAACCAACTCAACCAACGTATCTACCGCTTTTTGCATGTCTTGAATACTTACATATTCTTGTCGGCTATGAATTCCCATTTCACCTGTAAAAATATTCGGGCAAGGCAATCCCATAAACGACAAACGAGAACCATCCGTTCCACCACGAATAATGGTTGGTCGAGGAGTAATTCCAGCTTGTTTCATCGCTTCAATCGCATAATCAGTAACAAAAGGAACATCACGGATTACTTCTTTCATGTTTCTGTATTGCTCTGTTACTTTTGAAGTATATGTTGCTCCGGGGAATTTCGCAATAACATCTTTCAGAATGTTTTCCAATCTTGTTTCATATTCTGCCAGCTTAGCCGTTTCATGATCTCTGATAATAAACCCAACTGTTGCTTCTTCCAATCCGCCTGAAATGGAAGTTGGATGTACAAATCCTTCTCTTCCAGTTGTTGCTTCCGGACACCATGAATCCAGCGGCAAAGCATCAATAAATGCTGAAGCTACTTTAGCTGCATGAACCATTTTTCCTTTTGCATATCCTGGATGTGCGCTAATTCCTGTAATTGTAAACGACATTGCGTCTGCAGAAAACGATTCGTCTTCAATTGCTCCCAATTCACCGGAATCCATTGTGTAGCCATAATCCGCATTCAGTCGTTTCATGTCCACTTGTTCTACACCGCGACCAACTTCTTCATCGGGAGTAAACAGAATTCTGATCTTTCCATGAGGAATTTGAGGATTCTTAATCAATTGTTCAGCTAAATCCATGATAATTGCCACACCAGCCTTATCATCAGCTCCTAAAAGTGTTGTACCTGAAGCTGTAATAATGTCATCTCCGATTTTCTCTTTCAGATAGGGGTGTTTTTCCACTGTAATGATCTGCGAAGCATCTTCAGGAAGAACAATTGGTGAACCATCATATTTACGGTGAACAATTGGTTTCACATTCGTTCCTGAACAATCCGGAGCTGTATCCATATGTGAACAAAAACAAATGGTCGGAATTCCTTCTTTACTTGAAGTTGCAGGAATGGTTGCATAAACATAACCCCATTCGTCCATTTCAGCATCAGAAACGCCAATTGCTTTTAGTTCGTCTACAAGAATCTTAGAAAGGTCTTTCTGCTTCTCCGTTGTTGGAAATTGAGTTGCATTCGGATCAGATTGCGTATCAACCTGAACATATCTTAAAAATCGTTCTTCAACTGAATATTGTTTCATGGGTGTATTTTTATATTTTGAAAACATGGGTAAAGACCTGATGCATCGCGTCTCTGCATTCCTTCTTCGTTTATTTCTACTATAACTGAATAAAATCTACACTCAACAAATCCTGAATGTATCTTAATTTTTTGCGCTCTACCGGTTCTACCAAACTCAAGGAAATCCCACGCTTACCTGCACGAGCTGTTCTTCCGCTTCGGTGTGTGTAATAATCCGGATCGTCGGGAAGTTGATAATGAACTACGAAAGCAAGATCAGGAAAATCCATTCCACGGGCAGCGATGTCTGAAGCTACCAGGTATTGTGTTTGCTCAGAACTAAACATACGGATTGCCTTTTCGCGTTCTTTCGGGAACATTTCTCCATACAATTCTGTAGGTTTAAGATCGTGTGAACGAAGGAACTTTGCTACAAACTCCACGTCACCCTTTGTTCTGCAAAATACAATTCCCCTTCCTTTTTTCATGGAGGCAAGGAATTCTAGCAGCATCATCGGTTTATCCTCTTTTGTGCATTCCAAATACTGGTGTTCAATCTTCGGATTCATAACGTTCTCCGTTTTGATCATCGCTTTTGGAGCATCTTTGCTCAGCGTTTCACGAATCCATTTCGTTAACTCCCCATGAATTGTTGCCGAAAACAACCATTTCTTGTGAAAGTCATTCGTATACCCCAGAATCTTATCAATTTCCTTAAAGAATCCTTTGGCGTAAAGTTCATCTGCTTCATCGAGTACAATTGTCTTCACTCGTTGCAAGGAAAGAGCTCCTTCACGCAATAAATCCAATAAACGACCAGGTGTAGCTACAATAACATGCGTTGGACGTTTCAACCTGTTTTTTTGCTCATAAATTTCTTCTCCTTTCACCAGCGTATCAATGAAAAACTTGTCCATGTGTTTCGACAATTTGAACAACGCCTTTGAAGTTTGAATAGCCAGCTCGCGTGTGGGAACCAGAACAATAGCCTGAACATCTTTATCCTTAGGATCAATACGTTGAAGTAAAGGAACTGCGTAGGCAATTGTCTTTCCTGAGCCGGTATTTGATTGACCGACATAATCCTGATGCTTATCCAATAAATATTTCCATGCGTGCGCCTGAATTGGAGTTTCGCTTTCGATACCAAGTTCTTTCAATCGCTGAACTATTCCCGGATGTAATTTTGAGTTTTGAAACATTGTGGCAAAGATAGTCCGTATTCTGTTCGTCGCAACAATTTGCAACCATATAAAACACAAATAGGTGATGGAAATATTCCTCACCAATTCAATTCATTTGATTCAAAAATCTAGTACTTCTGAAGATAAATATTACCCGATTTTGGATCCTTATCCTCCATCCCCGGCTTCGACTGATACTTCTGCTGGTTCGTAAGCGTTTTAACCTGATCAGCAGGTGTTTTCCCAAGAACAATGACATCGTCTGTAATGAAATTGTGCAGTACAATTCCTTCACTGGACGAATAAACTTTGAAGTTACCTAATGTCAAGTGATCACCCGTTGGAAAATTCTTCTGAACCTCTTCCGTTTTTATTGCAGAAGGATTCAAAACACCTTTGGTCATCATAAACCTCAATTTCTTATCCTCAATAACCTTTGGAAAATCCTTTTCCGGTTCCTTTGGTTTCTCCTTAGGTTTATCTTTGCTCGGCTCATTAGTGTTTTTCTGCTCTGAATTTGATGAAGCACCACCTACAGCATTTTGAATTATAGCGTTTTGATTATTATTCTCACCATCAAGAGGATTCAATGCTATCTGTCGATTTGGTCTTCTTCTTGGTACATCGTTATCATTTAATTCAGTAAACGTATTTACTGGTTCATCAGTATTCATGTCAGTGTGAGATGCCGTTACAGCAGAAGTGTCATCTGTATTTAGATCATTGATCATTTCAGTTTTGGACTCCTGAGCATCAGAATCGCCATCAGATTTTTCACCTCCTGAATTAGATGCTACAAGTGCAATAGTAACTGCAGTTGCCGTAACCACAGAAGTATACGTAAGCCATTTCTTCAATTTTGCCTTGAAGTGGTACTTTTTACCAATATTCTGGATTGCCAATCGTTCAGCGGAACGAAACAGACTCTCGTGAATTAACTTATGAATATCCAGTTCGGCACGCAAATCAGCATTTAATCCAAGTTCGAATTCAAAAGCTTCCAATCCATCAGCGGAAAGTTCCCCCTGAAGGTATCGTTCGATTAATTTACTCCAATTCGTCTCCATAACTAGTACGTTAAAGTTTCAACCTGGATTTCCTCTTGCACCTTGTCTTTCAATTTCTGAATACAACGGTACTTTTGTGCTTTGGCTACTTTATCGTTTCGCAGCCCGAGTTTATTGGCTATCGCGTCCATACTCCACGATTTCACGTAGAATAGCTGGAGTAATTCTTTACATTGTTCGCCAATGTCATTCAGTTTCTTTTCGATCGAAAGCAGTTTAAATTCTTTCTGCACCCAATCTTCCACTTCCTGCGGAACATCAATATCTAATGAATATGTTGCCTGATTGGATTTCTTTCTCGACTCATTGTACCAAAGCAGCTTGCACGTACTTCGCACAAAAAAGAACGGTTCAACATTCAATTCAAAATCGTTTAACTTTCTTTTTCTTGAATAAATGAGTAGAGCCTCCTGGAAAATATCTTCCGCAGTTGTAGCATCACAACCTAAGGTTCCCAGAAATTTTCTTACATCTGGAAACTGCTTATAAAGCGCTGCTAATTCCTTATTTATGTTATCGGACAAATCGTTTCTTTTTAATTGACTGCCAATTTGGGTGTTGAAGTTCAGTTTTTACACCTAAACGAGTAGTATAATTTTCTATTAATGTCACATAATGAAGAAGGTAAACACAAATTTCAATCTTTACAAGATATCTGCGTTTAACTAACTATTTTTGCTAAGTTACGTTATTGATTATAAAAAATGTTCAGAATATTTGCTTTAGCAATTCTATTAGTGACAGTGGTGTCATGTGGTTCAGACAATACAGAAGATGTTGTCACAGAAGATAAATTCATTTCATTTAGCGGTGAAGAGTTTGAACTCTCCTTTCCCAATGAATGGGTTGATGCAACAGAATCAAACCCGAATGTCACTTTTGTTGTAGTTGCCCCACCTGATGATAAAACAGACAAGTTCACTGAAAATGTAAGTGTGGTGATTCAACCGCTACCCGATACGATTAACGCGAAAAAATTTCTGAAACTCACTGAAGACCAAATGATGCAGTTTTTACCTAATCACGTAATGATCAATAAAGTGGTCACGAAGAAAAACGGGATTGACTGTGTTAAATTAGAGTATCAACTGGAAAGAGATAACAAAGAAATGCGCTATTTACAGGAAGCGTATGTCAAAAATGGAAAAGCGTATATCGTAACTTTTACAGCTGAACAAATTATCTTTAGAGAATATAGAAACACAGCTCAGCGTATTCTTGACTCATTCAAAATAAAACAGACATGAAAATTCTAGTTTTTCTTTTATTCTTGCCGGTATTCAGCTTTTCGCAAATAGAATTTCAGCACATTACCTTAAAAGAGGCAAAAGCATTGGCTAAGGAGAAAAACAAGCCCGTTTTTGTTGATGTTTTCGCAACCTGGTGTGGACCATGTAAATACATGGCAAATACCACTTTTATGGATCCGGAAATTGGAAACTATTTCAATACAGAATTTATTAATGTAAAACTGGATGGAGAAAAAGTAGATGGTCCAAGCGTGATGTCGGAATACGGAATTACGGCTTATCCAACACTATTGTTCATTTCACCAAAAGGAGAACTAATAAAAACCCATGTTGGTGCTGCAGATGTAAAAACGCTTCGTCGACTTGGAATTAAAGCTGCTCATCCGGATCAGGATCCTGTTGGAAATGCAGCAAAAAAGTACAATGCAAGCAAAAAGAAACCTGAAGATCTGAAAGCATATGTAACTGTTTTAAACGAAAATGCAGACGATTCTTTAGCCTTCTATGCAAGTCAATATTTGAAAACGGTAAAAACACTGGATTTCAATTCAGATTTCGATAAGATGATCTTCTTCAATGGAGAAACAGACGCACTGTCTCCTTTTTGCGATGCTTTTCTTTCAAATATCAACAGTATTCCACCAAAGGATGCGCACGATGCCATGGTTCGGTTCATTCTTCAAACACATGAAAACGGAATCAAAACTGGTAGTTTCGAAAAAACCGAATTAGTGATTAAAAAGTATTATCCACATTTGGTCAAATTGAATATGATTCAAATGCCAAGCTTGGAAGAATTGGTGAATGAATTCAAGATGCAGTTTGAAGCGCAGCAGTGAGTATCGAGGAATAGTAAATGATAAAAGATCTTATTTATAAAATCATTTTACTTGTTGGATTAGTCCCTGCCACATTGATGCTCTGCTTTTCGATTTTAGGACTGTGCACTATTGTTACATCAGATTATATCTACCTAAAAGAGATTATTCTTTTATTCTCAATTATTTTCGGAATACTTGGCTATACAGGACTTTTAACCTCCTTGCTGATTCCTGAAAAAGCAAAACTCAATTTTTGTTTTCTATTACTTGGTCTAATTGGCTTTTCGGTTTTCTTATCTTATGAAAGTGGGATTTCAGGCTGGAAATGGTTACTTACGATGGAAGAACCAGACGAATGGGCAATCCTGGGGTTGCCAAACATAGCTGCACTTGTTGGCTTAACAGTTAACGCCATACGAATGGTGAAAAGTCCCAAACAGATCGTTCCGAATAAAAACCTTACAGGTCCTCACATAGCCAACAACGATTTATAAACGCTGTCAATCACTCCTGCCATTTTCTCTAAATCAAGTAATTCCATTTTATCAGTAGACTGATGGTAATTCTTATTTCTGTAAAAGGCAGTATCCGTTACCATACTTGCAGAATAGCCAAACTTCCAATAGTTCAGGTGATCTGAGAAATCAATCCCAGGCAACGCTTTTGGTGCGTTAAAACTCTTTACTTCGGGATTCTTATCACCGTCTGAATGCTTCATTCGATGCAGGAATTTTCGTGCAAACTTGCCCTTTCCAAACTTGTTGACAACTGTAATGTAATCACCTTTACCACCATAAAACAACTTCAAAATTCCCAAAGGATAATCCTGACTTTTCTTTTCATCAGAGAAGTAGCCAATCATTTCAAGAACGATCATTCCTTCCACTACTCTTTTTTCATCGAACAAACTCTTCGCATGAATATAACTTCCCATGTTTTCTGTTCTGAAATAAGGCGGTTCTTCCAGAGTATAGGCAACGAATTCCAAGCGCTTATCTACAGTCACAGTATCAAACAAACGCGCCAATTCCAAAAGTCCAACTATTCCACTTCCATTGTCATCTGCTCCTTCCTGACTTCCACACACATCGTAATGCGCACCAACAACCAAGGTTGAAGCCGCTTTTGGATTCACTACACCAACAACATTTTTGTAAGTGATTCCATTCACTTTATATTCCTGAAAGTAAACTGTATCCAAATACTTTTGAAACTCCGTTTTTATGAAATTCGCTGTTTTGTTCAGCTGATCGAGGTTCTGATAATTCCTCGGCTTTGGTGTTTTGGTGATCTGAGTTAAAAGTTGTTGAATTCTGTTCGTATCCGCTTGAGAAGATGCGATGAATGCCAGCAGCACAAAAGCGATAAAGGTTGAAATGGATTTCATCTATGGATTAACTCAAAGGGGTTTAAAGTCTACGTGATAATGATCGTCGTGCAATTCATTGATCAAGTGCGAGAGTGAATTTGCAAAATAAATCCCAGTATTTTTCAATTCATCACCGTATTTACTTGCAAAAAGCTCATCCTTCAACTCAATTTTCAGAATTACCTTTTCGATTTTAAGTCCATTCTTACGTGCCGAAGCATTCAGAACCAATAAATGCTGTGCAATTGCATCAAAGTCGATAGAATAGATCTTGTTTTCCTTGTAAACACCATTTTCATCAAAGTCCATGAAATAGTGATCGGCGCCAAGATTATTCAAATCAAGTGTTGCAGAACCGTTTTTGAGCATTGGCGACATAAAGTCACAACTCAATCCGTTTTGATGCGTCCTATGCGGATACAATCTTCCGCCATGTTCGTTGGAACATTCCATCAACCCATAAAACAAGCTTGATGTCGTATTGAGCTCTGCATATGAATCCACCAATGATTTATACACCCTATCGTTTACAAAAGCACGTCCTGCCAAATAACTCGTTGTATCAAAATACCTGAAATTCTTTCCTTCAAAGGGAACGAGGTAACCATTTTCCAACTTTCCGTTCGAAACTGTACCGGTGCTTTCACTTCTCAAATTCTGACGATGCTTCTGCTGGTATTCCTGAATGACGTTAGGGCTGGAAGAAAAATCTGATCTGGTAGGTAGTTTGTTTTCCTTTTTGCTTTTTGGGATAGAGTTCTCACAAGCCGTGAACAATATCAAAGTGGTAAAAAGAAGGTAGTATTTCATGATTTTTTTTGTTGCGATTGCGCAAAAGTTATACCAAACAAAAACCCCGATACCGCAAATAACGGATCGGGGTTTTAATATAATTGGCTTTCGCTTACTTCGCGTGAACGAAGCTTCTTTTCTCTTTAATACGAGCAGCCTTACCAGTAAGACCACGGAAGTAGAAGATACGAGCACGACGTACAGCACCTCTTTTGTTTACAACAATATCTTCAATAAATGGAGATGAGATTGGGAAGATACGCTCAACACCAATGTTTCCTGACATTTTACGTACAGTAAATGTTTCAGTAGCACCAGAACCACGACGTTGCAATACAACACCTTGGTATAACTGCGTACGCTCTTTGTTACCCTCTTTAATTTTATATGAAACAGTAACAGTATCTCCTGCTCCAAACGCTGGAAATTGTTTTACCTCTGTTAGTTCTTTTTGAAGTTCTCTGATAATATCCATGACTCTCTAATTTCTTCTCTATAGCCCTTTTCGGGGGTGCAATATTAGATATTTTTTCTTTAATATTCATCAAAAGTACCAGTTTTTTTTTGAAGACGAAAGAAAAATCAATAGTCAGAGATAAAAAACGTATGGTCTAAATGCAATTCGACCCAACAAATCGTCAATACAATTGCGAATCTACAACGATTTTTTTCTACTTTCGAACCGGTTCACCGTAACTTTTAATATGGAAATAATTGGACGTAAGGATGTGGTTAACTTTCCTACTTTTGGATTGAATCTCGTTCCTGTTAAAATAGACTCCGGAGCTTATTCTTCGAGTATTCATTGTTCGTCAGTTCGCTTAATTCACGGGGAAATAGACGTACTTGAAGTCGTTTTTCTGGATGAACAAACTCCTGGCTACACAGGAAAAAAAGAACTGTTCACAGAGTTCAGTAAAAAAAGCGTAAAAAGTTCAAACGGGTTTGTTCAGGAACGTTTTTTCGTAAAAGGCAACCTGGAATTGTTCGGAGTAGCCTACGAAACCGTATTTTCGCTTACAGAAAGGTCAGGATTAAAGAATCCGGTGCTGCTCGGTCGACGTTTACTCAATAAACGTTTCTTAATTGACACATCGAAAGTGAACCTTTCAAAAAAATTCAACTAACACACGAAATACACAATGCTTAAAATTGGAATCCTTTCTCGCAATGCGAATCTTTATTCAACTCGTCGATTGGTTGAAGCTGCTGTTCATGCCGGACACGAAGCTCACGTTATTGATCACCTGAGTTGCAATATCGAAATAGAGCAAAAAGGTCCTTCACTCTATTATAAAGACAACTACCTTGAAGGATTTGATGCTGTAATTCCACGAATTGGGGCTTCGGTTACTTTTTACGGAACGGCAGTGGTTCGTCAGTTTGAAATGATGAATGTCTTCACAGCTGTTGGTTCAAGAGGAATTGTTCACTCACGTGATAAATTACGTTGCTTACAGGTACTTTCGAAAGAAGGTATTGGTTTACCTAAAACCGTTTTCACCAATTACTCCAGAAACGTAGAACACGTAGTTGATTCTGCTGGTGGAGCACCAGTTGTATTAAAGTTATTGGAAGGAACTCAAGGCCTCGGCGTTGTCCTTGCAGAAAATCAAAATGCTGCACAATCTGTATTAGAAGCTTTTAATGGTTTGAAAGCACGTGTAATTGTTCAGGAATTCATCAAAGAAGCTGGAGGTGCCGATATTCGCGCATTTGTTGTGGATGGTGAAGTGGTTGGAGCGATGAAACGACAAGGTAAAGAAGGTGAATTCAGAAGCAATCTTCACCGTGGTGGAACCGCAATGCACCTTGAACTTAGTGAAGACGAGAGAAAAACCGCCATTAAAGCTGCAGAAGCGGTTGGACTTGGAATTGCCGGCGTTGACTTGTTACAATCGTCACGTGGACCACTAGTTCTTGAAGTAAATTCATCACCGGGATTGGAAGGAATTGAACGCGCAACAGGAGTTGACATCGCCGGAAAAATAATTGCTTACATAGAGAAAAACGTAATTAAGAAGTAATCTTTCCAGTCACTTCAGAATGAAACATAACAAAGTAATATGGCAAGATTCAGCATACTAGGAAGAGAAATTGGTCCTGGCGAAAGCATCGAATTGAGCATGAATGTTGCAAAACTGCATACACATACTCCAATTCAGGTTCCTGTTTTTGTTGAAAGAGCTGAGAAGGAAGGTCCTGTATTGTTGTTGATGGCCGGAATGCACGGTGATGAAATCAACGGAATGGAAATTGTTCGACGCGTTATTCGCAAAAAGTGGCATAAACCAAACGCTGGAACTATTATCTGTTTACCCGTTTTCAATATTTTCGGGTACCTCAATATCAAGCGCGAGTTACCCGATGGTAGAGATTTGAACCGCAGTTTCCCCGGAACAAAAAACGGTTCACTTGCAAGTCAGTTCGCTTATCAATTTATGAAGGAAATTGCTCCGAAAGTGGATGTTGTCATCGATTTTCATACGGGCTCAGCGCAACGTTCTAACATCGCACAAGTTCGTTGTGTTTTGTCTGACGCCGAAAGTGTTGAACTAGCCCATGTCTTCGATCCGCCGTTTATTGTACATTCCAACTACATCTCAAAATCGGTTCGCGAAGCCATGAACAAAATGGGAAAGAAAATCCTTTTGTTCGAAGGTGGGAAAACCAATTCCATAGACGAAGTGGTTGTTGAAGAAGGTTTACTTGGAATTCAACGTGTTTTGAATTACTATGGAATGCGTTCCTTCAAACTGGAGGACAATGGCCGAATTCCAATTGTAATCACCTCATCTCGTTGGTTGAGAGCAGCGAACGCTGGAGTGCTGCGTGTAACCGTTGGCAATGGCGACGCTGTTGAAAAAGGTGATATTCTGGGAGTTATTTGTGATCCTTTCGGTAACGAAGAAAAGAAAATTAAATCACCTTCTACGGGTTATATCATCTGTGTAAACGAAGCTCCCTTAGTGAATAAAGGTGATGCCGTTTTTCATATTGGAAAAGTGGGGAAATAAGATGAAGACTGGAGGAACTCAAGGTTATTACGCTATCGGCGTCTTTAACCCAAAAACAGATCACAACATTGGAACATTGTGGCGAAGTGCATACATTTTAGGAGCTTCATACATTTTCACCGTTGGAAAACGTTATAAGAAACAAACTTCTGATGTTACCAGAACCTGGGCACGTATCCCCTATTTTCATTACGATACTTTAGAAGACCTGACGAATAACATTCCTTACGACTGTTTATTGGTTGGAATAGAACTAACCGAAGAGGCGCAATTCCTTCACAACTTCGAACATCCCAAACGAGCTATTTATTTGTTAGGGTCCGAAGATCAAGGTTTACCTGAACCAATATTACAAAGATGCAATGCTGTTGTAAAATTGCCTGGAAATTCATCACTGAATGTAGCTGTAACAGGTAGTATTGTTTGTCACGACAGAGCTGCAAAATTGGGTGGAGAATTACCGCCGCATCATAGTGGAAAGTGAATTAAATATAGAACAAATGTACGTTTCAATCGACCCTAAAAAATATAGAAACCTGCTTTTCTTTACGTTTTTCACCTTAGTGTTTTTTCCTGGAATGTGCACCTATGTGTACATCATGATGAAAGAGAAAAACTTGGAGCTTGGAACATTATTGCCCATGTTCATCATTGGAGTAATCTACACCATTTGGATGATCTTGCGCCTCATTAACATGATTCGTATCCATAAACTGAAACACCGATTTATGGAGTTAGAAAATGGCTACTTAACTATTCAAAACCGACTGCTATTTCGCATGGAAAAGATTGATGTTAGTACCATAGAATCCATCAAGTTTCTAAGTAAGAGTAAGAATATCGTAAGCTTTTACAGAATTGTACTAAAACCTGAATCCAGAGGTTCTGGTCTGTATGCATTTATAAAGGAAAAAGCTATGAGATTCTCAGACATACTGGTAAATGCATCAGCATTAAATGCTTTCATTAACACAGTCGAGAAGGAAAGTAAAAGAACAGAAATAAGGCTTTAAACGTTTCCTATTCATTATCCAACCCTTTTCCATTTTCATCCGTTTACTCTGAGGCATCAAATAATAACGCATGAAAAAATCACTATTCTTCTCTCTACTTATTCCCTTCTTCAATTTCGGTCAAACCGTTTCGCTGGATAACTATTTCGCGATAGAAGGCATTGAAATTGTTCAGGGAACAACGGAGATTAATAAAACAATCATTACTCCTACTGGTGCAATTATTAGCGCAGGATACAATCTCCCGGGTAATATGGGAACGTATCATCTCACACTAACAAAACACAATTCCGACGGAGTAATTGATAACGATTTTGGGTTAAATGGAATTATTCAGCATCAAATCAATTATTCAAGTATGCCATCCAACTTGGTGTTGCTAAGTGATGGAAAAATAATCGTTACAGGATACGTTTATTTAGGTCCAACACAAAGTGGTCCTGGTCCAACACGTGCTTTTGTTGCTCGTTTAAAATCGAATGGTGAATTGGATTCTACTTTCGCAACGAATGGTGTGCACACGCTTTCTCAGGACGATTCTGATTTGAGTGATATTTTTGTTCAAAACGATGGCTCAATTGTCTTTTCGGGGAACATGAATACGGGCGCAATCCTTCTAAAAATGGATTCCAATGGAATTCCTGATTCCAATTTCGGAGCGAATGGAATCAAAGAACTTTCATCTATGAGTCAGCTGTTCTATTGCTGGTCGACAGCTTTAACAAATGACGGAAATTATGTGATGGTCGGATTAGACGCTGAAGACTTTAGCAATATGAATTTGTCATGTATTAAAGTGGATTCAAATGGTGATTTGGTGACGTCTTTCGCTGATAACGGAAGATTTATTCTTGATATGTATTCAGGAACTCCAGAGGTCTACGAAATGTTTTCCATCATCAAAAAACGAGCAGACGGAAAACTTCTGCTTTCAGGAAACAGTACTCAACCTTTACTCCTGTTAATGGATGAAAACGGAAATATCGATACAGATTTCGGAAGCAATGGAATAGTACTTCACAATTATCCTGTGAGCGATTTCGTTCTTCAGGACGACAACAAAATTCTTTTGGGTGGAAATGTGGTGATTTCAGATTACAATTATGGAATTTCTGTAACACGTCTAACTGCAAATGGCGACCTTGACCCAGCATTCAACTATACAGGAACTTATCAACTTGACATTTCCGAAGAAAGTGATTATCTGCAAACCTTCCAATTCATTGATAACGAGCATTTGCTGATTGGAGGTTCAGCAAGATTATACAATAGCAATGCAGATTTCATGCTGGCAAAATTAGATATTTCAGAAACGCTTGTAGCCGAAGAACTTTCAGCATCTGAATTTTCAATCTATCCGAATCCAGCGCAAAACGAATTGTTTATTGAAGGGATTATTCCGCAAACCGTTCGAATTATGAATGCTCTTGGACAATTGATTACTGAACTTCCATATAATCAGGAAAACGGAATTTCGTTGACTGGTTTGAGTGAGGGAAGTTATTTTGTTTCATTTAAAAGTGAAAATGGAATGATTGTTTCTAAGCAGTTTGTGAAGTACTGATCTAGTTCTCCCAATTTATCCTAAACTAAAAAAGCGAATTCATGCTTCTCGTATTTTCGTTTCTCAACCCATGAAATGAAAATCAAAATCCCTCGTAAATTCTTAAAACGTTTTCTCTGGACTTTAGCAATTGTCTTTTTACTGATGAACGTGATGGCAATTATTCACGCTTACAGTTTTACGCATTTCTCAGATGATGGTGAACAGAAAACCTCTAGCTCTGAAACCATTGGTTTTGGAGAGAAAATGAAAGTACTGTTTTTGGGAATTAGCAATCCACGTCCTGAAAACGATGCTGTTCCTTCTCAGAAATACCAGACCATCACGCTAAAAAGCAACAAGCGCATTGAATGTTGGAGTATACAACAAACCGTGGCTAAAACTGCGAAAGGAACAATTATACTTCTTCATGGTTATTCCGGACAAAAATCTTCTATGCTTGATAAATCTGATGCGCTTTTGGCTATGGGCTACAACACATTCTTGGTCGACTTTATGGGTTCAGGTGGTTCAGAGGGAAATCAAACCACCATTGGCTTTTACGAAGCTGAAGAAGTGAAATCGTGTTATGATTATTTGAAAAAGAAAGGCGAAAAGCACATTTATATTTTCGGAACGTCGATGGGAGCTGCTGCAGCTATGAAAGCAATCGACGATTACAAACTTCAACCTGAAGGATTGATAATTGAATGTCCGTTTGGAACCATGTACAAAACCGTTTGTGCTCGTTTCAATACCATGGGAGTTCCCACCTTTCCCATGGCGGGTCTGTTAACATTTTGGGGTGGAGTGATTAACGATTTCAATGCTTTTGGTCACAATCCAGAAGAATATGCCAGAAAGATTAATTGCCCTACTCTCCTTCTTCATGGCGCAAAAGACAAGCGTGTTTCGCAAGAAGAAATTCAAATCATTTACAACAACCTAAAGGGAAAGAAAACCTTGAAGATGTATCCAAATGCAGGACATGAAAATTACTTGAATAAGTATCAAAAAGAATGGTCGGAAGATGTTAGCAAGTTTCTGAATTCCGTAAATAAACCATTAAGAGATTAAGCAACATCAAGATTTGGAATTACTCTGCCTTCACAAAACAATTCAAACATTCCGTCTCACTTATTTCTGCTAATCTTGGACTCATTTTTACCCAGTTGGTCATAACTCCTTTTTCGGTTTTGGTTAAAGTAAGTAATAAATCACCACGACTTAAACCTTCATTAACAGAGCCAGCTACAGTCTCATTAAAGAAAATGGAAACAGACTCTTCTCCTCCACGCGCAAACGCTTCATAATTGATCTGCGTTTGTTGACCGTTGATTGCAATCATTGCCATCTCTTGCCCATCCTGTTCGTAGATCGATAAAATCCATTCCATAACCATAAAATAACCAGCATTGGCTTTTACGGGAGTTTCGGAATAATAGTATTCACCATGCCAACTAGCAAGTTCTTGTGCATATGAAGAATTAGGTGACAAATTTCCAAAAAGGAAAACAATGAGAATTATCTGGAGTGACTTAAGCATAGTCCAAATTACAGTTTTTATCGAATCGATTTATGCTTTTTTCGGTCGAATTGTTCTCAATTCAATGCTCATCACCTTGTCCAATCCTATCAAAGCCTTACCTTTGCATTTCGAAATTCGAACTATGAGCAACATTGAAGCAATTGAAAAGCGCAGAACATTTGGGATTATTTCTCACCCGGATGCCGGAAAAACTACTTTAACGGAAAAACTTCTTCTGTTTGGTGGAGCAATTCAATCTGCAGGTGCCGTAAAAAACAACAAGATCAAAAAATCTGCGACTTCCGATTTCATGGAAATTGAGAAACAACGTGGAATCTCCGTTGCGACTTCCGTGATGGCGTTCGAATATTCAGGAAAGCAGATCAATATTCTGGATACTCCTGGTCACAAGGATTTTGCTGAAGATACTTACAGAACCTTAACTGCGGTTGACAGCGTAATTTTGGTTGTCGATTGTGCAAATGGTGTGGAGGAACAAACCAAGCGTTTGATGGAAGTTTGTCGAATGCGTAAAACGCCGGTGATCATTTTCATTAATAAAATGGACCGCGACGGTAAAGATCCATTCGAATTGTTGGATGAATTGGAATCGTCTTTAGACATCAAAGTTCGTCCGTTAGCCTGGCCGATAGGAATGGGTGACCGTTTCAAAGGTGTTTATAACATCTACGACAAGAACATCAATCTTTTTGCTGCAAACAAAACAAAAATCTCTACAGATATTGTTTCACTTTCGGACATTAACTCTTCAGAGTTAGATGAATTGGTTGGTGAAGCCCCTGCCGCTGAATTACGCGACGAATTGGAAACGATTGAGGGTGTTTATGATGCTTTCGACAGAGAAAACTACCTTTCGGGTGATGTAGCACCTGTTTTCTTCGGATCGGCAGTAAACAACTTCGGTGTAAAAGAATTATTGGATACGTTTGTGCGTATTTCACCGTCTCCAAGAGGACGTGATGCTGATACAAAACGTGTTGAGCCAGATGACAAAAAGTTCTCCGGATTCGTTTTCAAAATTCACGCAAACTTAGATCCTAAACACCGTGATAGAATTGCCTTCTTGCGTGTTGTTTCAGGAAAATTCGAAAGAAATACATTCTATAATCACGTTCGATTGGACAAGAAGTTCAAGTTCGCGAATCCAACCTCGTTCATGGCGCAAGACAAAAGTGTGATTGACGAAGCTTTTCCTGGTGACGTAATTGGTTTGTACGATACCGGTAACTTCAAGATTGGAGACACCTTGAGTGAAGGCGAGAACTTTATGTTCAAAGGAATTCCAAGTTTCTCTCCCGAATTGTTCCAGGAATTAGAGAATCTTGATCCATTGAAATCAAAACAATTGGAGAAAGGAATTACGCAGTTGATGGACGAAGGAGTTGCTCAGTTATTCATTCAACAGCCGGGAAACAGAAAGATTGTTGGAACGGTTGGTCAGCTTCAATTCGAAGTAATTTCTTACCGCTTAGATCACGAGTATGGAGCTAAATGTCGTTTTGTACCTAGAAATCTCTACAAAGCTTGTTGGATTACCACCGACAACCAGGAACAACTGAATGATTTCAAACGCGCTAAAGCAAACTATTTGGCGAAAGACAAAGATGACAATTTGGTCTTCATGGCCGAAACACAGTTCTTATTGCAAATGGCTGAGAAGGATTATCCGGATTTGACATTCCATACAACAAGTGAGTTCAAACTCGAAGTGAATTAAAAAACACATAGTTCACATAGAGAAAACATAGGCACATAGTTTTAATATATCTATGTTTACTATGTGACAAACTATGTTTCTATGTGTTTAAAAAACGGGGAATTCCTCTAGTAAAACGCCAGGATTCCGGCAATCAATCAATGAATGGTGAATTCCATTTGTCATCCAGAAATAACGTGCTTTGGTTTGGCGAACGTAATTACTGGTTTGTAGAAAGGTTCTCTCGTCAACGGTAATATCACTTGCTTTGCATTCAACAATTAACAAAGGCTGACCAAATTCATCCACCACCATTATATCACAACGACGGTTCTGACCATTGATAACCACCAAACGTTCAGAAGCAATTCGAGCTATAGAGATATTTCTTTCAGAAATCAGAAAATGAAGCACATGCTGACGTACCCATTCTTCTGGAGTAAGTATAAGTTGTTTTTTGCGTATTTCGCACCATACCTGATAACCATTCTCCATTTTAGAAATGCGAAGTTTGGCTTGAGGCAAATTGAGGGGTGGAAAATACCTTGCTTCCATTAGTCGCGGTAAACTCTTCCGTTATAATAACAAATCACCGATTTATTCATCAAATGAACCATCACAGAATGAGCGTTCAGGTCAAAATCAGTTTCTGGAATATTGGTGATTTCTGTAAGCTTCTTGTCATGAAAAACAGAAACGCCACCCATTTGATTTCGAATCGCAATTACATCATTTTTCAACTTCCATTCTTTCACTTCGTACGACGCAACTTTCACCTTTTCTTTTCCAACCATTGTATACATTGAGTTGGATTCATTCCAAACAAATACATCGTCGTATGCATCCCATTCGTTGAAATAAGAAGAAACGTTTTCTACATTTCCCTTGCTGTAGCGTTTCAGGTTGCCCATGTTGTCTTCGTAGATCATAAATCCTCTGCCAACCTTTACTTTCTTCGCGTGCATATCTTCCACATCCATAAAAGCGCCGTTTTCAAATACAGCAAATGTTCTTGATTGAGGGTCGTTGAAAGCCAACATATCCGTCCCGGCAAAAAATTGGAAGGGTTGATTTCCATTCCAAACCCCTAACTCAAAAATTTCTCCTCTGTAAAAAACACGGTAGACGTTTCCATTATCTCTAAAAACAAGAATGTTTTCACCAATAATTTCTGGCATGTACATATCAGCAGTTTGCTGCATTAACTGAATCACCTGCCCTTTGTAAACCACGTTCAGGGTATAAAAACGCGTATCCTGAAAAACAACCAATGAATCTGAAACTGCAAATTCGCCGCCCCAATTAGTTAAACTGTGTGGCTTTCCATCTTCGTAATAGTAAAGCAATGAAGCAAGTTTCCATGCAATCAAGTGATCCGAATGTTTGTAATTAACGAATTGATTGGTGATCAATTTAGTAGATGTTCCATTGAACACTTTAAAATCTTTCTGCGAATTCTTGTAAACGATGAACTCATCTCCCATTCCAACATCACTTACTTCCTGATGTTCGATTTGACCATAATTTCCATTTACAAAAGATTTGAAGTACAAATTAAAATCAGTGTAACCAAAAAGCGCCTGTGAAAAGGAAAAAGAGGGAAAAAGTAAAAGCGTTAAGAGAAGAATACGCATAATTTTCGTGTTGTTTTGCCGAAGTTAGTCAAAAACTGTGCTAAAAAATAGTCCTTAACACAATCTTAAGTATTTCAGGGTGAATGTTAAAAATCTTAAAAATTCACAATTCACACACTTTTCAAACGCCCGAAGAACAAGGTTATTATTGCCTTTCTGAACCCTTTGCTCCTTTTTACATAATATCTGGTGTTCCATTTAGCAGGTTTTGACAACCTTTCAACGGATTTTGTTGTTATTTTCGGGAAAATTTTTCGAAAACATAAAACATGAAAAAAACGCTTCTCATCGCGTCGGTTTTTAGTGTAACGGGAATATTTGCACAAGCTCCAACACCGGTAAAATACGTTGAGTATGATTTACCAAACGGGCTGCACGTAATCCTACACGAAGAGCACGCTACCCCAATTGTTGCCGTTTCTGTTATGTACCACGTTGGTTCAAAA
Organism: uncultured Fluviicola sp.; assembly: GCA_965650275.1. GTDB lineage: Bacteria > Bacteroidota > Bacteroidia > Flavobacteriales_D > Crocinitomicaceae > Fluviicola. The sequence goes on along the minus strand of CBFGNV010000020.1, from coordinate 17,512 downwards.
AACGAAACCGCTAATAGAACCGGATTTGCTCACTTTTTTGAGCACCTTTTGTTCGAAGGATCTACTAATATTCCACGTGGTGAATATTCTACACTTGTTGAGAAAAATGGTGGTGCTTTAAATGCAAACACTTCTCAGGATAGAACGTATTACTACGAAATTCTTCCTTCCAATCAGTTAGAACTTGGTTTATGGTTAGAAAGTGAGCGTTTATTGCATGCAAAGGTGGATCAAACCGGTGTTGAAACGCAGCGAGAAGTTGTTAAAGAAGAAAAACGTCAGCGTATGGATAACCAACCTTATGGTTCGTTCATGGCTGAAATGTTCAAACGTGCGTATACGACTCACCCGTACAACTGGGTTCCGATCGGAAGCATGGAAGATTTAGATGCGGCTCAAGAAATTGATTATGTAAATTTCTACAGAACGTTCTATGTTCCTTCTAACGCGGTGTTGTCAATTGCTGGTGATTTAAACATTGACCAAACAAAAAAGTGGATCGATAAATATTTTGCATCAATTCCTGCGGGAGAAGCGATTAATCTTTTCCGTGATTTTGAAAACCTGAGCGATGCTGATTTCAACACAAAATATGGTGTTGCTAAATCAAGTTTTGACGCAAAAAACTTTAACAATCCAAAAGACGGAAAAGCGAAAGAGGTATTGAAAAAGTACAGCGCGATGGCGAACAGAATTCCTCGTCCGAATGCGGCTTTTGAACCTTTGAAAGGTGTTACACGCGATACCATTTACGATAACATTCAACTTCCTGCAGTATTTTTTGGTTATAAGTTTCCGAAAGAAACAGATCCTGACTTCGCTGCAATTGAAATGATGAATGAAATTCTTTCAGGAAGTAATTCATCAAGAATGAATAAAAATATTGTTGAGAAGAAACAACAAGCCATGGCAGCGTTTTCTTTCGCCTTCAATATGGAAGATCCTGGATTAGGGATTGTTGCTGCTATTGCATCAGGAGAAACTTCATTGGCTGATTTGGAAAAATCATTGAATGCTGAAATTGAAGCTATTCAGAACGAATTGATCTCGGACGAGGAATTCCAAAAAGTGAGAAATCAGTTTGAAAACAGAATCGTTTCTTCTAATTCATCAGTTGAAGGAATCGCTGAAAACTTAGCACAAAATCGTATGTACTTCGGTAACACAGAGTTGATCAACAAACAAATGGAGATCTACCAAAAAGTGACCAAAGAAGACATTCAACGTGTAGCTAAGAAATACTTCACCGCGAACAACAAGATTATTTTGTATTACGTACCTAAGAAATAGAAGATCATGAAAAAGTTAGTATTAGTAGCAGCGTTATCTGCCATTACTGCGGTTCACGGACAAATTGATCGCTCTATTCGTCCAACTGCAGCTCCTGCTCCTTCGATCAATATCAAAAACTCGGAGGTGTTTACCCTTTCAAACGGAATTACTGTTGTACTTTCTGAAAACCACAAATTGCCAAAAGTTTCTGTAAACCTTGTAATGGGTGGAACATCTAAAATGGAAGGCAACAAAGCTGGTTTAAATCAGTTAATGGGTCAACTATTAATGTCAGGAACATCAACAAGAACCAAAGATGCACTTGATAATGAAATCGATTTGATCGGTGCTTCATTAAGTGCTGACGGAAGTTCAATTTTCTTGTCAACGCTTACAAAAAACCTGAATGGAGCAATGAACATCATGAGAGATGTTGCAACTAATCCAGCATTTCCGGATGAGGAATTCAAGCGAATTGTAAAAATGAATGAATCAAGCTTGAAGTCAGTGATGTCGAGTCCTGATGAAATGGCAGCAAATGTTGAGCGTAAGATCAATTTTCCTGAAAATCCAAACTCGAATGTAATGAACGAGACAACACTCGCAAACATTACGCTGGAAGATGTATTTATGGAATATAAAAGCACATTTACACCACAAGGAGCATACCTTGTAATTGTTGGCGACATCAATCGTGCTGATGCTGAAAAATTAGCTAAAACTTATTTCGGTGATTGGACTGGAGAAACTATGTTCGGAAGAGATTTGTCGAAAGTTGGTTACGTGAAAGGACCGAGAGTTATTTTTGTAAATAAACCTGGTGCTGTACAATCTGTTATTTCAGTTACCTTCCCAATCAATCTTACTCCAGGAGCTCCTGATCAAATTCCGGTAACGGTGATGAACGGAATTTTCGGAGGAAGTGCTTTTGGAGCGCGTTTAATGCAAAATTTACGTGAAGACAAAGCTTATACTTACGGTGCTTATTCTGACTTACAGGTAACTCGTGAAGGAAGTTGGGTAAGTGCATCCGGAAGTTTCAGAAATGATGTTACGGATTCTGCAATTACACAAATGCTTTATGAATTTGAGCGAATTTGCTCTTCTGATGTCACTGATGAAGAACTCGCATTAACAAAATCAGCAATGGCTGGAAGTTTTGCTCGTTCTTTAGAAAGTCCACAAACAATTGCACGTTTTGCACTGAACATCATCCGTAATAAATTGCCACAAGATTACTATTCAAACTACTTGAAACGTCTTGAAGCAGTTACTAAAGAAGATGTCTTGTTAATGGCTCAGAAATACTTCAAAAGCGGAATGAACATTATCGTTGTTGGTGATGAAAGCGTTTTGAGTAAGATCAAGCAATTTGATGCTGACGGTGTAATTGAAAAAGTGGATGCTTTCGGAAATCCGGTTCAGGAAACTGAGAAAGCAGACATTACTGCTGATCAGCTGATTTCGAAATACGTTCAGGCAGTAACGCATACAACATCTGACAAAGCAGCAGCTAAAAAGATAAAAACCATTAAATCTGTTAAGCAAGAAATTGCAATGGAATCAGCAATGATCCCGGGCGGACTTACTGCAGTTGACGCTTTTGTTGCTCCCAATAAAGATGCACAGTCAATTGCAATGGGTAAAATGGTTGTTCAAAGCAGCTACTTCGACGGAAAGAAAGGTGCATCAACAGATATGCAAAACGGAACAAAGGAGTTAACTCCTGAGGAAGTTGCAGCGAAGTTGAAAAGTCCGGGATTAATTCCTGAGATGGCATACAAAACTTCAGGAATGACTTACACATTGAAAGGTATTGAAACCATTGCCGGTAAGAAATACTACGTACTTGAAACGAATGATGGAACTTCTAAGAAGTTTGATTACTACGACAAAACTACATTTATGAAATTCAAATCGGTTTCAGTGCAAACTGTTGAAGGTCAAACAATGGAAATGTCACGAGTTTTCGGTGAGTACAAAGACGTAAACGGAATTGCATTCCCTTACAAGATCAGCCAAAACATTGGTGAATTGATTTTGGAAGGAACTGTGAAAACTATTGAAGTCAATGGAAAAATTGATCCGAAGATGTTTGAATAAATTTTAAATAGATCATTGGAAGTCGGTTTCGTTTGTTTGGAACCGACTTTTTTTGCGCCTTCTTCTCGATACATTTTTTCTCCACTACATTTCGAAAAACCACTCGAAGTGACGGCATTCTTTCATCAATATCATTCCACTGCGACATAAAGGAATATTAACCGTTATGCAATCCGCCGGTATGAATGAAAATAATCTCAGAATCATAAGCATCAGGAGAATTCAATACCCAATGCATCAATGCTCTGAAAGCTTTCGCGGTATAAACAAAATCAAGCGGTAAATTGAATTCCGTACTGCATAAACGAATAAATTGTTCTAATTCAGGTGACGATTTCCCATAACCACCTTCATGAAACGAATCATGAACCTGTACTTTTTGGAGATACTCTTCAATCAAATTTGAATCGAGGCAGAACGGATATAAAATAGGTTTCATTTCCGAAATGGAATCGAATCCTTTTAAAACCGGAACCACATGCAACACTACCTCCTCAGAAACGCCCAATAAAATACCGCAACTCGTTGTTGTAGTTCCTTGTGCAACAAAAATGTCTGTTACCGTTTCAGGAAGTTCTTTCACCAATTCCTGACAACCGATCAGTCCGTGATAACCACTTCCACCTTCCGGAACGAATAGAAAGTTCCGATGCTTCTCCAACAAGTCTTCCTTAAACCAATCCTGGTTTCTATCTGCATAATCCAATCGTGAAATGAACTCCAGTTCCATTCCCAGCTCCACACATCGTTTTAGATTAGGATTACTATCAACTGTTAATTCTTCACCTCGCACCACACCAATACTTCTTATTCCAGCTTTATTACAAGCAGAAGCAACTGCCAGCAAGTGATTCGAAAAAGCTCCACCAACGGTGACTATTCCATATTTCTTAAGAAAAATTGCATGTTCAAGGTGATACTTGAGTTTTCGCCATTTATTCCCAGAGACTTCAGAATCAATCAAATCATCACGTTTTACAAAAACACGACAGTTTTTCTCATCGAACAGTTCATGCTCAAGTTCCTGAAGAATGGATTTTGAAGTATCAAACAACATTTTTAATTACAAATTATTAATTACTAGTTACAAATGTATTCAACTAAAATGAGGATCCACCTATTGGTAATTAGTCATTCGCAATTAGTAATTTTGATGTATGGATGACAATTTCAAACCTCTTCCCAAAAACAATGGTTTAGAACCAGACGACTTTTATTACACTCCGGAAGGTTATATCGTTTTTACTGAAAAGTATCATCTAAAACGCGGACATTGCTGTAAAAGCGGTTGCAGACATTGTCCATATGGTTATGACAAGAAGACGGATAGCTTCAAGAAGTAAACACAATTGAACCCCAACCTTTATTCGTTTACCGACGTTGTTGATTGTGAATAGAAATAATTGTCACTCATGTCAGCAAAAACGACCTCCATCATCGCGCTATTTGCGCTCTTCTTAAGCCCCGTAAGCGCTCAAATTACTTACCAAACGTTGGATCACAACAATGCAAAGGCTATTTTATCCACTAGTGGAACTCAGTTTCAAAATTTCAATACAGGATTAAACGGATATACAGTTCCGGAAAATAATGGTTTAAGTCTACTTTATGGTTTACAATTCTGGTACGCTGGTTTAGATGGAAATGGTCAACTACACGGATGTTTTGGCGGAAACGATCTTGGAACAGATGTTTTTCATGGAACGAATGGTTCAAATGAACCAATCATTTACGAAGTAACGAATGCAGAGATGGAAAACTATGGTCACTCAATGAACCCGGACACAGTTACCGGGGTTGGGCTTGATCCTGTTTCGGAGCAAACAATGATCGTTGTTTACAGCTGGCCTTCTTGTTTCCCATTTGTTGACGTTGATGATGATGGAATTTACTCCCCAAGTAATGGTGATTATCCAATTATCAAAGGTTGTAAAGCTTATTACATGATTCAGAACGATAGTCAAGGAGTACATACTTATTCCGGTTCCCAACCACTTGGAATCGAAATGCATTACCTGTTTTACCAGTTCAGTGATTTCAGTTACCTCAACGATGCAACATTTGTGGATGTTTGTGCCATCAACAAAAGTTCGACTACTTACTTTAATTTCAAACACAGTATCAAGTGGTCCAATGAAACATCCGGCCATGAAACACTTTTTGGTTGCGATTCTTTAACACAAATGGGTTACATCTATTCTGCAGTCGAAGATTCAAATTCACAGGCTTTAGGAGTGGTAGATCTAAATGGAAACAGTTCCGGAATGCAATGCTTTCAATCTACCAGTTCATTATCAGAAATGGTGGCAAACATGAACGGATTGAAAAGTAACGGACAACCATGGGTAAACCTAAGCGGTTCAAATTCATCTTATGCATTTAACGGTAACCCAAACGATGTTAATTCATGGAACCAATTGTCGCATGGTGATGGAAATGTGTACGACCAGTTTCTTTTGAATACAGATGTTGGAACATTTGCACCAAACCAGTCTATTTCAGCCAGCTATGCTATTCTTTACGCAAATAGCGGCTCAAATCTCCAAGATGTAAACTCATTATTGGCATTGAGTGATTCTGTCGCTGAATTCAACAATTCTGAAATCATGGATCAATGTCATGATGGAATGCTGGCAATTACAGATGAAACAGTTTCAAACGAATCTGTGAAGTTGTTCCCTAATCCCACAGCTGGAATTTTGAACCTAAGCGATTTACCTAGTGACGCAACCGAATTTCAGGTACTCGACATGCAGGGAAAACTCATCTTTTCAGGAATTGCGACACAATCCATTTCAGTAGAATCGCTTGAAAGCGGATGTTACTTGTTACAAGTACAAACGAAAACCGGGTTAGTACAGAAAAGATTCGTAAAGTCTTAATAATCGATCCACCTTTGAACAATTATCAAGAGCAGCAATGACTTGATAATTGTTCATTTATCATTACAATACGTATTCATTGAACAGTCGTTCTACCTCTTTCTCCAAATCACTTGCTTTTCCAGGATGTGGACGTGAAGTTTGAATAATGGAACTTCTTGTTGCCGTTAACCATCTGAAACGTTCGGGCTTGTCTTCACAACCAATTGGTCCGCCTTTCTTGTCTCCGTTGGCAATCCATTCAAAAGCTGTAAGATTCATTTGAATTTGCTCCAAATCCAATTCACAATTGAAACTTTCCAATCGCTTTGCCGAAAGCTGTGTTTTTGTTTTGATGAAGCGAGCGCTTTTAGAAAACACAATGATTCCCACGTTGATAAACTCTTCGCGTTCTACCATAGGAACAAGCCTAATTACAGCATACTCATACAAGTGCATTTCTGGCTTCATTTGCTTCGTTTACAAAATTCTGTGTACTGTTCAATCTGTTTTTCAGGAATGTAAAATAAACATTTTTAATCTCCTCAGGCGACAACTCAGTGTCGTTCCAATTCAACCATTCATCAGGAATAGCCTCAACAAGGACTTTCAGTTTAGCTTCAGTAATTGCTATTTTACAGAATTCATCTGCTTCCTGCATTTTTGTCGCTTTGGGCAACAACACGTGATCTTTTACATAAACAAACTTGCTGGTAGAAGTTGCTTCCCAATTGTCCCATGAGTGATGAAAATAAAAAGCAGCACCATGATCGATCAGCCACAATTCTCTTTTCCAGATCAACATATTTGTATTTCTGAATGTGCGGTCGATATTCGTAATGAAAGCATCTAACCACACCAATTTTGAAGCGGTTAATTCATCTACGTCTGTTACAACGGGATCGAAAGTAATTGCTCCTGATAAGAAGTGAAGTCCAAGATTCAGTCCGTGACTGGCACGAAGTAAATCCTGAATTTCTTCGTCAGGCTCTGTTCTTCCAAAATCTTCATCAAGATTAACAAAAACCAGTTCAGGAATTTTGAAACCAAGCATTCGGGCAATTTCACCTCCCAAAAACTCAGAGATCAGGGCTTTTACACCATGTCCGGCTCCCTTGAATTTCAAAACATATTTAAAATCGTCATCGGCTTCCACCAAACCAGGTAGAGAACCACCTTCACGCAATGGTGAAAGATATCTTGTGACATTAACCGTTCTTAAAAATTCGCTCATCTTAATCTTCTGCTTTTATTCCGTTCTCAGGAAATTTTCCGGAATACTGCGACAATACACTTTTGATGTATTTAATATCTGCATCAACATCGCCAGTTGGTTCAAACAACGAATGAAAACCTCCAATTTTGCGTTTGTAATCCATGTATGCAATGTAAATAGGAACGTTTGCATTTTCAGCAATAAAGTAAAATCCTTTTTTCCAATTGGGTTGATAACCTCTAGTTCCTTCTGGCGTAAAAACCATAAACAAACGTTTGTTTTGCTTAAAGTAGTTTACCGCCTGAATGGTAACATTGGCACTTTTCTTTCTGTCGACCGGAATTCCACCCATTGCTTTTAAAATCCAGCCAAGAGGTGGAAAAAACAAATCTTTCTTAATCAGAAACTTGGCTGGAATTTTATAATAGGAAAACGCCAATTTACCAATCACAAAATCCCAGTTGGACGTGTGCGGACCAACTACAATAACAGCCTGGTCAATGGTTCTTGGAGCTGTCTTATCGATTTTCCAGCCAAACATTCTTAAGATTAAATAACTGATTTTACTCATGACACAAAGTTAGTTTTTTGAACAATCGTCACGCAAAAGAATTAAACTTCTATTTTTAGGGGATGAAATTACTTCAACGCTGGACAAAGATTCTCCTGATACTCATGCTTTTTGCAATGGGATTAGGAATCATCAGCGTGTTGAATTTCTTCGGTTCTCAACCCGAAATGGTCTCTGCCCCTATTCCAGAGGACAGTGAAATGATTGTTCGTATTGATGCGAAAACGTTTTGGAGAAAAGGAATGTATTCCATCATCTTCGAAGCAGAGAATTACTCAATGATTGACCAGGAACTAAAGAAGGTCATCAACAATAAATTCATAAAGCGTACCAGCAAGTTACTTCCTATAGATTTGAATAAGGACATTGTTGCTTTTACCATCCAGGAAGGAAACAATGATTTTCAAGTGGCGATCTTCCAGTTAATGGATGTCACTAAATTCATTAAGATTTCTGATGAAAAAAGATCGAAAAAGAATTTGGCATTTCATATCGGAAACAGTGGTTATATCATTTATGGACCACAAAACTGTACTCAATCGCAGCTTCAGGCTGTAAAAAAGAAAATTCAATCTTCCAAAGAGGTGGCATTTGAAACCTTGGGTGAACGTTCAGATTTCATTACCATAAAATCGGGAATGAATAAAGCGAACTCTTATGAAATTGGTGTTCAACAAAGCAAAAAGGCGTTCACTATTGATGGCACGATAAAAGGAAATATTGATTTTGAGCCGATGAAATACTCGGTTAGAAGTCAAGGATTGACACTTACTTTTGCATACAATCCTGAAATTCTTGTGAATTCAGTGAGCAACAAGCATCCAGAGTTAAAAGCACAACTTCTCTTGATGACAAGGCTTACGGATCCGTTCACGTACTTCTCCGACAAACAACTTACTGGAATTTCAGTTGATTATTTCGGAATACAAGTGGAGAACAAAATTGAAGGTCTACCTTCTATTCAGGGAATGTTACCGCTCGCTCGGATGAATGGTGTATATCGTTTTAACAAGACTTTGTCAATGGATAGCATAATGGCTTGCTTTCCGAAAGATCTTCATACTGGACCATCAACAGTAAAGCTGCACGGCATAACGTACCACATTCGAGTAATCGATGAGCATAATGTTTTCGTTGGCGTAGATGAAAATGCAGTTATACCTGGTTCCAGAGCTGATTTGTTTCGAGTTAAAGGGAATCTTTCTAACCTGACAAGTATCAATAGCTCCTCGTACTTTGTGAAAGCTGTATTGAAAAGCTTTAAGCCTGTAAAAAATCTGGCGACCTTTTCTCAATCTACGGATCAGGTTGATTTTGCAATTCAGAAATCTTCTAATGCTAATTTTAAGATCACAGGTATTTTACCATTCAAAGAAGATAAGAACTCTGTAAACGAAGTCTTCAAGTTTATCCTGTTGACTGTTGACCCCTTATCGGAGTAATTCTTCCAATAATTCTTTGAAATACTTCGGGGCGCCTAACAATCTGGAACCATACCACGAAAAATATTCGCCATCAACAAGGATTACTTCTGTTTCAGGAAACAAGGTTCTGAATTCATCTAAATGCTTTTCTTTAAAAGGATAAGGTTCAGATGACAAGAACAGGAAATCCAACTTTCCCAACGACTTCAAATCAACTTCCGGGTACCGTGTTTCTTTACACGCATTTTCAAACTCCAGAAATTCCAATAGATGGTTGATAAAGGTTTCTTTTCCAGCCAGCATCACCGGATTGTTCCAGATCAAATAAGCTACTTTATGCCTCTTTGAATTGTTTTTGAGTGATTCCTTCAATTCATTGAATTTCGTTTGAATTTCATGAATCATTGGAGTTGAATCAACGTCCAATAGTTCTCCAATCAATTTCATGAATTCGTAAGCATCTTCCAGGGTCGTGATATCGCTCATCCAAACCGGAAATTCCTTTTCCAATGCTTCAATGTCAGCTTGAAAGTTCTCTTCCTTGTTTCCGATGATCAGATCTGGTTGAAGAGCTCGAACTTTATCTATGTTGACGTTTTTGGTTCCGCCAACAATTGTTTTCTCACGCTTAAATCCTTCCGGATGAATACAGAATTTGGTCAAGCCCACAATTCTATCCTGAAGTCCAAGGTCTACCAACAACTCTGTCTGAGAAGGAACCAGAGAAATAATCCGAATAGCACGCTCAGGAACAACGACTTGGCGTTGCATTTGGTCTATGCGTTTGATGATGCCCATGAGGTGGTATTAGTGAACAGTGGATAGAGATCAGAAAACAGGATTGTATTGTGAAACAACCTGTTTTCTGTTCACTATTTTCTATTCTCTCTTATGCCAACGAAGCAATAATATCCTGACGTGTCAAAATGTGTTTTGAACCACTTTCCAATTCAACGATTACTGCCGAAGTATCTTTGTTAATCAACTTGGCAACATCTTCACATTTCGTAGCACCTTTTACAACAGGGAACGGCGCTTTCATCACTTTAGAAACTGCTGTATCTCGCATTTCAGGTTGATCAACCAACAATTGGTAGATCTGGGTATCGTCTAATGAACCAACAAACTCATCACCACGAACAACTGGAATTTGAGAGATATTGAATTTACGCATTTTCATAATTGCGTGTGAAACCAATTCCTCAGCATAAAGTGTTACCAAAGGCAAATCAGAATGACGTGAAATAATATCCTGAGCAGTTTTGAATTCTTCCTCAAGGAAACCACGCTCGCGCATCCAATCGTCGTTGAAAATCTTCCCAACATAACGAGAACCATGATCGTGGAACAACACAACAACAACATCGTCTTCCGTCAATTTATCTTTCAATTGCAACAAACCTGAAATTGCAGATCCGGCAGAGTTTCCAACGAAAATTCCTTCTTCACGTGCCAAACGACGTGTATAAACTGCAGCGTCTTTATCCGTTACTTTTTCGAACAAATCAATCACATCGAAATCAACGTTTGCCGGAAGAATATCTTCTCCAATTCCTTCTGTGATGTAAGGATAAATCTCGTTCTCATCAAAAATTCCGGTTTCCTTGTACTTTTTGAAAACAGAACCATAGGTATCAATTCCCCAAATCTTGATGTTTGGATTTTTCTCTTTTAAGAATTTCCCAACTCCTGAGATTGTACCACCGGTTCCAACACCAACTACAAAATGCGTGATCTTTCCTTCGGTTTGTTCCCAAATCTCAGGACCAGTTTGCTCGTAATGTGCCTGACGGTTTGATAAGTTATCGTATTGATTAACGTACCATGAGTTTGGAATTTCGTTTGCCAAACGTTTAGAAACAGAATAGTATGAACGTGGATCAGTTGGCTCAACAGCAGTTGGACAAACAACTACCTCTGCCCCAACGGCGCGCAAAATATCCATTTTCTCTTTCGACTGTTTATCGTTAAGAACACAGATCAATTTGTAACCTTTGATAATTGCAGCTAAAGCCAAGCCCATTCCTGTATTACCAGAAGTTCCTTCAATGATCGTTCCGCCTGGCTTCAACAATCCGTTTTTCTCAGCATCTTCAACCATTTTAACCGCCATGCGGTCTTTCACCGAGTTACCCGGATTGGTAGTTTCAACTTTAGCCAGGATTGTTCCTTTACAATCAGCAGTAAGCTTGTTTAGCTTTACCAAAGGTGTATTCCCAATGGTTTCAAGAATGTTATTATATATTTTCATCGTAATGTTTTTGTGTCGATTAGTCAGCCGTGCAAAGGTAAGCACTTCCTACTGGTTTCCAAATTTTCACAAAACACTCTCAATACGTTTATTACATTAATTTTGGTTTTGAAACTGGTACAATATATGCTTTAAGGCATTCAAACAACTACACTATGAAAAACTATTACTTTCCTTTTTTATGTTTGTCATTTCTTCTTGTCGGTTCATGTATGAGCACCAGAGGTATGAAAGTTCAGGTGGCCCGACCAGCTGAAATAACTGTTATTCCAGACATTAAGTCAGTTACAATTGTCAATCGATCAATTCCATCTTCAGGAAGAACATTGGAAAATGTAATCACAGCTGAACGGAAAGATCAAGACAAAGTATTATCAGAAGAATGTATCAAAGGATTGAATGAACTATTAAATGAAAGCACACGTTTTCAGGTAAAACGATGTGAAAATACTTTTGATGCTTCCGATCCAACAAGCAATTCCTTTGGAACGATGTTTTCATGGGAATTTGCGGACAGTTTATGCAAAGCTTACGGAACAGATGCACTTTTGGTATTGGAATATTTCGATACAGATTTCAGAGTGGTGAATCCGGCCGCAACTGCAACTCAAACTTTAGGAAATGTATTGAACGGTCAGGGAACTTCTATAACAGTAACGGGAACAGGAACTGCCACAGCTGGATATCGTTTTTACTATCCGAAAACAAAAACGATTGTATATGAAAACACTTTCAAATGGAGCAAGAACTGGCAGGAAAGTTCGACCAATCCAATTGATGCTGTAAATAGAATGATCAAACCGAATGAAGCATTAATGGAAGTGAGTTATCTTACAGGAAGAGAATTTGCAACCCGCATCATTCCACTTTATTTCTGGGAACAACGCTTTTTATATAAAGGAAAAAAAGGTCAGATGGAACGTGCGGAACGTTATGCCTTAGCTAAAGATTGGGAAAAAGCGCTAGAGATTTGGAAAGAAGAATACGAAACGTCAGGGAAGAAAAAAGTTCGTGCACGTGCCGCTTTAAATGCCGCTTTAGCCGAAGAGATTTTCGGGAATCTGGATGCAGCTTACCAATGGGCACAAAAAGCTTATGTTGAAAAACCGAAGGATGAGCAGTTGAATTATATCGACATTTTAGACCAACGAATCAGAGAGCAGGAAAAGCTTGAAAAGCAGCTTAATTCGAATTAAAAAAGAGAGAGGAAATTTCCTATTGCATTTGCCGTGGAGAAAGATCTGAACTTTCATCGAAGCAGATTAACATGTCCGTGAAATACGGTTGGCATTCCTAGACAGTTTTCATAAATTACTCGAACAATATAGACACCATTAGGGCATTCTTTACCCTGATAATTTCCGTCCCATCCAGAAAAACTTTCATTTTCTGTATAGACTTCTTGTCCCCAACGATTGAAAATTTGAATTTCACGAATTGAAATATTTTCTCCCTCAAATTCAAAACGCTCATTATCGAAATCCTTATTTGGAGTAAATGAATTTGGCATATAAAAGAATTGCTCATTTTGTACATCCACATAAATGGAATCCCATCTTTCTCCACATGAATTGAATACATGAATAGTGTACCAACCAGATTCTTCAAGATATTCTTCAATCAACTCTTCTGACGGAGAAATGATTTCTAGATCATAATTGGATCCAATATTCAATAATGAAAACGGCAATCTTCCGCACTCAACAATTGAATCTTCTGGAATATAGAGATCTATAGTTATTGAACGCTGCACCAGCATGGAATCACTTATGCTTCCGCACTGGTTTGTCAAATTACACGTATAAATTCCTTCCTGAGTAATCCATTCCGTTGCCGTTTGTGAACCAGAAACCCACTGATACAAACCTGTTGATCCATTTGCTGTATAAGCAAAACCGACCCCAGCGTCAAAACAGGTATCCAAAATTGTTGGGAGATTCAGTTCTGGAAAAGAATTCAATGTTACGAGACAGGTCGCTGAATCAGTTCCGCATACATTGGAGCAATAAACAGTGTAGCTTCCAGAATTAGAAACAGTCAGTTGGTCTCCAATAGTTCCATCGGACCAAAACACATTCTCTGCATAACTGAACGTTGGCACAAGCGAGATACTTTCCTGGCTTTGAATACACGTATCAACAGATGAAATCAATTGAACATCTGGTAAAAATGAATTCACTGTTACAACGATTGAATCTCGTTGAGTAAAACAACAATCAGATACTTCTACCCAATAAATCCCAGAGTTTGTAATTGACAAAGAAGAACCTGTAGAATTGTCGCTCCACAAATACTGAATGGGTGAAGTAGCTCCTGAAATATTCGGGGTGATCGTAAACGAATTTCCGCCCTGAAGACAAATCGTTGTATCTGCGGGAAGACTAATCACCAGTGAATCACAACATTCAAACTCAATGGAATTGATAACAAGTCCACAACCAGGTCCAGGACGATTGTAATTAAATGATATGCTGGTAAGTGGTCCATTCCACTCAACCCATCCAGTCGCATTTTCACTAGTTGAATTCACCTGATTAGCAGCCCCTGTAGGATCAAAAAAACTACCAACAACATCTGTTAGGTTATTATAATCTGGGGAAACAGATCCAAGCGATTCATTTTGATTCCCGTCCAAATCTTCAAACAGAATTCGCAAATTACATACTGGCTTCGAGAACGTAATTGTCATAGGAATACTCAATGAAGGATCATAAATATAACCTGGAGTAACTATACCATTTGTCAAATTAGGGTTTCCAGATGCTGTAACATTCTTGAACCCAATAATCGACGATATAGTATAAGTCATAGGTTCATTACATAAATTGAAAACGGGACTTATTATAGATGTAGCTGCGTTTTGGGGAGCCCAGCTTAAATTATCTGAAACAACCTGCCCATATGAGAATGAAGTAAAAAACAATGTAATCAATATTACCGCCTTCATTTTATCAGTTAGATTTTGATTGAAATCAAATTTAAGAAAACAATTTCACATTGTTCTTTCTCCTAACCGCATAGAACATATCTAACAAACCAGAAATTTATTCGATTTTACTTTTCAACACCACTGAATCCAAAAGCAATAATTATTACTTTTGCACCATGTCAGAATTCGTAGTATCCGCGCGTAAATACAGACCGCAAACCTTTTCAACTGTTGTTGGACAAGGTGCTATTACGAATACCTTGAAAAATGCGATCAAGAATGACCATTTAGCACAAGCTTTTCTTTTTTGCGGTTCTCGTGGAGTTGGTAAAACAACTACTGCACGTATTCTTGCAAAAACCATCAATTGTCAAACGCCAACAGAACAAATGGAAGCGTGCGATACCTGTGAAAGTTGTGTTTCCTTTAACGATGGTCGTTCACTGAACATTCATGAATTGGATGCTGCTTCAAACAACAGTGTGGAGGATATTCGTTCGTTAATTGATCAGGTGCGTGTTTTACCTCAATTGGGAAGCCACAAGGTGTATATCATTGATGAGGTTCACATGTTGAGTACTGCGGCTTTTAACGCTTTCCTGAAAACATTGGAAGAACCACCCGCTCATGCTATTTTCATTCTGGCGACTACAGAAAAACACAAGATTTTACCAACCATTCTTTCACGTTGTCAGATTTTCGACTTCCAAAGAATCAAGGTGAGAGATATTGCCGAGCAATTGGCAACAGTTGCAGCAAAAGAAGGAATTACTGCTGATCCTGATGCGCTTCATTTCATTGGATTGAAAGCTGACGGAGCAATGCGTGATGCACTTTCCATGTTCGACCAAATGGTCAGTTTTTGTGGAACAAACATTACACACAAACAAGTCCTTGAGAATCTTGTTATTCTTGATTACGATTACTATTTCAAAGTTGTGGAAGCAGCATTGAAAGAAGATATTTCTGCGAACTTATTGTTGTTCAACGACGTTATCGAAAAAGGATTTGATGGTCATCAGTTCATTTCAGGATTAGCTGAACACTTTAGAAACTTATTGATCTGTAAAGATCCAAGAACCAGTTCTTTACTAGAGGTTGGAGAAAGTTCTGAACGTCAGTACATAGAGCAAGCCGGTAAAATAGATCAGCAGTTTGCTTTGAGAGCACTGGGAGTTTTGAGCAAGACCGATGTAGAGTACAAAGCATCACGAAACTCTAGACTTTTGGTCGAAATGGCCTTGATGCAGATCAGTTCCTTAGTTAGTGAGCTGGAAAAAAAAAATCCCTAACTGATCCGGTAGAGATTATTCCTTACGCTGGACAAAGTTTACGCAAAGAAGGCGGACCAAAAATCAATAAACCTTCGGTAAGCGAACCAGCACCTCAATTTACTCAGAAAAAAGAAGCAAAGATTCTAAGCGCCCCAACGGGAAATCTGCAATCTGCAAATCTTTCTATTAATCAGCGAATGGCTTATCACTCGGCGAACAAAAGTGTTCGAAACGAAGATTTGCCCCGTGAACCTTTCCAACGTGATGATCTATTACTTCACTGGAAGAAAATGGCGCATAAATACCGCGCTGAAGAACAGGAACCTTTGTTTTTAGTAATGACAAAAAGAGACCTTGTGCAATTGGACGAGGTGAATTATTTGTTTGAAACCGACAATACCATTCAAATGGGACGAATGGAGGCTGTAATGGAAGATCTACTTGGATATTTGCGCACAGAATTGAAAAATTTCGACCTAAAAATTCGAATTGAAGTGAGCTCACAACAAGTAGAAGAAACAAAATACCTTACCGGAAAAGACAAATTTGAGCGTTTTTCGAAGATCAATACCAACCTTTTAGACCTCAAGAACCGTTTTAATCTAGATATTGAACCATAATGAATAAAATATTCTTTCTTATTTTCCCTTTGTTTCTGTTTGCTTCGTGCGGAGAACCGGATGATGATTCAACAGAACCTGTAACAGAATCAACAGATACGCAAACACAAGAAACTGAAGCGGAATTTTTCAGCAGATCTAAACGTGAAGTGACCGCTAAACTTCGAATTCCGGCAAACGAAAATTTCAAAATGAAAGTGTACAGAGCTGAAATCAATTCTGACACCATATTGGATGCGATCATTACTGTAAACCGTTTGGATTATGCTATGGAACAGGCAATTAAAAGCGGAAACCAGGGAAAAGCGGCAGAAATTGGGTTTATGGGGAATTACAACTACTTCATTTACTTCGATGGAGCTTCAGGTCGTTATTCTGTTCCTATCCCTGTTCCTTCTACTCCGGGAAGAGAACTTGATGTAACATTTGAAAACATCCTTTCTGAGGTTAGAAAAGACGTGATCATTGAATACCGGGTTCGAAATTCAGGATACAAAAGCTACTACAGCGTATTCAACGAAGCAGATCTTTTATTGGTGTTCCAGTGGAAATATTTTGACAATGCAGGAAATGATGTTCCGGAAGCATTGCTGCATAAGTACGTAAGTCAACCCAATTCGAAAGGGAAAGACATTTACATCTACAAAAGTGAAATTGACGGATACAATAAGGAAATTGGTGATATTTACCAATACGTTCCAACGATTTCTAAGGAAAATGAATTGCTTTACAAGTTCACTTTCGATCCGCGATTTACGAAGTATAGATTGGTGAAGTAAAATGACGCTCAAACACTTTACGGTTCAGCGCGAGCTTCGGTATTCGGTATTTCCTGAATTACCCGAAAATGGAAAACATTTACTTGTAGCACTTCATGGTTACGGTCAATTAATTCAGTTTTTTGGAAAGAAATTTGAACATCTGGGAGAAGATTTTGTGGTCGTTTGTCCGGAAGGAATGCATCGTTTTTATCTCGAAGGAACTTCTGGTC
>CBFGNV010000019.1:0-60280 GCA_965650275.1 uncultured Fluviicola sp. | reverse complement strand
AACCAATCCTGATGGAACCGAGGAAGATTTCAAAGCATTTGTTAACCCCGAAATGCCGATCCCAAAGGAGAGTTCAGAGATTCATGGACTTTATGATGCTGATGTAAAGGATGCCAAAACATTTGCTGAGTTGGCAGACGAGTTGGCTGCTTTTATTGGTGACGCTGATTTAGCTGGTTACAATTCTAATAAATTCGATATTCCTGTTTTGGCCGAAGCTTTTTTACGTGCTGAACATTCGTTTTCATTGAAAAACAGAGCTTGTATAGATGTTCAGAACATTTTCCACAAGATGGAACAGCGCACATTGGCTGCAGCTTACCAATTCTATTGCAATAAGAAAATTGAAAACGCTCATGATGCCCTGGTAGATACAAAAGTAACGCTGGATGTATTTAAAGCGCAATTGGAACGCTATACTGATCTTCCAACCAGTGCGAAGGAACTGGCCGATTTCACCAGAATGGGTACAAACGAATGGGCCGATTTTGCTGGTCGATTAGCTAGAAACGATAAGGGCGAATTGTGCTACAACTTTGGAAAACAAAAGGGAAAAACAGTTGAGCAGATCGACAAAGAAGAACCCGGTTATTTTGGTTGGATGTTGAATGCTGATTTTCCACTTTACACCAAGATGCTGTTGAAGGAAGAAATGGAACGTCTGAAGGCAAAACGTAAAGCGAATGAGCCGCAGCAAACACAACAGCATAAACCAAAACCGAAGCAAGAACCAGAATCTGATTTGAGCATTGAGGATAAGTTGAAAGCTTTGCAGAATAAGTTCAAAAAGTGACACCTCGGCTCCGCTCGGTGTCCTTAATTATGTCTTCGGTCATCGAGCGGAGCCGAGATGAAAGACATAAAAAAATTAAAGTATGAAAATCATTTGTATAGGAAGAAATTACGCTGACCACGCTAAAGAATTGAACAATGCTGTTCCAACCGAACCTGTATTCTTCATGAAACCAGATACAGCGCTTTTGCAGGCAGGTTCAGACTTTTATATTCCTGATTTTTCGTCAAGCATTCATTACGAATGCGAGTTGGTTTTGAAGATCAAAAAAGTTGGAAAGCATATTCCTGTGGATTTTGCATCGGAGTATTTTGATGAAATTGGCTTGGGAATAGACTTTACTGCTCGTGATATTCAGGAAGAACAGAAGCAGAAATCACTTCCATGGGAAAAAGCAAAGTCATTTGATAATAGCGCACCCATGGGACAACGTTTCTTAGCGCTAAGTCTTTTCGATGCTGACAACATCAACTTCGAATTAAAGAAAAACGGAACTACTGTTCAGGTCGGAAATACAAAAGATTGCATTTTCAACTTCAATCAGATTGTCGCGTTCGTTTCTCAATACATCACGCTTAAAACTGGTGACCTTATCTTTACCGGAACTCCAGCAGGAGTTGGTCCTGTTGCTATTGGTGACCATCTGGAAGGATTTATAGAAGGTGAGAAATTGTTGGATTTGAATATTAAATAAGCGCTTTTCTCAACTTCTTTACAAAAGACTAGAAAACAAAAAAAGGGAATCTACTAATGCAGATTCCCTTTTTTTATCACTGATTATTTCTATTGTCTGTTGACAATCACTTTTCCAACATAATGGTTATTCCCGTCAGTCAGTACAATCTGATAACTTCCGGTAGCCAATTGATGAACATCAATTTGATGCACCATACCATCCAGAATCCCTTCCTGCACTATTCGTCCTGAAACATCATAAAGTTTCATTTCCATTCGAGCGTTTGAAGGGAGTTCCAATGTGAAATTATCAGAAGTTGGATTTGGATATAAAAGAATACCCGCACTTGACAAATCGTTAATTCCATTGAATTCAACCAATTCACAACCAGATTCATCTGTACAAGAACCCAGCGTAATTTCTACGGCATACAATCCGGTTTCAGTTACTGTATACGACTGCTGAGTGGCTCCATTGATCGGCGTTTGGAATGTACAATCGTACCACTGATATGTCGCTCCAGCCTGATTCGCCGTAATCGTACTTCCGGAAACGGATGTTGTTGCGTCGATCGTCACTTCCTGAGTAGTAATGGTGTTACTTGTCACCGTTGCAGATGTAGCACAAGCAGCGTTACTCGTTAAAACACAAGTAAACACATCACCATTATTCCAAAGTGAAGTTGAATAAGTAGTCCCACCTGTTCCGTAGTTCTGACCATTCTTCTTCCATTGGTAGCTCGGATTCGACCCACCATTCGTTATCGTTGCAGTGAACGTAACGCTTTGGTGCTCACAAACCGGCATTGTTGGGTTGCTTGTAATCGTAATCGTTGGAGTTACGCTTGAATTAACCGTTTTCGAAATGCTGTTACTCAAAACGGTTGTCGTGGTAATACACGGTGCATTACTAGTCAATTCACATGTCACAGCATCGCCAGTCACTAGTGTATTGTTCGAGTAGATCGAAGAATTCGTTCCAACATTCGTTCCGTTCAACTTCCATTGATAAACCGGAGAACTTCCACCGTTTGTTATACTTGCTGTAAACGTAACATTCGTTCCTGAACAAATAGTTGCTGCCGTTGGATTACTTGTAATGCTAATCGTAGGCGTTGCCGACGAATTCACGGTCATTGTAATTCCATTGCTCGGCGCAATAGTTGGTGTTGCACATGCTAATGAAGAACTCATTAAACACGTTACGGTTTGACCATTCGTTAGTGCAGAAGTTGTGAATGTACTGCTGTTTGTTCCTGCATTCGAACCATTGACCTGCCATTGGTAGACTGGTGTTCCTCCATTCATTGGGGTAGCAGTAAATGTTACACTTGTTCCTGAACAAATGGTTGTAGCCGAAGCGTTAATTGAAACAGAAGCCGTAACACTCGGTGTTACCGTCATTGTTATCTGATTACTCGCCGCAGTTGTTCCATTCACACATGGCGAGTTACTCGTTACTGAACAGCTCACCACATCGTTATCTGATAATGAACCATTCACGTAAGTAGAACTGTTTGTTCCAACTGGATTACTATTCAAATACCATTGATATGCAGGTGAACTTCCACCATTCGTAACCGTGGCAGTGAATGTTACACTTGTTGCGCTACAAATGCTACTTCCCTGATTAGACGAAATAGATGCAGTTGGCGCAGCAGAGTTGTTCACCGTCATGGTAATGTTATTGCTGAGCGCAATAGCAGGTGTCGCGCAAGCTAACGAAGACGTCATTTGACAACTTACAACATCTCCATTATTCAATGTTGAAGTAACATACGTATTGCTATTTGTTCCAACATTACCGCCATTCAGCTGCCACTGATAGACTGGTGTTCCGCCATTTGTTGGTGTTGCAGTAAACGTAACGCTTGTTCCCGAACAAATTGTAGATCCTGCACTGCTGAGAATACTAACGGATGTTGCAGAAACCGGATTTACAGTAACAGCAATACTATTACTGCTTGCCGAGTTTGTTGTTACACAACCCAATGAAGACGTCAATTCACAAGTTACAACATCACCATTGTTTAAAATCGATGAGCTATAAGCACTGCTATTTGTTCCTGAATTTATGCCATTCACTTTCCACTGATAAACAGGAGTTCCACCTGCGTTCGTTGATGTTGCAGTGAACGTAATATTGGTTCCGGCACAAATCGTTGTTGCAGAAGACGAAATTGAAACTGTTGGTGTAACTGGTGTTGTAACACTCATCGTAATTGTATTACTCGAAGCGGTTACTCCATTCACACATGGTGAATTACTCGTTATCACACAATTCACAAAATCACCGTTCGCCAAAGTGCTGTTGGAATAAGTAGAACTATTTGTTCCAACCGGAGAACCATTCAGCGACCATTGATAGATTGGAGAAGAACCCCCATTGGTTACAGAAGCAGTGAATGTTACATTCGTTCCGCCGCAAATAGAACTACCCTGATTTGATGAAATAGAAGCAGTTGGCGCAGCAGAATTGTTCACTGTCATGGTAATACCATTGCTAATTGCTGTGGATGGATTCGGACAACTCAAACTACTAGTCATATGACAAGTAACAATTTCGCCATTATTCAACGCTGACGTAACATAAGTAGCACTATTCGACCCAACAGGTGTGGAATTCACGTACCATTGATAAACCGGTGTACCGCCGTTTGTTGGAGTTGCCGTAAATGTTACACTCGTTCCTGAACAAATGGTAGATCCCGCACTGCTGGTAATTCCTACTGCAGTTGAAACCACCGGATTCACTGTCATACTTATCGAGTTGCTTGAAGCTGTAGGAGTTGTTACACAGTTTACAGAACTTGTCATGACGCAACTAATTACATCGCCATTAAGAACCGACGAATTGAAAGTACTACCACCAACTCCAATTGGAGAGCCGTTCAGATACCATTGATAACCTGGTGAAGCTCCACCATTCGTAGGAGTTGCTGTGAAGACCACATTAGTTCCTAAACAAACAGTAGTTGCTGAAGCAGAGATCGAAACAGCAGTTGTAACAGGTGAAACCACGTTGATGGTGATTGTATTACTTGTTGCCTGTTGACCAGTTACACAAGGAGCATTACTCGTTACCACACAGTAAACCGTATTTCCATTGGTTAATGACGAATTACTATATGTTGAACTGTTTGTCCCTACAGGAGAACCGTTCAAATACCATTGGTACGTTGGTGAAGTTCCTATGTTCAATCCAGTTGCACTAAAGTTTACTGTTCCGCCAGCACAAATTCCAGATCCCTGATTAGAAGAGATAGTTGCTGTTGGAGCAGATTGACTGTACACCGTCATTGTAATGCTGTTACTTGAGGTAACAGAAGGTGAAGCACAATTCAAACTGCTGAACATTTGACAGTACACGACATCGCCTGTAGTTAAACTGGCAACTACATAAGTTGAACTATTGAATCCAACCATAGAACCATTCAGATACCACTGATATCCAGGAGTCGGACCACCATTGATTGGTGCTGCAGTAAAGATTACATCATTACCAAAACAACTTGTAGAACCAGAACTACTTGAAATACTTACAGAAGCTGAAACAACCGGGTTAGTTGTAATTGTAATTCCATTACTTGTAGCAGTAGAACTTGTTACACAACTTAAGGAAGAAGTAAGAACACAGGTTACCACATCTCCGTTATTCAAGGTTGATGTAGTGAAAACACTGTTGTTCGTTCCAACATTCAAACCATTCACTTTCCATTGATAAGCAGGTGAACCACCTTGTCCACTTGCACTTGCCGTGAAACTTACGTTCGATCCTGAACAAACAATATTTGATGCAGTAGAAATTGTAATAACTGGCGTCACAAAGTTCACAACGTTCATTGTGATTGCTGAACTGGTTACCGAAGCTGGAATTGCGCATACCGCGCTGCTAGTCAATTGGCACGTAACAACGTCGTTGTTTAACAATGTGTTTGTAACAAAGGTCGAACTATTGTTACCCACGTTAATTCCATTCACATACCATTGATATGCAGGAGAACCACCACCATTCGCAATAGCAGCTGTAAATGTTACCGAAGTACCTGAACAAATCGTAGTTCCGGTAGATGCAGTGACACTAATTGTAGGTGCTGCAGTTGAAGAAAGCGTTACAGCAATACTGTTACTAACAGCACTTGTAGGACTTGCACAACCTGAATTACTTGTCAATTCACAAGTTACTACGTCTCCGTTCACAAGTGTTGAAGTTCCGAAAAGCGGAGAATTAGTTCCGGCAGGAATTCCATTTACTTTCCACAGATAAATTGGTGTATTTCCACCATTCACACTTGTTGCAGTAAATTGAACAACTGTTCCTTCACAAGCTCCGTTTCCTGTAACCGCAATAGAAATTGTTGGCGCTGTTGGCGAACTACATTCTATATAAATGGTTTGCTTAAACACGTTACTCCATGCACCATCAAAACCTTTCACACGAACACTAAAATTGTGCGCCCCCAAAGAAAGGAAAGAAGGACTGATGTTATTTCTGATCAGCGTTTCAAGAACCGTATTGAAGTTACCGTCGGCAGCCAATAAAGGTGTTCCATTACCTTGTCCCGGATCTGCATCCCAGAAATATTCACCTTGAGTAATACGATAATTACGGGTTACAAGAGATAGCGGTCCTTCAAGATAAATGGTTTGTTTGAAAGCCAAACTCCATTGTCCATCCTGACCTTTTACACGAACATTGAAATTATGAGCTCCAAGCGATAATGCTGAAACATCAATCCCATTTCGAAATAAGTCTTCAAGTGTTTCATCAAAGACACCATCCGCAGACAGAAGAGGAATTCCATTTCCTGCTCCTGGATCTGCATCCCAGAAATATTCCCCCTGCGTAATCTTAAACGTTCGGGTGATCATGGTTAAAGGACCTTCTAAATAGATGGTTTGTTTGAATACGTTACTCCAGGCACCATCTTGTCCTTTTACACGAGCATTGAAACTGTGTGCACCTAATGAAAGTGTAGAAACAGTGACTCCGTTCTTGAACAAGTCTTCAAGAGCTTCATCGAAAGTTCCATCAACCACTAGTAACTGTATTCCGTTTCCTTGTCCCGGATCAGTATCCCAGAAATATTCACCCTGAGTAACTTTAACTGTTCGAGTAATCAAGGTTAACGGACCTTCCAAATAAATCGTTTGCTTAAAAGGAGTACTCCATTGACCATCTTGTCCTTTTACGCGAACATTGAAATTGTGTGCACCTTGAGACAAAGCAGCAACACTAATCCCATTCTGAAACAGATCTTCTAAGGCTTCATCGAAAGTTCCATCCAAAGCTAAAAGCGGAGTTCCACTTCCTGCACCCGGATCAGTATCCCAGAAGTATTCGCCCTGCGTTATTTTAACTGTTCGCGTAATTAACGTGAGCGGACCTTCCAAATAAATGGTTTGCTTGAATGCACTGCTCCATTGCCCATCTTGTCCTTTGATGCGTACATTGAAACTGTGAGCACCTTGCGACAAGGCAGAAACATTGATCCCATTTTGGAACAAATCCTCCAAAACTTCATCGAAAGTTCCATCCAAAGATAAAAGCGGAGTTCCACTTCCCGTCCCAGGATCAGCATCCCAGAAATATTCACCCTGAGTAACTTTAACCGTTCTTGTGATCGTTGTTAGCGGACCTTCAAGATAAATGGTTTGCTTGAATGAATTGCTCCATTGTCCGTCTTGTCCTTTAACACGAACACTAAAACTATGCGCTCCCTGAGATAAAGCTGCAACACTGATTCCATTCTGAAACAGATCTTCTAACACTTCATCAAATGTTCCGTCAAGAGCAAGTAATGGAATTCCATTTCCCTGCCCGGGATCTGCATCCCAGTAATATTCACCCTGAGTTAAGTTAACCGTTCGGGTAATTGTAGAAAGTGGACCTTCTACATAGATCGTTTGTTTGAAGATATTACTCCAGGTACCATTTTGACCTTTAACACGGACATTGAAACTATGAGCACCTTGCGACAACGCAGCAACACTGATTCCATTTTGGAACAAATCTTCCAGTACCTCATCGAATCCTCCATCAGTTGCATTAAGTGCAATTCCATTACCCTGCCCCGGATCGGTATCCCAGTAATATTCACCCTGCGTAACGACTTTCTGTCCCGAAACCCAAAAGCTAAGGATACAGCACGCCAGCAGATATGCAAATCTTTGCATGAACATCATTCTTAAATGAGGCTAAGAATTACTTATCGAAACCGATAACCTGAACGTTAACAGTTCCACCAAGGTTCACAATACGCGGCGTAGCCATGTAATTTACACGTGAACTTTGAGGATTATTCATCAAAGGCAGGAAATTGGCCATGGAGTATGATCCTCCAAGAACACCTACATCATTTCTTGTTAGATCAAGATCTAAACAGTCATTTGCTGGGCTCCCAGCATTAACATGGTCTCCTCCTGCAATAACACTTCCGTCAGAAGCAATATTAGAACCGTAAGCATAATTACTCACGAAATTATTAAGAGAAGTGCTCAACACAGTGCCATTCGCTAAATAGTTATAATACATGTTATAGGTACAGGTAGTTAAGGCGGTCGCTGAACCGCTTATTACAATACCGTACGAAGAACTAGAAGGAGCACCACAAAAGATGTTATTCTCAAGGCTGACCTGTCCTGCCGAATGATTAACCAACATCGCTGTAACACCATTTATTGCACTCGAAAAAGTTGAATTAATAATTCTGTTAGTTATTGCACCACTTTTCAAGGTTCCTACAACACACGCATTATATCCACCTTGACCATAAACGAAATTATTGCTCGCATAAACATATTGTGTATTAGATCCCACAGAAAAACTAGCTCCTGCTGTAGCAACCCAATAACCTATACGATTTCCAATAATTAAATTGACGTCTTCTGAAGTTACACCATCAGCGTTAAGATATAGGTTAGATAGGTCGTTTCCTAGAATCTTCCCATAAGTATAATTCACACTTCGTGCTTTTGAAGAGCCCAAGTAAAAATTAATTCCTGCGCCCATTGTTATGTTCCCATTAATATCAGAAGAAAGAATATTAAGAACCGTACGGTTGGTTGGAGTCGAACCAGTTTTAGTAATATGACCTGTTGAAGATGTGTTTTTCAATCCCACAATTGTAATTGTTCGACCTTCAGCCATGGTGACATTAATTGTTCCTTCCATCCACCATTGCACGTTATCTACTGCTGAAACAAAAGTAAGCGACTTATTGATTGCCAAGCTTTCAACCCATGGAAGTAAATCCGTACGGTTGTTGATCACAATATTGTCACCATCCACAGCAGCACTAATTGCAGTTGAAATTGAAGAATAGGTTCCAACTGGACCACCTTGCTGAACAACACGGTCGGTTGCAAAAAGATGATTAACGCTAAAAATAATAGTTAGTAGAACGAGTAGATTTCTAGTTTTCATAGATGATTATGTATTTAAGTAATAATATTTTGTTACTGCATTGAAAGCAGACGAGCCCAAAAATACAACAGAAGTTTTAGTTAGTGAAAAAAAATTATGGACAAAAGGATGACATCTGTTAACAACCTGAATAACACCTGTTTTTTACAACTAAATTTGGTCTTTCTCACACCTGCTGAATTAATTTTAATATGAAGTCATTCTTCTTCCGCTTATCATTTTCAAACGATTCATTATCTTTATTCGAATGAGCTATCGCCTACTTCTTATTGCCCTGTTGTCTTCTGCATGTTTCGGACAAAGTACATTTGATCAATCTGAAAAACTGTTCAACAAGTACCTGCTTACAGATAGTACAAAAGCGAAAGAACAATTAAACTACCAACGCAAGCACTCCAACTCACGCAAGGAGAAAACGCGTTATATGCTAAATCAAACTGTCTACTATAATCACAATAACCGCTTTGATCTTGTTGAGTCATGGCTTCAGAAGACAGAAAAGCAGATGGATCATAATGATGTGGCACTAGAAGGTGAATTCATACGAATCCAATCATTGATGTATTTCAAACAAAGCCGTTTTCAAGAATCGAAGCAGCTACTGGTAAAGTTTTTTGAAAAGCATAAAAATGTGCCCACTGATCTGAAAATACTGTTGCAACTCACTATTGCCGAAGATGAAATGGCATTAGGCGACTATTCAAAAGCACATCAACGAGCCTTATCGGGTTACCGAACTTTTCGCAAAAAACCAGAAGCACTTTCAAACGGATCCAAGATTAGATTACTGAATACGATTTACTCAACTTGTTACTACCAGGCCAAATACGATTCGGCACTTTACTATCTGTATCAGTCGGAACGTTATATGGAAAAAGGAGGAGTAGCAAAGGCCTCATTTTACGGAAAAATCGCGGTTGTTTACACAATGATGGAGGATCATCACAAAGCGATTTTTTATTATAAAAAAAGCATCGACAAATTTGAAAAATCGAATGCTCCCATTCTACTCGCCTATGCCTACTTCAATCTGGGAGAAAGCACAAAGGAAATTGATCAGAAAAAAGCCATTCCTTATTATGAAAAGGCCCTCCGACTTGGTAGAGAATCAAACTATGAATTGATTGCCGGTTATGCGCTGGCAGAGTTAGGAGATTGTTATTTGAACCAAAAAAAATATGCGGTTGCCGCAAAATACAATAGTGAGGCGCTTGAAATAATGCGGAAATCGCAGGATCCGCATGGAATTGCAAATGCACTCCTCAATATGGGGCGACAAGAATATGAAACAGGGCATTTTGATCCTGCGCTTAACTACCTGAATGAGGCACTAGACATGACTTTAAGTACAGGTGATATACAAACGCTGGAGTATTGCTACGAATATTTGTATAAGTCCTATGAACACATGGAAGACTACAAGTGGGCACACCATTATTACAAATTGTTCGCTGCCACACATCAGAAAATAGTTAAAGCGGGTGTTCAGGAAAATATTGAGAAATTAAACCTGAAATACCATGTACGCTTAGAAAGAGCCACGAACAAACTCTTACACAAAGAAGTAAAACTGAAAACCAAAAAATTGGATGCTGAAACAAATGTGAAATGGCTTCTCGGAATTCTGTTGTGCGCACTTTTAATTGCGGGATGGTTTCTGAGAAGATTCTTAATCCAGAGAACGCGACTGAAAGAATTTCAATTGCAGTTATCACAAAAAGAAGTTAAAGGATTATCCATTGAAAAAGAACTGGCAACAAAAGAGCTGGAAGCCGTAAAAGATCAATTGATCAGTAAAAACAACCTGATTGGTGAACTAAACAAGCTACTTAGAGAAAACGAACAAAGTTTGGTGTCAAAAGATCAATTCGGAAGTTTGATCACTAATGATACGGATTGGGTTGAGTTTCTTGCCAAATTGCAACTGGTATTTCCTGATTTTATCGAAAATCTGAAAACCAAACATCCTTTACTGTCAAATAACGAATTTCGTCTTGCCGCATTGATCAGACTAAACCTCTCCGATAAAGAAATCTCAGATCTGTTGATCATTGAATTAGCCAGCGTTAAAAAAGCAAAGAACAGACTAAAACAAAAATTAGGGCTCGATGCTAACGATAAACTTGGAACCTATATTGGTCAACTTTAATCAATAAAAAATGGGAATCCTTGCGAATTCCCATTTCTCTTAGTGTGGTTGTGGCTTAATGATTCACTATTACTTTTCCAACGTAATTAACGCCACCGTTACTTATTACGATTCTATAGGTTCCTGTACTTAGATTTCTAACGTCGATCTGATGCTCTACGCCATCCAATTCTCGTTGCATTACAACTCTTCCAGTAACATCAAATAACGTCATTGAAACTTCGCTTTGAGCAGGGAATTGCAGTGTAAACATATCAGTAGATGGATTTGGGTAAAGTACAATCCCACCAGCTGACAACTCATTCAATGTGCTCCAGTTGATAGTTTGACAATCCGATTCTCCCGAACATGAACCGTTTGACACTACCACAGAATACGATCCTGATTGCGTAGCTGTGTACGATTGCTGATTTGCATTAGGAATTGGTTGTTGGGTTGCACAATTATACCATTGATAATTCGCACCAGCTATCTCTGCTGTAATGGTATTGCCCGAAACAGTAACTTCTGCTACATCTTCAATTTCATTTGTGGCAATGATATTACTTGTAACAACTGCAGGCGAAGCACATACGGCATTACTGGTTAAAACACACTTAAATTCGTCACCATTGCTCCACAAAGTTGTTGCATAGGTTGAATTTCCAATTCCGTAATTCTGGTTATTCTTCTTCCATTGATAGTCCGGGTTAGTTCCTCCATTGGTAATTGTAGCTGTGAAGGTAACTTCGCCATGTGCACAAACAGGCATTGCAGGGTTACTAGTAATGGTAATTGTAGGTGTTACGCTTGGTGTAATCGTCTTCGAAATACTGTTACTGGTTGCAGTTTGGACAGTTGCACAGCTGTTATTCGTAGAAAGCACACACGTAACCGCATCCCCTGACGCAAGTGTATTATTCGAATAAGTGGAAGCGTTTGTGCCTACATTATTTCCATTCAATTTCCATTGATAAGAAGGAGTTGTTCCACCGTTTGTACTATTCGCTGTGTAAGTAACGTTGACTCCAGAACAGATTGTTGCTGCGGTTGGATTACTGGTAATACTTATAGTTGGCGAAGCAGTTGGATTCACAGTAAACGTTATAAGGTTACTTGTTGCAACTGCCGGCAAAGGACATGTTAGTGATGAAGTCATCTGGCAACTTACAGTTTGTCCGTTCGAAAGCGAAGTGGTTGTATATGCAGCACTATTCGTTCCAACCGGAGTACTTCCCACAAACCATTGGTAAGTTGGTGTTCCACCATTAGTTGGTGTTGCTGTGAACGTTACACTGGTTCCGGCACAAATAGAAGTTCCTGTGCTGCTAACAATAGAAACAGCTGTAGCTATTGTAGGCGTAACTGTCATAGTTATACTATTGCTGGTAGCAGTTGCTCCATTATTACATGGTAGAGTGCTCGTTACAACACACGTAACAACATCGCCGTTATTCAACGTTGTAGATGTGAAAATTGCGCTGTTCGTTCCAATATTCGATCCGTTGACCGCCCATTGATATGCTGGAGTAGAACCGGCATTAGTAGCTGTAGCTGTGAACGTAACAGATGATCCTGCACAAATGCTGCTTCCTACATTTGAAGCAATTGAAATTCCAATTACAGGATTGGTAATGACAACGTTTTGTGTTTGTGTTGTTGTGTTTCCATGTCCGTCATCGTAAGTCCAGGTTACAACCGTAGTTCCTACAGTATTGATTGGCAATGAAGCATTGTGTGTTGCAGTAACAGGTCCTGAACAATCAGTGGCTGTTGGAGCTGTCAATGAGTTTACTGAACAAACAGCCGTAACATCTGCTAAAGTGGCAAGCGTTGGAACCGGAGCCTCGTTATCCTCAATTGTAAGATTAAGTGTAACAGTACTATCACAACCACCAACTGCTCCTCCAGGAAAAGTATAAGTTGCCGTATTATTGGAAGAAGTGTACGTAACACCATTGATCCAAGTGTATGAACCACAAGTAGTTTGAACGTCAGTTCCGGAGGCCGCACATCTTTCATATGCACCAACGTCTACTGTTCCTGAAATCACTCTGTTGAAGCCATCTAAATCAATAGGGAGCTGCTCTGTGGTATTTGCATCACCATCTACATCGTATGTATCTAAAGGTAAAAGAGAATTATCTCCTGCATTCGCCAACGGAGAGTTCTGTTGTAAATGAAAATCATTCGTTGAGTTTACAAACAAAATAGCCTCAGTACCATTAAAATTACCTGTTCCTTGCCCTGTTAAATCTCTTCCCGAAACATAACTATTGTTTGCGGTAACCGTTTGTTGTGTACCGCTAAGATTCCGAATCTGTTCACCTGTGCCATTAAATGCAACAACACTGTTACTAATAACAACGTTAGCATTGGTTTTAATATAGGAAGAGTTATTCACAACTGTTGAATTTGTTAGGGTGAGCGTTGGATAAGCATAAATTGAGCCTCCAGTAGAAGAAGAAGAGTTATCGCTCACCTCACAATTTATTAGATTGGCTATATGAGCATACATTGCACTTGAAGCATAAGTAGAAGAGTTACCATTCAACATACAATTTGTTAGATTGGCTGTACCGTTAGCCGCAGAAATGGCACCCCCATAAGAATTCCAGGAAGAAGTGATAGAGTTATCGGTTAAGGTACAATTTGTTAAAGTAAGCGGAGAATTAGTTTCTAAATGGATAGCACCTCCGGAAGCAGTATAATCGGTGGAATGAGAAGAGTTACCATCTAAGGTACAATTCTTTAGGGTTAGTGTGGAATAAGCATAAATAGCGCCTCCTTCAGAACTAGAAGTATAATCAGTGTAAGAAGAGTTATTGTTTAACGTACAATTGGTTAGGGTAAGTGCAGAAAACGCATAAATCGCACCTCCACCGGTACTAGACGAACTGGAAGAAGAAGTGGTAGAATTACCGTTTAACGTACAATCTGTTAGAATGAGTGTGGACGTAGCATAAATCGCACCTCCATAAGAATAATAATAATTGTTAGCAGAATAGTTACTGCTCAATGTACTGTTCGTTAGGGCAAGCGGAGATTCCGTATAAATCGCGCCTCCGTGCAAATTACAAGAATTATTGTTGAGCTTACAATTTGTTATCGTAAGCGGAGAATTATCATCTGCAATAATCGCACCTCCGTGGTTGCTATCCTTCCTTCCATTTTTCAACGTCAAACTATCCAGCGTTATCATGTTGGCAGCATCAACCAGATTAAAGATTCTGTTCGTGTTATTTCCACTAAGAGACAGCGAATAGTTCGCATTATAAACCCCATTGATCGTTAGTGCTTTATCAATGGTTATTTCACTCGTCAAGACAACCGTTGCGTTTCCGCTGGCAATCAAACTAGGAGCAAAACGGATTATGTCTCCAGCAGCTGCATTTATTACAGTTTGGCGTAAGGAACCTGCTCCGGAGTTATTGGTATTTGTTACAATGTAGGTGGTTTGCGCATGGTTTTCGGTTATTCCAAAAACCAATAAAATGGTAAGTAGTAATAGATTTTTCATTAGATGGTTTAATAAAATTAAGTTCAGCTAAATTAGGAATGATTTCATAATAGAACGTATGCTCTTCTAAGACAAAAGGATGACATTGGAATAACAAGCTGAAAATCAATACAAAAAAAACTTAATCATTTCACATCGAATTTAAAACTTTTACTTCTCCACCAAGTATTTCCAATACCTTTTCGGGACATGTTGAACATGCAGTTTCGTGTTTTTCCGTCCTGCGATATTGGTACTTTGAAAGTAGTCTTTCCATAAATTCTGGTAGAGCAATTCGTTTTCACCAAAGGCGCTTTCCGAAACACCGCTTTGCTTGAGCAATGCATTTGGGACAAAATCCACAAATTCAGCTTTCTGGAGATCATAATGAATTCCATATTGCCTGCGCGAATCAAAAATAAACCAGCGTTGATCAGCATATCGATTTTCAAAATGTTTCAAGATCAATGGTAGCACATTGAAATCAGGTTCAATAACGGAGAAATAAACCTCATCTTTCGTTAACTGAAATCGCACAAAAGCTTCCATTCGATGCTTTTCACGATCGACCGATTTTACGGTTTTTTGAATGGTCAAAACATGAAAATTTCCGAAATCAGTCAACACGTTTTTCTTTAACGTTATTGCGTATTTAACGACTTCCAGAATCGTATCCTCAATTGTTTCTATTTCGCTGAGCCATGCCTTCCACAATGTTCGAACACCATTTAATCCAAGCAGATCGACCAGCTTTGTCCAAACGCGCTTCGCCTTATTCTCATCCGCTGTAACTGTTCTGACTTCAGCAAACAGTTGCGGAACCTGAAAACCTTCTTTCCGAATCGCTACTTCTTTCCACTTGAATTCAAAGGTTTCGAAGATTGCAGTAAAAAACCCTTCAAAACTTCCGTCATAAACCAACCAAATCATCCGAAAAGGGAGGTTTGAATTCCCCATAAATCGCTGAACTTTGACTTTCCGTTTGAGAGAACAAGCTGACGCAGTATTTCAGGCGAATATTCCTTTGTTTCCAACGCCGCATCTTTACAAATCAAAAAATAGCGTGCTCGATTCAGAGAAATCCCTAGCTTTCTAAGATTTTCCCAGCCAAGCCTCCCAAATTTACGGGCAGCAACAATCTTATGCGCCGACTTCACTCCTATTCCCGGAACGCGAAGAATCATCTCCAATTCGGCTTTGTTGATATCCAAAGGAAAGAGATGCAAATTGCGCAGTGCCCAACTGAATTTGGGGTCGATATCCAAATCCAGATTAGGTTGACCGCTATCTAATATTTCACGAGCGTCAAATCCGTAAAAGCGCATGAGCCAATCAGCCTGATACAACCTGTTTTCACGCAACATAGGAACCTGCGTAGATAAAGCGGGTAAGCGATTGTCTTCCAATACTGGAACATAACCTGAATAATAAACACGTTTCAGGTTAAATCCGCGATAAAAGCGGTCAGCGGTCAAAATAATTTCCTGATCCGATTCATTCGTTACTCCAACAATCATTTGAGTACTTTGTCCGGCAGGCGCAAACTTGGGTGTACTTTTTATCAGATTCCTGGTATCGTTCAATGCAACAATGGTATTGGAAATAAAATCCATTGGTTTTTCCATTGAAGCAAAGCTTTTGTCGGGAGCCAGCAATTTCAATCCGCTTTCTGTTGGTAATTCGATATTCACACTCAAGCGATCAGCATACAAACCAGCTTCATTCATTAAATCGTTACTTGCTCCCGGAATGGTTTTCAAATGAATATAGCCATTGAAATTGTGCTCTAACCGAAGCTTTTTAGCCACACGAACCAAACGTTCCATAGTTGTATCTGCATCCTTAAAAATTCCTGAACTCAGAAATAAACCTTCAATGTAATTTCGACGATAAAATCCAATGGTCAAATCAACGACTTCCTGCACTGTGAAAGCGGCACGTTTTACATCGTTACTTTTTCTGGACACACAATACGCGCAGTCGAAAATACAGTGATTGGTCAGGAGGATTTTCAACAACGAAACACATCTTCCATCTTCTGTATAGGTATGACAAATTCCTGAAGCAGAGGCATCACCCAATCCTTTGTTCGTGTTCTTCCGATCACTCCCACTTGACGAGCACGAAACATCGTACTTGGCAGAATCTGCCAGTATATTGAGCTTTTCCCGAATACGTTCTTGCATACGATAAAAGTACAAAAAAAGAAATAGATTTGATTATATTTTAATCAATAAAAGATTAAATATGAATCATTATTTTTCTTTAACCAGAATGATCTTCAGAACACAAGCCATTTCCATTCTATCGTCCATGGTCAACGGTTGCGAATAATACGTCTTGTAACCTTTCTTCTCGATTTGGACTTTCAAACCTGAACCATCTCTGTAGAAAACAGATCTCGGTCCTTCTTGCGGGACGTCGAATACAACATCTTCACCAGCAAAAAGAATGGTGCGGTACTCTTTTAAAGGAACGTTATTTTCATCAACAACATCCAGAACAATGTTTCCATTAAAACCGTTTTCAACGATATTCAAATAGCGGATTTCTTCTGCTGACTTGGTTTTCAAGGTATCCTGTCCGAATAAAACGGAACTCACCAACAGCACATAAACGATAACGAGGCACTTTTTCATCTTCACTTTCAATTAATTGAACACTCTCACTCACCTACAAGTTACGGAGAAACAAACGAGAAAGAAAACGGATTTAGGATAAATTATGATGACGAAAAACGTACATTTAAAGAGGAAATCGATTCATACATCCTTATGAAATACCTTGCCTTCTTTTCTATAATCATCGCCAGTTCTTCTTTTGGGCAGAAGAAGAAACCAGCTACAAAAGAAGATTATCATGTTGTCGTGAGAAATTCAGGAGCAATTACCAGCGATTCAATGACGATTAACGGAAATTCATTTGCCATCATAAATGTAAATATCACTTCTCCAAATACGAGGGATTTCGTTTTCAAGTTTACAGGTAATGGAAAAACAAATGAAACTGTTTCCAACAACTCCGGAACAATCTATCTCCCGAGACTCGACTGTGATTCTTTAATTATCAGTTCCAATGAATATCCAAAAATTCGTTTGGCAATGAGCAATTATCCGTACAATACCATTGAAATTAAAATCACAGAATCAACGGAAGCTACCGAACAAAAGAAAACAAGGCGTCGACGTGATAAAAAGTTTGTCACTGTAGAGTTTTAGTTCTAACTTTTGTAAAATTTTTCAGCTATGAAACTTTCTACATCTTTACTACAAGCAATTACCTTGGGCATTTCAGTAACTGCAATTGCTGCAACAACTACTTCGTGCAACAAGGAAAAGATCAAGCAAAAAAGAGAAGCACAAAAAGAACGAAATGAAGGTTCCGATCCTGCAAATTGTCCAGCGTGTGGAATGGGATAAATATTAATGAATGAAACTATCCCCTGCTTTATTGAAATCAATTGCTCTTGGTGTTACCGTGAGTTCACTAACGGTGTCTTGCAGTGAAAACGCAGTAAAGGCAAATACTTCAAAAAGTTCGATTTCCAAAAAGAAAAAAGTCGAGGTCGAAAAGGAAATCATAAGTCCTTTTGATGAAAATGGAAACTGTTCAAGCTGTGGAATGGGATGAATTCAAGTTCTCCAAAAATTCTGTCGGCAGTTTCCTGTAATCTCGATAATCAGCTTTTACAAGCCACTTTACCTCTATTTGCAACAGAAAAAGTAGAAGCTATCGAATGGTCTTTCGATACGCTATTCAATGTTCGTGAAATACCAAGCTGGTTTGTTGAATTGCTACAGGCTTTTGGTAACGAAGGCAGACTTATTGGTCATGGCGTTTTCTTCTCACTTTTCTCCGGAAAATGGTCAGTAGAACAACAACGCTGGCTAAATCATCTGCGTAAAGTTTCTTCCAACTTCACTTTTGACCATGTAACCGAACATTTCGGGTTTATGACAGGAGAAGATTTCCATAAAGGAGCACCAATTTCTGTTCCATACACGAAAGAAACCGTGAACATCGGAATTGACAGATTACAGCGCATACAAGACGCCTGTTCTTGTCCGGTTGGATTGGAAAATCTGGCTTTCTCCTATTCCTTAGATGAAGTAAAACAACATGGTGAGTTTCTCTCGAAACTGATCGAACCGGTAAACGGCTTCATTATTCTCGACTTGCACAACCTGTATTGTCAGCTTCAGAACTTTTCGCTCGATTTCGAAACATTGATTAAAGCCTACCCACTCGATCGTGTTCGGGAAATTCATATTTCAGGCGGGAGTTGGGAGCCCTCCGAAATTGAACCAAAACGGAATATTCGACGAGATACGCATGACGATTCCGTTCCTGCATTGGTATTCGAATTACTGCAACAAACCTTGCCTTTATGCAAGAACCTAAAATTCGTTGTAATGGAACAATTGGGAGTTGCACTACACACTTCGGAAAGTCAGTTGCAGTTTCAAAAGGATTTTGATCAAATGCAAGCTATTGTCAACAACTTTAATGCGAAGAACAACCCCGTTCCTACAAACAATTTCTTACCTAAACACGATGTTTTCCGGAATCCAAACGTTCCCGAATCTTTAGAATTGCACCAACAACAGCTGGAATTGTCTTCTATTCTGGAAAGCGCAAAGAATTATGAAGAAGCGCAGCACCTCATTCATAACTCTTCTTTAGCTAACTCCAACTGGAACACTGAAAACTGGTCGCCTTATATGTTGGAAACGGCATTGCGAATTGCTCAGAAGTGGAAACAAGGTTGGTAGACTACTTCGCTTTCTTGCCAATAAATCCCAAATGCGTATTGTTGAAGCTATCCGAATACTTTAAGCCGTAACCCATAATTCGATCAAAAGAGATATGCGCAAAAAGGATAATCGCAACCAGTTTCCAATTCGGATTATTCAAATAAATGGCAACTACTGCAACAATTGAAGCCATTAAACGATGGTGAACCAAATTATAGGTAAACGCACCCGCTTTTGAATTAATCAGATAACCGAGCATTCCCAAATCGGGTAACAGAAGCAGCGCCGGAAACCACCACCAGGCAATATGCAAAGTGCTAAATAAAAACACGCAAAGAAGAAATATTCCCAATTCTTCCAATTTCAATAATGTATTCATGTTCGTTTCATTTTATACGAACAAAATTGCATCATTGTCGCTTCTCAAAACGATAACAAAAGATAAGAAAATCGGAATTTACTTCTTTAGAACTCGGTTGCGGATCCTACTTAAACTAACGGGAGTCAATCCCAAATAATTGGCAATGTAATGCTGCGGAATTCGCTCAATGATCTTTGTTTTATTCCCACTGATCAATTCCATATAACGTTCTTCTGGAGACATGATGAGCAGTCCCACCATTCGTTCTTCCAATCCAATAGCGAGATACTCCGCAAGCACTCTACCAAATTTCTGCCATGTCTGACTTTTATCAAACAATTCCTCGAGTACCTTATATGGAAACACGATCAATTCACAATCACTCAAGGCCTGAATCTCAAGCTGTGAAGGTTGTCTTGTAATACAACTGATGTAAGAAGCCACCAAATGGTTTTCAAAATAGAAATAGGTGGTCTTTTCTTCGCCATCCTTTAAATAGTAATGACGCATCATTCCTTTTGTCACCAAACCAATTTCATTTCCAATTGTCCCTGCCGCAGAGAACAATTCATGCTTTTTCAACTTACGAATCTTCAGATGTGGCAACAGCAATTCCCAATCGCTATCACTTAGACTAATAAATCTCTCTATTTGAGTTCTTAAGGAAGTATACATTTATGCACTGGACTAAAAGAAGAATTAATTCGAAATATAATCAAAAGCATACCAATCCTCCTCCAACTCTGTGTAATTCATCGGTCTATCGAAAATTCTGGAAGGAAGATTATCGAATTCACTATAACAAATTCCGTATGGATAAGGATAATCTTCGTCCCAAACCAGAAAAAAGTAATTACCATCTATTATGTGAAGTTTTTCAAAATCCAATTCCTTTATAGACGGTTTTATGATCTTTCTATCAGGATGATTTGAATATTTCTTCACCAAAAGTTTAAGTTCAACCTCACGAGTCACATAAAATTGCTTTGCTGTTTCCTCCATAATTTTCGGATGAACTTGAGGAAGTAATAATACTCCAACAAACAACATTAAACCCAAGTACCCAATCTTCTGTTTCCTGAAAATTGGAATAATCATCACTGCTGAACTGAAAACCAACAAAAACCAGGTAATGCTGGTTGAAGAAGATGAAGCATATAAATTTCCGCAGTCTCGATAGGAACGAACATATGTATACTCCTTAAAGATCAAAAAAGTAAACCCAAGTAGAACTATCAAATAAATGAACAAACGCGTTCGATTATTGATATTCATAATAATAACTTCTTTATCCTTAATTATCATATGATAAATTGCAATTTTCTGTTTGTGCCAATAACAAATTTGTACAAAGGAATACAAGAAAAAGAAGACTATATTTCATAATGACTTAAATGAATTGGTCAATTAAATTTATGAATAAAACAATCATAAACTTGAAACCCATTGATTCCATGATTAAATGTATCAAAAAGTTATCTTCACGGAATGAAAAACATTACCTTACTTTCACTATTCATCTTCTTCTTCGTTAGTAGCTGTTCAACCACCAGGTTATTCCGCTACATGTCGAAAACAAAAGCACCTAAGGGAACATTCCAAACTGAAATTCCTTTTGAACTACACAACAACCTGATTGCCATCAAACTAAAACTGAATGATTCCGACAAAGAGTATGAGTTTTTGCTCGACTCCGGCGCACCAGCATCCGTCATCTATAAAGATGCTTTGGAAGAATCGAAGGCAGAAACCGTAATGAGTTACGATGTAGGTGATTCACAAGGAAATCGTGTGAAGAGCGAGTATGTAATGTTGGACGTTACACTTGGAAACAGTGAATTTACAGATGTGGTAGCAGCTTACGCCACAGAGCCAAGTGACATGGTAAGATGCATTGCTGTTGACGGAGTTCTTGGAGCAAACATGATGCAAACTGCCAATTGGCAAATCGATTTCCAAAATAAAAAGATCATCATTTCCGATCAAAAAAAGTCTTCACTTCCCGATTTGAAAGACTACCAAAAAGTACCTTTCGAGAAACGTGCTCCTTTCGGTTCTATGCCACGGTTAACGGTTCTTCCGGGAATGACAGTCGACA
The DNA here is from genome assembly GCA_965650275.1 of uncultured Fluviicola sp. GTDB lineage: Bacteria > Bacteroidota > Bacteroidia > Flavobacteriales_D > Crocinitomicaceae > Fluviicola. The sequence continues at coordinate 38,546 of CBFGNV010000019.1, read as the reverse complement.
TTAACGTAAACGGCGAATTGTTCAAAGATGTTTTAGTTGATTTGGGATCCAGCGCCGGATTGACACTTCCAAAGAATGCAAAAACAGATACACTTTTTAAAAACGACTTAAATGAAGTGTTACTGGGCTATTCCACTTTCGGGTTATTTGGCGCAAAGATGGATACAGCATATTACTATGAATCTTCGCAGATGCGCACAGGAGAAGTTCAGTTCAACAACCATCTGATCGGGATAGAGAAACAAGATCGTTTGCTTTTGGGAACTGCCATTTTATCAGATTACGCAATGTATATCGACTTCCGCAAAAAGAACATGTATCTTAAAACCGTTGTACCGAATAAAGAATCGATAACAGAGAAGAAACTTGGCTTCAGCCTGTTTTACGATCCTGACACCAAAAAATGTTTCGTGGCAAGTATTTATCAAGGTTCCGCAGCCGAACTTGCGGGATTGCAATTGAACGACGTCATCACGGAGATCGACGGTCAACCTTTACCTATATTCCCTGACTTCTGTGAATTCAGAGAATGGAGTCTGAACTTGAGAAAGCTACAAGCAATAACGTTGAAAACGGAACGCGAAGATCGTTTGATCAAAATTGAAGCAGCATTTGTACCGAAAAAGTAACTGCCGTTAGCATAAATTATGAAGTTGAAAAAGAGCTAATTCGTGCAAATTTCTGTAAATTACTTCAAGAACATCGTGAAGAAGTAAAAGTAGAAAGAGATGTGTTTTTCAGCAAATGCAAGTTTTACAGCCGCCGCAGTTTTAACAGTAGTTGGAGTTGCCTCGATAAGTCAGGTTCGCAAACCGTCGCACCTCATTTTTGCGAGTATGCCGTTGATGTTTGCGATTCAGCAGTTTTTTGAAGGTTTTGTTTGGCTTTCCCTATCCAATCCACATTTTTACGATTGGCATAATTTCTTCAAGTATGCTTTCCTGTTGTTCGCCCAGATCATCTGGCCAACCTGGATTCCACTATCTTTCTTAACTATGGAAACTTCTCCTAATCGAAGAAAAATCCTTCAATACTTCACGCTGGCTGGTTTCATGTGCACCTTCATTCTCGCCTATCGTCTCATTTTCTCTACAGCGGTTGCAGAAATCGACGGTTGTCACATTGAATATGAAATAGCCTCAACCGAGAATATGCTGGTGATTACAGGGATATTGTACATTTTATCCATTGTGGTTGCGCCCTTTTTCTCCACCCGCAAAAGAGTACTCTATCTGGCAAGTGCCAACGTGATTTCATTGATCGTAACACAGTTATTCTTTGAGGTATACCTGGTTTCTGTTTGGTGTTTCTTTGCCGCAGCGCAAAGCGTATTGGTGTTTTGGATTGTGCGGGGAATGAGGAAGGAGAATACAGCGTGACTGAAGAAAATGGCAGAGCTTTCTTGATGATCCAGAACGGGTTTTGCGAGAGTAAAAATCAATTAATAAGCGTTTCGAACCAACTCGTCATCTAATTGAACTGGGTACAGTCCAACTTTGTAGGGAGAATCAATTTGTTTTAAAGCCAGTTCTAAACTAAGCCAAGCATTTTCCGAAATACGTTGAAGTAACTCTTCACATTGAATCCTATTATCGGAAAAACAATTGGCGATTTTTGGATCAAAATCCATCCATGCAGCAGCATTCATGTTTTTCGGATCTTGTAAATACAAAGCGACAGTTGGCAATCGCTGACCGTTCTCAGTGCTGATATTCGAAAGCTGGTCAAGTGGTTCTTTTGAGATCTTCACAACTGGTGTAGGCTTATTTCCTGTTGCTGTTAAACTAGTGAACGTTGCTATTAGATTATTCTCTTCATCAATTACCACAGTAGGATTCAAACATCCATAACGAAATTGTTCACGCATCTGAACATAATCAAAAACAACACGGTTAGAACCAAACAACTTAAAGAGAAACTTTTCCGGCAGACAAAACAACACCGAAAAAAGAAACCTCGACATTCCACTCATTCGAATGTAATCAAAGTACTTCTTTGTAGAAATCTCTATCAATCCGGGGTTCGACGCTACTGTGCTATTGTCAACGGTGTGTTTCATGCTGTTTGATCGAATGGTTCAATTTGTTCTACCAAATTAAAAACAATTGTGGATTCAGAGATTTATGGTTGGAGTTTGGAAATAAAAAGAGTTAAGTTTTTAAACTGGAATTTTAGGAAAAACCACAATTCCCCCTAACTGATTATGTATTTCCTTGCGACAATTGGTTCTGAAATCTTCATTCGAATTTTCTAAAAGATATCTTGTTATTTCATAAAGATCAGCGGTTTTTATTAAGCCGATATTTTCACGTTTGGCCCCTGAAAGACATTTTTTAGTAAAATCTAACGTTCTATTGCTAGGATGTTCCAATCTTTGAGGATTCCCAAATAATAGCCCTATTGCTTTCTCATCAACTTCTTCGTGTTCAAAATCTTCACTTAATGAGTCCATAAGTTGTCGGAATTTTGAAATATCAATGTCTTTTGAATCTTTTCCTTCACATTCTCCAATGTATCTTACTTTTTCAGGTGAGGTAATTACTTGATCTAATTCGAGTGTCCCATCATCGTAATTTTCAGCATGAAAACCTAAAATTGTAAGCGCCTTAATAACAGACAATTCTAAAGGTTTACCAGTTTCAAAAAGTAAGTCTTTCAAGCTTTCATGTTCTTCAAGAACTGAATACAACGAACTATTTTCATCATTTTTTCTTTCAATCTCTTTCAAATTTTCTGCGATGATTTTTTTTACTTTTTCTGATTCTTGGATAGAGAAAGACTCTTCGTTAGCCCAGTCAGGTTTAGGTGTTTTTATATCTTTTTGCCTTATCGCACTATCAATTTCGATAAGTGAGTTTATAAAGATTTTTCCCAACTTCAGCCCTTCCTTATTCCAATTCTTTTCATCCGTGTCTTCATTATAATTGTAAAGTTTTTCACTATGAAAATTTAAGTTCGGTATAAAGACAACATGTCCTAATTGAATCGGATTTCTCGCTCCGAGTATACGATCTTTATTTTTAGAAGTGAAACAAGCTTGTGTATTTTCAGAATCTATGTACACCTCAAAAGACATATAATCTTTAAACTGGTTATAAAAATTTATAAAGATATTGTCACATGGAACAATTGTTTTTCCAGTTGCAATTTTGAATTCCATTTTTTTAAATGGCAAGAAACTATAATTTGAAAATTCCTGAACATGATCCGTAGTTTTCTGGTTACGACCAGTACCACTAATGTCTTTAGTACCTGTATAAACGAAAAATGATGATTTGCTCGGTAATAAAACAAACAACGTTTTACCAGATTTAACAAAATTCATAAGTTCGAGATTCCAATGTTTTGAGTGCTCCAACATTAGGGCAGAAGAATCTTTATTATATAAAGGTTTTCCTTGATAACTGCCACTTTTCATCTCCCATGAAGATTCCTCATAAGTTGAGTAATCTGTTTTTCTTAAGCTAGGTGAGAAAATTGCAATATCTACATCGGATAATGAACTAAAACTATCAATATCTATATAACGTTGTTGATCTACAGGAATACTAAATCCAATTGAAACAATATCTTTCATGAAAGGGTTAAATTAAAGTTACGTCGAAAGTAATCAGATTTTCAAGTCAATGAGATCTTATCACGTAAAAATGAAATGTTATGTTCATTGAATCCAAGTTACAAATCAACTTTCCAACATAAATATCCAAATAATATGCGCCTTTACCCAAGCATAGAAGTCTGAAGTTCGAACCACTTCAAGGATTAATCATTCATAATACGATCAAAATCTGTCAAAAGGGCTCGTAGCAATTTCTCACCATTCACCCCTAAATTATTATTTGATAATCCTAAATCTGATCTCATAGAAATCATAATTTTTGTCAGCTTTTTAAAGTGAATTTTATGATCAAGTGGATTTTCTTCATTCGATGAATACAGATATTGAAAATAATCGGAGAAGCTGTTAATAACTTCTGGTGAAGCATAGAGCACATATTTTTTATAGAAGTCGTATAACTTAGAGACAAATTGTTTGTCTTGATTATGGTTTGTCTTAGTCCCTTTAAAAATATCTATTACTAAATCAATAAATTTTTGATAGAGTTCTCTTCTCTCTTTAGTGACTTCACTAATTAGATCTTTCTTTTTATCAAGAGACGCTTTTATGAAATAACCTATCACACCCCCAATTATGGGAAATATAATGGTTAGTAACGGTATAGTAATGTCCATAGTAATATTATCATTTATTCTTCTCCATCAAATGGAGCATACAATGTCCCAACGCAAACTCCGCAAACTTCAGCTCCTAGTGGGGCACAAGCATGTCGCATACCAGAAGGAATATAGCACGGTGAGTTAATTGAATTCGTATCGCTTCTTGGCACTCTCCCACACCTACTTGTTGCCTTTGCCGTGCAGCCTGTGGAAGTGGAGTCTGCTTCGAAAATGTGTAACTCATCGGAATTATTATGTCTTCTTAAGACGAAAATAGTAGTCATATGATAATTTTTGAGCGAATAGTAGGCTAAGTTACTGATTTGAAGAAAAAAAACAAGTTGTCTTACTATTTTGATTCAGATTTCTAAGATGGGTAATATTGTTAAATAAAAAAGAGCAACCCTTTCGAATTGCTCTTTACTTTCTTGTGCACAAGTCAGTTCAAAGTTCGAACCGGAAAGAGTAAAATCATAGTGGCTATTTTACTCAAAGCTATAATTCAGAATTCCTTCAGAATTTGCATCGTATCTTTATCTCGTGAAAATTTTAATCATTGAGGACGAACACGAATTAGCACAAGATGTTATTGGTTATCTGACCAGTCAGGATTATTTGTGCGAACTTGCGGAGGATTACAACCAAGCTATTGATAAAATTTCAGCGTACACATACGATTGTGTTTTACTGGATTTAATGATTCCTTTTGGGGATGGTTTGGAAGTACTGGAAAAACTGAAAACTGAAAAACGCACAGATGGCGTTATTATCATCTCTGCAAAGGGCGCGCTTGAAGATAAAATTAAGGGCTTACAATTAGGAGCGGATGATTATTTAGCCAAACCCTTTCATTTGTCCGAACTATCCGCACGCGTCTATTCGATTATCAGAAGAAAGCAATTCGATAATTCGAATACCATTACGCACGACGAATTAACTGTTGATATGCTGTCCAAAACGGTTAGAGTTGGTTCAAACGTTGTTTCCCTAACAAAGAAAGAGTTTGACTTATTACTACTCTTTTTGGGCAATAAGAATAAGGTCATTTCAAAGAACGCATTGGCAGAACATCTTTCGGGAGATATTGCAGATATGTTGGATAATCACGATTTCGTTTATGCCCATGTAAAGAACCTCAAAAAGAAACTGACCGAAGCAGGATATGATAACTACCTCAAAACAATTTACGGAACAGGCTATAAATGGGAACTATGAGTAAACTGCTTGACAGACCTTTCAAATCATTTACGGTCTATGCGCTTATTATACTTGTGTGCAGTATTCCTGTTTACTATTATGTCGTAGAAAGCATTTGGTTTGAAGAACTTGATGAAAAAAACTGGACGAATGTAAAACGAATGGAGTCAGGACTTCAAAAAGCAAATTCGAACCCGAAAGAATTTCAAAAAGCGCTGAAGATTTGGAATGGTTTACAGCCGGAAACAAAGTTAATTGCTTTAAAAAATGGTCAAACAAGACCATCAAAAGTTTACACGGTAAACGTTTATAACCCTTTTGAAAAAGAAATGGATCGTTTCAGGGTGCTGTCTACTACTATATGGCTCAACGAAAAACCTTATCGGCTAACAATCTCCACCAATGTGGAAGAAGCGGATGAAACCTTGGGCGCAATCGCCTTTGTTACGGTGTTTTTCTTTGTGTTTTTAGTGCTTGGTTTTGTCTTTTTGAATAAGCGGATTTCTAAAAAGAGTTGGAAACCATTCTATAAAACGCTTAATCAACTCAAAGACTTTGATCTAAGTAAAGATCAGCACATTCACTTTGAACAATCCGACATTGAAGAATTTGAAGAGTTGAACCGAGAACTGACGACATTGATTGAAAAAAATGCTTCAACATACAATCAACAAAAACGCTTCATCGAAAATGCTTCTCATGAATTGCAAACCCCTTTGTCTGTTTTAAAAACAAAAATGGATGTCTTATTGCAGAATAACACCTTATCGGAACGAGAAGCTACTACTATTGAAACCATCAATTCAAGTCTTTCCCGAATCTCTCGTATCAATAAAAATCTTTTGCTTTTAGCCAAAATAGAGAATCATCAGTTCACAGAAGAAACTTCCGTAAATATTCAGCAAACTTTAATGGAGAACATTGAATTATTGGATGATTATTTTCAAAACAAAGGGATTCAAATTCAAATGAACGTTTCATCCTTTTCAGTTAAATGTAATCCGACATTACTGGAAGTACTATTCAACAATCTGACTTCAAACGTAATTCGGCATGGTAATCAAAATGACGTTTTAGAGATCAATCTAATTGGCAATAAATTGACTTTTTCGAATGCTGGAAAAGATTCGTTACATCGGGAAAACCTTTTTGTTCGTTTTGGAATTTCATCTTCCGAAACAACCAATAGCGGTTTAGGACTTGCGATCTCAAAAGAAATCTGTGACCGTTACAATTGGAAACTTTCCTATCTATTTAGCAATCAACAGCACGAGTTTAGCATCGAATTCTAAATGTCTTCAGAATCTGTCCCGATGTTTGTCTTATAACTTATAAAATAAACTTCATGAAACGATTATTTTTAACAGGAACATTAGCTCTATCAATAGCTGCATGTAGTTCCGCTCAAAAAACAGAAAAGAAAGGAAAAGAGTCCGAAATTCCTGTAACAGTTCAGGATGCTTTCAAAAAACAATTTCCAACGATTACTGACGTGGATTGGGAAAAAGAAGGTGAAAATTACGAAGGTGAATTTGAAAACGGTGAAGTTGAAACTTCTGTTGTAATCAATACAAGTGGTGTTATCTTGGAAACCGAAACAGAAATGGAACCGAGCACACTTCCAAAAGCAATTTTAGACTATCTCGATTCTAATTACAAAGGACAGAAAGTAAGAGAAGCGACTAAAATAATTCTGAATGACGGAACTGTGAATTACGAAGCTGAAGTCAACAAGAAAGACCTCATTTTCGACAACAATGGTACATTCATCAAAGTGATTACTGAGTAATATGAAAATTAGTCATTTCCGGAATTGGATTGCTTTTGTAGGGCTGATCCTATCATCTCAGGCATTTGCTCAAAGTGGAAATGTAACAATCTCCGGAACAATTAAGGGTAAGGCAGATCAAACTGCTTTACCCTATGTTCAGGTCGTTCTCAAAACAGAAGTTGATTCTGCTCTTGTGATCGGAACAATTACAAATGAGGAAGGTCTCTTTTCCCTTTCACCAGTAAAAACTGGCAACTATGTTTTAGTGGTAACTTCCTTTGGATATAATACCTTGAGAAAACCTGTTTATGTCGGTTCTCTTTCCGACTTTTTGGATTTGTCTGTTATAGAATTGGAGGAAACTGTCAAAGCAATAGAAGAAGTAGTCATTACTGGAAAAATTGAAGAAGTAAGCGACAAAATGGATAAGAAAGTCTTTTCTGTTGAAGACAATATGAGCCAAAGTGGTGGATCTGTATTACAAGCCATGCAAAACCTTCCTGGCATTACAGTTCAGGATGGAAAAGTACAACTCCGCGGAAACGAGAAAGTAACCATTCTGATTGATGGAAAACAAACGGCTTTAACCGGTTTCGGTGACCAATACGGTTTGGACAATATTCCTGCATCTGCTATTGAGCGCATTGAAATCATCAATAATCCTTCATCAAAATACGATGCCAACGGGAATGCAGGAATCATCAACATCATCATGAAGAAGAACAAACAGGAAGGTTTTTCAGGCAAAGTTGGAATGAATGGTGGTTTAGGTGCTTTGTGGGTCAAAAAAGAAAACCTGCCTACCATTCGTCCGCAATACCAATACACCCCAAAGATCAATCCAACGCTTTCTTTGAGTTATCGGAAAAACAAAATGAACCTCTTTTTTCAAGGTGATTACTTGTATACGCAGACATTAAACAAGAATGAATTCGTTACACGAACGTATGACGAAGGAACCATTATCGACCAACAAACCAAACGAAACAGAAATACACATTTCGCAAATGCCAAATTAGGTTTTGATTATTCTTTCAATGATAAGAATACATTGACTATTTCGGGTCTTTATGGAATGGAAAAAATTATAGACAATGGCGACCAACCTTTCTTCAATCGGGATTCTTCCGACCGCATTCGTTTGTGGAAATTTTTAGAAGACGAACTCAAGACAACCGTAATGGGAACAGTCATCTATCAGCATAAATTTCAACAAGCAGGACATGTCTTAAATGCTGGGTTCAATTATACCTTTCACCGCGAAAACGAGAAATACTTCTTTGATAATATCTATCCAACTTTTACAGGACACGATGCATTCAAATTGCTTTCTGACGAACAGGTCGCAGATTTCAATTTGGATTATGTAAAACCTTTAAAATTCGGTCGATTGGAAACGGGAGCTAAATTCCGTTACCGGACCATTCCGACAGACATGCAGTTCTATCCTGGAATTAATTCACCTTTAGACACGACTGCAGGTGGATGGGCAAATTACAACGAGGTAATTCCCGCCATTTACGGGAACTATATCGTGGATCGTAAAAAAGTAGAAGTCGAAATTGGTTTGCGCGTGGAGTATGTCTTGTTAAACTATCAGGTGAACCCAAATCACAGCACGTACAAAAGTGATGGTTACAACTACATTCAGCCTTTTCCAACCATGCGATTGGCTTACAAGTTCAATGATAAAAACAAAATCTCCTTGTTTTACAATCGTCGTGTAGACAGACCAAATGAAGTAGATATTCGCATCTTCCCAAAATACGATGATGCTGAAATAATCAAAGTCGGAAATCCTGCATTGAAACCTCAATTCACCAATTCATTAGAACTAGGCTTTAAATCCGCTTTGGAAAAAGGATATTTCTACGCTGCTTTATATGGAAGAGAAGCCAACGGAATAATCACGCGCATTTCAAGTACTGTTGCGGGAAGCAATCTAATTTATGCCGTATTTCAGAATGCAGGAAAAAGCTACAATGCAGGTGTTGAAATGATTTACTCTATGGATGTTGCCAAATGGTATTCATTCAACGTAAACGGAAATGTCTACTACAATCAAATCAATGCTTTTAGCGTTGAAAATAAATATCCAATCCTACATACCTTTTCTGCCGATCAGCAAAGCATCTATTCGGGAAATGCAAAACTGAACAATACCTTTCATTTTGCAAAAGATGTAGACGTTCAACTGGTGGCAGTTTATCTTGCGCCTGATATTATCCCACAAGGGAAAATCAGTTCACGGTTCTCTTTGGACCTTGGGGTGAAAAAGAAAATTCAGAAAGGAAAAGGCGAATTGTTTGTCAACGCAACAGATCTGCTAAACACCATGATTGTAAGAAAAACGATTCAAGGTGATGGGTTTAGTTACATAAGTACTGACTATTACGAAACACAGGTTGTGAGAATTGGATATAGTTATAAGTTTTAGGATCAAGGGAATTCGATGCTGAATAAAAAGACAAATGCCCACTTATAGATGGGCAACTAACTTTTTTTAATTTTTTAAGGGCAATTCGGCTTGAATAAAAAAACAACTGCCCACCTAATTGTGGGCAGTTATCATTTTTTGTTACTCGGTGCGCACGACTGGATTCGAACCAGCACACCTAATGGCACCACCCCCTCAAGATGGCATGTCTACCAATTTCACCACGTGCGCGGCATTGCGAAAACGAAGTTAGTACTTTTTCCCTTTCGTCAAACGAATACGGATTGAATATCCCTCCCACCTTTTTGCAACTATTCCCCAAACAAGTGTAATACTCTTCACTTTTCAAGCCTCTATTTTAGTTGAAATTAGCAAGAGAAGGGATTATGAAGAAGAGCGAACATTTTGACGATATCACATCGGGAAACAATATTCCCATTTGGATGTTTAAGGAGCACGGACAAGCCTTTGAGGAATTGTCGAAACCTATGGACACGGATGTATTGGTTGTTGGTGGCGGTGTTGCGGGATTGATGACTGCTTACCAACTCCTCAAGAAAGGGCTGAGTGTCATTGTGGTGGAAGACGGTGAAATTGGCAGTGGAGAAACAGGAAGAACTTCTGCTCACCTCACCTTCTCGCTCGATACACAGTATACGGATTTGGAATCTCGCTTTGGTGAAGGGAAAACAAGTTTGATTGGAGACGCGCATAAAACCGCAATCGATTGGATTGAAGATGTGGTGAAGGAAGAAAACATCGACTGTCATTTCCGCAGGGTTGACGGTTATTTGTTCGCACATCCAACCGACAAGAACGATACCATCCAAAAGGAATTTGAAGTCACCAACCGCATTGGACTGAAAACTGAATTGCTCGATCACCTTCCTGGTTCAGCCCATGGTAAAAACAAACCGTGCTTGCACTTACCAAACCAGGCACAATTTCATGTACTACTGTTCCTGAACCAACTCGCGGAGGTCATTCTACGAAATGGAGGGAATATCTTTTCACATTCGAAAGCCAAAGAATTTACAGAAACCAGTGCCAAAGTGAACGGTTTTACAGTCAACGCCAAGCACATTGTACTGGCTACAAATGTACCCATTGCTGGTCCGCTCATTACGCACACCAAACAATGGCCATACAGAACTTATGCTATTGCTGCAAAAATTCCGAAAGGCAGTCTTGGTTTTGCACTTTGGTGGGATACTGGAGATCAGGATGTACCCTGGGTACAAAAACCCTATCACTATGTTCGCCTGGAAGAAGGTGAGGCCGATTTCGACTACCTGATTGTTGGTGGTGAGGATCATAAAACAGGACAGGAAGACCGTGAAGAAATTTCTGCAGAAGAACGTTATAGCCGTTTAACGAGATGGGCAAAAAAACATTTTCCAGCTATCACCGGAATTGAAACCCAATGGTCGGGACAAGTGATCAATACTGTTGACGGTTGTGGTTTCATAGGTAAAAATCCAAAAAGCGAAACCACCTATGTCATCACTGGCGATTCCGGGAATGGAATTACAAACGCAGCCATTGGAGCCATGTTGATTACTGACCTCATCCAGGGGAAAGAAAATAAATGGACAGAAGTTTTTGATCCTTCCCGTCATGCCGGAACACATGCACTTGGCGATTACCTGAAGGAGGCGGGAAACATGATCCGTCAATATGCCGATTGGTTTACTCCAGGCGATCAGAAGTCGCTGGAAAAATTGGAACCTGGCGAAGGATTGGTCTTGCGTGAAGGGTTAAAGAAAACAGCCATTTATAGAGACGAAGAGGGAAATCTTCATGCCTGCACAGCAGTATGTCCACACCTGGGAGCTATTGTACAATGGAATACAGACGAAAAGACCTTTGATTGTCCAGCGCATGGATCCCGCTTTACTCCTTTTGGAACCGTCATTAATGGTCCTTCAAATGGAGATTTGGGAGAAAAGGATGAGTGAGGAAAATTTCCCTAATTTTATCCGAAACAAATCAACATGAAACAACTATCCCTTTTTATCGTCGCACAATTCTTTTGTCTTTTTGGTTTTTCTCAGGATGGAACACTTGATCCCACTTTTGTACCAGGAGTTGGTCCCAATAGTTATTTATCCGGTTCATGTGTAATGCCAGACGGAAAGATTGTTTTGGTTGGAGAGTTTACGAGCTATCAGGGTGTTTCTCAAAATTACATTACACGCACCAATTCGGATGGAACAATTGATCCTACGTTCAATATTGGAACCGGGGCATTGAATTCCGTCTATGCCTGTGCTGCACAAACTGATGGAAAAGTGGTCATTGGCGGAAACTTTACCAACTTTAACGGAACAGTGATCAATCGAATTGCCCGACTGAATGCAAACGGTTCATTAGATGCAACATTTAATGTAGGTTCTGGTGCTACAGGCGGACCAGTTACCGTTGTGACTATACAAGCGGATGGGAAAATTATTGTTGCCGGACAGTTTCTTGGCTTCAATGGCGCTCCTGCCGACCGAATTGTTCGTTTAAACACGAATGGAACTGTGGATGCTACATTCAATGTTTCTGTAGACGGTCCAATCAGAGATATTGCTTTGCAAAGTGACGGGAAAATTGTACTGGCAGGAAATTTCTTTACCTGTAATGGAACCAATCGCAGAGGAGTTGCAAAATTGAATGCAGACGGAACAATAGTCACAGGTTTTGATCCTGGAGTAGGTCCAAACAATACCATTCGATCTGTTTCACTTCTTCCGAACGGAAAGGTGATTTGTGGAGGAGATTTCAATCTTTGGAATAATTTCCCAACTGGTTTCCTCATTCAATTGAATACAGACGGAACAGTAGATGCATCGCTTAATCTGGGTGATGGTTTTTCAAACTGGGTGTATACAACTGCTGTTCAAACTGACGGAAAGATCATCGCCGGTGGAAGTTTTACTTCTTTCAGCGGGATTCCAACCAGCTATTTAACACGATTGAATTCAAACGGTACTATTGACAACACCTGGAACCCTTCAGAAACAGGTACCGATTTTGAAGTGTATACAAGCGAACTCCTATCCGATGGAAACATGATGATTGGTGGCTATTTTTCGAACTATAATGGTGTGAGCAGAAATTACGTAGCACGCCTTTTAGCTGATCATGCAGCTCTTTCTGAAAATGGTTCTCTGAATGTTGATGTTTACCCAAATCCAACTTCAGGAGTAATTAACCTTCATTACAATTCTCCGGTTGACGGAACTGTTCGAATACTGGATATGACAGGAAACGTAATTCTTGAACGAGAGGTTTCGGGACAGCAATTGTTGGAACTGGAATTAAACGAAGTTAGCGGCGTTTACCTGCTTGAAATAACAACAGCTGAGACATCGGAATATTTTAGAATTATTAAGCAGTAAACACAATAAAAAGATGTTGATTCACCTTAACTTCATCACATGAAAAACACCATCCTTTTCGTGAACAAGCAGGTTTTTCTTCTCGTCTGTTCTCTGTTATTTTCTTCAACAATAGCATTAGGGCAAACGATTACTGTTCCGGATTCAATTAAGGCACTTCGGTCTGCTCGACTTATCGAAACTGTGAAAGATGAAAAAACGAAAGTACCCAGATCAGCGACAACAAGGGTTTATTGCTTCGACAGCAACAAAAACATTACGCACACATTTGACGAAAGAGGTCTTTATTTTTCTTATGAATTTGACTCATTGAACAACCTTGTTACGGAGTACTTCTTTGAAAAAATAGATCCCCTGACGAACAAAAGAATTCCTTCCGGAAAATGGGTATATACATATTCAAACAATCTCAGAGTCAAAATCTATTTATATGATTTCGTTAATGGAAATTGGAAGATGGAAGACTCTTTATGGAACACTTATCGTCTGGACAAATATGGCCGTATCATACAAAACGACTATTTCGTTGGCAACGAACTGAAATCAACTGTCAGATATTCATACACATCTAAACCAGCAACGAAGCAAACAACATATGACTTTAATCGTGGCTGGTTGGACAATCATACTTGTTCCAAAGCTATAGAGAGAAGTGCGTCGGGGAGAATTCTTGAAGTAACAACCTACGAATACGATTCTGTTGGTAAATGCATTAAAACCCTGAGACAAGATTATTTTAATCCTTCAGAGCTAATTACAGAAACCGAATATGTCTATTCATCCACAGGATTGCTTCTTGAAGAAACTGAACGTAATCATAAATCGGAAGAGAATCAAAATGAACATTATCTTAGACAGCGTTATGAATACGACGATCAAGGCTTTATCATCAAGTATAGGTGGGACGGTTCTGATGCAATTGAAACGGTTAAAATCTATGACTATTTTAAAATGTAGAAACATTGAAATATAAAAGGCAATCTTTTTACTTTTCTTACGTCTTATCCCTAAACGCACGTTGAATCATACAACTTATGAAACCAAGTCCAGCTAAAATTCAAATTAACAATCCATGTTCTGAGAACTGGGATACAATGAAAGTCAATGACATTGGTCGTTTTTGCAGTTCGTGCGCCAAAAGCGTTATCGATTTCACGGTTAAATCAGATTCCGAAATTCAAGCTTATTTAAAGCAGCATCAAGGTGAAGAGCTTTGTGGACGCTTCTATAAAAAACAGGTCGATCGCATTCGTATTGAGTTTGATGAGAATATTCTCTATACTTCAATTCCGTTTTGGCAGAAGTTTCTGGTAATTGTATTGGTATGTTTTGGTCAGGATTTTTTTGGCTACGATTTCTGTTTTGCACAAGAACAAGATTCCATTCCGTTAAAAGTGGAACAAGTAGATACAGTTAGCACTGAACAAGATTCTATCCTTGAAGTTGTTACAAACGAAATAGATACAATTTTACCAAAGTTTGAAGAACCGAGTCTCGAAACAACCTGTGTCTGGACTCCTTTTCTAGGGGGTTTAACCGTATCTGGCAGTATCACAACCGTATTTGATGATCCGACCATCGATTCAGAGAATGATTTGGCATTACTATTCAAGGAAACTGATTCTGTTCTTGAAGATTCTGAAGAAACGAAAGTGGAAAGAGACTTCAGTAAGCAAGTACCCCGACCAAAAACGCCAAAAAAGAATCCTGAACCTACTTCTGCTCTTATTGCAGATACAGGTGAAAGAAGACAACGTAAAAGATAAAATTCAGCTATTTTTGTTTAGAAATCAATTGATAAACCAGAGAATAACTGATGCTTGAACCAAAACCGAATAAACAACGAGCGTCTATTGCTGCAAACTTTATTTGGGCCATTCTTGGCGTGCAGATTGCCTTTATCATTATTGGTTTACTGAATGTATTTCTTGTTAGTCCGGGAGATATGGCTTCAATGAACAGTGAAACTTCTGAAACTACAACGCTATCCTACGATACTGAAGCAAGCGCTACATCAACTTCCAGTTCTGCGACAACTTTTGAAACACAACATGAACCCAAACGAATTGCAGAATTCATTGACGTAAGTGATATAATTGTTGGTCTTCTTTACAAGTTACTACTCATTGGTTCATCCATTACATTCATTATGTGGTTCCGCAGGGCTTATTACAACCTGTACGTGAGAGGCATAAAAATGAAATACAAAGACGGTTGGGCAGCAGGAAGCTGGTTTGTGCCTTTCCTGAACCTTTATCGTCCGTACGAAATGATGAAAGAACTTTTCTCAGTTACAAAAGGACTTTTAATGGGCAGAAAAGGATTTTCAGAAAGCAAACTTTCAACAAAGATTCTGAATTACTGGTGGGCCCTTTCGTTAGGCGAAATGATTTTGGAACGCATTGCGAAAAGATGGTTAAAAAATGCCACGGTTGACGAAATAATTCCACTTAGTATAATGTACGTGATTGTTTACGTCATTGGCGTCTGGGGTTCTTTGGTTACGATCAAACTGATCAACAATTATTCGAAAGCGGAGCAAATGCTGAACAAAGACGAAAACGATGATGAGTTTGAACCGGAGCATGTTTTGGCCTACGATTCGGGTTTTGAATAAAAAAATCTACAGTTAATATCATGGAAATGTTAAAAAGCCGTTTAATCAATTCACCAAATTACCTGAAGGTTATTTTCGACTTTTCCTTGAAGGCTGGCTGGTTATGCCAATGCTGGTTGTGGGTATTACGGCAATTGTAAATCCAACTTTTAGAATTTTCTTCATCTTAATCTAAACCTGAATACAATGAAACAATACATATTGCCTTTACTACTAAGCATGGTTTCCTTTTCTTCAGGTAACACTCAAACGCTTTATGCCATCTCTTCAAGTGGCGATCTAATCAGGCTATTCGATACCCAATGTATTTCGGAAGAAATGATTGCATCTACTGATATGAGCTCGCCTCCGGGGACATTTGATATTGCCTATGAGCAAGGAATATTATATACAATCAACATTTGCGGGCTTAGTACAATTAATCCGTTAAACGGTGATGTGAACTGGATCGATCCGTCATGGCCATTTAATGTTTGTGGTCTTGGAGGTGATGAAAACGGCAATCTATATGTAAGTGGTAATGATGTTTATCGCTATAACATCTTAAACGAAACAATAGATTCACTTGGATCGTTATATCCATACGCAACAGCTGGTGATTTGGAATATGTTAATGGTAATTTGTACATTTCTGCAACCGATCCAAATGAAGGTAATGTTTTATTAAAAGTAGGACTAAATCCATTCTCTTATTCTGTTGTTGGAAGTCTCCCAACTGAGTTCTTTGGTTTGTCCAAATCACTAAATCTAGATCAACAACATCTCTATGCAACATCGAACTCAATTCCTCTAAAATTATATATTGTTGATATTACAGACGCATCAACGAATCTTATTTGTAGCGATATTTCTACGGAACAACTTATATGGGGATTGACTTCCACTCGCGACAAACTTTCTGCAGATGAAAATACGATTGACAATATAAGGATCAGCCAAGATATGGACAATCAAACACTTTCTATTCAATTGATGGATAATGTTAGGCTACATTATGGCATTTATGACGAACTAGGTAAGATGATTATCAACAGTAATTTAACTGATGAACTAACAACTATAAACACTTCTTCCTTTTCATCTGGTATATATCATATTCGATTTACGAATAGCTATGGAATACAAGTTCATCAGATACGAATTGTCTGCATTTAATGATTCAAACAAAACTTAACACTTAACACATTTAGGACTACCGTTTAATCTTTAATTACCCGTCCACGCAACCATTTCTCTTCCAGAACTGTTATATAACAGTAAATGAGAATTATGAAAATCCTACTACCCGTATTCGTTTTTTTTCTTGCTTCAAATGCACAAGCGCAAGACAGACCTGAGATCAATCATTGGCATTTCGGTGAAAATGCAAGTGTAGATTTTAGTTCCGGAACTCCTGTTGGTGTTGCAGGAAGTGTTTTATTCACTTCTGAAGGGTCAGCTTCCATTTCAAATGCAGACGGAGACTTGATCATGTACACAGACGGTTCAACACTTTGGAACAGTCAAAACCTGATCATGCAAAACGGAGAAGATCTGGAGGGAAATGTTTCATCCACACAATCGGCAATTATCATTCAAAAACCATGTACCGAAAATCATTACTACGTTTTCACTACCGCCGAAGAAGGATCGATACTGGGTTTGCGTTATTCGGAAGTGGATATGACTCTGAATGGTGGTTTGGGAGGAATTATTCCATCAGTTAAAAACGTATTTCTTACAGGACCCGTAGCCGAAAAAGTAACTGTGATCAAACATGCCGACGAGCAATCGTTGTGGGTAATTGCACACGGTTCTTCTAATAACGAATTTATGGCTTATCACGTGACTAACGCAGGAGTGAATCATGTTCCGGTAATTAGTGCAACCGGACCGATCAATGACAACGCAGGTGTGGGTTATATGAAACCGAATTTGGCAGAAACGAAATTACTTTACATCAATGCGCGTCCACCTTCAAGCGTGGATTTGCTAAATATCGATGATGCAACCGGAATCATTTCGCACCAATACAGTATCGCATCAACGCAACCTGGACCTTACAGTTCGGAATTTTCGCCAGACGGAAACAGACTTTATCTTACTTATTGGGCCAATCCAAATTTGGTTCAGTACGACCTTACTTTAGGAAGCGAAGCTCAAATCTCGGCTTCGGAAACAGTAGTTGGTGTTACTGGAGGTGGAATGGGAGCTTATTTTGGTTCACTTCAACTGGGACCAAATGGCAAGATATATATTGGAATTCCCTGGAATACACGTTTAGCTGCTATTGATAATCCGAATGGATTAGGCGCAGCATGCGGCTATGTAGACGATGCCGTAACTCTAACCGGGGCTTGTGAATTCGGAATTCCCAACTTTCAAATGAATTATCTGGACTACGATTGTGAAGATGATCCGGAAGAACCTGAGGAACCAGAAGAGCCAGTGATCGTTGAACCCGTTGTTTTAATTGAAGTTCCGAATGTGATCACAGCAAACGGAGATGGTGTAAACGATCTATTCCAAATCAAAGGATTGAAGAATGGAGTTGCAAAACTGACCATCCAAAATCGCTGGGGAAATGTGGTTTACTCTTCTGAAGCGTACAACAACGACTGGAACCCATCAACAAGTTCAGGGTCCAGCACGAAATTGGTTGAAGGGGTTTACTTCTACATTTTGGAAGATTCTGTAACGAAAGAACGTTATTCGGGATTTGTGGAAATCCGGAAATAATACCCCGACTTCCGCCCAAGGTCATCGAGCGGAGTCGAGATGATCCTTGGTTAAATCTTCTCTAAAACAAGAACAATCTTATTGAAATCGGCTGCAGCGTTCAATACGTCTTCGTACTTTTTGTATTCTTCAACTGGGTAATACACTTTGTTGTAGTATTCCTTAATCGTAATTACAATCTCGTTTCCGTTTTGAACGTATGATGATTTGAATCCTGTACTTCCATCTGCAGTAACCTCTTCCATAACCAATTGGTCCAGATTCTTCGCACGCATTCCCTCCGGTAGAATCACACGTAATTCACGGTTGTACTGACGCGTAAACGCCGTTAGAACCGGAAGCGTTCTTTCTGCTTTATTGTACGATTCAGCTTGTGGACCGATCAACATTCCAACTTTGAACAAGGTATTGTCACCGGCAGTTTCCAAACAAGGAAAACCAACAAACTCTGCTTTTACTGAAAGAGGCGCTTTTCCAGCCAACTTAGCATTGTCGTTTTTACAAACCACATTCTGAAGTTTACTTTCCTTGTCAATGTAAGTCAATACTTCTTCCTTAGCCTCTTGTTTCTTATCATCTTCAAAAAGCTCCAGAAATGCCTGAGGATAAAGCGATTTGTAACCGGAAACTTCACGCTCAATTTCAACTTTTGGATTCGTAGGATCGACTGTAAAGTCAACCAAAGCAGTAATATTATCTTGTGACAATTCTGCCGGAGTTACTTTAATCTCTTTCACTTTCGAAATAGGAACCAACATATCGTTCAACTGTTTCTCATAAACGAACAATCCTTTGTTCCATGTTGTTTCGGCTGGTGGAAATCCTAAGCGCGAATACATTGAAGGTGCCCAGTACATATCCAGATCATTAACGTAGATCAGGTATTTGTCGAGGAAATTGTAGGCTTCATAATCAGCAGGGAAAGGATCCTCATCTCTGTCGCTTGTAAGCACCAACTCGAATTTAATTCCGGCAGCCTTCAAACATTGAGCATACATTTTTGTCATTCCCGCTTCTGTAGTGAATTTGTTTTCAAAGGCAAAGTCCAATGTTCCGAACATACTCAAGTTAATCTCCAGAATATTGTAGTCGGTTTTTAATTTGTATTCCAGATATCTCAATTTGTCTTCAAGTGTAGTTCCACCTTTCGACTCCATGTCTTTTACAATGGTTTTGATCTTTTTCAGCGAAGATTTACTCGTTTCAACGAAGATGTTATCGTAAATGGCTTTTGCAGCGTTATTGTACGTGTAAAAACCACCTTTTCCCGAATCAAAATTCTTATTCAATTTGTAGTAACACTTTTGAAGAAGCGCATCATATGGACTTTGGTATTCATTTTTAATTGCCTTAATATCGTTCATGTAAAGAAACTTACGACGAACATCTGTAGATGTACTATCGAAAACAAACTCAGGCATATTGTTTACAGCGTGAACTTCAATATCCAGATGATCAGGAGAAATAATATCGATCTCAATTCTGCGCTTGTCAGAAACACCTTGTAAGTACATTACAGCTCCCGAATAATTTGGCTGACGTTTGATGTAATGCAAATACTCGATGATCGCTCCTTTTTCAAGTCCATCCAAGGCAAAATACGTATACTCTACCTGGTCGTTTTCATCTTTCTTTTCCTTGATGTCTTCTTTTTTCAATTCAACGATAGAACCATCAGGTTTGATAACGCGCGCTTTTTGAACCACAACCTCATCACCAGAACCGTTGTTGATGTACATTTTATTGTTGTCCTCAATTGCAGCATCTGTTTTCACAACAGTAATGGTATGCTTCAGCATCAACTGCCATGATTCTTCGTCTTTTTGAAAATATTCCACACTTCGTTTCTCGAAAAGAATTTCTTCATCTTCAGTTGTGTCACTTAAGTTAATCGTGAATTTCTCAGGTGTTTTCTTCCAATCGTAGGTGGAATAATATGCTTCTTTCAAGCTGATTTGCGAAAAAGCAGCTGAACTAAGCGCTAAAGCAAAAATTGCCAGTATTAATTTCATTTTTCTATTTTTTGATTAAAACAAGTGATTCGGACATGGCTGCTTTTTTTACAGCGATGAATTTATTCCAGTCGTCAAATTTCTCTGGATAAAGCAAAAGGAAATCGCCTTTAAAATGGGTATTACAAACAATTTTATCTCCTTTTTGCTGGTAAGTCACACTGAAATCGATTTGATCGCTGGTAAACTGTTGGTTCTTCGGCATGCTTTTCACTTGATAACCTTCCGGAATTGCCAATTCTACATAATACACATCGTCAAATTTTTGCTCGTATTCCAAAGGTGAAGTTCTATCCGATTTCATAACACCCATTGCCACAATTTCCTTGGAAAGGATCATGTTCAAGTACATTTCATTGTCAACCTTGGTTACGTAATTGTTCGTTGTCCAGTCGAATGATGCAATGATTGGCTTGTCTCTGTTTGAAGCATTTACCACCCTGGGATTGGTCACAAAGAACGAATTGTTTCCGCGTTCATAAATAGAACTAAACATGTCTTTGTATTCCTTAGTTTTCACTTCTTTCAGGTTTCCACCCAAAAGCGTATTGTAGTAACCTGTGTTGGTAACCGTTGATCGGCCAACAATTTTGTTTTCCTGAATTTTTACGAAAGAAGAATCTCTGTAAAGAATATCATTTGCAGCAACAATGGGCACATTAACAACTTCATATTCTTCTGGCGAAATATGGATCAACGCCTCTTTCCCCTGAATAAAACTTGTAGGATATTCAATACTTTGAAACGAATTTGTTGCGTCCAGGAAATAGTTTTTGCCCTCATACTTGTAAGTCGTAATCATGTGATTATCACAAAAACTGGTCGGGAATTCTGAATATTTATACGGTAGATCCCTACTTCCAATCCAAGTCAAATACGACTTAATTCCAACAGATTTCAACATGGAGTAGGTCAACGAAGCCATGTCTTTACAATCGCCGTAACGTTTGTCTACTACTTTCGACGGCTGACGAGGAACAAATCCACCCATTCCTTCTTCAAACGCAATGTATTTGATATTGTCCTGCACCCAGTAATAAACAGCCTTTACTTTATCAAACTCGTTTGGAATGTTCTTCGTAATAGAATCAGCTATTGAAGCCAAAGCTCCTGCAGGAATTTCCTCCTCTACTTCTTTTACGTTTTTCGCGTAATTCGTATGCAGGTCTTTTACGTTTTCAATTACCTGAACTCTTCCACCTTTCTTCTTATTGTAGAATGCAATTTGGCCAAGTACTTGCGGTGCAAAATAACGCGGATTTGGAGCAAAGTCCTGCTCATCCACTTTCAACGCCTTTGGACAAGTCCATGTATAAATACGTTTTCCTTTCTCTAGTTTCTCATTGTAGACAACACCTATTTTTTCTGTGTTGTACATTTTGAAGTTCACATGAATTGCGGTATCAACTTCTACTGTAAACGTTGGGTTCTCGCAAGAAATTCCGCTATAGAAAAAGAAACTGAAGGGAAAACTTTCCATGCTTTCTACTTCGTCGTAAGAAAGGTGACGTAAACCACCTTCAGAAATTCCGGGATAAAGAAAACTCGTTTCTTTTGAATCATCATGGAAAATAGCTCCGCTTCCCTCATAATCTCTTGTAGAAAAGCTGGTAGCCGGAACTTTTTTGCTCGAATTTCCGTTCGGATTCATGGTATAAGCAACAATATTCTGCACCGTTTCAAACGAAGAATACTCAATCGATTCTTCAGACAAAAGATGTGTTCCTGTATTGTCAAGCACCAAATATTCGATGACATAACTGCTTGTCACCACCGGAACATCTTTCACCAGTTTAATCCGAACGATCTTCGAATCTGTTACCTGAACAACATGTTCTCCGGGATATTTTGCTTTGTATTCGTTTAGTTTCTCAGTTGTTTGAGAAAAAGCCGGTTTACCAAGCAAAAGCAGTAAACCGACTAAAACTGTTTTACTTGATCTCAAGTGCTTCATCATTGAAGTAAGTAATTGTACTTGTTAATTTGCCATCAACACTGTAATAAGTAGCAACACCGTGACGGTTACCATAAATAAACGGCGTTTTAGATTTTACTTTACCGTTACTGTAGTAAATGATCTCCCAACCGTGCTTTGAGCCTTTTTCGAAATCTACTTCTTTGGTCTTTGCTCCAGTTTCAGAATATTCAATCGATTTCCCGTGGTATTCACCCAATTTGAACATTGTCTCTTCCGATTTCTGTCCATTCTCATGGAATGTGATATACGCTCCTTCCAACAAGCCATTTATACGGTGTTGTTCCATCGATTTTTTACCGTTCTTGTAGTATGCCACTACTTTCATTTCATTTCCAACCATCGGAATCGGAGCAACTTCTTTTCCATCTGCTCCCAAGTAAGAATAAGATTCTATAACTCCCTGATTGTAATTACGGATCATTGCTACTTCGCCTTTTTCACCATAGTTCGTTACTTTACCATGTCTTTCATCGTTCAGGTATGTTCCTTTTACCGATGGTTTTCCATTCGGATAATAAATCACATATTCGCCTTGCATTTCGCCGTCAACAAAGTTGTAAACGCTTTCTACGGTTCCGTTTTCAAAGTAATCTGTCTCTTTTCCGTTCTTTTCACCGTTCAAATAGGTTCCTTCTCTTGTCAGGTTACCAAAAACATCATAATTCTTCCATAAACCTGTACGTTCATTATTGATGTACATTCCTTCCGACTGAATTTTATTGTTTGCATAGTAGAAAGTGAATTTCCCATCCGCGTAACCATTCTTGTAATCTCCAACCGACTTAAAGAATTTGTTATTTGCGGCTTTAATCTCTACTCTACCATTGAATTCTCCAAATTCCTGAATTACTTCTCCAAGAGTATCCATGTTCAAATCGAAGATCAAACGACCATTATCGTACTGTTGAACCGAAGATGTAGTTCCAACAATTGAATAATCGATTCGGTAACCGTGCTTAGAACCGTTGGTATAACCGTTGTGGGAATCCAACTCGCCGTTTGGCAAATAAGTGTACCAATCTTTGTCTAATTCACCATTTGTATAAATACCTTCTTCTATCAAATCGCCATAGATGTTGTACTCCAAATAAAGACCATTGTACTCACCGTCAGCAATCTGGAATGCTCTTTTCACATTTCCGTTTGAGTGATAAACCACTAGTGTATCAACCAATTTTCCGGCCTTGTAGTTTTCTACTTTCCAAAGGTTATCGTATTGATCATAGTATTCCCACTTCCCTTCTCTTTCGTCATTGGCAAACTGACCTTTTACATTCAATTTTCCATTCGGGAAGTTTCTGATGTAATCAATTTTCTTGCTTTTAAGAGCCGATAATTCCTTTGTATTTCCGGCTTTATCCGTAAACGACACTTTGTTCAGAGCTCCTTTGCTAAAATCAAACGTCATGTACTTTTTACCGTCCAAATCGTAAACAACACTTTCTCCGTTTTGTTTCCCGCTTTCATCCAATGTTGATGTTGCGCTCAACGCCCCGTTAATGTAGTATTCCTTCGAATCACCGATCTGAGTTCCTTTTTTGTAAGTTGCTACCTCGCTGATTTGTCCGATTGAGTAATAAGAAGTCAAGGTTCCATCATACATATCATCAACGAAATTCACTTCTTTTTCCAACTGTTTATTTGGATAGTAAGATCTCTGCATTCCCTGAACTTTATCAGCAACAATTTTACATTCCAATTCCAATTCACCGTTTGGATGGAAGTTCTTGTATTCGCCATCCAGCAATCCATTTATGTAATTGCGTGTAGAACGAACAGCTCCGTTTTGATACCAGCTTTTGTAAGGACCGTTTTTCTTTCCTGCTTTCATTACATATTTCTGCTCCAACTGACCATTTCTGTAATACACGTATACCGTATCTTCAACTACGTCGTTCTTCATTAGGTACTTATACTGAAGTTGTCCTGATTCGAAGTACTCGTAATTCTGTTTTGTTGTTGCATTAATGAATTCGATTTCGCGTTCCTTGCCACCATCATACATGTTGTAGATCTCCCATTTACCAACAGGTTCTCCTTTGTCGTTGTAATGCGCAAGTAATTCTCTCATTCCGTTTTTGTAGTACGAGTAATGATTTCCTGTTCTGATTTTTTTAGCAGCATCAGCATAAACACCTACAGAAGAAAAGGTTGCACCTGAATAATCGACACTAACAAATTGCTTTTTGCCTTCAAAATCCATGTATTGCGTTCCCGAATACAAATCGTATTCACCTTTCGACCATTCATAAAACGCTTTGATCTTAGCGATCTTTGGTCCAACTTTAGCCTGAACAGCTTCGTTTTCAACCCCCGCTAAACTCAGCAAAATCAACATGTCGTATTTCTTTGCTTTGTAAACTGCATCGTAAAACTTCATATAAGTCAAGTTCCAGAAATCATAGTTTCCTTCTTCGTAATGGTTGTTTTTCAAAAACAGGTCGAACTGTTTTGCGTAATCTGTAGGAACGGTCAGTTTCACTTTGTAGTTTGGCTGCAATGCTGTTTTATTCTCAAAAAACTCATTGTATTCTGAATATGGGATATCACCAGTATAAAGTACCTGAGCAACTTTTTCATCTTCCATTGTTCCTCTTGCCATGTTTTCCATCGTTGAAACAATTACAGAACATCGGCTGTCAGAAGGCTCCAACCACAAGAATGTCATAAAAGAAAGCATTGCCTGATCATACAATCCCATTCTCGCAACCAGATATCCCAATCGGAAGTGGCTGTTCGCATGATACATATTTCCCTGGATTGCGGCTTTGTAATCGTTAGCAGCCTCCACATATTTCTTCTGCAATTCATAACAAACCCCGCGATTGTACAGCAAGTTGTGCTGGTAAGGAAATTGTTTAATTCCTTCCGTATACACTTCAATGGCTTTCTCAGGTTGTTTATCCATGTCGTAGGCGTTCCCCAACATCATGTACACCTGATATTTATTGCTATAATTGATCTTATAATCCAATAAATCATTGAAAACTTCCTGAGCATTTTTGTATTGTTCAAGAGCAACGTAAGTCAATCCCAACTCGTACTGAGCATCCGAATAAAGTGTGTCGTTAATGGGAACTTTCTTGTATTCATCGATCGCATCGTCGTACTTTTCTTTGTCGTACAATTCGATTCCTTTCTGAATAATTTCGTGTGAATTTTGTAGGGTAATGTTCTTTTGCGCAGCTAATCCAAGTGGCAAAAAGACAATGAGAGTCAGTAATTTCTTCATTAATGCTGGTGTTTTGGTATATCGACGTATTAAGTTTTTTAAATATAATAAAAACTTACCGAGGCAATTAACATCATCGATATTTGCTTCTATTTTTTGTTCAAGATTAGATGTGTTGATTTTAAAAAGGTAAACAGAAAGCCTTGGGAAAGTAAAAATATCCACTACATTCATCTCACAATTTAACTACCATGACAGCAGAGCAATGTAATTCCATTTTCAGATTCGGAGAATATCTGGCTTATTTCACTTGGATTTTCATAGTGTTCCTGATGCTTTTTCAGCTGTTCAGACAAAATTTTTCAGGACTGAAGATCTCCTTTTTATACGGACTGAATAGTTTGTCGTTCTTTTTGGCCGCTGGGATTGTCCTTAAATTGGCAATCATTGTAAGCTTTCGAAGATTAGAGACAAAGGAAGAGTCGTTGAGATACCTTGAGAATGAATGCCAAGATTATTTCTTCGATTTCGTTGTTTTCTCTTTGATTACCGTGTTCATTCTCACTGTCCTTAATTTTCTTTACTTGAAATACTTTGTAAAAATCAAACCATTCACGCACATAGTGGTTCTATTTGTTGCAAATCTGGCCCTTCTGATTTTCGCCAGCTACATCTCCGTCATTAACTTCTATAATAATTTCAGCCATTAAAACGTCGAATTAAACGCTTTGATTACTTAAGTAATCGCATACAAAAATTACAACTAAATGCTCGTTTAAGCCACTATGCCGATTAAAGGTTGTACCTTGTACCGCCTACTGATGAATAATCTCAAAGAAGACACTACTTCTTAATCCAAAAACAAAAAAGAGAACAGCTAAAATGACATGGGAACAATTACGCGAACACCTTATAGGTAAGACATTTCTTATAGGACTTACCTTTAATGATAAGTATGGGGATTGTATTGACCAATTTCAGACCCATGGGATTGTGGAAGAATTGACGGATGAAGGTTTGTTTATCATTAAAAGGAAGGACAACAGCATATTTCAAATGCCTTACGACAGGGACAGTATCCAGAAAGCGGAAGACATGGAATACCGTGAAACGATAAGCGGGGATATTATTGTTAACCCCGATTTCGTAATGACTTGGGAGATTACTACACTCGAAAACGATAATCTGGACGAAATAAAAAGGATCGGTTTTACGTCAGCAAAATAAAAACCTAATCAAGCATCTGAAATGAAAAACAATCAACCTTACATCATGTTCTTTTTTCTGACGCTTTGCTTGTACAGTTGTGCTGTTAAGCACGATACGCTTGAAATTGGCAAAGGAAATGACGTAACAGTGACATTGAACATTCTGAACAAAAAAGACATCCAAAAAATTGACTTTGTTTCAAATCTAGACACTACCTCTGTCAGTAAAACTGATTTTCAAAATTGGGATGCCATTACTTACGGTTTCGAAGAGAAAGGTGAAGGAACTGTTTGGGTAATTGTTTATTCAACCCAGGACACCATAAAATCTGAGTTGTACGTTGAGGACGGCTATCATGAGATACTAACTTGTGACGCGAGAAAAATAAAATACGAATCTTCTACCGGATACTAATTTCTGAATAGAAAAGACTAGATCAATTCTTCTTTCTCAGTTTCGCAAAGATGATCGGGAAAACGAAAATGGAAAGCGTTAATCCAGATACCGCCAAATCAAAATTTTCGGATTCAATCCATTCCGTTTCAGGGAAATAATGCACCAAAATAGCCAGCATTAACTTCACTCCCAATAATCCAATTACGATAAAAGCGCAGTTTTCTACGAAAGGATACCTTTCGATCAAAACCACGAAATACTTTGCCACATAACGCATTGCCAAAATCCCAACAAACACACCGATACAGATAATAATCAGGTTATCAGTGAATCCAACTACCGCAAAAATGTTGTCGATGGAAAAAACGATATCCATGAATTCTACCGCAATAACTGTTGACCAAAACACACCAAATAAACCAATCGTGTATCTGTAAATCCAACGGTCCTGAGTCTCTTTCAGTTCCGCTTCAGTTTCGTCTGATTTCTTCAGAAAATGAGCAATGCACATGTAAAGCAAATACAATCCCCCAATAGGTTTCAACCACCAGATTTCAATAATACGACTCGCAAGGGCAAGTGCAACACCTCTAAAGATATACGCTCCCAAAATACCATAGCGCAATGCTTTTTCCTGCTGCTGCTTCGGAAGATTCTTTACCATTGTGGCAAGAACAGCGGCATTATCGAACGACAAAACAACCTCTAACAAAAGAATTCCAAGAATGGTGGTGATAGCTGTCAGTGGGTTACTGGTAATTATCTCTATAAACTCCTGAAATTCCTTCATATTCTCCGCTGCGGCTTTTATTTAAGATGCAAAGATAGGTTTTAATTGAAAATTATTGTCCTTCTCGATAAACCTCCACTTTCGTTACGGCACTCGAAGTGACAATAGGATTTATAGTCACTTCGAGTGGCTCTGACTGAAATGTAATGGAAGTCAGAGATATATCGAGAAGAAAAAGAAAAGGTCCCGAATGAATCGAGACCTTTACGTTATGGGTTGGTTTTCTAAATATTGCTTTGTTAATGCTTGATTATACGGATCAACCCGACCTAACTTTGAGCTTGCACAAGACAAATATATAACTGAAAAAACATGTAAAACACTGGTTTGTGCAGTTGGCAAGTTTCGTTGAGTCTTTTGCAAAAATCACTTAATCGTTCATGTTTCATTATACCACATTAGATTACTTTAAAGAAACCTTACAAACAATAGCACGAGTAAAATTAAACCGCGGAGAGAATGAGAACGCAGAGTAGTAAACATACACCGTCTTTGAAAGTGTTCTTTGCGCCCTCATTTTCTTTGCGGTTCCTATTTATATTGTCCCTGAACCTCATGCATAACTTGTTGTTGTTTCTTACAATAGCTATTTTTGTATAGAGACCCTTCTTTATGCAATTTCAACTCGTTTCAGATTTTAAGCCAACTGGTGACCAACCCAATGCCATTAAGGAATTGGTAGAAGGATTAAACCAAGGGGTTCCGGCGCAAACTTTACTTGGAGTCACTGGTAGTGGTAAAACCTTTACCATGGCTAACGTAATTCAGCAAGTTGAGCGACCAACTCTCATTCTTTCGCATAACAAAACATTGGCTGCTCAGTTGTATGGAGAATTCAAGCAATTCTTTCCAAACAATGCTGTGGAGTACTTCGTAAGTTATTATGATTACTATCAGCCTGAAGCTTATCTTCCTGTTACAGACACCTACATTGAGAAAGACCTTCAAATCAACGATGAAATTGAGAAATTGCGACTTTCAGCGACATCTTCTCTGCTTTCGGGTCGTAGAGATGTTATCGTAATTGCTTCGGTTTCCTGCATCTACGGTATCGGGAACCCGAATGAATTTTCAAAATCAATTATCGAAATATCGGTTGGACAGCGAATCAGCAGAAATCAGTTTTTGCTGCGTTTGGTTGAAAATCTGTACTCGAGAAGCGATCTGAATCTGGAACGCGGGAATTTTAGAGTAAAAGGCGATACAGTAGATATTTATTTGGCTTACGCAGATCATGCGCTTCGAATTGAATTTTGGGGAGATGAAATAGAAGCAATAAAAACCATAGATCCTGAAACTACAAGTGTTATAGAGGTATTTCAGGAAATCAATATTTATCCTGCAAACATCTTCGTTTCTAGTCCGGAAAACACCAGACAAGCCATTGATCGAATTGGTGAAGACATGGTTATTCAGGTGGAGAACTTTCGCAAGGAAGGCAAACCCATGGAAGCAAAACGTTTGGAAGAACGTACTTCATACGACATGGAAATGATGCGTGAATTGGGATATTGCTCCGGAATTGAAAACTATTCGCGTTATTTCGACCAAAGAGAACCAGGAACACGACCTTTCTGTTTGTTGGATTATTTCCCAAATGACTTCATGCTGATCGTTGATGAAAGTCATGTTACCATGCCACAAATTCGCGCAATGTACGGTGGTGACAGGTCAAGAAAGATCAACCTGGTGGAATTCGGTTTCCGTTTGCAGGCAGCAATGGATAATCGTCCGCTGAAGTTTGAAGAATTCGAAAGCATGATTCACCAAGTGGTTTTTGTTTCTGCAACACCGGCAGAATACGAATTGGAAAAATCGGAAGGTGTTGTTGTAGAACAATTGATTCGTCCAACAGGACTTTTAGACCCAATTATTGAAGTCCGGCCAAGCAAAAATCAGGTAGATGATCTACTTGAAGAAATACAACTTCGAAGAGAAAGAGATGAACGAACATTGGTTACTACGCTGACCAAACGGATGGCTGAAGAGCTTCAAAAATACATGGATAAATTAGGCGTTCCTTGTAGATACATTCACTCGGATGTGGATACGATAGAACGTGTAGAAATCCTTCGTCAGTTACGTTTAGGAGAATTCGACGTTTTGATCGGTGTGAATTTGCTTAGAGAAGGATTGGATTTACCAGAAGTGAGTTTGGTTGCAATTATTGATGCGGACAAGGAAGGTTTCCTGAGAAACGTTCGATCGTTGGTTCAAACCGTTGGTCGG
Organism: uncultured Fluviicola sp.; assembly: GCA_965650275.1. Classification (GTDB taxonomy): domain Bacteria; phylum Bacteroidota; class Bacteroidia; order Flavobacteriales_D; family Crocinitomicaceae; genus Fluviicola. The sequence continues at coordinate 8,416 of CBFGNV010000019.1, read as the reverse complement.
GCGGCCAGAAACGTCAATGGAATGGTCATTATGTACGCTGATAAAATGACAGATTCAATGCGAAAAACCATTGAAGAAACGGAACGCAGACGAGCACAACAAATTGCCTATAACGAAGAGCACGGAATGGTTCCAACAGCATTGAACAAATCTACTGAGACGATCTTGAAATCGACAAAAGTAGCGGATGGTGATGGTGATTACCGCGATTTGTTGAAGGAATACAAACCAGAGGAAAAGATGGTTGCAGAAAATGTAGTATCTTACCTCTCGAAAGAAGAATTGGACAAAGCCATTTCAACAACGCGAAAAGCAATGGAAAAAGCGGCAAAAGAACTGGACTTTATTCAGGCAGCCAAACTTCGCGACCATTTGAAAGAACTTCAATCACAGCTATGATGAAAAAAGCAATTGTATTTGGATCAGTAGGATTATTCGTTTTAACCATCTTGTTTTGTTGCGACAAATATGTTGTAAAGTACAATCCAAACTTCGAAGGTAAGTGGCGGACTGACACTTATTATAACACCGATTTCAATGACACTACCACTTCTGAATTGGTCATTGAAGGAAAAGAAGGTTCATACAAATTCGGATGTAGGTCCATTTGTGCTCCGGAACTATGTGACTGTATTACCACTCAAGGCGGAAAAGCTGTCATCAACAAACAGCATACACAAATGAAAGTTGGCTCAACAAGTGCTTATCCTTTAACCATTGAAGTAGAGCCCTATCAGGATGCCAACGGAGTTTGGAGAATGGAATTACAGGGTGAGGAATTTAAGAAAGTAGAATAAATCACTTCGACCTTAAAAATATTGGAAACGAAATAAGTTTACCTTCGGCTTCTTAGGACATCTTCTTAAAATCGAGCGAGTAAAGACTTAAATTTGAGGACAATACTTGTTTACAAGCCAAACAAAATGATGAAGTTTTTATTTGTTCTTTCCTTTTTCTTCATGTCACAGGTGGAGGCAAGCGGACAAACGGACTCTCTGCTCAATCTCGCACAATTGCGCAAAGAACATACCTACACAGATCTGAAGAAAGCATTTAAACATCCCGAAAAAGTGATTGTTCTTGATCTGTCTGGACAAGAACTTGATAGTTTACCGGAAACTATAGGTTCATTGATCAACTTACAGGTTTTACTGCTTGGTCCCGGACCAAAAAAATCCGTTCCGAAGAGAATTCTTAGAAAGTCCAAACACATTGGCGGCGGAATCTATCATCTTGACCGTGGAACAGGAAAATATGTGGGTTACAACAAACTGACAACCCTTCCGGAATCGATGAAGCAACTGACAAAACTTCAATACCTTAATCTGAGCTATAATCAGTTTGATGAAATCCCAGAAATGCTTCAATCGTTCAAAAACCTGAAAATGCTTAGTCTTTCGGAGTGCCGAAAACTTTTTGATAATGCAACGCAAATCTCGGAACTGAAAACGAAACTTCCTGAAGGCTGCATTTTTCATTATCCTACTGAAAATGAAGAAAGATTTAGTCCTTACTCAAACTAATTTTATGAAGCCACACAAACTATTTCTACTTTGTTTACTCCCGTTATTATTGAGTTGTGATGCGGTTGTTCATATGAGCTATTCCGTTGAAAACAAAACCAAAGAAGATATTTATCTTTTCATTCCAGGATTTCCTGCCGATAGTAGTTTAGGTGTTTACGGAAAAACTGTCGACACTGTGATACACATGAAACCAAATGAAAATTTGGTTGTAGGTTTCGGTCGTAAGATCGATTTTCCATGGGGTGCGAAAAACATTTACAAAGAGCATCCAGGAAGATGCGGAATTGAGCGCGTTGATTCGGATAGTACGATTCGTTTTGGTTGCACGAAGAACGAATGGAAATACAAACGGAAGAATTCGAATTTGGTCATTAAATAGTTCAATATCTCGACTTCGCTCGATAACCTTTGAACTATTTATCGTTTAAACTATTAAACCCTGTTTTTTAGGTGAACTGTACCCGAAATGTTCTTCTCAGCCCTTAAATTCGCCAAAAAACGAACTCATGAACTTCAAATCGTCACTTGGAATACTTCGCATTTTCGGATTATTGGAAGGAATTTCTTTCCTGTCATTCATTGTTACAATGCCTTTGAAATACATGTATGGCATAAAAGAACCAAACATGATTGTAGGAATGGCGCATGGTTTTCTGTTCATTGGCTACGTTGGAATGGTGTTTTGGGTAAGTACCGAAACGCGCTGGACAATCAAAGAGAAACTTGGTGCTTATATCGCTTCACTTCTACCGTTCGGAACGTTTGTAGCTGATGCTAAAATCTTTAAGAATACGGTGATTGTTAAGGAAGACGCATAGCCAGGCTTCGATACATCGCGACTTACGCGTCGCGACACTCAGCCTGACTAATGCACACTTAACTCCTAGTCAGTTGTATACAATTCTCCACTTCTTTACAATACGATTCCAATCACTCGGTTTGACTGAATAATTTACACGTCAGTCTGAGTGGTTTTGACCGAAATATAATGGAGGGCAAAAGTATATCGAAGCCTGACTTGTGAATATTAGAAATAAGTGGAGAAACCGAGCGAGAAAACGCCAGTCAAAGCAGCTGGATTATTGAACAAATCCGTTTGCTCCTGGTAACGATAGTTGAATCGGAAAACGGTTTGAGCACTTGGTCGTAAACTGATTGAAGGAACAATGCTCCAAACGTAATCTCCAAGCGTGCCGTTGGTTTCAGTAAAGCGACCAACATTCCAATCTACATACTCTACTCTGCACGAAAGATTAACAACAGCCTTCGACCAGCCCAAAATTTTGCGCTTCAAAACTGGCTGAATGACATCAACAAAACCACCGTGCTGTTTACTTCCGAAAAACGGTCCGTAGTTCTGCGGAATATCCACTAAAATCCACGCAAATTCGCCAACAATCCGAGTTCCAGCTTTCGGAATCACAGAATTCCAATCAATGGCAAAAACATCCAATCTTCGTTGGTCGTCAATGATCAATCCATCATCTTGAAATTTATTGTAAACCCCGCCCATATAAGAAAAACCAAGTTCCCCAATTTTGTTGTAGCGAATAGCCAATTTTCCATTTATCAATGGCTTTCCACTATTGATTTCTTCAAAACGTTCCGGATTCAATTTGGAAGCTGGAAGAAAAGTTCTGTTTTCGGCATTTTCAATGACCGTATTATCAAAAGAGCCTGTCAAATAAAACTCGTAACCAAACATCCATTTTCCTGAATAGGTTTTACCATAAGCTCCAAATCCGGCATTACTCCAGGTTGCAGGAAGCATTTGAGTTGCGGCGATTGGTCTGTCAATAAATTCCCATTTTGGTCCGTCATGATTTTGATTGAAAGCACCAATTGGATTCATTACAATTCCACCACGCAAATTCAGTAAATGATGAAGCTCAACATCCAAAGAAGCAAACTCAATCGCAATTTCTTTTCCTCCTTCTTCGAATTCAATTTCGGTAAGGAATTTAAGGTTTCTATAAATTTTACTGGCTGCGAAAAGTGTTAGTCGTCTGGCCTGAAATTGATGTCCTTCGGTTACACCATCCGTAGCAGCATATTGCCAGTTTCCTTCTAAGTAACCACCCAAAGCAACAGGCGATTTCCCTAAAGCGAGAAAAGGTCTGTTATAAGCCGCGTCCATATTCATGTTATTGGTAGAATCAGTCGGAATTTGTTTTACAAAGGACGAGTCTCTCTGAGCAGTCACTTGAAAAGAAATGAATAGTGATGTGGTAATGAGGAGTAAAATTGCTTTCATTATGCTAATGATATAATGATCTGACCATTTTTAATTTCGGTTGGAAAAGATTGAAGAGAATCTATTGCAGGACCTTCCTCTACTCCGCCATTTTTATTGAATTCACTTCCATGAGCGGGACAAACTATCCGATCACCAAAAACCTGCAGTTCTGCTCCCTGATGTGAGCATTTCAGTAACAAGGCAGTGTATACTCCATCATTCCGGAATAGGCAAATTGGAAAAGGCAAACTTGTTGTATGAACCAGGACATATTTCCTATAATTGGTCTTTCCTTTTTTCACCATTTCAAATTCGCTTTCATTCACTGCCAGCTGTGAGTTTTGACTCTCCAAATCGAGATGTGAAGTTGCATTACAGCTTGTAAAAAGCGTAGAAATTGCTACACCGCTCAAACAGGCATAGCCACAAGTTTTAAAAAACTCTTTTCTATCCATTAAAGCGATTCTAAAAATTTGATCAGTGACTTTTTCGCACTCTCAGCCAATCCTAAATAAGCGTTTTTACTTGCCGCAGCCTCACCTCCATGATAAAGAATTGCTTCTTCTATGGAATGCGCCCGACCATCATGAAGCAAGTAGTATTGGCCTCCCTGTGAATTCTTTGAAAGCCCTAAGCCCCAAAGTGGAGCAGTACGCCATTCATACGTTTTCGCACTTCCTTCTGTATAATGATCATCCAGTGCCGAACCAAGATCGTGCAAAAGCAAATCCGTATAAGGAGCAAACGTTTTATTTGATAATGATGAGATTGGAGAATATCCTGTCTTCAACTCCGACTTATGACAAGCAACACAATTCAATTGATTAAAAATGGCTTTTCCTTCCATCACCTGAACATCGTTTTGATTTCTTTGAACAGGAGCTTTTAATGTTCTCAAGTAGAAAACCAGATTGAGCACTTTATCGTTTGTTACCTCCGGCTCGATTTCATGTCCGGAATAAACGTCAACAGGACTAAATGTGGATGTAATTCCCATGTCCTGATTGTAGGCATTCACTGTTTGATGCAGCAAATCGTAAGCAGAAGCCTTTTTACCGAAACGACAAATGTACTTTCCATCTTGTGAAACCGCGTTTGGTCTTAGAACCACATAAGAGGGAAGTTCTTTCCAGTTTACCGTTCCTGAAATTCCATCGCCATTCGCATCATTTGGGTCAGCCATCGCAAGTAAATCCTGGTCGGTTACGTAATCAAGAAACCCCAATCCCGTATTCGCCGGAGGAGTAAATTTAGAAGATGTTGCACCGTGGGGAATGGTTTCAGGAGTAAAACCGGGAAGTGCACGATTTTGCAACTGAGGTCCACCCTGATCTAAAAACTGATTTCCAAATTCATCTGGTTGACCAAATCGAACAAGTGTCGTTGAAGGATGTCCTTTTCCGTCACCAGCATGACACGTAAAACAACTTGCTGCAACGAATGTAGATCCGAGGCCGGTTTGTTGTGTAAACACTTCTGTAAATGCCGCATCACCCTTGGCGAATTGTTGCATTTCAGCCTTCGTTAATCCTTCAACTGGACCGTCCAAAACTTCTGCTTCGGCGGGTGCTTTCGGGAAAAATTTGTGACACGAAACAGCCAGAACGAGTGTAATAAAACAAGAAAGAAGTATTTTTTCCATTCGACTAACAGATATTCAGACACAAATATAAACATATTTTTAGATTAGACTAAATTTATTATTTGACACAACTATTTCACGATTTTATAAAAACATAAAATTGTGTTTTTGGTTCTAAAAAAAGAGAACTCACCTATTCACATTTGAACAAGAAAGTTTCAAGCAAAAAAAAGCGCTCTGAGACTATCAGAGCGCTTTCAAAATATATTATAGGAGATTATCCTACCCAAACTCCCATCGAGTTGAATTTTTCAATTCTTTCATCGATACGTGTTTCCGGAGATTTTGGATCCAATTCCGCCAAATATGATTTAATTTTTTGCTTCACAGATTCAAACATTTCTTCCTGACTTCTGTGAGCTCCGGATAATGGTTCCTGAATAACATCGTCAACCAATTTATTATGCTTCATATCTGTACTTGTCAATTTAAGTGCCTCAGCAGCTCTTTCCTTATACTCCCACGATCTCCACAAAATTGATGAACATGATTCAGGAGAAATTACTGAATACCAGGTATTCTCCAACATCACCACTTTATCTCCAACTCCAATACCTAAAGCACCACCAGAAGCTCCTTCACCAATAATAATACAGATTACAGGAACTTTCAACTGCATCATTTCATAAATGTTACGAGCAATTGCCTCACCTTGTCCACGTTCTTCAGCTTCTAATCCAGGAAAAGCACCAGGAGTATCAATAAAAGTTACGATAGGCTTATTGAATTTTTCAGCCAAACGCATTAAACGCAATGCTTTTCTGTATCCTTCAGGATTCGCCATTCCGAAATTACGGTACTGACGCATCTTTGTATTGATTCCTTTTTGTTGTCCAATAAACATTACTGAACGACCGTCCAACAAACCGAAACCACCAACCATTGCTTTGTCATCTTTCACGGAACGATCTCCATGTAACTCCTGGAAAGTACCACCAGAAATGTGATTGATGTAAGCTAAAGTGTACGGTCTATCAGGGTGGCGCGACAATTGAACACGTTGCCATGGCGTTAAAGAAGAGAAAACTTCTTTTCTTTTTTCTTCCAGTTTTTGATTCAACGCATCAATGGTATCCGTCATGTCTACCCCTGATGTAGTCGCAATTTCACGTGTTTGTGCGATCTGCTCTTCTATTTCCTTAATCGGTTCTTCGAAATCTAAATATACTGACATTGTCACAAGTTTGAAGGGCGAAAATTACGAAAATTGTGGGCATTTCTTAATTTTAAAGCATGATTATTTTTCCCACATGCAAAATTAATCTCGGTCTCCATGTGTTGGAAAAACGTTCAGACGGCTTTCACAACCTTGAAACTGTTATGGTTGAAATTCCATGGACAGACGAAATTGAGTTCCACGAATCGACCGTTGATACACTCGAAATAGAAGGACTTGAAATTGTTGGAAACGATAATCTGGTGACAAGGGCCTTGAAAATTGGACGTAAACAGTCCTCTATTCCGCCGTTAGCAATCAAGCTCAAAAAAAACATTCCGATGGGAGCAGGATTAGGTGGTGGATCTTCAAATGCTGCACAGTTTTATCGAGAACTTGCAAAGATTTACTTCCCTACCCGAACAATTACTGAATTGGAAAATGACATTTCATCCATTGGTTCAGATTGCGCCTTCTTTATTAAAGGTGGAATTCAACTTTGTACAGGACGAGGAGAAATTCTTCAACCACTTGAATTGAATTTGAACGGTTATCACATAGTTGTTATCAATCCGGGAATACACAGCTCAACTGCAGAAGCGTTCAGTAAGATTATTCCTCATCGGGGAAGAATTTCGATTCAGGAGATAGTGAAACTTCCAATTGAAGCATGGAAAAATAGGTTGGAGAATGATTTTGAGAAGAGTCTATTTCCCATTTATCCGGAATTGGAAAAAATTAAAACTCAATTATATGATCAGGGTGCAATTTACTCATCCATGACAGGTTCCGGTTCAACACTTTTTGGAATTTATGCTCATCTAAATGACGCTTTAGCCGTAAAAATAGATTCAGCTCAATTCACGAAAGTAATTTCTCTTTAGAATTTTGTAATTCGATGAATTTCTAAGGTTTCATTGAAGAAAATCTTCACTACATAACTTCCTGATTTCTTCTCAGAGATATCAAAAGAATTTCCTGAACCGTTTAAGACCATTCTTCCTTCCATATCGTAAACTACGAATTCAAGCTTCGAGTTCTGACTTCCGGCAATTGTAAACACTCCGTTTCCTGGATTAGGATAAAGCAACAGTTGATTCTCTGTTTTCTCATCAAGTCCTGCAGAACTATTCGGATTCACTTCAAAATGATGCAAGCCGCCTAAATCTTGTCCAACAAACATGTTCAGAATTCCATCATTGTCAACATCTTCAACCCAAAATGATGAATACAAACCAACATCTATATTTAAATAGGTATCGCTTACCAGATTAAACGTAGAATCAGGGTGCAAATGATCGTCAATATTATTAAAGTAATGTAAGCGTCCGTCATTTCCACCTAAGAAAAGATGAGTTGTATCATTAACACGAAAGAAGTGCGGTGCTGCATAACCATCTGGATTAGCCGCAAGCTGAACACCTCCAAGCGAATTATCGATCAACTGAAAAGATGGAACGGTTGCAGTTCCTACATTTCTATAATAGGCGATTCTTCCAACTTTGTTACCAATCAATAAATCGAGTAATCCATCTTTATCCAAATCGAACAACTGTGGAAAGGCATAAGCGCTAACATTTATCGTTACCGCACTTGCATCCTGAAGGCCAACCGGAGCAGTATAGGACAGTTGATTTCCGGCACCAGCCGTATTCGTATAACAATTAAGTGTTCCAACATCTTTTCCAATGATCATATCATCATCACCATCAACTACATCAACACATGTTGATAATGATGAAATCATACGGAAGAAACTAATAACAACAACAACAACATCAACATCTAAACCTACACCTGCCATACCTACATCTGCATCATTAGCCATTGATTTACAATCCTTACAAACCACATGG
>CBFGNV010000018.1:0-64172 GCA_965650275.1 uncultured Fluviicola sp. | reverse complement strand
CCTATTTCTACCGTTCGATGCCACCGTCTTCGAAAAAGCATCTAGAAGCTTTACGCGATTCTCTTTTCACTGTTTTCAAAGTTGGAAACCATCAAAAAACGGTAAATAGAAGTTTGAAGATTGCTTCAGAAATTGTGAATCATGTAATTGCCTATTCAAAAGGCGACGGAGCGGATGACGCATTTTTGAAGAATTATCCTGAAGGTTACAAGGAACCTGTTTGTGAAGGTTGCTGGACAAAAACATCGCCCGGATACTATTCTGCTTTACTACCGTTTTGGGGCGAAAACCGTTATTTCCTGAAGGAAAATCAAGCTGTTTTTGAGACAATGACTACTCCTGTTTATTCAAAAGAGCAGGAAAGCACTATTTACAAAGACTCAAAAGAAATTGCCGACCTTACAGCTAGCGAGAAACCTGAATACGAATTGATTGCTGAATATTGGGACGACGCTCCCGGATATACAGGAACACCATCGGGACATTTTTATAACATGGCTCACAACCTTGCAATGAGTCAGCAACTCGGTTATCAAAAGCGCTGTGAATTATTTCTCGCACTTGGAATTTCATTGAATGATGCATTTATCAATTGCTGGAAGGGGAAATATAAATTCAATTTTATTCGCCCAATCTCCTACATCCATCGTTTCATTCAAAAGGATTTCAATTCATTGATCGCAACTCCTTCGTTTCCGGAATATCCATCCGGACATTCAATGCAGAGCGGTGGTGGAACAGAAATACTGAAGGAATTTTTCGGTTACAATTTGGCTTTCACCGATTCTACAAATGTCTGGAGAAAAGACATTGACGGAACTCCAAGAACATTCGAGAATTTCGACAAACTAGCTCAGGAAATTTCTTCTTCCCGGGTTTATGGTGGAATTCACTTTCGAACTACGGCAAATGAAAGTTTGGAATATGGTCGACAAGTTGGACTTACCACATTACGAACGTTAAAACTGATTCCATGAGAATAGCACTTTCAACTCTATGTATTGGAATTGGATTTTCTTTAAACGCGCAAATTGCGTTTAAGGAAGTCAGCGAAACCAAAGGGTTAAATTATATCTATCCCGGAAACGATTTTCAAATGGCCGGCGGCGGTGTAATGGTTATTGACGTTAACAATGACGGTTGGGAAGATCTTTTTCAGGCAGGAGGTGTTTTTCCATCTAAATTGTGGATGAACAACAAAGGTGTTTTTTCAGACAGAACAGCCGAATTAAAGATTGACACTTTAGACAGCTACTTCATTCAGGGAGCAGTTGCTGCAGATTACAACAAGGATGGCTTTACGGATTTCATCATTGCGAACTACGGAATTGGAATGAGTCGTGGTGATAAGAAAGTTCCGGTTCTAATGAAAAATGTAAAGGGAAAATACTTTGTTCCGGTTTCTCTGGAGGGCGTTTTACCAAAAGGGAACTACGCCTCTGCCTGCTGGGGTGATGTAAATAACGACGGCTGGATCGATGTTTATTTCTGTAATTACGTGAAAACCATGGGCGGAATTCAGGACGAATTTGGTAGAGAAATTGGTTATGATCCAACCTGCTACGAAAACAAATTGTTGATCAATCACGGAGGTAATAATTTTACAGAAGAATCGATTAGCTATGGTGTTTCAAATCCGGGTTGCAGCTTGGCGTCGCGTTTTCATGACGTTGACAATGATGGTGATCAGGATTTAATGTTGCTGAATGATTTTGGTGAATGGACAAATGAAGGAAACAGGTATTATGCGAATAACTTCCCAAAAATCGGTTTTACGGATATGAGTATCGCAGTCAACTTCGACACGAAAATGTACGGAATGGGAATTGGTATTGGTGACTATAAAAATGATGGAAATCCTGGCTACTACATTACGAATATTGGTGAAAACGAATTACTCCATTTCAGTAATGGTGCTTTTGTGAATGTTGCAAAAATATTGAAAGTTGACCTGACTTATGTACGCGATACCCTGCGCGGAACAAGCTGGACTCCCCTATTTTTTGATGCCGATATGGACGGTGATTTAGATTTGTATGTTAGCAAAGGTAATGTGGCAACGCTGGTTCCAAAAACGGTTATAAAGGATCCCAATATGTTTTTCGAAAATGTAGATGGTGTTTTCGTAGAAAAAGGGTTGTCGGCAGGATTGAACGATCCTATTTCTCATAGGGGTTCTGTTATTATAGATTTCGATCATGACGGCGATCTGGATATCATTTCTTCTGTTGTAAAATTGCCATGGGCTGCTTTTCAACAAATGGAGCAAAAGATGAAATTGTTTGAGAACGTGAGCCAACAGGGAAATTGGGTTGCGATTCAATTGGTTCCTAAAAATTATTCCAATGCAGATGCTTTTGGGGCCGTTATTACATTCAAGCACAAGGGGAAAATACAGAAACACGTTCTTGACGCAGGAAGCGGACAAGCTTCGCAGTCTACACGAACAACCTACTTTGGATTAAGTGAGGACACTGTACTTGAAGAAGTAGAAATTCAATGGTGCAATGGAACGAAATCAGTTTTCAAGAATTTAAGCGCTCAACAAATTCATGAACTGAAAGAGTAACTCAAGACTAATAATCGTAAAAAATAAAAAACGCAAAGGATACCTAATCTTAGCGCTCTTCTTTGCGTAAATCCCTGGCAACTCTTTCTCTTTGATTTAGCTTATTCGTATTTCAGCGTTTTAGGATGAAATGTCAACCAGCTATGCCAAAATTCCTGATAAGCCTGAATAGTCTTGAGATTTTTTCTTGTATTTACTCCTTCTCCAATGAAATTGAATTGCTCATCGCCTAGAATAATTTCATCAGCAAGAATTAGCGCTTTATGAGATGTTGGATTTTCGAGTACAACGAAGCTGTTATCGTCCGTTGACAACGCTACGATTATTGAAACACCGCCAACTTTGTCATTCACGATTGATTTCGCTTTCATATCGTTCCAGGAATAAGCTTTGCTTACACCATTGATCTCAACTCCAATAACCCATGACTTGTCACTCCACTCCGCCTCTGTCGTTTTAGTAAGTGAACCTTTGCTTTTTCCTTTTTCAAATTTACCTTCATTGTCATACTGATTCTTGAAATCTGGATCGGCCTGCATAATTTGAGAATCAGGATGTAATTCCAACCATTTCGACAAACTCATTTGCTGCGAAATAATTTCAGGAAGTTGTTCCCCATTCAATTTTCCAACAACCGCTTTACCATTTTCCTGACGCCACCAGCTTCCTGTTGTTTCATCTTCAAACATCGCGTTAAAATGGTCCATTCCAACCAAACGAAACTTCTCCAGTCGACCGTTTACCTGTGGTTCAAAAACACGACCAGATCTACACACATTACAGTAGGTAACAATCACAGAAATACCACCGATCTCATCAAATACCTGATGATGGTAGGATAAAAATGAAATGGGATAAGCTTTGGTTTCACCGTTGTGTTTAATTCCAACTACTATTCTATCCACCGGAACTTTATTATCTTCCTCTGAAGCAAAGATCAAGTGTTTCGGCTGTTGAAACATTTGATCAGCCCGCATTACGAAATTGGTGAAATACACAAAAAATGCAGTAACTAAGAGCATAAATACAGGAAACCATTTGTGCCTGATTTTAAACGCCTTGCTCGCGCTAACACCAATTCCAATCAGTAAAACAATTCTAAAAAACCAACGCCATTGATAAAGAAAATAAGCGAAATCCAGACTATTCATTTTCTGGCTGCCGGGAAGCGGCATAATGAAGTAAACATTCATTATTTCAAATACAATCAGTAGTAAAATACTGAAGTAGAATAGTTTTCTCATGGTTGGTATTTACAAATGGGTAATCAAAAATAGTCAATCTCAAGACTTTAGCAACACTTCCTAAACCAGAATCCGGTTGATTTTATACACAATTGGGCAAGGAAGAACTGAGGCAAAATAAAAATGGAGTCGCTGCAACAACGACTCCATTTTAAATGATCTTATAAATTGCGCCATAAGCGCTTTCGATTTTACTTCATTAGCATTACAGGAACTGACTTAGCTGAGTTTTCTGTAACCACTTTAAGTGTGTAAACTCCACCTGCAAAAGAAGTCAAGTCAACAGCAACTTCCGTAGAAGCGTTTCCTTTAATCTCTTTCACCAGTTTTCCTGCCTGATCGTAAACAAAAGTAGCAACAACTTTTTCATTTGCTACAACTGTGAATTTACCTTCACTTGGATTTGGGTAGATGTTCAATACAATATCATTTGCTTCATTCACTCCTAAACAATCACTGATATTAACCGTTGTTTGAGCTGAACCTGAACAACCATTTCCATTTGTGAATGAATAGGTAAGAACTTCATTTCCTAATCCGGCAACCGCAGGATCGAATGTAGCTCCTGAAACACCTGTTCCACTGTAAGTTCCTCCTGCCGGAGATCCTTGAGTTAATGTAATTGGATCATCATAAACACACAGTTGTCCAACAGAACTAAACGATACAGTTGGATTTGGATTAACCGTAACAACAACCGAATTTGAAGCAGGAGAAACACAACCAGAAACCGTTTGAGTAACCGTGTAAGTTCCGGAAGCAGAAGCTGTAAGCGTTGCTGCAGTTGAATTATTTGACCATGTATTTCCTGAACCAGCAGATGAAGACAATACCACATTTCCACCTTGACAGAACGTTGTTGGTCCACCAGGTGTTACTGTTGGTGCACTTGGAATAGCGTTCACAGTAATTGAGTTATTCTGTGTAGCCGTATTGTTACCATTACCATTCGTAGCTTGTAAAGAAACTGAGTAAGTTCCTGCAGTTGCGTAGGTAACCGTTGGACTAGTAGCAGTTGATGTTGAAGGTGTTCCTCCAGGGAATGTCCATGCGTAACTGTTTCCCGAACCTGTTGAACTGTTCGTAAATGTAACTGTTTGACCAGCACATACAGAAGTTACAGAAGGTGTAAATCCGGCTACAGGAGGTGTATTACTTGTCACACCAGTAATATTAATGTTATCAATATACATGTAATTTCCATTCCCTGAAATTGCTTTCACTCTCAAAATAACTCTTGAACTTCCGGCAAATGAATTCAGGTTAATGGTTTCATGTCGCCATTGAGAGTTTCCAGAAGGTACAAAACCACTTGTAGTTGCTGAACCTACTGTTGCCAGTACTAGATTCGATTTATCATAAACAGTAGTATAAGTTGCTCCACAATCTCCGGAAGCCAATACTTGTAATCCGTCATAATATGTTGCATTATACGGTCTATAGGCAACATCAAACTCCATTGTCAATGAACTCAAAGATGCCGCGCTGAAATTAGGAAGTCCCATTTCGTCATTACCTGCATTTGCGCCGCTATAATTATCCAATACCGCACTATTACTACTACCGTAACCAACAGAGGTATTTCTTACCCATGTTAGATTTGTAGGTGCTGCGTTCGTCAACGTCCAGTTTGTAAATGGAATTGTCCCCGCTGTAAATCCTTCTGTAATTGGCAAGGAAACCAAGGTTCCACCAGCAACAGAAATATATGCAGTTTTTGTTTTTGTGTAGCTATTTCCACCACTTACAACTGTAAGCGAAACCTGATAAGTTCCAACTGTATTATAAGTTACTGTTGGAGAAGCAGCTGTAGAACTAGAAGGTGTTCCTCCAGTAAACGTCCATGAGTAAGAAGTAATTGGAGCTCCTCCTGCACTCATTGTAAATGTTGTTTGGTCACCCGCACACAATGCAACATCGCTAGCGGTAAAATCCAATGCACAAAGTGAACCACCTGGCACACCACCAACTAAATTCAGATTAGCAGTTGTCCAGATATTACTACGACCACCAGTTGAACTAATGATTGCAGCACGCATACGATCTACCTGACCTTGCGTAAACATTTTAGAACAGTAGGAGTAATCCATGTAGTTCTGAATGTTGTCAATCTGGTTAAATCCATAATAAGCGTCAACTCCCGGACATGAATTTATACCAAGATCATTACAGTTTTGTGAACCTTGAGTTGCGGGCGTATCATTTACATTATCAGTACCACTGCATCCGGCAGATCCGGGATTGTTATTTGCACCCCAAACGTGAGATAAGTTTAACCAGTGACCAACTTCATGAGTTAGAGCTCTACTGTTGGTTGTATTGGAAGTTCCAATTGATCCTGTATAATCATGTAACATGAAAATACCATTGTAATACATGTTCGTTGCATTAGCCGTGCTTGTTCCATTTGGATTAAATGTATAACCTGCAGCATTACCCAAATCAGAACAAACGTAAATATTCAAATATCTATTATGCGGCCAAACTCCCTGGTAAACATTGTTACCAGCAATAACAGCGTTTACCTGAGCCTGACCATCAGATCCGTCATTGGTAATTGCATTTACTGTTCTGGTAATTCCATTAAAACAAGCACCATTCGGAGCAATTGTTGCAAAAACGAATTCTATCTCCACATCGGCAACGTTATTTTCGAAAGCCGAAACAACATCAGTTGTATCTGCATTCAATTTACGGTAATCTCTGTTGAGGATATTTAACTGATCCTGAATTTGAGCATCCGAAATGTTGTTCGTACCGTTGGTGTGGATAACGTGAAATACAACCGGAATCTTATAAACAAGACCAGTTAATTTTTCACCACCAGTTGTAGGTTTATATTTTGTAGCCTGATTTGGAATTGGATCCATCATCATCGTAGCAAAACGTGCAGGATCGTTCTGCATCATTTCAGCTTGCTTAATGTGCTGACTACATTTTTCCACTTCGTGATTGTGAGAAGCGCTTACCTGAGCTTGCTGCACTTGTGCCGACAGCAAATTACTCAATACGAGGGCAGCGCCAACGAGAGTTAGTTTTTTCATTGAGTGAGTTTAATAGTTTCGGCGCTATATTACGAAAAATAAGCTTTTTGTCCAAACCAAATCTTCACACCAATATCAATAAGCTGTTATAAATTAAACAGTCAGTGATTTAATTTTATCCTAACATTCAAAAAAACATGGGTTTTCAAACGACTTAATCAAATGATATGGCTGTTGAAAACTAACAGATTCAAGAAGAAGTTATTTCATTACTGCTCCAACTCACCATATGGAAAACCGAGTTCTCTGCAAAATGCGATAATCTCTTTTCTACCTTTTGACGAAAATCCACTGCGGTTTTCTTTGATATCCGGATTGACTCCCAAATTATTGCAATCCAAACAAATGGACAACTGCATCACTGCTTCCCTTCCATTATAAAGCACAATAGCGAAGCGAGGTTCAAAACAGCCAAACGACTTCATTGGATCGTAGGTGCTTCTTTTTGCAAACAATGGTAAGATCTTGTTTACCTGCGCCTGCGTTAAGGCTTTCTGGAAATCAATAGTCTGAGATGGATAACCTTCTTCATCTCCCAGTGAAACAATACGAATTCGTTCGTGCGAACCGTCATAGGAATAGGCTACTGCTTTGTTGAATTTAATCGTATCAAAAGGAATTTTCCCTATTTGTTTGGGGTCAATTACAACCGCGCTGTCTACTACTTTATAGAGGTTTACATAATTTCTAATTCGAATGCTGTCGCGTTCACGCTCCTCTTTGGTACGTTCGTCCTCCACCTCCGGTTTTGGCGATTGATTCTGATGTTTTTCAGCTGATCCAAACAAATTCATTTTACCAATTGATTTCCCGTTATCTCCGCAAGAAGTGAGCAGAAGTACTACAAGAAAAAAATAGATCGTTTTCATAGTTTCAGTTTGTGGTATAAGTCGTTTTTGCAAATTGATTACAAAAAATCATTTCACTGCGTCTTTTATGAAACCCGAGGTTATTGATTCATGTTCATTCAATGGATACCAGGATTTCCATGTAGTTGTTAAAACTCCATTATCTTCCCTAAGTGATAACAACAGCTCCCCTTTTTCTTCAAAACCTTTATTCAGATTGTTACTTGAAGCGAAATATACACCTATTGAAGAAGGTGTTCCATTAATTACCACACTCACATTTCGTTCCTCCTGGACATTCGTTAATAACAATTGCCCTACGAGTTTTGAATTCTTCTCAAAAATAATCAGCTTCATTTCAGGATAAGTCGGCATAATTCTATTTGCAATTGCATTTGACGATGAAGTAATCTTATAAAACTCCAAACTACTCGTCATTGGGGAATCCGTAAAGCGGTACGTTCCAATCCAATGCGCCATTTCATTACTGACAGTTGCTCCCTCAAAACGTTTCGAACTTCCGGAAACTGTTTCTGACTTTTCTCCGTTTGAATTTGTAGTAACCTCAGTGGAATCTGCACAGCTTTGCAGCAGGAATAGAGCTGCAAGACAAACTCCCGGAATAAACGATTTGATGTGATTGATAGTCATAGCTGAATTTGAGATAATGTTGAATTCCGACTAAAATAGAATACATTCTCTTATGCAAATTCGTTTTGTAGTTTTTTAGGAAGTTTACTTTTCACCAATTCATATGACTTTTGAGTATAGAGCGAAAACTCTTCGAGGGAAAAGCGCTCAATATTATCCACTTTCACCCATTTGTTTCGCGCCATGTAGGGAGCAGGAATAATTCCCTCACGTGTGATCAACTCCTCAAAATCTTCGTCAGAAGCTTTGAACGAAGCGCTCACAGGAACTTCATCCGGTGAAGTGACCACATACATTTTTTCTCCAACACAAAAACACAGATGGTTTTCCCACTTAATATCTTCCGTAGTACCTTTTAATTTCAGGCAATAATCTCTTATTTCTTGTAGCATTTACTTCGTGTTTTCTTTGGTGAAATTTAAGAACTTATCTTCTTCTTTAATTTTAATCTTGATTTTCTTCAATTCCATTTCCAATTTATACAGCTGCCAATTTTCGGCTCCATAATCTGTAGAAACTTCATGGTTGATCAAAACCGTTGTCCAACCTTCTCGTTTGGATTCTTTAAAATCAAAGAGCAAATCGTCATAACCCAATTTCAATTCAGCCAGTTTTTCTTTCATGAAATCCTGATGAATCAGAATAGACCGAACTCTATCGTAAACTTTAAAGTAGCGTTCAGCTCTTTCTGTTCGCTGCTTTTCATAATCCATTCGCCATGTTGGACCAAAACGGATAACCAGTAAAGAATCTGTTACACCGTTAAATCGAATTACACTATCTTCCAACTCCTCGGAAATCACACATCCAGCAACAGGAAGATATCTTATAAATGCAGTATCGCCGTTCCAAGCAAAATAATCATCACCATATTCAGCTGTAAATCCACCGGTAAGAAACCGATACACCGTATCTTTTTGAGAAAATCCCAAAGAAGTAATCGCTAAAGAAAGAAACAGAAGTATCGGTTTCACTATTTCAATTATTTCAGTGTGTCATCGATGATCGATTTCAAAACGTCCATGTCAATATCTGCCAATTTATTGATGTACAAACAGCCAGAACCAGTCTTGTGTTTTCCAAGCTTTGACATTCGTTCCGCATCTTGTAAAATGGAACCTTTCACATACAAGGAAAGATTTGCTTTTCGCGGTGAAAATCCAATATCAAACCATTCCACTTCTCTACCCGATGGACTTTTCACAATCTTGTATCCAAAACCGATCAACGATGGTCCCCACAACACAGGTTCTTGTTTCGAAACTTTTTTCATGTATTCCAAAATCACCAAACTGTCGTTTCGCTTTTGTTCGCTTTCTACTTTCTGAATAAACTCTAAAGCGCTATCGCCCGTTGGTTTCGTTTTAACTACTGCTAAAGCCATTTTTTTTGAGTGATGAATTATGAGTTATGAGTTTAAAGTGAAGAGAAATCGTTTGGATCCTGAATCACCTGAATCTCTGGTTGTTTTTTTACTTTTCTACGAACGATAACTGCCGTAATTAAGGCGCATAAAACACCAACCGGAAGAATTTCCATGTAGGTTACCAAGGAATTGAAAAAAGGATTCTGATAGCTTACCGCAAACTCATTGAAACTCTTTAATTCCTTCGCAATTTGAGCATCACTCAAACCTTCTTCCTTCCACATCATTAACTGACATTCCTTGAACACTTCCAGGAAATCGCTGTCGGATCCGAAGTAATAAATTTCCCACGATACCACATAAAACGTAGCTGCTACAAGAGCGATCAATAAGCCAACTCCAAGCGCTTTTCCAAACGTGATGACGCCTTCATTGAACTTATCGCGGTAGTTTCGAACTCCGATAAACAGAAAAATATTTGAAACCAACATTGCGGAATATCCAAGGATCATTCCTGTGTTGAGTGAATCAGGGTTACTGTGATCTAAAAAGCTAATTGCAAAACAGAACCAAATTGCCGAAATCAATCCCGAAATAACGCCAAATACCAATACATTTCTTCTCATACTTTTATTTTTTAAGTTTCGTCAAAAGTCAGTTATACCAACTGTTTCGGACTCATACTTTCGGGTGATTTTATCCAAATTAAGAAATTAATCTGTTTTTCTTCGCATAATCCACGGCTTGAGTTCTGCGATTGACATCTAGTTTTGAAAACAGATTCGATGAATGTGTTTTTACCGTATTGAGCGATACGAACATCTTTTCAGCAATTTCATTGTTTGAAAATCCTTCTGCCATCAATTGCAATACTTCTTGTTCTCTAGCGCTTAATCCCAATTGTTCTATCAACGCTTCATTTCGAATAAAACTAGTCGATTTCTCGACCACTTTCAAACGTTCCACCACTACTGTTTTCGGTTTTGCCAAACTTAACGCCAGCCAAATTCCCAGTCCGGTAAAAATCAAAGCAATAATACCAACATAAATTTCAGTGGAATGGTGAAGCATCAGAAACCGGAATTCCATCCAACGGAGAAAGAACAATAAAGCGGCTAGTGAAATCCCAAAAAGCAAGATCTGTTTTGTAGAATATGGAATTCGCTTAAGCATTGTGAGTTCTTATCAATAATATTCCTGAATAGATTCGAAAGCGACCCATTCATGATGCTGTAAGCTTTCCAAATTAGGTCTCAGTCTCTTCAGATTTCTTTCCGCCATTTTTTTCATTGGATGCTCCCTGCCTCTATCATCTGTCAACAAATAGTTCTCTTGCTCAGCAATGACAATTTTCAGGATGTTTTCTGCTTTGTCATAATCTTGTTGCTGATTGTACAAAAATGCAATCTCATATCTGATATGTGGAGGAATTTTGTCGCTTGCATTTTCCGGATTCTCTCGTAAAAAGGTTAAACGCGTTTCTAATCTACTCATAGAAACCAACCAAATGGAAAATCCGAAGCACAATATCCAAATCGAGATTCGAAGTCCGGTCATTTTACGGATTCCCTGTACGAAGCACCAAATGATAAAAGGAATAGTTAGTGCGATAGCAAACAAAAACATGATAATATCGCCTGGCCAGTATTTCAACTTGAAAAGAATGAAAAAGGAAAAACCAGCAACAGAAAGAGAAACCAACGTTCTTCCACCCTTTATTTCGGATTTACGAATCAACTGCACCAATACATCTATCGTCGGTAGTAAAATACTGAACAACAAAATGTGCGAAGCAAATGGCCAATGCATCATTTTAAAAAGAATTCCGAGCGCAAGTGCAAGAATGTAGGCTACTAACATAAACCAGATTTGAGAATAAGTAAAGGTAATAAATGCGGATTACTAATGACGAATTACAAATGACTAGTTGTGAGTTATGAGTTATTTAAAGACTTTCTCTAACTGATTGTATGAAAACCGTGTGAACTCGGAAGAAATGGTTTGATTTTTCTCGAACACAGAAAAAGTTTCGCTCATTACAGGAATTCCGTCACGTTCTCCTATGGCAACTATTTTAGCCGACATCCCCACAGGAACTTCAATGAATTCGATGTCATTCCCTTTCAAAATTCCACGAACTATTCCTGCAATTCCGGTGAATAACACCCAAACACGTGGATTTTTAATTTCGCCAGGAACTTTAATCCGTGCTTTTTGAGGTTTGACTCCATCAGGAAACGCATCGCAATTCAAATAACCCATAGAACGCACTTCTAACACATAGTTTTTCAATAAGTCTTCACTTAGGGTGTCTACTTTCTCGAATTTGTGACTTCCATATTTTTTCACTGAACGCTTATTATGTGTGTTTTCGGCTTTGTCATAAGTTCCAGTCACTAATAAATGAAAACGGTCTGTAAACTGAGCTCCTTCAGTACTTTCATACAAGATCTCCGGAGCTTTCTCTAAAACTTTAGCTAATTGAGAAACAACATTTTGAGGAACTTCACGCTCGTTGAACAAATAAACCATCGAGCCGTCTTCGGCAAACTTTAAGTCTAGGTTCAACCAATGATTGCTTGTCGACAAATAGTTTTCTAACTCTGTACCTGATAGATTTTGTTTTTCCATCCAATCTAACCAATTCTCCTCCGTTTCCTTTGAAATGAACGATTCAATGACTTTTCCGGACTCTTTGCCATCTGCTTTTATGCTCAAATGAAACTTCTTCTCTGGCTTACCAAATTCCACTTTTTTGGAATTGGAATACATTGGAAATGCATCTTTCGTATCCACCCATTTTACCATTCCTTCATGTTCTACTCCATAATAACTGTGCATTGCAGACTCATATTCACCTTTCAGTGGAATAGAGATTTGAGCAGGTAAATTCGGATCAAGAAAAACTTCTTCACCATTCGCTTCTGCTGCCAGATGGAACATTCCGCCAGTTTGCAAAAACTGATCTTTTGTTGTTTGAGTAACCAGATTACCAGCTGCATAATCCATGTAATCATCAAAAACTTTTACTGAAATAGCAACAGAATCGGTAACAACTTTTCCAGCAGCGCTTAGAAAACTTTCCGATTGAAAATAAAGCTGGGTACCGTTTTCAGTTGTTAAAAATGATTCGTCTAACGGATTGATCGTAAACACCTCATCTTTCGGAATGTAAGCTGCAAATAGTTCGTCGAGACGCGTTACAAAAGCCGTTTCCGGTTGGTTTGTATTTGGTTTAACTTCGTTTGATGGAAAACGCACAAAATCACGAGAAACTTTTTCTTCCGATTTGTTATCAGAAACATCCGTTCTTTCCTGAAGTTGAAACGTTTGCTTTGGTTGATCTTCAGAACAAGAGTTCAAACCTAAACCAACACAAAAAAGGAAAAATAGTCTGTAAAGTAAGTTGTGTTTCATAAGGCAGTGTGTTTCGGAAAAAGGGATAATGCAAATATGAGAGAAAGTTACATGTGAATGACTAATTACGAATGACTAGTTATGAGTTATGAATGATCAGTTACTAATTCCAACTTATTCAATTCTTCGTTTTTTTCTTTTCCGAATCAAAAATATGACTGTTAGAACCAGAAGAACAACTGCACATGTAGCAATCAAAAAATAAGGTCCGATTATTAAAGTTGAGGAAAATGTCTCTTCTCCCTTTGGCCAAGCATTAACAGATAGTTTCATTTTTTTCGATTCATTAAACGGCTGAGGAATCCAACAGGTCCAACCAACTTTTCTTTTGAATTGGTTTCTTGCGTTTTTCCGGAATAAAGACAAACCAGGCAAGTTCTGACATCAACCTCCAAATCAACCGAGGCATAACTGTACGTAATAGTCTCTACTTCCGTTGAATCGTAGTACTTTGAGGAAAGACAGCGTGGACAACTCAATGGTTCATCATTTCCATCAAATTTTACAGCTTCAAGATTCAGATTTCTTTTTTGAATTTCGTCATCAATACGTTGCTGAGAATTCTTGATGAACTGATCATATCGGTACTTGCGGAAGTTTACCAATTCCCAATCGGAAAGTTGATTTAGGAAGTCTTGAAGTCTGCTCATGAATTAAATACAAATTACTAATTATGAATGATGAGTAACTAACCCCAACTCATTTTGAGCGCGGGAAGTGATTTGACATATTTTGTGACCTCTTTTTGAGTGAAGTATTCTTTTCTAAGCTTCTTTTTGCCTCTTTTTACTTTGGAATGATAAATTCTTAACCCAAGACTGCTTACACTGTACTTTATTTCATTAAAAGTGAAGTCATATTTAATATGCCATATTTTACCTGACCTCGTACTTTGAGAAACTGCTTTCAGAAAATCCCTTTTCTTGACATTTTCTTTTTTTAATACTTTTTGAAGTAAATCCAGAAATTCATCATCTTTATTTACTTCATCTTCGTAATCGATTATATTGCGAAGATCTAAAACGTATGGCAGTAAAATCACAAGAGCGGTATCTGTTTCACCTCTTTGATAACAAATGTTCCCTTTCAAATAATCTCGGTGAAATGCATCTGCAAAGTTTGCGTTACCGCAAAATGACCAGCAATAGTGATTTTTCTCAGCTCGATTAAGAAAATATGCTGCACTATCCAAATTCGATTCCAAGTAGTACTCTGACAAAAAAATGGAAGCATTATATTTCAAAAATCGAATTCTGTTGTACCTATTTGCTCTTAGTGAAGAGGAAGTATCCTTTTTCTCTATCAATTCCTTTCTCTCCAGTTCACGATATTTTGCAACTGCGGTTAAGAGTTCACCTTGTTTAAACTTAACATCCGCAAAACCAGACAACCCTTCAGCTATTGACTCATGATCTTTAGATTTAGTAAGTGAATCAAAGAATAAACATGCCTGTTCATATTTTTTATCCTGCTCAGCTTTGAAAGCTTTTCTGATCATCAGCGAATCCTGCCCAAACAAGGTTCCGCTCCAAATAAAACAAGAGAAAACAATCAAAATGATATGCTTTATGCGTTTACTCAAAACTGATGATTGATTCGTAATAGTAAAACAGCGTTTCAGTTCTGGATTGAATCAGGTTCAGATAATCTGACATACCAATAATCCCTTGAATGGTTCCACCTCCAGAATATTCGTCGTTGCGCATGGTCCACATGAGTTCTTCTTCAGCGTCACGATATGCTAACCACGCCTTTTGAGCTGTTTTCAGGATTTGTTTGTCGTCTGCATTCAATTCTTTCATCAGAAGATTGTAGTACTTGTTAAGCAAAACGTCATAACCTTTAATCAATTCGTCTGTCGCCTCTTTCATTCCCATAGTTGAATAATCGATTTCCATCATTCGAGAACTCAATTGCTCAATACGAAAAGTATCAAGACTGTATTCTAACTGCTTGTCGGAGATCTCTTCCGCTTGCAAACGCTTTTTCAACGGCGGAACTTCAGCTTCAATATCGGCTTTTATCTTCACCAACATTTCGGGAGTTACGGCAATTGGATCGTCCTGAGAAAATCCAACGCATGTTGAACAAATGAACAGTAATAGAAGTAGTGTGTTTTTCATAGATGCTAATTTATGAACTAAAAATCAATTAATAAATGTGCTATCGTCCATACTGCAGCCACAATTGATGCTCTGAAACAATGGGTTCCAACTCAAATTCCCAATCGATTCGGGGATCATTTTTCTGCTCACGGTCAAACACATTGGAAGCTTTTTCAATTGTGCCACGATACGCTTTGAAAAAGAAATAATCATCCAGATTTTTTACTTCAGGATTGCTTTTCACTTGTATCGAATAAGTAGCAAAGGTTTTACGGAACTGCGGAAAGTAAATGGAGTATTTTGGAAGAGAATCTGCTATATTGGTATAGAAATTCATTCCCAACTGTCTGGTATCGCCTTTCAATACATCAGAACTGAAAAAGAAATCTTCTTTAATGGAAATACGACTAAAATCCCATGTTTCCATTTCCTTTTGAAGTTCAGGATATTTCTCCAGTGGAACCTGAACCTGAAACATTCCAGAAGTTCCGTATTCGAAAAGCTTACCTTCGTTTGTAAGCACTGAAAGCATTAGTTTCTTAAAGTCAACCTGACGAAACAACTCCGGCTCATTTGATGGATTTAGCACCCGCCAAACACGATTGGAATAAGCTACCGCACGTTCTTCCACAAATTGATAACCGTAATATCCATCAGCATTTCGAACGAGATCAGTTGGCATATATTTCTTGTAAAGCTCTTCATACGGATTTTCAATCAATGGAAACAAAAACTCTGCGTTTCTACTTCCATTATAAAAGCGCTGAACCTGAAGTGTTCCTGTAGAATCCCAAACCGACCACAAACCTACACGCTGTCCATCACGAAATTCTCCCAACGTTTTTTGCTTACCATTTGCATATTTTTCAGAATAAACACCATGCAAATGATTGTTTGTGTATGATGTTTCAACAGAAACACGTCCAACGTATTTGGCAAGTGATTGAGCGTTTATATTATTGTCTCTTCTCACTACACGAAAGCCGATAAATGCTGAAGAACTGTCCTGATATTCGTACATGCTTCTGGGATACGAACCGTTAGGTTTAAAATTCATGTGATATGAACCACCATATACGATTTTACGCTTCATCGCAGGTGGATCTTTCAATCCTAATTCAGCATCATAAAAATACTCCGGGCGTTTTACATCGCTGAATTCTATCATGCTTTCATCGTAAGCGTTCAATAACCAGGTTTCCAACAAGAAATTCTTTGGTTTATAAACGTTTTCAAATGCCGACATTTCGCTAAAACGAGGAAGCTCAAAGCTATAACTCAATCCTTCTTTTTCCGATTTGGCAGTTAACCAACGACAATAATTTCGAGCAACAGTCCAGGAAACACCTGGCATAGGTTCATTCTGTAGCTTAGGATCGTTCAGAATCGCTGTCAATAATTCCATGGGCTTTTTGCTCAGTTTTGGGAGCTGGTTCTCATAGAAAACCTTTGAGGAATCTTTTTCAACCGCTAACAAATACGTTTTAAATTCTGCGACCGTAACCAAATTCGAGATGCTAAAGGCCTTAACTGGAGTACGGAATTCCTTTCCTACGAAGGCACTCATATCCACATTTGAGTTCGCAACAGGATAAAACTGAGCGTTAGAATTGACAAGGGTGAAGCAAGTAATAAAAACAATAAGGAATATCTTCAAAATTTCTTGTTTTAAAGTTCGTTCAAACACTAATGTTGTAAAAGCGAAAAAGTCACGCTTGAGATTGAATTATTTAATCTCTTCTAAAACCGAAGAACCTTCAGAACAATCGCCGGATGTCCATTGCCAGCTTTCGTGCAATAGAATTCGTCCGTCAGCTAGTATTTCTGGTGTCGACTTACAGAAACCAGTCATCAACTCTCCTTTTGTGTTGACCTGATGATAGCGCATATCGATAACTCCATTTTCATCTACTAATCCGATTAAATGTCCTTGTTGAATTTGTCCGCCTGAATAAGTGGATGTCAATACATTTCCTTCCTGCTGATAATGAAATATGGTTTCAGCAGAAGTTTCTCCGTTCTCAGAGTTACTCAGGGGACGAAATTTGCGGTTGTTGTAGTTGATCATTTATTGAGTGTTTTCCAGTAGTTATCCAGTCTTCTTTCACCGAAAAGGGAAATCTTTAGCTTATAATACTCTTCAAATGAACAGTTATTTTCTTCAAATTTTAGTATGGTGTCCAATTTGGAGATGATAGCATACTTATTATGCGTCGTGCAAATTAGTCCAGAATCTCTCATGTTTTTTCCTGCGGATTCAAAGTTATAGAATGCCTCAACATCGGAATCGCCCAATTCTGCATCAATCGAAGCACGATACTTTTTGTAAGGAATGAGAGTACTCAAATTCGAACTGAAACCCTGAGACGTTCTGAAAATTTTCAATACTTCCGTGTAAAAATGCTCACATCCATGTGTTTCGTAGAAAATAGTAAGCGTATCGTTTTCCTGTAAAGCATTCAGACTATTCTTTTTACAATCGATAATCTCTGCAGTAGATGAAATAACAACATCAGATCCAGACTTAACCGAAGAGCCACATTGTACCAAAATGACTGATAGAATTAGGAAAAGAAAGACGTTGATTGTTTTCATAGTGAATTACCCCTTGAAATGTGGATTGTAGATCAAACCAATGATATTTCCCCACGGATCCTTTACTTTAGCAACAATGATATCGCCACCGACATCCTGCGGACCTTCAAGAGCAATTGCACCAGCCGCTACAAAACGGTCGAATTCCTGTTGCACATTCTCTACACCCCAATACGCGACAACGCTTTCCAGCTTTTCTGTTGATGTTTGGTCAGGCTGTAAACCCAGCTCAAATCCACCAATGTCGAAACCAACATAAAACGGTTCATCGAAGTAAGGTTCTGTTTCAAAAACGTTAGCGTACCAGGTTTTCGCAGCGTTGATATCACTTACCTGATAACCAACAGTTCTGAGTCCAAAGATCTTTTTGTTCATGAACTAAATATAGGGATTTCCTGCGGAAGAAAATCTAGAAAATTTCCCGCAGACGAGCGCAGAGTAACGGAGAAGGAATTTCCCGCGGAGGGACGCAACAGAGCGCAGATGAAAATCTCCCACAGAAGGAACACGAAAGGTCACAGAAGAATAGATAACAAAAATTTCCCGCAGAGGAACGCTGAAGAGCGCAGATGAAAATCTCCCACAGAGGAACACAAAAGGTCACAGAAGAATAGATAACAAAAATATTCCGCAGACGAGCGCGGAGGAGCGCAGATGAAATTTCCCGCGAAGATCGCAGAGGACACTAAAATTTTTGAAGTAATTGTTTGTTATTAGTAGACGTAATTTATTTTCACAGCGAGCTTTGCGCACGCAGCAGCAGACGGGAGGATTAATCAAGTACCGAAGACAAGATTGTATTGATTTCGTCTGATTTATTCATAAGCATAAAGTGTCCGCCTCCACTAATGATCTTATCGACCTTGGATGGCAATGGAAGTACATGATCTTTGGTTCCATGAATGTGAAACAGGTTTTTTGGATTTTCCACGTTTTTCCAGCGTAATACCTGATCTATTGCCCATTTCAAATACCTTGCATCTGTTTCTTTCAGAATAATCTTCAGTAAGCGCTTTTCTTCAGTGGTAGAGGTTCCGAAGAACCAATACGTCAATCGGTTCGCGCTTCGGAGAAGACCCATCGGAACCAATTTGTGCAATCTCAATTTTCCAATGAAGCGGTAATACCATGGAATTTCAAATCGGTTTTTAGCAGATGAAATAAGAACTACCTGTTTTGTATCCAGCTGTTTAGCAACTTCCAAGGCCATCATTCCACCAAACGAAAGTCCGACCAATATTGGATTAGGGGTGGTAATTTCCCTGCTGATGCGAGAAGCATAGTTTTCAATAGATTCTTTTGGCTCTGGAATAATCCACGAAATAAACGTTACGTTACGTTCTCCAAAATCGAGGTTCTGAAAAACGCGCTCGTCGGCACCAAGTCCGCTGAAGACATAGATTTCACTCACAGTTTCTTCTTAAAATCTTCAAATACTACTTTCTGAGGAAAACTAAATGCCATTGCCCGTGCATGAAAAATGTAAAGTACATTTCCTTTTACACAATGATAAGGTGTTGTATTGAAGAAAATTTCTTCGCCGTACTTTTTAAAAGCTTCTGCTGCTTCCTTAACATCAGTTTCATTTGTAAAGGTCCATTGTTCAATTACACCATCCACAATCATATTGTCACCAGACATTTCTTCTCTATAGAAATATGCCCAAACGGATTCCACTTTTTTGAAGATTCCCGGAGTAGTTGTTGTTCTAGTCTTTGTAATCTGAGTTTCATCATAATTCAAGTAATAAAATGGAATTTTATCAATCAAAGTATAATCCCCTAGACCATAGGAACCTAATTTCTTCACTCGTGCGGTATCGTGAAATTGACCTTTAATCTTCAGTTCTTTCGCATATTCAACAAAAACATCGCTTGGTTTTCCTTTCGCTTCATGTTCGGAAACTTCAGAATTAACTTGGTTTTGGCAAGAAACGAGGAACAATAAACCACATATGAGAATCGAAAATTTCATTCGGTGTGTTTTGATTTACGCTCGAAGCGTTTCTGTGAATATTGAGTCGTTCCTTTTAGTTTTCCCGGGTACGAATAATGGGTTACTTTGTTGTTTTCAAAATCAATTTCGGTAATCACTGGTTGATTTTCATCCGTATTCTCCAAAAGAATAACGACATACTCCGTTTTCCAAAAAGCATCTTCCACCCATTGTGATGGTCCGCGAAAACCAATGCGCTGCACCGTTTTCTTCTTAAGATCCACCAAATTTATGGATTGATCTGGTTCAGCACCGTAATCACCATTTTCATCGACAAACCAGGAATAACTATCAAAGTCAATGTATTTGTTCATCGACAAACTGTATACGAAAAAGGCTTCATAAAGCGGATCAAACTCTTTGTCAAAAGTTCCGAACACATCGCCTTTCTCATATGAAAGAGCAACTGTTTCCTTTTTTTCAAAATCACTCAGCTTAAACTGCGGATTGGTTAATTGATAATATTCCACCCATTCGGCAAGTGTGGAATTGGAAGCCGTTTTGAGCTGTAGTTTCTCTACTCCTACTTTGGCTGTGGTGGTTGTTTTTGACTTCTCACCTTTCGTTTGACAAGAAACGACCGAAATGATGAAGAGAAGATATAGGACTGATTTCATGGATTAAATATACGATGATCTCCCGCGGAGTGCGCGAAGAACGCAAAGATTTTTTGATATACAGAACGGAAATCAACTGCGTTGCTTTAGCAGTCAATTATCAAAACCATCAATAAACACTTTTTTTTCTCTGCGGGCTTTGCGACCTCCGCGGGAAACATTATTTCATAAAAGCACGTTTGAAATACAGTACAATCAACCACAAAACAAAGTAGATACTGAAATCATAAATCAGGTTCATTATTATACTTCCATGAAAGCCGTTCCCATCAGTAGAGAAATTATATAATTTGAATGGAAAACCAACCTCCACCCAGAACATTTCATTCGTTTCCGAAGTCTGAAAATAAACCTGCAGCATTCCAATGGAAAGTACAGTGAGCACACTCATAAAGCCACTCACTGTTATTAACCAAAAGGTGCGCATTAATTTCCTTCTGCGTATTTTTTGAAATTGTTCAGGATCATTTGCCAACCTTGTTTCTGGAAGTCAACTGGATGCTGATTCTCCGGATCGAAAGCTGTAGTCACTTTCGTTTCACCACCAATATTTTCAAATGTGGTAATGGCTTGTCGACCGTCCAACATGGTATAAGCAATTTTCTTTTTGTCTTCTACTTCATCATAAATCGCTTCAAAATCGAAACCAAAACTTCCATCTTTCGCTTCCATACGTGCAAGGTATTTTCCGCCCGGACGTAAATCGTTTTCAGCTTTTGGACATTGCCAATCATCTGCTGCAAAATTCCAGTTCATGATATGTTCAGGCTGTGTCCAGTAATCCCAAACTTTATTTGTATCAGCCGCAATTGTTGCTTCAATACTTACTTTATCTGACATAATCGTGATTTTTAGAGAATCTAAAATATAATTTTTAGGCTGAAGCAGAAACACAAAAGACGAATAAATGAAAAAAGGGTCTTTCGACCCTTCTTCACTATTTCTTTTATAGCACTATTTTATCTTCGAAAAGCGTTTAGTGACTTTCTTTCCGTCATTCTCCAAAAGCAATAAATAAGATCCTGCTGGCATAATTGGAAGTTCTATTTCTCCATCTTCAGATTCACATTTTCCTTCAAAGATAACTTCGCCACTTAATGACTGAATTACATAATTGAACGAGCCATTCATTCCTGAAACTTTGATTTCTTCTTGTGCAGGATTCGGGCTCAACACAATTTCTTCAGCAAGAATATCCTCAACACCGACCATTATAAACGCAACCGAATCACAATGAATACAACCGCCGTTTACCAAATTTGTCATCGCACAAAGGAAGAATTTGTAGTGATCAGGAGAAGGCATTCCAGGATCGTAATTTACAACCGTGTTTGGTCCCATATAAGGCATTCCCTGATTTTGTCCATTTCCATCTGTCCACATCAGGAACTGTTGCGTGATCATGAACGGAGGAATGTTGTTTATCAATGTAACTGCAACATTATTACTTCCGATTGGATCTGATATGAATTGTGAATAACAGTTGTAAGGAACATTAACGGTGTTGGTATCGCCTGAACAGTTAGAACAGCCTGCGTTGTCGTAAACACACAATTGATAAATCACACATCCGTAAGCGTTTTGAAGTGTATTTGCGTCAATAGTGATGCTGTCACCACCAACAGAAGAAGTGTAATTCATTGACATTCCGTTTCCATCTGTAACTGTCCAAACATATGTGAATGGTGCCGTTCCTGTAACATTTGTAGCGTTTAGAACATAATCATAGTTGGCTAAAAGACTGTCGTTGACTGAGGCGCTGCATTGAGCAGAAGCGTTAAAGCTTTGTGTTGATGCCAAAAGTAGCAAGGCGTAGAGTAGTTTTTTCATTTTCTGTTTTTTCTTTCTCTCGAAACGCAGGAAGAATGAATTGGGTTGCCAAGAAAAAATAAAAACTATTGCTTGATAAACTGTTTCACCGATTTAAAAGAGTTGGATTCGATTGCTAAAAAGTACATTCCATTTTTCAAAGAAGTACAATCAAATGGCAGTTGAAGATGACCTTTAAGAGCGAAGAAATCCATGAATTCCAACACCTTTTTACCATCCACATCATAGACCGAAAACTGCACTTTTTCGTCAGTTGGAAAATCGCAGGAAAGCTCTATAAAACCTACAGTTGGATTGGGATAAACTTCAAAACTGTCTTGTTGATATTCATTCATTCCAACAGTCGAATAAAATTCATATGCACCCATATCAACCGTTGTATAGTGTACTCTATTTTCACCCAGAATGTCCAAAGATGTAACTCCAGAATTCGTTCCGGAATTTACGCAAGGAGAACTGTTTACCAACTGAAAACCATCGTCTTCGGTGAACCAGTTTCCATCCAATCCTACGCCAGAAGTAATATTTTCAAACATTGGATTTGAGTTTATATTTCCTGTTCCAGCTCCTGAAATGACGTGTGGAGCACTTTGATTGGTCAAATCAACATCAGAATAAGTTGCAATTAACGTCGCGTCGCCAAGTGTAAAAAATTGTGGCCCAACTCCCGAGGCTGTATTTCCCCACAAAATGCAATTCACGAAATTCGGACTACTGGTTCCTGAACTTCCTGTTGATGCATTTAATCTATCGGCAACAATCCCACCACCATCAATTGCAGAATTATTCACAAAGGTCGTATTCATCAATGTTGGACTGGCATTTCCGTTATTTCCACCCCAACAATACATTCCTCCCGCTCGGTTTGCCGCTTGATTATTGGATATGACGCAGTTGACAAAGGTTGGACTTGCATTGCCATTCAACAATCCAAAATTATCGATTCCACCGCCGCCAGATGTTGCGTAATTATCCGTGATGATACAATTGATAATTTGAGGTGAAGCATTTCCACCGTCGTAACCATTGTTGAAGATTCCCGCACCAAAAACCGCCTGATTCTCTGTTATCAAACAATTCCGAATGGTTGGATTACAAAAATCTCCTGTTCCACTTCCGTCGTTATAAATTCCACCACCGAGTCCTTCATCTATATTTGGTGTTCTATCGTCATTGGCATCACGAATGATGAATCCATCAATGATGGCTGTCAAATCGAGATTTACATTGCTAATTACGTGATAACTGTTGTCTGAAATTCCGGCAAGACCTATCTCTCCGCTTAGAATTGAAGTTAAACCATTCGCGAGGTTTCGTTGCGACAACAGGGTTTCTGTTCCCGCAAAACTTCCATAAATTGCCACGCCGTTTTTCATACTGAAAGCCGCAGAACGATTGTTGGCTGATGGAAAATAAGTTCCTGCTGCTACCCAAACCTCATCACCAGCGTTGGCGCTGGTAATTGTATTTTGAAGCATGTTTCCTGAAATTGCATTCGTCCAGCTTGAGCCATCGAAAGTTCCTGATCCAGTAGGTGAAACATAAAGAATGGCCGCATTTAGCTGAAATCCAATGAAAATTGAAAATAAAGCAGTAGTAATTTTCATAACGTCGTTTAAACAATGTCCGTAACGTTCTAAAAATAAGGATATTTTGCTTTTCTTCGGTAGAAGGTCTTAGAGGATCTATTTAAATATTTCCAAATTCAAAAATTAATTATTCAAAGATTGATCTTCTTCGTCATCTTCATCGTGAATACCATCTCGTTCTTCAGCATATTCTCGATAATCGTCTTCAAATTCCAATTCTAAAATCAAACGAAGCAATCCGGGATAAGCATACCAGAATTTATTCTCCACTCTGTTCTTAACATACTCTTCGCCATACATATCCACGAAGAATTTAATCTCGAACTCATCCATTTCGGCACTATCAATTGCCAACACTTCTTCACGATGTTTAAGAATCAATTCCTTCAGTTGATCATCAGTTTCGATACCAAAATCGAAAAGCTCCTGTAATTCTTCAGAATAATCGACATCCGAAAAATCATTTTGCTTTGGCAGCATTTCACAAAGAATGGCGTAAAGCTGAGATTTGTTTAATTTTTCCATGAGATGACGTTTTATACAATGTGTTTCGGTTTTTTACCTTGAGCCGCAAGTTCGGCAATTTCTTCGATCCTTTTTTGTCGGGTTTCTGGTCGTTTTGCTGAGACCACCCAATACAGTATCATTTTTCGTACCGATTTACTCAAACTTTCAAAATAGGCTTTTGATCCAACATTATTTTCAAAAGCCAATTCCAAATCAGCTGGAACAAGTTGCTCTTCCACCGTATCCAAGATGGTCCAACTTCCATTTTCTTTTGCAATTTCAATACACTTCAATCCTGCTGGAGTCATCAAGCCATGTTCAATCAAACGTTCTACCTTTTCTTTGTTCACTTTAGACCAGTTACTTTTAGGTTTTCGTTTAGTGAAATATTGAATAAAACGTTCATCATCAAGCGTTTTTCGCGTAGAATCAATCCAACCAAAACAGAGCGCTTCATCAACAGCATCACTCCAGGAAATGGTTGGAACATTTGCCTTTTGTCGGTAGCAAACCATCCAAATGAATTGTTTTTCCAAATGATTTTCAGATAACCACTGACGCCAATGATCCTTGCTTGTTGGACAAAATGTATCTAACTCTTCAATTTCCATGATTGTATTTATTCTTCAAAGATATATAGGTTCGATGTCAACCCTATGGCAGTGTGAAAAATTCTTGATCAACGAAGTTCAGGATTATTTTCTTTGATTCCTCCGAATTTCGTTATTCCACACTTCTTGAAAAAGACTTCTAACAATTCATATTTCCCTTGACAGAACTCACCCATTTCAACTTTTTCATCACTTGACCGTTTTCCTACACATTCAAAGCAATATTCCATAAACTCCATCATTTCCCCCTTGGAATCATAAAACAAAACTGCATGTCGAGGTAGATAGCAAAAACTTGAAGAACCCATTTGGGTCTTGGTAGATTTCGAATAGTTGAAATTGTAAAGAATGTTGGTCAACTCATTGATTTGCTCAGAATTCAACGAAATTGATTCCTGAATCCAAACTGTTCTCAACGAATCACTTTTTAATGGGTTATAACTATCATCAAACGAAATAATTCTGATTTCTTCGGCTTTACTAAATGGATACTTGGCGGTTCTTTGTTCAACCGTAAGTGCTCCATTCTCATAACACTTCATATCTTGATAATCCCAACCTTCAGCACTATGGTGAGAACTATGTCTGCAGGAAGTGAGAATTACTATGGAAAAAAGAGCGAGTACAGCGATAATTTTCAATTGATTCATAGGAATTTGGGCTTGTTAACTTTTCTTTGAAGCTACATAAAAATCGTAAGTATAGACATTGTATGGAAGTAGTTTCTTTGAAATGTAAAGCGAAACAAAACAACCAATCAACAAGGGAAAGAATAACACATAACCATTTGGAGTTAAGCTACACGCCAAAATTAAAGCTGTAAACGGTGCGTAAATGGTTGCTGAAAGTGTCGCTGCAATTCCAATCAGCACAAAGTTGATCGTAATCAATTCGGTATTCCAAAACTGATTGCAGAAATGCGCGACAAATAATCCCAGTAAAGCGCCTGTAACTATGCTTGGTCCAAAAACACCACCATCTCCGCCGGCACCTAAAGTCAAAGAAGCAGCAAGTGGTTTCAACAAAATAAGTGCGAAAAGAAGCAGAATGGAAATGTTTTCAGAATTGAATGAACTCGCCACAAATTCTTTCATACTTCCGTAACTGTCTCCATACAAAAATGGAAAAAGAAAAAGCAACAATCCAACTGCAATTGCTCCTGCATTCACCTGAATGAAATTGTTTGTAATTGCACCAAAGATTTTCTTGATACGTGTTGCAATAAAAGTGAAATAAACAGCTACTAATCCTGCAAGAACGCTCAGTACAATAATGTAAGGAATAGCATACCAGTTCCAACCTGTTAATTCATAGTGGAAGAAAGAAGAATTGTCGAAAAAGTAGATGAACAGCCACGATGCTAGTGAAGCAACTGTTGTACTGATTAACAGTGTTTTTCTCGTTTTCTTTGCAACAACTTCAATTGCAAAAAGCCAACCAACTAATGGATTTCCAAAAAGAACACTGACTCCGGCAGCAACTCCAGCGCAAATTAATTCGCGTTTATATGTATTTGCAGAAAACTCACTTTTATAAGCTTGGTTCCCAACAGTTCCGGTTGCTACAACAGTAGCGACTTCAATTCCAGTAGAACCACCAAAAACCAAGGTTAGAAATCCATTGATAAAATGCGACGGAATTTTAAAAAACTTCATGTGATCTTTTCGCTGATCAAGTGTATTGAAGATTTCAGTCAAACCTTTGTTCTTGCGCTTTTTGAAAAAGTATTTACGAAGAAAGTAAATGGCTGTAATTCCTATTGTAGGCAGAAAAATGTAAAGCAAAGTGTTGATTTCACCGACTGTGTGAAATAGTTTTTCCTGAAAGAATTCGGTTAAATGTTTTAGAGAAAATGCCAACACCGAGCAGCACAACGCAACAAGAATGGAAACCAGGATGAGTTTAAAAATGCTGTAATTAATGACCTTTCTTCTATTCACGATTCCCCTGTTACTGATACGACCCCAAAAATAGGACGAAATAAACGTTAAGCAAAGTCTATACTGTTAACTGATGTGAACATTACACTTTGCAGACGAACTAATAAATAACAGATCTACGCTTCAAAAGCCAAATTATATATTCGTCCATCAATGCCTGAGTTTTGATGGTGCGAATTCTGCTGAACTTTTTAGGAAGAATGGCAACAAGTGATTTATTGATTTTTAAATTCAATACTGAGAATTCATCCACAAGATCATTCATATTATGGAGTGGCTGACGAAAAGTATCAGGGTACTTTCCCTGAAATTCAAAATCGGATGAATCTGTAGAAATAGTAATCCAAAAACTATCTCCAACATCAGTAACTATTGGATAACCGCTAAAACGGAACTCTTCTGAAAGATAACGATTCAAGGTATCCACATTTCTCAGATCTTGAAGAATATCCTTTCGTTCTTGTTTATCATAATAAAGAAAATACTCTGCGAACTTTCTGTACCTTCTTATCCAGGCGTGCATTTTATTTCTTTTTGTGCAGTGAAGAAATTCCTCCTCTGTGATTCCTGAATTCTTCAACGTTGCAACGGAATCAGAGGTAGTCAATTGCGTTAAAAGATCGTTCAACTTAGCTTTATCTACATCTTTAGAAGTTGCGATAGAAAACTCACCAACATCAACTTTATTAGGTTTGAAGGTTCCGTGAACGTTTTTTCGCTTGTACGCATTTACACGATATTCTGCCTGTTGTTCATCATAAACAAAATAGATATTGTCAATTGTATAGGTAGTTGTTCCTTTATCGTCGAAGTGATAATACCAATAATTGGAAGCAACAGTGACTGAATCAACAACAGAACCATTGAATACTAATTTCTGGGAAAAACAGTTTGAGGCAGCTACAAGACAAACAAAAAAAAGAAATTTAGATTTCAAGGCAATCATAAGTAATTTCAGAATACGAAATGCAGATGCACATACCACAAACATTCCACAAACATTCCACAAATGTAATTCAAACTTTTAATCGCGATTAAACTTGAACGTTACCACCATTTTTCATTTGCAAGTGCCTTTTTTCGCTTTTCGGCATCATCACCCGAATTCAAAAGCAGCATATAGTTTTCCCAGCCGTTTTTCACATACTTGTCGGAAACACTAAACTCCCCTGCTCCAATGTCTAAATCACCACATTCAGGAATTCTAAAATCACCCCAATGGCATTTTTTTGCTCCGTTCAAGTTATAACTATTCCAAGTTCCTACAAACTGATTGTTACAGAAGCCATCTGAGTAAAAGCCACTTCCATCATATCTGAATTTCTCCTTTTTGCGCTTCAATGCTTTTTCAATGAGGAAATTTGTTTTCAGCTTTCCTCTATAAGTTCCAGTGAGCTTTTCACTTTCAGCTTCATAAAACGTTACTTCAAACTCAGCAAAACCATGCACAAAAGCGGAATCATAACTTTGCACTCCAGAACTAACAATTCTCATTGTACCTTGAAAATCGGATATATTACCGCTTTTATTGGTTTTCCCATACACCATGTATTCAGTTCGTTTCTCTGGATTCTTGATCATGGAAACAATATGAATTTGAAAACGTTGGTAATCATCACCAATAAATCCAAGAATTTCAGGTTTTTCTATTTGCTCAGAATTACCTTCATTATCTGAAACCAGTAAACGCTCAGCAACAAAAAACGAGGAAAAATCATAGTATTCCAGAAGTTCATCCAATTCCTCTCGGCCATAAGGACCAGTGCTTTGTGTAAAGCAGCTTAATACTGAGAATAGAAATAAGAACAATGCTGTTGTTTTTTTCATTTTGATTCAATTAGTAGATTGTAATCCAATCTGATTTGGTTTTCAAATAATTCATTGGCACAGACTCACTTTCTTCCAGATCAGAATAAATGCCAATTCGGGTGGGACTTTCAGTCATAAATACAAAAGTGAAATCACCTCTTTCCACTTCAATTTCTTCCCAATCCATCATCAGGTTTAATCCAATTTTAGTGTTAGTGTAGATCTTCTTTATTTCGGCAACTGTCATTTTTGGGTGAATTACTTTCGAATTGGTCAACTTTTCATGAATAGCGGCAATCGCAATTATCGAATCTGTCTCATAAGCCGGAATTAAAGCAAAAACAGGTTCATTTTTATACGAATATAAATACGCCATTCCACCGCCATCAAAACCGAACATATAAGCTGGTGTTTGCTTCACAGTCATTTGATGGATAACTGAAGTATTGGATTGAATTGTTGTACCAAGTTTAATTTTACCCAATCGACCTTTGGCAATGTCGTAATCTTCAAAACTGAATTCGGACTTCAGTTCCACTGATTGTTTCGATTTCTTTGAGGAATTACAGGAAACCAAAGTGGCTATAACGATAAAAAACGTGAGGATTTTCATTCAACCAATTTACTTAAATATTCCACCCAAAGCTGTTTGAACTCCATAGCTTGCTTTTCGCTTAAGTTAGCGTGAACTACAGCAAATTCTTCGCCGGTAATTTCATTCAATGCTGCAGAAACTCTTCCTGCAACGGTAAACAGGTCTTCGCGCATAAATCCGCCGTGACCATAGAATTTCAAATCGCCAGTCGCAATTCTATCTACTATAATCAAATCTGCTGAATTGGTTAAACCAATTTTTCGTTTATCGGAAAGTCGGGCAATCAAATAAGGAAAAGCTTCTTCTGAATTATAAATACACCAGGAAATAGCGTCTCTGATCAAATAAAATTCCTGTGCTGAATCAATTATCGATAACGCGTCGTTCAAATCCATAGAATCTGGATAAAATCTGGAAAAATAACCTACAGAATAACCTTTGGAACTTTCGTTGCGCTGATTGTGCTTTTCCTTCCATTTTACGGGCTTTTTAAAGCTTCCAGATGGAAGTTTGTACATACTGTAATTCGTGTCTATAATATTGAAATAAACATTAGGATCATCCTTAGGATAGATGAGTTCCTGAAGTGAATCCAGTTGTCCGAAAATCGACAACGGCACTAAAAACAGCATAAACAGTATTAATCTCATAGACTTTCTATTTGATAAACTAAAGCAAAGAAAACGCTTTATACTGGAATATGTTTAGAGTTGAAAAAAGTAAACACAACACGTTGTATTAACGCATTTACTTCGGTACTGTTAGCTGTTCCCATAAAACAGTTGGAATCTTTTGCTTAGAGTAAAAAACAATGTAACGATTATTATGAATCAAACTGCTTCTCTCTCCCATACCGTCGTCATTGTAAATTGCTTCTTTCCAAAGATTGTTTTCAAAATTCCGAATAATTTGCGCTTGTGCTTCCGTAAGCAAAATAGTTTCACTATACACCTCTTCCAACGGACGCATAAAGTTATCATATGGTTTTATTGCTGAAGAAATATATGATGCGCAATACTGATTTCCATCTCTAATAATTCTCAATTTCTGATACGGAATACTCATCATTTCATGTGTATTTCCCGAATATTGTGAATAGAAATATGCTGTGTCTTTTTTCTCCAATTCATCTAAAATTGATGGATAACTTGCATTGAAAAAAAAACAATTGAGATTGATTTTATCTCCTTGAACCTGATTGAAATAAAAAGGATATCTGTTTGTTAAATCCAACGAATCGTGTGAGGTATAAACCAACGAATAAGAGTGGATTCTCTTGTTAAATTGAAGTGTAATGTTTTGTGTCGACTCAAAACTCAAAGCCTGGATTAAAGTATCTTGATAAACCCTAGAATTAAGTCTTTCTGTAATGGAAGCGCGCAACTCAAATCTTCCCTTTAATTTTTTGAGCTTGGTATTATTGCATTGACAGTTACTATCAATTGTAATTTCAATTGTCTTTTGTCCAAAAAGAACTGAAGAACTGAGTAGTAAGAAAACTGTAAGAATTTGTTTCATTCAAGCTGTTAAAGCTGAAAGGGGGAAAAGTTCAAACCTATGTTCACCCATGCACCAAATGCAATTTGATAAATCAGCCCTAAAGTGAAAAACACAATTCCAATGATGAAGATGGTTTTACCGCTTTTTCGGTCGTCTTCAATATATCCATAAACTCGCTCACCATTCGGTAAAGTTTTCTTGTGTGACATCAAATGATAACCAATGAGTAAACCAAGTATACCACCTCCAAACGCAAAAATGTAGCCCGCGACAACCCAACCTTTATGACTTGTTTCAGGCTTAGAAAGTTCTGTAATTCTCTCTTTCTTCAGCGACTCCAATTCCTCTTCTGCCATGCCTTCACCTCGATCTTTCAAAAGTTTTTGAGCTAACATAAAGTCAAACTTGCTCCATTCATCACTTTTTGAAATTAAATCACGGAGTTCTTCATTTGTGAATTCGAGTAAATAGTAATCCTTATCAATATTGTCGAGTTCGTTAGCCGATAACTCCAAAAACAACTGATCAGCTCTCTCAAAATCTTCTTTCTTGATCTTAATCCTGAAATCTTTGGAAAAAGCATTATTGGCAAAGGAAGCATCAAATCCTGCCGATGCATCTTCCAATGCCCATTCAATCTCATTTTCAGTAAGAATTTCCGAAACTTCAATTGCGGATTTTCGATCAGAAAATTTTTGATACGTTAGAAATTGTTCTTCCATAATTTCTAAGTTAGGCTTTTAATGTGAAACCGCTTTCAAACCTACGATGGAACCAATTAGGGTGAACAAGAAGAAGATTCGCCAAAAGGCAGCTGGTTCTTTGAAAACGAGAATTCCAACGGCAACTGTCCCAATCGCACCAATTCCAGTCCAAACGGCATAAGCCGTTCCAATTGGCAATTCTTGTGTTGCCTTGATCAGCAGAAGCATGCTAATGATTAATGAAACCAGAAAGCCCGCGTACCATAAGTACATCTCGTTTCCACTTGTTTCTTTTGCTTTTCCGAGGCAAGCTGCAAATGCTACTTCAAATAAGCCCGCAATGATCAATACAATCCAGTTCATGAGGTAAAGTTCACAAAAAGAGATTAGATAACAGAGAACAGAAAATAGAATTTTCATTATTAATGAAATCTATGTTTCTATTCTCTTTTTTAAACCTGTAGCATCGGAAAATACCGCTCTTCAATCACTCCAAAATGCCAGCGTTGATGTCCACCAAAAATGAACCCGATTGCGGCAACGGAATATTCACCTTTGAAACCCATTCCTGTTCTTGACAGCATTTCATCTGTGAAGGATTTATAAAGCAAAATGGTTGTTTGTCGAAGCAGAATCGCTTCTTCCAGCAAATCTTCCAGTGTTCGATTAATTGCCTGTGCCGATTTAGCAAAATCATCTTCATCGTACGACATTACTTTTTTCTCGCCACGTGCAAACGACAATGCTCGATAACAGAAAACACGTTCCGTATCAATGATGTGTTGCAATATGTCCTTCACTGTCCATTTTCCAGGTGCATACACCTTATCTCCAAGCGCTTTCCATTTGTCAACTGGTGCATTTTTCAGTTCGTTTAAACTGATTTCAAGCGATTCTAAAAGTGTTACATCGTCGCATTTTAAGATGTAGCGATCAAAGTATTCGGGCAAGGTAATTTCGTTTCTTTTCATGTTCATTAATTTCTTGGAAATCAGTTGTCGTTTCAATGGAAATCATGCCGTAAGTATTTGGAATTCTCCATCATGAAACTTCAGGTTCAGCACCAAATTATCTGATTCAATGTTCCAGTCGTTCAAAAGAGCAAACTCGATGGCTTTCTTAACGAATTGCGCAGTGATTACTTTAGGCTCAAAGTCGGGAGGGCGATTTTCACGATCGTTCGCGTACAGCCATTCGTCGAACCATCCAAAATCGACAAGTAATTTATTGCCTTTTAATCCTTCAGGACGAATATCGACTAAGGATGTGAAACGCCAATTGAACGCTTTATTTTCAACAACTATTTTCCTAAAGCCTCTTTTCTTTTCCGCAATTGACATGTTATTGATTTATCCAATCCGTAAACCATTTTCGACCTTCTTTCCGGGATTGAGTAATATTACTTCATCGCCATTCACAGCACCCAACACCAAGCATTGACTTTGAATGGTTGCAATTTGTTTTGGAGGGAAATTAATTACGGCAACAATCTGTTTCCCAATCAAATCTTCACAAGAATACAATTTGGTGATTTGAGCAGAACTTTTTCGAATTCCGAATTCTCCAAAATCGATGGTCAGTTTATAAGCAGGATTTCTCGCTTCCTGGAAAATTTCAGCAGTAAGAATGGTTCCTACACGCATTTCAATTTTCGCAAAAT
This sequence comes from uncultured Fluviicola sp., assembly GCA_965650275.1. Classification (GTDB taxonomy): domain Bacteria; phylum Bacteroidota; class Bacteroidia; order Flavobacteriales_D; family Crocinitomicaceae; genus Fluviicola. The sequence continues at coordinate 30,976 of CBFGNV010000018.1, read as the reverse complement.
CACTCCAATTTATTTCAGGCTCTGAATGCTTCATTTTTCAGACTGGGTCATTGTTTTATAAATGTTGTTACTCTTTGTCCAGAAACTCCATCAACAACCAAGAAATACGCTCCTGAATCCAAAGTGTCAATAGAAATTTCACCTTTCATTTGCCCTTTTCTGAGAAGTTGTCCTTGTGCAGAATAGATCAAATAGTGTTCAGACGGTGAGAAATTGGAAATATTCAAGACAGTACTTGCCGGATTGGGGTAAACCGTAAATGCATTGTCAACTTCAGCTAATTCAAGTGATCCACAGCCGATATAAGAAATTGCCTCGTCCCAGAAATCACTTTTATCTGTTCGCAGACCACATTGTGTTCCGTTAGGCGTCGCTTTTATTTCCAGGTAACAATCGGAAACGCTTTCATATGTAGGCCAGTTGACCAATCCAGCGCCATTTGGATCTCCATTACGCGCAAAATTCACCCAATAGTGCAACATGTTTTGCTGAACAGAATCATCCTCTTCTGCAAAGAAAGGACCTGAACCAAGCGTGGCATCTTCCCAGGTGTTAAATACGTAAAACAATTCCATTCCATGATAACTGCCAAGTGCTTCGAGCATAGAAACCGTATGTTTATGCGTAAAGAAGTAACGATAAACCGGCTCGGTTTGATTGCTACTGATACATCTTGCTGTTCTGCGCGTTGTTGCCGTAAATTGTCCATCTGTCAAAATTCCGACATAAGATTCTCTAGCTTCTGTATTGTTAGATCCAGAAGGATACAATACATTGCCTTCAGCCATCATAGGTGCGGGAATCACTGAGTTTTTCAAAAGTGTTACCATTCCCGGTGTTACGGTTTGCGGCGCAGAAAGACTAGATTCTTCTGAATTGGAACCAATAATTAGTGGGACATGATTGAACGTACCGCTTTCAAATTGCTGTTGTGGTGTTTGTGTAAAAACCACATTATCAATGGTTGGTTGCCATGCCAGTTGAACTGCTCCACCAGCCAAAGGTGAAGTTTCGTTCATTACGATTGAATCACTGGAAACGTTTCTCATATGGGTAATTTTCTGAGCATTTGTCCCGGTAGAAATGTAAGTATCTACGAAATCTACTCCGCCAGATTGAACAACACTATATTGCGCAACAGTTGGTGCCGCACTTTGAATACAAGCTCTGTCAAACAGTCCATTTGCTAGTGATGTTGACATTAAATTCCCTACGTTGATTCCACCAGCACTCTCTCCAAAAATCATCACTTTTGTAGTGTCACCTCCAAATAAATGACCATTGTGTTTGACCCATTTCAGCGCTAGAATCTGATCCAAAACAGCATAATTTCCAGAAGTTCCTGTAGGAGATTCTTCATCTAATCCAGGATGGACTAAAAATCCCAGCGGTCCCAGGCGGTATTGAATCGTAATTACCACTGCATCTCCTCTTTCACTGATGTTTTTTCCAAAAAACATTTGGGCACCACCGTTTTCTTCACTTGCACTGCCCTGTTGATTTCCACCACCGTGAATAAAAACCATAATTGGACGAGTTCCAACTCCAATAGCAGGAGTCCAGACATTTAGATACAAACAATCTTCTTCACCGATAATGGTATCACCGGTTCCACCTTGTTCAAACTTTTTTTGCGGACAGACAGGAGAAAAGTCAGTAGTATTCAGTATTCCTGCCCATGAATCCGGGTTTTCCGGAGCTTTCCATCGCAATTCATCAACAGGTGGTTTTGCAAAAGGAACTCCGAGAAATTGTTTGATTGCTCCATTGTTGGAACCTTGAATTTGTCCGAATTCAGTAGTAACAACTTGGGCTTGTGCTACACTAACGAAATACAATGATGACAAGAAAAGTAAGAGACGATTCATTCTATGAGTTTTTACTAAGTTACAAAGAGCATTTATTTTCCTTCAACAACTGCCAAATTACTGATCAATTTCCATTGACCATCGCCATCCAAAACCAGTGAATTATAAGACACAAAATAATTCTCGGCACTTTCCAGACGCAACTTGACAGATGCAATAGTTCCAACAAAATCAATGCTTTCAATTTCCATTTTTCGGGGTAAACCACCAAAAACTCCAGTATCGATGTTCTTTAAGTACTGTTGTTTACTGATTATCGTCACACCTTTCGTTCCCATGAATCCATTATTGGTCACACGGAAATCCTCATGCAACACTCTATTCAATAAGTCAACATCACTGTTGTCGCCTCCTCGAACGAAATCAGTAATAGCTTGTGTTATTTCTTCAATCATAATCTTATTTTACTGATAATTCAACGAAAATCTATCGTAAAGTTGGAAGTTCCGCCTCTGAAAAATCCATGGGTAAACATTAAACTCAACTCACCATATTGGAATTCAGAATCACTGAACTCAATTTCCAATGTTTCGTTGTCGTTCTCTCTACAAACTCTACCTAGTTTCCGGAATCCAATTCTCTTGCTTAAAGTTAAATCATAATCAGGCAGAAAGATTTTACCCTTAAACTTTTTTTTAGGTGAAAAATCAAGTTCCTTGTCTTTTTTAAAATCGAAGCTGACTTCTATAATTGCATTTTTATTCAGGTAATTCTCGTAAATGTAAAGTCCCAATTGATCGTAAACGTAAATGTTATTGATGAGATTAAACTTTCTGTCAGGTTGACCCAGAACAGCAATGTAATCGTCGATTAAACTGTTCTTGTCCAGATGAACTCCATTAATAACAATCTCATTCTTTTCGATGACCACGGTTTGAGCGGTTGCTGGAATGCTCATCAAAAACAGAAAGAAAGTAAGTAGAACTGTTTTCAAATTATTCATCCTTTACAAGGTAACCAATAATGTTATAGGTGTAAACGACCTCTGCTCTTGTGGTATTACCAATGGATATTTCAGAACCCGATCGAAACACAATTCCCGTGGAGGAAGTAAAGGGTTGGGTAACAAAAACCCCTTTATTGTAAAGTGCAACCTCTATATCGTTATGAGACCGAATTGAAGCTGTTGTGATAACTAATGCAGAATCCTTTGGAACCGTATAAATTAAACCGAACGCACTCTTTTCAACTGGCATTTTTCCCTGAATATGAACAAATTGACTCGGCTTGAGGTTTTGTGCAAAGGCAAAATTTACAAGAAATAAAAACAAGGTAGTTGTAAGATGATTTTTCATAAGTTTTATTAAAATGACATTTTCTTACAACAACAATCGTTCCTCAAATGACTTATACCAACCCCAATTGGTCAATCTTATTTCCTACTGCTTGCGACTTCATTTCTTCTTCCAACTCCTTGAACATGCTTTTTGGAACCGTTCGTAGTTGTTCACCTTGCCTCAACAACACAATTTCATCACAAGTATCATTTAAGGTCGAAAAAATATGCGATGAAATGATTACCACTTTCTTCATCTCTCTTAATTTCAGGATGATTTCGGTCAACACGATATTACTTTGAATATCAACACCATTAAAAGGCTCGTCAAGAATAAAATACTTGTTTCCTTGCAATAGTAACGCAGTAAGTGCCAATTTCTTTTTCATTCCCGTTGAATAAGTTGTTGCATATTGATTCAATGGCAAATCAAAAACGTTTCTCGCTTCGATGTTATCTATCTGTACTTTTCTCGCGTTGCAAAGCAGTTGAATGTATTCCTTTCCGGTAATCTTATTAAAGAAAAACGGTTCTGTAAGCAGTAATCCCAAATGATCTTTCAAAGGATTTAAATCAGAAACAATAGTACCATCATAATTTTCCAAATCCGCAATGCATCTAAAAAGCGTGGTTTTTCCAGCACCGTTCTCCCCTACAATTCCGTAGACTTTTCCTTCTTCAAAACGAAGATTGATGTTCTTCAACACTTGCTTTGTCCCAAATCTCTTTGACAAATTGTTAATTTCTATCATTTCAAGTAGTGCTTTAGTCTATTAACTGATTGTGTGAAAAAATATGGGATTACAACGATTAGCAATGGTGGAAAGAATACACTCATTGTTATCAGAAATCCTTGCGTCATGTTCATTTCATCCGGAAACGCTGAATATTTAGCAACAATTGCGGCTACTATAAAAGCATATCCTACTGCCAGAAAAAGAAGGATATAATACCAATTCTCATAAAAAACGATGGTAAGCGTCAGGAAAATTGGAGTAATTAACAAGGTAGATTGAACTAGGCCTGTCTTCATTTTCTGCAATAGAAATTGTTTTGGAGTATGGTTATAACTCCAAACAAAGAAATCGTCTTCTGGTTTGGCGTAATAGTTTAAACAGATCGCAAAAACGGCAAGCATGGCAAAAATCCCAAGGTTAAACGTATTTGTATAAACGGCAATTACAGTGAGAATGTAGATCAATGGAAAAAGATAAAACGTGCTTCTAAATCCAACTGTAAACTCGAATGGTTTTTTGGAAAACGGTGTTGGAATCACGAAACTAAAACGAGATCCCACCTGGATAAAAGAAATCAAAACAGCAAGGAACCCCGTTACTGCAGATATTAGAAAACACTGCTTAAACAGCAAAAAAGCAAGAAAAGGAGAAACAATGATCAGATTTTCCAAAACACGGATCTTTCTCCACTCGTTTGCTCTAAAATTAGATTTTAGAAAACCATTTCTTTTTGCATCTGATAAAGCTCCGGCAAAACTCAAAGCAATAATAGGATAAACGTATTCAGCAAAGCTTGCTTTATGAAATAAATAAACGGAAAACGCGATAAAGCTTACGAACAAAACAATTAACGCAAACACAGGATTAATGCCTGTATCGCTGAAACGTCTGGTAAACCTCTTGAATTGTAGTTTGAAATAGTCGAGCATTAAACAGGTCTATTGCATGAAATTAACCAATGCAGTGGAATTCAAAAGGTATTTAAGAATTCTTCACATCAGGTAAACGGCTCGAAACAGTCGTAATTTCTTTGACGATAGATTTTTCCATCTTTAAACTCAAAAAACTGAGCAAAATAAGCTACCATTTCTTCACCTGCTTTCAATTTCCCTATGTCCATAGCAATTGTTCCTTTCCAAACGGCTTCAAGAATGACTGTTTCATCAAACGAATAAAGCTTCTTTATTTCACAACGTTCCTTACTCATTATAGCCTTTCCACGTTCAGAACCATCTTTCAAATCCTGAAGACTTCTAAACGCAGTGTTCTTGGTAATGGCATTTGGAAACTCAATCTGTTCCACTTCAGGATGATAAAATTTGTCAAGTTCGGATGGCGATTCACGGTTTTCAACCATTTTCAAAAAATCCACTACTACTTGTTCGTTTTTTGTCCATTGCTTTTCCATACTGTTTGCTTAAGTGTACTGCAAAATTAAGGAATCAAAGATGAACGCCACCTTCCCCAGGCAATAAAAACCGCCATTAAAGCAACAAAAATGTTGAACCCAATTTGTGAGACTTCACCTCTCGAAACGTGAAAAACAATCGCCGAGATCATGAGCAAGACAATACCGATTGCAGTCAACACGGTAAGTTTTGAACTCCATTTTAAGATTCCAGGCAAAATCAATCCAAGTCCTGCTAGTAAATCCAATACTCCGGTAAGCTTTACCAAAAGTGGATTATCAGCTGTCCAGGTCCACATTTCTGCTAATTTCTCTGGTGACTGAAACCATTTCATACCAGCTGCCCAAACGAGTGTGAAGGCTAAAAGTGATTGAGCAATCCAAAGTCCGATGTTCAATACGTTTGACAACTTTCTTTCTGTTTTCATATTACATTCTATTTGATAGAACAAAACTAGCTACCTTTAATATCCAAACGATAGTACTTTCCGTTTGGATAGCGCTATCCAGAAAGACAGTATCGCACAGATCATGTTAAATTTCCCGCAAAGACGCGAAGAAAAGCTCGCTTACATCTCGACTACGCTCGATGACCGACAGACTCGCTGAATTAAACAGGAAAGGGCAATTCAGTCAGCAGGTAGGTGACTGATAACACGTGTTATTGGCATTTGTTAATTTGTGGAAAAGAAAATGCCTGCTAGCAGGTAATGAATTTGAACTATATTTTAGAAGAAATTATGTTAGCAAACGGAGGTTGTCCCAAAACTATGTTATCCATTCAGGATGCATTGGAAGCTGTTGAAGGAAGATGGAAATTATTGATCTTGTTCTCCTTGTCGGAGAAGCCAAAACGGTTTACGGAAATTGCACGTAGTGTAAATGGAATTACTGATAAAACCTTGTCGAAAGAACTGAAGTCATTGGAGTTGAATAAACTCATTACACGTGAAGTCCACGATTCGTTTCCTCCACGCGTGGAGTATTCGATCACTAAGCACGGAATGTCGCTTGAGAAAGTGTTAGACGAATTGCATTTTTGGGGATTAGCTCATCGCGCCGAAGTTCTTGGTTGAACGTTTTAATCAATAATTGGTACGCTTAACATCTTGTAAGCAAGCTCGTTCAGTAAAACACTTATTTTCGAATCATGAAATCGCTGCTAGTCGTATTCTGTCTTCTAATTTCACTGGTCGGTTTTGGACAGCCTTTCAAACCCGATGCTTTTGGCTACGTAAGTGGAGAAGCATTCCTCAGTTATTGTAAACAGAAGCAGTATTCAATGGTTGGCTTGTTCGATTCTCTTCCTGATAACAAAAAAGGAATGTCGGCAACAGTTGTGAAGAATGGACAATGGATGTTTATTGATCTCAACGGAAAGGAATTCGCGGATTACACTTCTTTAGCTAAGTATTACGGGTTTTATCATGATCAAGATCCTTATCAACGTCCTTATATGCCAGACGCACATCCTCATTCCTGGCCAGAAAGAACCCCAGAACCACGGAAAGAAGTACCAGGATACAAGTTCACTGGTGTATTCACTGAAAATGGAAAAAGGGGTTACAAAGTCAACGACAAAGTGCTCATAAAGCCAATTTACGAGAGCATTAAGCAACTTTCGGAAATAGATAATTATCTGTTTTTCAAAGTTCAACAGAATGGACTTTACGGACTTTGTGATTATCAAGGAAAACTTATTGTACCAATTGTTTACGAGCATATCGAATACATCAATACAAGAACAGCAGAATCCTTTTTCAGAGTGAAACAAAACGGAAAATGGGGAGTTCTATCCCGTGGGGGGAAACTAACCGTTCCTATTGAATTTGATGAAATAACAGATCATAGGACAGGAAGCGTTTCCGTACTTCTAACAAAAAAAGGTGGGATGCAGGGAGCTGTTTCGACTTCCGGAAAAACCATCATTGAACCGAAATATCAAGCTGTCAAAGTTAACAGAAAAGGAGCAACAAGTTTTGGCTTTGTAGTCTGGGAAAACGATAAATGCGGATATATCAACGAGGAAGGAGTTCTTAAAGTTCCTATTGAATACAAAGCAATTACTCATTATACGAGTTACATATCCTACTCTACTGAAAACGGAATGGGCGCTCTTGATACAAATGGAGTTAAGATCCTTGACCCCATTTATTCAGAAATCTCAAGGCCGAGTGGTGCAAATTGTTTCATTGTTTCCATCAAAGTAGATGGAATAAAAAAAAGTGGTGTTTTTGACTTGAAAGGTAACCAAATAGTAGCTCCTGAATTCGAGCTTAGCAAGCCATTTGGAAACGAATACGAGGTTAAGGTGCAAACCTTGTATTATTTCTCAAAAGACAAACAATACAACGAAACCAAATTGTTTAATATCAAAACGTTGGAATGGATTTTCCCTTATGCTTGCAAAATTGGATCTCGTGGTGGAACGTATGTAGTGATAATGGTCAACGACCCCGAGAAACCAGGGGAATACTTATCCGGAGTTGTTGATGAAAATGGAAAGCTTATCATTCCAACCATTTATAAAAATCTACGATACATCGAAAGCCAGAGGGTTGCAATGGCTTCACTCAATGGAAAATACGGTTTGGTTGGCGAGAACAACACGGTCGTATTGCCATTCAAATATGATGATCTGGAATTGGTGTATAATATCGGCAAAGCTTCTGAAAAAAAACTAAAGAATTATTTCATTTATTCAGAAAACGAACATCAGGGTTTAATCGATATCAATGGAAAAATTATCATTCCTGCAATCTATGATCAAATCAAAGGAGCGCTTTCGGGAATCATTTGCAAAACTATTGACAAATCCAATGTTATTTCTCCAACCGGAAAGATCTATATTTCCATTTCACACGATTTGAAAGCGCTTGAAGCATCGGGACTTTTTGAATGTCGTGATACCGCCGCAGGAGTTGATTGTTATGGGCATATTGGTAAGATTCCAAATGCTCCCATTATAAGAAAATCGTGGGAGGATGATCCTTTTCCTCCAGAACCTATTGGTTTGACGATTCCGGTACCTGAAGCTGATCCAAACGAAGTGGTTGTTGCAGTAGATGAAGTTGCTGAATTTGTTGGTGGAAAATCAGCACTCATACAATTCATCGCGAACAACACAATCTATCCCGAACTTGCAATTGAATTGGGGATCAATGGTAAATGCTACATCAGTTTTATTGTTGAAAAAGATGGCAGTTTAACCGACATAAAGGTTCAGAAAAAGCTAACTGATTGTCCGCCATGTGATGAAGAATGCATCAGAGTGGTAAAGAAAATGCCGAAGTGGAAACCGGCTAAAGTCGGAGGAGAACCGGTGCGAAGTAAATTTGTTTTGCCGATAAAATTCGCAGCGCAATAACTACCACTTTAAACGCTGAATTTCCTTTTTCTTGATTTTGAGTTCACCAATACTTTTTCGTTTTGGAGGGTTAACCCAGCGGTAAATAATCAATTCGTTGTTCTCCATCTCCAGTATCCACTGCTTTTTTCCTGAGCTCAATAAATTGATGGCACCAAGCTCCCAGTTACAAAAACAGTTTAATGGATCTACGTGTAAAATTTCCTGTAAAGAAGAGTAACCTCGAATGAACAACTGTTCGTTCAACCAGGTTACATTTCCATCCATGTAAGGAAAGAAGTTGGAATCTCCATACTTGACAAAGATGGTTTCTCTATCGTTGGAATCAATATAACTCAATGTTCGACTATCAATTGAAACAACTCCAAGTGTATCCGTGATGGTATTGGAAAGAATTTCATCGGTTTGATAGTTCAAGACATAATAACTGTTGAAACCAAAAGCATCCAAATTTCCACCACCGTAATCCTGATTTGCTCGACCGTTATAAAGACGCAAGTACATTCCAGATGTATCTAAATCGATAAGGAAAACCTCACCGCTCTTTTCACATTCGCAAGGAAGCTGAGCTTTCAAACAGTTGAGATAATCGAGACTAACCCAATTGGTCTGACTCATTGGCAAAATGATCTCTTGAGGTTCACTTTGAGCGAATACGCCGAAAGAGAAACTAACGGATAGAAAAAATAAAACGGATTTTAACATTCGGATTGCTTTCCAACTAATGTTGAGTTTCAATAAAAGTAAACCGATTACAACGATTTCCTCATCGCCATCATGTACCCCAAATGAATTCCTTCGTGCACATTGTTGAACACAAAGGCATCGTTCAAATTTCCTAAATGAAATCCGGTTCCTGTAGTTCGTTCGTTGTAAACTTTGAAAACGCCGTTTGCCAAGTCACTCTCAGTACGTTCTATCATCGAAGTCAACAAGTGTTTCAATTCCTGACGTTTTTCTTCTGTTATATCGCTTTCAGGTTTTGTTCCAGAGCGGTATTTCTCGTACAATTCCTCACGAACATTCATTCGCAAATCTGATTGTTTGTAGATCAATCCTTGCTGAGCAACAATGATGTGTCCGATATTCCAGATCAGGTTATTACTAAAGCCTTCAGGAACCTTGTTCAGTTGTTCCAAGGTGTGATTTTCCAAAAATCCAATGTATTTGGATCGGATGGTTTTCCATGAATTTAAGATTGCTTCCATAATTACCTGTGTTGATCAAATAATAGAACGTTTCCGTCAGGGTCTTGAAGTGTAATAAAAGCCGGACCAGTTGTTGTATCGCTTGCTTCCGTTGTTAACATTTCACCAGTTTCCTTCAACTTCTTTTGAATGATGCGAACATCATCCCATTTCTTCATAGGTTTTGCATTTTCGTCCCAACCCGGATTGAATGTCAGCATATTTCCTTCGAAAAAACCTTCAAAAAGTCCGATGATCGTTGTACCGTTTTTGAGAATAACATATCGTTGCTCCATGCTTCCTCCCATCTGTTTGAATCCAAGCTTTTCATAAAATGCTTTCGATTTTTCCAGATTTTTCACGTTCAAACTCATTGAAAAAGCTCCCAGAATTAAGTCATGAGGTTTCTCCTTCTTAGCCTCCAGTTTCTCTGAATTGTTATTCTGAGCAAAAACGGAATTGACAACTATTCCCGTTCCAAAAGAAACGATAAGAAGTGATGTAATTAGTAGTGTTTTTTTCATAGTGCTTGTTTTATAAATTCGAAATTAAAATGGTCTATACGCAGCTCGTTCAGCGCCTTCTAAAGTTCCAATTAGTCTTTTCTTTTCTTTGGAATATTGAAAGCCAAGTTCAATACGATCTTCAAACATTCCTGGCATTTCATCCCAAACCAATTTTCTCAACTCCTCTTCGACTTTTGAAAAATCGAGGAAATATGTCTTCCAATCAACTAACTCTAAATACTCACCTGTTTCCTTGTTCAAAATTTGAGTCGGTTGAACATCAAAACTGACAAAATCACCGTGTGAATCAAACACTATAATTAAACCAATGCCAAAATCATCTGGCAATGAGTCTGTATTCTTTATAATCGTATTATTCACAATCAATTTATATAGATAAATTGACATATCAATCTCTGTTTTTCGATCTAACTTTTTCGAATCATCCATATAGTGTACGACAGAATCTGTACTAATTATTTTTCCGTTTTCGACTTCAAAATGGTAGTCAGTCAAATTCGTAATAATAGTATTTGCGTACAATCTTAATTGTTTTCCATCGGTTGCATGAAGTATTTCCTTGCAATTAGTGAATCCTACAAGTCCATTTACAAATTCTTTTCGAAACGCCAATTTCAAATTCAATGTATCGGCTTCCTTTAAATCAATACAGTCACCAGAAATACGATTGGTTATTCTAATAAGGTAAAGCTGGTTGTTTTCGATTTTCCAATGAGCAGTATATTGATTACCTTCTATACCAGATTTCATAGGTAGAAATCTCTTCTGTTTGTTAATCTTATTCAGAATTTCGTCTACATGAATTTTGCGCAACTGTAACGTATCGTTTTTATAATATAATATGTCTTTACGTTGGCGTTCATGATTAGAAAACCCAAATAAACAAATAAACAGAAAGCAAACCAACAGCGAATATGCTTTTACAACTTTTGAAAAACGATTGGTTAGATTCCTTTTCATAACTCTAAGTTACCAAAAATCAGTAGGAAACAATCTGCCGCAAATGATGTTCCTGATGCTCCACATAATCGATAATCAGGAATTCCAGCGTAGCATAATCTTCACGAATCTTAATCTCATTGGAGAAAGCTGAAGCAGGAATTCGTTTCATGATCTCTACCAAATGTTGATTGTACATTTTCCAGAAGGCGATCAGGTGTTTTGCATCCATTTCCTGGTAGAAACTATACTTTACCCATTCGTTTTGAGCATAAGCACTTCCTGCAGGTATTTCTTCAAATTGTCCGCGGACAAAACGCTGATGATTGTTTGTTGCGCTATCAATCAAATGTCCAAGAATTTCTTTTTTGCTCCATTTTTCAGGAGTTGGTTTGAACGAAAAATCGGACTCATTAATAGCCGAAAGTTTTTCAGGAATTACCTGAATCAAGTGCTTTAATCTGGAAATGCTTTTTTCAATCATAACAACATGTTCAAGATATTCAAAAAAGTTCAAATGGTTCAAAAATGAATTAAACTTTTAATCCTTTTGAACTTATTCTGAACTTGCTAGGCCAGCGCTTCTCGCACCAATTCACCTACTTTTCCGAAGGCGTTCTCGTCTTTTTGAACGAAGCTGCAATTGTATTTTTTCACCATCTCCAGAATCACATCAATATCTTGTTGTGAACTAAGAACGATGATGTTCACTTCTGGTTTTTCCGCTCTGATCTTTTTGATGATCTCCAAACCTGGTTCAGCATCGTAAAATCTAGAATCCAGAAAATGATCGATGATGATCATATCCGGATTTTTATGCAATTCCATCAAACAGGTTTCTCCAACCGGAAATGTTTTAACTTCTGTAATCGCAGGTATTTCAACGCTTAAATACGCTTTCAATGCTTCTGAATACACCTTGTTATCCTCTACCACAAAAACCAACCCGGTACGCTCCGTTTTTGGTTTAAACAACTTCTTTAAAAAACTCATAATTATTCATATTGATGCTTCATCTCATTCAGCTCAATAATGGTCTGATTAAATAGTAAAACTAGTTCATTTTTCAACTCAACTATACGGGAAAAATCGGTTTCAGCTAGTGCAAGCTTCTCCATTTCATTAAGAATTTCGGATATTTTACTGATTCCCAAAATGTAAATGGAAGATTTCATTCTGTGGCTTCCTCGTTGAATCCCGGAAAAATTTTCTTCTTTCACACTTTCCTCGATATCGGTTAAATCTTGAGGCACTTCTTCAAGAAACACGTTGATGGTGTCCAGAATTATCTTTTTGTTTCCGCGCATTGTCTGCTCCAGGAAAGTAAGGTCAACCAGTTTGTTCATTTCTTCGCTCATGGGTTCATTGTGTTTTGTTTTCAGGCCAACCTGAATCATTTTTTTCAATAATATGTCTTCTAATATGGGCTTCGACAAATATGCGTTCATTCCCATTTGGATACACTTTTCACGTTCTCCAGCCATTGTATGTGCAGTCATAGCAACAATTGGAACGGTGCTGTTCATTGTTTGTCGTATATAAGCAGTTGTATCGTAACCGTTCATTTCTGGCATTTCAATATCCATCAAAACAAGATCAACCTTTTGCTTGCTCATTATTTCAACTGCAATTTTTCCATTTTCGGCATAAGAGGCTGTAATTCCGTGATTTTCAAACAATGCACGGATGTATTTGATATTCACCTTGCTGTCTTCAACAACCAAAATACTTAGCTTACTCAATTCCTGAACTTCTTCTTCGGTGTATGATTTCACCTTTTTCTCCAAAATCTCGTTGGAAACATTGAATGACAATACAAAACTGAATTCAGAGCCCTGGTCGATCACGCTTTTAATTCCGATACTTCCTCCTTGAAGCTCAACCAATTGCTTTACAATACTCAACCCAAGTCCGGTTCCTCCATACTTTCTGGTTGTATGTGATTCTGCCTGTGTAAAACGTTCAAAAATGCTTTCTATCTTACTATCGGAAATTCCAATTCCGGTATCCTTTACAACAAATTCGATTTGAACGGAAGCTTCCTCCTTTGTTACCAATTTCGCTGAAACATCAACAGAACCGGAACGTGTGAATTTGAGTGCATTGCCCAAAAGATTGATGATGATCTGTGTCAAACGCGTTGGATCACCCAAAATGGTACCCGGAATTCTCTCATCTGTATTGAATGACAACCGGAGCTGCTTGTCTTTTGCTTGTTGCGCAAACATTACCTGAATAGAAGCGAAAAGTTCTGTAATGTTTATCGGATGCAATTCGAAGGTCATCAATCCTGATTCGATCTTTGAAATATCCAGTACATCATTGATAATGCGAAGTAAATTCTCTCCTGAGGACTTAATGGTTTGCACATAGCTCTGTTCTTCTTCGTCCAGTTTTTTCTTCAGCAACAGATCCGTAAAACCAATAATCGCATTCATTGGTGTTCGAATTTCATGGCTCATATTCGCAAGGAAGGCTTCTTTTAATTGCGACGATTCTTCTGCCATTTTCTTGGCTTCGCGCAGTTTATTCTCGGCCTCTTTTACTTCTGTTATGTCTTCAAAAACAGCAATTGCGTATTCTATTCTTCCGTTTTCATCGGTGATATTGGTTGCGTTTATTCTCAACGGCACTCGTATTCCATCACGCTCCACTTCCAGATCTTCAACCACGATATTTGTTTCACCTTTCAATGCACGAAGAATAGCTCTTCGCTCGGCAGGATAAGGCTCATCTGTACCAATAACGAATGATTTATAAATGTTTCGCAAATTCTCGTAAGTATTCACCTCAACTCCAGGTCCGAGAATTTTTACAGATTGAGTATTCGAATAATATGGAGTTCTATCGGCACCAAGAACGTAGACTCCCAAAGGAAGACTTTCCAAAAATTTCTTCACCCGCTGTTCGCTATCTTTCACTTGCTTTTCAGAGCGCAGGCGACGATTATGGTCCTTTAGATAGAAATATAACGTAATGACAATGAATAGAATGGCAAGAATAATACTCACCAGAATAACGTTTATGGTAGTTTCAAAATGTAAGCTGGCCGCATGGAGACGTTTGGAAAGAAATAACCGCTCATTCGTTATAAACTTTTCAATTGAAGACCTGATTTCCACCATCAAATTCTCACCTGTCCCTGAGATCACTAACTTTTGAGCATCTTCAAAACCGCTATTTGATCGCGTATTCACAACCTTCTTAGCGAAAGCGCATTTCTTCTGAATTTGCTTATAGGTTTCAGCAAACAATTTTCGCTGTGATGGGTTGTCACTAATCAGCTTATCCAAATGTCTGTAAGCAATGGGTAAATTGATTAAACCTTTATTATACGGAACGAGAAATTCGTTGTTATCAGAAATTACAAAGCCACGCTGAGCGGTTTCAATATCCTGTACCTGAAGTAAAATGGCCTGAGCTTCGGTAATTACTTGCTGGGTGTGACTAACCCATTCTGATGATTCTTTGTACCGCTTTGTACTTTGATATGCATACGCGCCAACAAGTGCAAGTATTAAAATACTTAAAGAAAAAGTTATAATAATCCTTAACCTACCGAACATTTACCGAATCTGTGCTTCTACGAAAATAAGGAAATAAAATGTCCAAAACGTCTGAGATAAACAAACAATACATTTCGGTTAAGAACTGGATTTTTAAGTTACTTATTTTGAGGTCTTTTTAATGGCATCGAGGTAGATTTTTTTAATGCTGTTCTTTTCTTCACGCTCAATAATCACTTCTATTGCCTGCATTAAATCTGAATTGACTGGTGTTTTCAATTTCAAAATCTCTCCTAAAGCAAAGGCCGCACTCCAACGTACAACTGTTCCTTCGTGTTCTGAATTGTCCAATAAATGGTTGATTGCATCATTCAGGTCAGATGAAAAAAGATGCGCCGTATTTCCAATCACCTTTGCACTTTCCCATTTCACACGTGGAGCTTGAGATGTAAGCGTTTCAATTACAAAACGAAAGGCATTTTCATTGATCAGATTTGGTTGAAGTTTAGTTGTAAATTCCAGAGCTTCAATACAGGTTGCTTTTACCGGATCTTTTGCTGTCTTAGCGAAATCTATCAATTCATCACAAGTGATTTTTTTCGTTAACAAAAGTCGACCAAGCATTTCGGTTTTCTCTTTTGCTTTTAGTGTTTTATCCGCTAATAATTCTGCTAACATGCTCTCGCTTTTGAAGAAATAAAGTTAGCCATTTACTCTGGTTGTTTACTGATCTACCCGTCAAAATCACCACAATCATGACTTTTAAACTTCTTGAGCGCTGTTTTGGTTGTATACCAACTGGAAACCCTTAAATTTTCAAACGGCCATTCTTTTCGTTTCACTTGAAGCTCGTAAACGGGGGCTTTGTCTATTTCCGTAAAAATGAAATCGTAGTCTCTTGTTTTGTAAATGACTTGGTTAGGAGATGGCTTGGTTTCTAAAATCGGCCATGCGAGGTTTTCACTTTCAGCACAAACATTCACAAAATACAGTGAATTTCTCGAGATTCGAATCTCCGCCAAATCACAGTCGTAGCAATTACCCGAGAATTCCAATCCGTATTTCTCATAAACATTCTTACTTGTTGGATTGATAGTGTCAATTGGAATTAACTCACTCAATTTCAGTACATCATAGCCAGATGCAGTTTCCTTTTTGGCTGAATGATCAGACTCTGAAAGTCGAATCGGTTCAATTTCTTCTTGCTTTTCAGTTTTCGGGACTTTGTTCTGACCACAGGAAATGAGGAAATACAGAATAATTGAGGGAACAAAAAAGTGAGTGGATTTCATGAATTGAAACATTAAGTCAATTACAGTTTTGTGAAATGGGAAAACAATGGATCTTTATGTGCCATTCTGCATTCACCGGTTGCTTTTGAAACGATGACTACCCGCCCTTTCAAATCTGTTTTCCAATCTTCAGCAGACAATTCTTCTACTTTCACCTTTGTAGAAAGGAATCCAAAACTCCATTCGGTTTCCGATTCATCGTAATAATAAGCCAAAGGACTCAGTGTGTTCTTTCTCTGTGAGAAGATCTTTTCAGCCGATTCGCCACCTTCCATTAATTCGTATTGGATCTTTGATTCATCTCCAGGAAGACTCGTATAACCGTTGTCAATTAAAAATTGCTGTGCAACAATCATTGCCTGATCTTTGGTTGAAGGTTTATTCTGAGTGCAAAAACTCATTAGACACCAAACTGAAAAACAGCTGGTAAAAATGATAAGCGATTTGAATAGTTGATCTTTCATACGTCTAATTTAATTTTGGTAACGAACGGGTTGTGTAACCCAAAATCAAGTTAAGGGCGAAATAAGGCAATAATAGAGATTATCATTGCAACAATAGCCAACCAATTCGACCAACTCCTATACCATAGTTTGTTAAGATAAGTTTTGTCTTTAAAAGCACATACCCCTTTGACGTCAATGTAGATTAGGTCTTGGCTTCTAGTAATATACTCTTTGTCTATAAATTCGTGGAGTATAGCAACACCATCGGCAATTTCTAATCTTAGCTCTCTAATGAGTTCTTCCGCCTCAAATCCCTTCACTTCATGATGTTCCTTGTTACACTCTTTATATAAGTGTTTCAGTATGTTGTGTCGATCCTTGTTATTACTCATCCCTTAAAATTTTACAATATGAAAAGAATACTTAGAAGAATAATCGCTCCGTTGATCAGACCGATTATTCAAGAAGAAATTAAAGAAGAGTTTTTGAAAAGAGATCGGAAACTTCATTCTGCTTTTGAGTCGGTATCGACTGATAAAAGTCAGAAGAAATAAAGTCCTCCATTTTTGACTTCATACTAGCGTTATACACTTCCTTTTGTTCAGTGTTAAGGGCTTCTTTAATAGCATCAATCTGAGATTTCAAAGCTATAAGGTTGACCATGTTTGTGATTTCGTTATCTACATTCATATTCAGTGTTTTAATAGTGAACTTCGAATATAGGAATTACTTTAAAAGTTCTACTTGTTTTCTGAAATAGGAAATGAAACTGGTATATTAAACTCTATATGACTGGTTGTAGTATTGGTGTCTGAATCCTCTTTAGAAACCCCAGCCTTGAATACAGATGCTACAACGCCTATTCCTGATTTATTTCCTGAATTTTCCGTAACAGTTAAAGCTACATTCATCTTAACGGATTGAACGTTGCGAATCTCGCTCTTAGTGCCTTCAACTATCAACCCCGTATCTCCGTAGGTTTTCGGGTTTATTAATGCACCAGAGTCTTTAGTTTGTTCTTGAGCATCTTTTATTCCCTCAATAATTTGAGTGAGTGTTTGAGTAACGAATTCTTTTAGTTCCATAGCGATTAAATAAGGTCTTTTATATCTACTTCTAATCCCTGTGCAACTTCATACAGAAAATAGTAACTCGGATTTACCTTTCCATTTTCCAACTTGTTAATGCTTGGATGGTCTTTACCAATCTTATTTGCAAGTTCAGTTTGTGTTAATCCCTTTTGATTTCGAATTTCTTTAACTCGTTCGCCTAGTTTCAGCAATAGTTCATTTTTATCCATGTACAATTGTATTCGATAAAATACATTTAATCTGTATCCAATTGAATACATTTTGTATATTTGTTTCAAATAACGGATGGATGAAACGGTTTATACTTCCACTAATAAAGGATGATATTAAGATCACAACACTGATTGGCGCACTAGAAAATATAAACATTTCAGCGTATGACTATCATCTGAATAACTCTACCATTATATTCCACTTAATGAGTATTGAGCCAACGGAAGAGCAGTTAGAAGAGTATAGCAAATTGATTGAAACAGGAAAAGCGGGTTTATTAAGTAAGCCTAAAGAATTACAGGCATTCGCTAAAAGAGTTTACAAGGAACTCCTAGGATTTGTTGAACCATAAACAACCAATTGATATTATGAACGTTACTGATAACACAAAAGATTTACGTGATTTCGATAGTTTATACAATCTACTTGACTATTTCTCCACAGAGCAGGTATGTGAGGAGTATTTAGCCAATCTTCGTTGGAACGGAGAACCCGAATGCCCGCATTGTAAAAGCAAGCGTGTAAACGCCTTAAACGGCAAGACAAAACGATACAAGTGTTACGGATGCCGAAAACAATTCGGTGTAAAGGTTGGAACAATTTTCCATGACACTAAAATTCCACTACGCAAATGGTTTATGGGAATATATCTGATAGCTTCGAATACAAAAGGTATCAGTTCACATCAATTAGCGAGAGATTTGAAGATTCACCAGGAATCAGCATGGTTTCTTCTGCAACGTGTTAGAGAAACTTACATACCATCAAAAAAGAAGTTTCGTAAGAAAACAATCGAAGTTGACGAAACATACTACGGCGGTAAAGAGAAGAATAAACACAAGGATAAAAAGACACCTAACACGCAAGGTCGAAGTACTAAAACAAAGGCTGCGATATTTGGTGTGTTGGAAAGAGACGGAAGAGTTTACGCTGTTCCAGTTAAAGATACAAGCGGTAAAACTATACTACCAATTGTAGAAGCAGTTGTTTCTAAGAATTCTACGATCTATTCGGATGAATACAGACCGTACAGAAGTTTACGTAAGAATTTCAAACACGACTTTGTAAAACATAACGCAGGTGAATACGCAAGAGGTAGAGTGCACACGAATACGATTGAAGGATTTTGGTCGCAATTGAAACGAAATATTACAGGAACTTATCACAGTGTTTCTCGTAAACATTTGGAAAGATACGTGAATGAAGCTACCTTTAAGTACAATAACAAAATGGCTAATAGATTCAATTTGGTGCTAACTGAATAGAATCGTAGGCTAGATTATAAAACCCTAATAAGTGGTAAAAAAGAAGACAGATAAAACGGATAACTTAAAACCCGCAAAGGATGTTAAGCTAAAGAAAGGGCAACCAACTTTTAAAGAAGTGCTGGCGAATATCCTTGTAAATGGTGATAAGAAGAAAAATTCGTAAGTTTGTAAATGAAAACAGGGACTAAATGAAGTCCCTGCCGTTAACTTGCATCTCTAATGATGTGCCCAGTTAACTCTCGTCGCCAAACGAATATTTTGAAGCCCTGTTCTTACGAGTGGGGCTTTTTATCTTCTACTTTAAAGCATTTAACAAAGCTTTACCTCTCCACTCCAAAAGACCGTACTTATTAGGAAAGTCTCTATCATTCTTAAAGAATATTTGACCATCTTTTGCATAATTACCTAAAGATGCAGCAATAACTGTTTTGAAAACTTGGTCTGATCTGTCCCCCTTAATTCGCGGTTCTATTTCAACTAATCGAATAGCAATCTCACGAACAGGCAAAGGCACTTTCTCCAAATTAAGTACGTATTGTACTTTTTGAATAAGTGACCAATCGGGATCGTAAGAAAATTCATCTAGGGATATGTGCTCTGCTATAATGCTTCGGGAATTACCTGTTAATTCAGATAGTAAATTTAGATCGGATTCATATTTTGATTTGAGAAGATTCAGTTCCTCCTCCTTACTTCCTATAATAGAAGCCTGTTCTTCAACATCCTTTTCTAGTACTCGGATATAAAGTTCAAGTTGTTTACCAGAAAGCGTTACAGTTTTATCAATCATCACAATACTAATATTTAATGACACAAATATATAGCATTTATATCAAACAAACAATAATTTTATAGTAAAAATATATCGACAGCTATAAACTAAAATAAAAAAGCCGAGTAAACACTAGGCTTCTAATAGAAAATAATTTTTTGTTAAATTTAAAAACAGGATGGGTTACACAACCCGTTCGTTACCTTAATTTTTCGAAACCTATTTCGACAGTTTTAAGCGGAATCTTTCAGCTGATATGTTGCTTCCATCTCACTCATTCGTTTTATCAATCACTTTCACATTCTTTCCCAGAGTTTTGAATCGAACACCATTATCCTGCAAAACGGTAATCGTAATATGTCCTGTTTTACTGGTATTTATATCTTTTACCAAACCCGATTTTCCCTTGTGAGTTCCGGCTATCACATTGCAGAAATCACCATCACGAAGAAGTACTGTATTATCGTTCATATTTCTAAAATACTATTTCCAGCGTCAACTAACATCCGCATTCTCCAAAAAGAGATCTTACGTATGTTTCTCCTGTTCGCTTCACGAGTATTGTCATTTTGCCTTTGTAAAAAACGGTTTCGTCACCACTTTGTTCTCCAGCCTTCATGTTGATGGTCACTTTGTAGGTTGAATTCTGAAAAACACGTATCCCGTCGTTCGGATAAATATTTTGAATGATGTTATTCTCTTTCATAAAAACATCTTTTCCACCTATATTCATTACACCATCGGATTCATAATTAAAAACGAAAATATAGTTGCTCTCAGAAAACTCAGATGAATCGCTACCGAAATAACAACTGCAGCCACTTGGAAAATCCTCAGAAACGATCGGTTGTAAATCAAGTTCCCGATAACCTTCCGTAGGTGTATCTTTTCTTGATGTCATTTTCTGAGTTTTTTCAGTCTTCACAGGGGAAGATTTATGCTCTTTGTGAGAATCACATGAAACTACGAAAAGACAAAGGATTAAAATGTGTATTGTTCTCATCCGGCAAGAAGTATTTATAGTGTTTTTGACAAGTTTCTGAAATTTTCAATAAAGCTTTGGAATTCCTCATTGGTTTGTGCATCGGTAATCATTCCTTCTTCATTTATTTTCCCTTTGATACCTTGAATTAACAGCGTAGTTTCAGGAGTAAACCTGGCAGTTAACGTACTCATTATCAATTTCAATTCTTCATGACCTTTTTCGCCGCTTGCCGAAGCTGTTATGATCCCCAACGATTTACCCGAGAAAACGGTAGTTGAAACACACCATTCCAGAATATTCTTTAAACCGCTTGGAATACTGAAAACATACTCTGGCGTGCAGATCAAAACAGCATCTGCATACTCTACTCGCTTTCGAAGATCGATTATTGCATCTGGTGCATTCTCAACCGACAATTCCGGATCAAAATGTGGAAATACTTTCAGGTTTTCAATAAGGTCACAAACGAAATATTCACTTGTCAACTCTACAAAACGATTGATCAAACGTTGATTCGACGAACCTTGACTTGCACTTCCATTGATGACCAAAACCTTTTTCATCACATTCAATTTTGTTCTGTGCGTTTATTCTTGTTCTGCTCAATGATTCTACTCACCAAAAAGACGGATAAAATAACTGCTGAAGATTTCCAGTCTTTGTACCAAAAGTGATAAATGATTGCCCCAAAAATAACCGGAGCAACGAAATTCAACAAATCGGTCAACAATTTCAGGAATGTCTTTACGGGTTTAGGTAAACTCAAATAGATTCTCTTCAAGAAAGGTTCAAAGATGTGTGAAACAAAATAAGCCAATGTAAAAAGCAATCCCAATCCAACGATCAATGTTACCAACAGCTTGGCGAATCGGAATTCAACAAACATGGTGTACAGGAAAGAAATAAAACACCAAAGCACTGCTACCAATAAAACGGGTTTTATCAATTTCTTCCAGATGGTTAACAGAAACTCTTGTCTGTCCATATGATGTTTTTCCATGAATTACATCAGTTGTTTTTCAAAACAAAAACTATTTTCCACACCTGCGTACTGCCCATAGTTTTGAATGATCTGATAGTTGTTCTTATGATATAGTGCTATTGCTTCATGCTGTTGATTCCCGGTTTCCAGAATACATCTTTTCACTCCCATTTCTCTGCTCCACTCTTCCAATTCTGAAAGAACGATACTTGCAATTCCTTTTCCACGAAACTCAGGATCAACGAACATACGCTTCACTTCCATTGTGGAATCATCGAACGCTTTAATTGCACCGCAGCCCACCACTTTATTATCCAGCTTAGCAATGACTACATGTTTGATGGTGTCGATTTTATTGAATTGTGCGTAAAAAGCGTGATCATCTCCATCACGGATTGCCAGGTCTTTATCTAACTCTGTAACCAGCTTTTGGAAATCAAGATTATCGGAATTTGTTCGTTCGAGTTGTATCATGGCTATTTCAATCGCTCCAATTGCCCTTTGCGTTTCACAAGGTTCTTATAATCCCATTGAATGTCTATTGCTTTTGCAAGCCAACGACGTAAATCTTCCAAATTCACTTCCGAAAAGTCGTTGTAAAAGATCGAAGCATCTTTGAATTTTTCGCCACGAACATGCAATGCTTCCTCCTCAAAGTCGATACCACTCCAGAACATCAAGCGAACCCCGGGTTTTTGAATGCTGTAACCTACAATTGGATTTCCATCTAAAAACCAAACAGGATGAGCGTGCCAAATCTTGTTTTCAGCTTCGGGAAGTCCTGCACTTAGTTCATTGGCCAAAAGGTCACAGATTACTGCAAACGGTTCTTTTTGTTCGAGATTGTATGTTTGTATTGCTTTATTCATAGATCCTACTGGTTTTAAACACATAGTCACATAGTTGTTTCACATAGTTCATATAGAAATTGTAATAGATACCTAGTTGATTCAATATTTTCAATAAAAACTATGTAACTCTCTTTTTACTATGTTTCCTATGTGTTTCAACAATACCACATAGGTACACAGAAAACATAGAAATATCAAATGATTAGACGATAAATCACATTATCAGGGTTCCCTTTATCTGTTCGACTTTCTTGTAGCTGGAAGTTGAATTTCTCCAGAAGTTTTCGGGAATTCAGATTTGCTTTATTGGTATAAGCTTCAATGGCTTTAAGTTCTAACTCTTTGGAGCAAAAGTTCAATATAGATTTTAGCGCATTACTCATGATTCCCCGGTTTTGGTATTCAGGAAGCAATTCGTAACCAATTTCAGCATATCCAGTTTTACTATCAATTCTTTTCAGCGCAATGGAACCAATCAATTCGTTGTTTTCAAGAAGATTTATGGTAAAAAAGAGTTTTGTCGAATCGCTATTTATCGTTTTAATAAGTTCAACAACATCGGAAACATTATGGCTAACTGTTCGCTTAATGAATTGATTTACCTGAGCATTGCTTCTTATCCAAAACAACTTTTCGGCATCAGTTTCTTCAACGATTTTGAGTTTCAATATGTCTGTTGTAATCTCGTGTTTCATATTTTTTCACCACATAGAATCATAGAAAAAACATAGCGAATATAGTTTCGTTATTCTAATAAAAGTCCTATCTGACTATGCACAACTATGTTTTCTATGTGTTTAATTAATCTAAATTCGTTTTTCCAATTGGTTTAGCATTCCTGCTCCACTCACTCCATGAACCAACATACAGATTTGGGATTTCCATTCCGGCATAAGCTAAAGCCAGTAAAGTGTGACAAGCTGTAACTCCTGATCCGCAATGAACAATGATGTTTTCTGATTTTGTTACACTCAACTGAGTTTCGAATTTCTTTTTCAATTCCGATGGACTACGAAACATTCCGTTCTCGTCTAAATTTTCAGTAAACGGAATATTGATTGCCCCGGGAATATGTCCTGCAATCAGATCAATTGGTTCTGTGATTCCGTCGTAGCGATCTTTATCTCTCACATCCACAACAACATAAGCTGGATTTTGCGCAGCCTTTTCGACTTCATTCATATCAACAAGTGGCAAATTCCAGGTTTCAATTTTATATAGTTCCTGGGTTGGTACAGGAATTTCGACCTTTGAACTCATTGGAAAATTGTGTTTTCGGGCTTGATTGAATCCACCGTTGAGCACTTGTACTTTTTCATGTCCAGCGGCAGTTAACATCCACCATAATCGGGCAGCGGCATTGGAACCATTTTTATCATCGTAAGCAATTACGTGGGAATTTCGGGAAATCCCGAATTTGGTCAGAATCTGCGCAAATTTATGCACAGAAGGCAATGGATGTCGACCACCAATAGACGGATCATCTTTGATATCCGCCAACTCAGAATTCAAATCAATATAATGGGCTCTTTTCAGATGTTCTACCTCATAGTTCGCTCGTGCTTCCTTACCATTGCTGACATCAAAAATGATGAGATCTGGATTATCCATGATCTTCAGCAACTCTTCTATTTCAATTATTGGCGACATTTTCATGTTTTCTATTTTATCAATTTGTCTAAGGTTGATACAAACAGTTGATGAAGTCTATTCAAATCATCTATCGTTTTCAATTTTCCTTCAATGACACAATAAAGCATATATTTTCCTTCGTTCGGCTTCTCACCCCAGAGACCTTCTTCTTGGGTAATTTCGAAACGCAAGGTTTGTAATTCCTGCAAGGGCTGAGCGATTTCCGGTTTTGAAAGCAGAAACGAGGTCCTCATGTGATCATTACTTCTAATCATAAAGCGTTTGTCGAATTCCCTGTCACCCACTTCTATATCCTGAGCTCCGAAAAGTTTCGCAATATTCTCAAAAAAACCTTGTTCGGTTAATCGAAAAGTAAAATCATCAGGAGAAATGAATTCCGCAAATCCACGCGTATAGTCTGCGTCGTTGGTGGTGTGTCCAACCACAGTGTAATGTGTATAGGCGTCAAATGCGACAGTAAAATCGGTGTGATTAAACAAAACTCGGTGATCACTTATGGGGGAATATTCTCCTTTTTTCTCGTCAGCAAATTGTTGCCAGACAGGTCCATAATCCTTACCAAAAAGTGATTTATATGCGTTTCTAATAATTCCCATGAAAATTTAGTTCAACTTTAATTGTTCCGACCAATTGAGATCTCCAGGTAACTCGATATTCGAAAATTCAATATGGATCACTCGTCTTTTTTTATTGTTTGTTGTTCTTCCTGAGCTGTGCAATGTAAGTGGTTTCATGAGCATTACCCCACCTTGTTTAACCGCACATGAAATCTCAGTTTCCTGTTCCCAATCAATGGTTTCCGGTCGATAAATTTTCTTCAGATGCGACTTCGGAATTACGTTCAAAGCTCCGTTATTTTCATCTGTATCATCAAGATGAATACGAATGGTTGTAATATTCTCCAAAACCTCCAATGGCGGCTGGACAGCAAATTGATCTTGTTTCGTTGTCCATGGACCAAAATTATCCAGTTGATGTTTTTTATCTACTGAAATGGTTAAATCCTGATGATACGCCACATACCAATTGGATGCTTCCGGTTTATCGAAGTAGATGCTTTTTACAACAAAAAAATTGTTCCCCATAACATCATTAATCAATACTCTCAGTTTGTCATTAAAGATATGATCAAAAGTATTCGGTAGCTCTTTTAAAAATTGGCGGATAGCAAATAGTTCTGATGATTTTCTAAACTTTTCACTTGAAGTATCGGCATTTTCAATTATGGATAAAATGCGCTTCACCTCATCTGCTGAGTAAATATTTTCGACGATAGAAAATCCATTATTTGAGAGTTCCTCTTTGTATTTCGGTGGATTGTTCATTTGTTCATTATCAAAAATTACCGTCTTTCACTTTGCGACTTATTCCACAACCAATTTCTCAACTGCTTCTATTTCACCCAAATTATTGACAAAATTTACGAAGTAAATACCTTCTGTCAATAGATTTAAATCCAATTCGCTGTTATTTTCTGCAGTAGCAATCGAAGTAACAAGTTGCCCTTGAACATTTCTTATCTCAAGATTCCATTTCTCTCCTTTTGGCGCTGAAATTTTCACCAAACCTGTGGTTGGATTCGGATAAAGTGAGACGTTCAATTGCGCAAGTGATTTTTCAGAAATTCCAGCTGTGAGTGTATTGTACACTTTCCATGCTGTATTTGTGTTAATTCCACACATGTACCAAAGTGCATTATCGTAAACGGTTGTTGAGGCAGCATGACGTGTTCCCGCAGGCCAATTTCCCGTTGTACTTTTCAACTCATGCCAAACAAAGCCATCTTCTGAATACCAAACGTCGTTCATTTCTACAGAAGTTGCCATTCCGGCTACCACCCAAATCTTATTATCAAACCAGGCTGTTGTATGCCAGTTTCTTCCACCCCATGGTGCAGATGCGTTGACCAACGTCCAGTTAGTGCCATCATTGGTTTTCCAAATATCGTTGTAAGATCTCCTGTCATGCTCACCAGCTCCACCTAAGATCCATGCAGAATTTGAATCATCAACGCAATAGTTTATCTGCATACTTCTCCCGGTCCACGGTGCATTTGCCAACTGATTCCAGCTTAACCCATCGGTACTTTCCCAAACCTGATTGTAGGCTGTTGGCGGGTCTACAGAGCAGCTCGATCCCCCAAGCATCAACATTTTATCGTTCAAGGGAGCATAGTTGGTATTGTGTCGTGGAGAATAACCAGGAATGGTATCTTCTAACGATATCCAGTTGATTCCATCGGTGCTTTTCCAAACATCCCGCAAACAACCCGATTGCGGATCACCGCCTATCACCCACATCGCATTGTCATAAACCAACCAAGCACTGCAATGTCGAGCTGGCCAGGGAGCTGTTCCTTCAAAAGTCCAATTTACGCCATCGACTGAACTCCAGATATCGTTATTGGTACTATTTGGCGGATTAAACGGAGGATCCCAACCTCCCAAACTCCACATTCGGCCATTAAAATTCAATAATCCGGCACCATCTTTACTGTTCCATGGGAGCGATGGTGAAACTTCCATCCAATCGTACTCACTTATTGTAAATTGTCCGCTTTGAGCAAATTTGGTTGGATCAGCCTTGTCTTCCACACGAAATTCAATCTTCGTTCCTGCAGCGTAATTCAAATCTAAATAAGTGAAATACTCATACGACATTCCCGAATGCGCTGCGGCGATCCATGGTCCGCCATTAATACTGTATTCCACAATGATGGTATCACTCACCTGGGTTTCATCATATTGCCAATTGGCGAACAAGTTGGAACCTGGAACGTACGCATCTGTTGGTTTTGGATCGTTAAACAAAAATGGACGGTTCTCGAACCAAAGTAAATCAACTTCAGACTGATCAAGCGCCTTTGTGTACAAACGCATATCGTCGATAGCACCTTTGAAGCGATACGGAGCCGCACTAAATATCAAATTAACAGCGTCGCCAAGAGTTCCGCCGTACAATTGATCAATAGAAAAAGAATACAATGAATGATTGCGATAGATCTGAATGGTATCTGCTTCTCTGGTTATTACAAAATGGCACCATTCACCTTTCGTATATTGACCGGGTGCGCCTTCGGCAACAGCATCAGTTATGTAACCGGAGCCATTCCAATAAGCGAAGGTTTGGTACCAGACCCCAACGAGAGAAGGATCGTTCAAAAAAGTACTGTTGTGACTATTCAATTGAATCTCGAAGTTTTGGGTTGTATCTGTTGGGCTTTGCTTAGACGAAAAGAGATTCATGACCTGAGGCCAATTGGTTTTATACCAGAATGAAATGGAAAAATCGCCTGAAATTGGTGCAAATGCAGTTACCGGAAGCACCAAAGAGTCGGTTTCACCATTTAGAGAAAATGCCGAATTGCTTTGAGAAAAACGATCTGAAGAATAACTTCCAGAAAAATCGGTGATGTTATTTCCATTTCCGGAATCATCTACTAAATTTCCATTGAACTTGTAATAGGCTTCCAGATTATCAGTCGGAATTTGGGCAAGTAGATTCTGAACAGCACAAAAGCCAATAAAAAAAAGCAGTAGTTTCATTCTGGAAATTCGTTACATGTATGATACAGATACTAATGTAACCATAATTTCTCCAATTTTATTCACGCTTTTGCTCCTCCAAAATCTCATTCAAAAACGGTTGAGTAATTTGTTGAAGCTCTTTTTCGCTAATATCCAGCGCATGGGGATCATCGATCAATTTTAACCAGGGTTTCGGACCATCAAAATCATAGGCACCAAAAACGATCACCGGTGTACCTTTCTTCAGGATCTTGGTTTTATTCTCCACTACCCACTGATCAGCCCAATTGTACAAATATTTTGCATCATTTTCTGTAAGCCTTAAGCAGGAATGTGAAGCCGGATAGCCCGGTAAAGTATATTGATGCCAACCTACTCCAGCCTTATTTGCAATGTTGAAATTCCATTTCAATTCCCATTCGTCGTTAACCGTACTAATTGTCTTTTTCGCTTTCCAATTGGTGAAGAAAAGTCCTGTTGGTGTTTGATGTCGTCTGCTTCCCATATTGGTTTGTCCTGTTCTTACCAGCTCACCATATTCGTACGCGGCGAATGTTTGAGTTGGATAGGAAAAAAAAACAATCTTCTCAACATCCTTCAAATAAGAAACATACAATGGAAAGGGAAGATAATAAACGATATCTCCACTTGGATCTTTGGGAACAAGAACTGTATCCATTTTTTTAAAGTGGGACTTATCTGTTCTATTTACAGCAAGTGCAATTTCCAGTTGTTTCGCTCCAAGAGTCGAATCCTGCAGCCAAAGTTTGGTTGCTATTAGTTGGTAGCCAGCCACTTTCGGTTTTTTCCACTCCTTAAGATTATTGGGTTTCTCTTCTGTTTTCACAGGTGTATTTTGCCTGCAGGAAAATACAACCCATATCAATACTGGTAACAATGTGACAGTTCGTTTCATTTCTCAGAATTTCAAGTGATTTCTTTCTCCAGCTTATCAAAACAAGAATTCCATCCTTCCTTGCAATCTTCTGCCATTTCGTAAGGAAGACCTTCATGAGTCAACTTCATTTTTGTCTTTCCATCTACTTCTTCAAACTCTACAGTTACAATTAATGTGTCGCCCCAGTCACCAGACATATTGTAATATGAAGCAGGAACAACATTTCCTTTTGAATCTGAAAAACTGTCGGAATACACGATTCTTTTGTGATGAACGATCTCGGTGAACGTTCCGGTTGACCATGTTTCTTTACCGTCAGGCGCTTTCATCGAATTGAGGTATTTCCCTCCTTCCCGAAAATCGATCTGACTGTTTGGAACTGTATAATCTTTTGGACTAAACCATTTTTTCAGGTATTCTGAATCGCTGAATGCTTTCCAAACCTTATCAATTGGCAAATCGAATGTTCTTTCGATTATAATCGTTTTCTTTCCTCCTCTGCTTTCCATGACACTGTGCAATAAACGTTATAGCTAAAGGTCAGGAAAATTGAAGGTGAAAGTGTTATATAAATTTTGGAATAGGAATCTTTAACAGATTTC
Organism: uncultured Fluviicola sp.; assembly: GCA_965650275.1. Lineage (GTDB taxonomy): Bacteria > Bacteroidota > Bacteroidia > Flavobacteriales_D > Crocinitomicaceae > Fluviicola. The sequence goes on along the minus strand of CBFGNV010000018.1, from coordinate 1,581 downwards.
AAACAGAAGTAAGGGCTTTAGTTTACGGTTTCATTTCAGAACCCAAAGCCAGGCATCTCCAATTTCGTCATCCTGAACAATCGATTCAAAAACAAAATCGTTTTTCTCCAAAATTTTTGTAGAAGCATTTTTCTCAGGAGCGGTTTTGGCAGTAACAACAATACCAGACTGAGTGTTTTTTGCAAGAGAAACCAGTTCTTTACAAGCCCAGGAAGCAATTCCTTTTCCTTCATGTGCCGTGAACGTCCAGTAAGAAACTTCAACTCTGTTGTTCACTGGTTTTCCCGTAAAGGCACAGGTTCCCACGATTTGATCATTTTCAAAAACGAAATAGCCAATCCAGGGAATATTGAAACCAATAACCGGATAAAACTCTTCCCACATTTTCAGCAGCATCTGGCAATCGTCTGATGAGAAAATTGCTTTGCTTTTATCTTCTGTTTGATTGATTGGTTCTAATCTCAGATTCATTTCATTCTTTTTTTGAAGGTTAAATTCTTCTGAATCGCAGTTCGAGTTCAACACCTTCTTCACTTTTTATTTGCTTCAATTCTCGTTTGGTTGGAGGCGGTAGATCCCAAGACCTGTACCACATCTTGCGGTCTTGTTTTGACCAATTTTCAGTTGGAGTTAATACCAGATAGTATTCAAACATTTCGCGTTCCAAAGCAAAATTAAATTCTTTTTCTTCGCCACCCGTGCGAATTTTTAACGTTTTTCCGTCTACTGCGTTGTCAGAAAGATTGATCTCATCTTTTACCTTAAACGGAAAAATAAACTCCACTCCAGTTCCATCTCCTCCGCTTTCTGTGCGCACTAAAAACCATTTTCCACTGTAACATTCTGAATTCAATTCATGTTTTTTCAATGCTACAATTGCAGCGGAATCGTAATTCTTTATTCGGGAGAACTTTTCACCGTTGTACTCAAAGGTTGAATCGTTTAACAATTTGAATTCACTCGCTAAATAAGCTTTGACATTGAAACGTTTACACGGAAATTCAAGATTCCACAAACTATCTCCTTCAAAATACAAATCGGTATTGTGATAGATATATCGAAACCCTTCATCCAGGGCAAGAAAAGGATCGAGTTCCATCCTTTCACTCCAGGAAGAATTCCAAAGTCCTTGAAGTTTTTCCTTTTGAGCGTTGCAATTGAAAGCAAACAAAAAAGAAAATAGTATTAGTAGTTTCATTGGAACTCAATTAATTATTTCGGCTCTTTCATCTGCGCGGATACTGGCCAAACGATCCTGCCATTTTTGCAATTCTTCAGGCGATTGTCGAACCCAATCTGTGACTTCGCCAACAATTTTCAGTGGTGAAGCACTTCTGTAAGATCGCGTTGGATTTCCAGGAAACTTTTTGTCGGTCACATTCGGATCATTTTCAAAATCACCTTCTGGTTCAACAATGTAAACCCTAGGTTCTCCTTCACCTGCGCATAATTCAGCTGCAAGTCCGGCACCATTTGGCAATGCTGTAAAGTAAATGTGATTCATAATTACTTCTGGCTTGTAATTGGAACGAAAACCAGCGGTGAGTAAATCGCCAACTTTCAAATCTGCTTTTGTGCCGT
>CBFGNV010000017.1:0-65231 GCA_965650275.1 uncultured Fluviicola sp. | reverse complement strand
ATGGTTGCAGGTTTGGCAGGTTTGATGAAATCATTGAATCCAAACATGCCAAATGCTGATTTGATTAACTGTTTATTGACAACTGCAGCAAATATCAATGCACAAAACCCATCATATATTGGTCAGCTAGGAAGTGGACGAATTGATGCAGCGGCAGCAATGGCTTGTGTATCGGCGTCTTTAAGTAATCCTCCAGTTGCTGATTTTAGTGCAAATTTCACTACGATTAGCGCTGGTGGTTCAGTGCTGTTTACCAATCTGAGCACATACAATCCAACTGCATGGAGTTGGACATTCACAGGCGGAACTCCGGCAAGTTTCAATGGACAAAATCCGCCTTCAATTACCTACAATACACCTGGAACCTATAATGTTTCGCTTACAGTTACCAATGCAAACGGAACTGATACTGAAACAAAAACAGGATACATTGTTGTAAATCCAGCCGCTGTTTGTGAGAAAATTAATCTTCCGGTACCCGCTGGATGGACTCCTGCGAATTATTATACTGGAGCAAGTGTTGGCGCAGATGGATGGATCAACGGAATGAATGTTTATCTCGACAAACAGAAAGCCATGTATTTCGACGCGTCAGCTTCACCGAATACTATTTTGAACAATATTTGGGTAGCCTTTGGACTTGCTTATTCTGCGAATCCTTCTAAAATTGTCCCTGTTAATATTTACGACGGTACATCTGGTACTCCCGGAGCCCTTATTGGTAGTTCAAATCTAACAATGGGACAGATTATGAGTGATGTTGATGGTGGATTTTATACAGAAGCAAGCTTCGTAAATAATCCCGTTACGCTACCAGCTTCCAAGAAATTCTTCGTTTCATTGGGACTAACTAATTTGCAGTGGACAGGAGGAGTAAAAGACACGTTGAGCATTGTAAGTAACTCCGTTGGACAAACAACTCCTTCCGTTATTTGGGAACAGCAATCCGACAATTTATGGTATCAATATACTACTGCCGGTTCATGGAATTTGAGCGCGTCTTTATTCATCCACCCATTCCTTACAAATACACCTTCTCAAGCAGTTATCACGCCAAGTACCTTAACAATATGTTCAGGAAATTCAATTGATTTTGATGCCGCTGGAAGTACTTATCAAGATACGTTATTGTGGTATTTCCCTAGTGGAACTCCAACTGTTATTCCTTCGGCACCAACGGCTTCAGTGACTTACGCTACACCTGGAACGTACAATGCCATTTTGTATACAATAGGCGGTGGTTGTGCATTATTTGATTCTGCATTTGTTTCCATCACGGTAAATCCAACACCAACAATCAGTGTTAGTGGTGATAATATTATCTGTAATGGTGAAAGTACTGCGTTGACTGCATCAGGAGCAGGTTCTCTTGCCTGGACTCCAAGTTCGGGACTATCAGCAACAACAGGGAACAATGTTACCGCAAATCCAACTGTCACAACTACGTATGCAATCACCGGAACGATTGGGGCTTGTAGTAATTCAACCACAATCACAATCAATGTTGACGATCCAAGTGTCGCTTCGATTGCGTTTGTAGACAGTACCGTCGCTTGTCCAACTTCCGTTTCATTTGATGGAAGTAATTCTACAGATGCGGATAGCTTTACCTGGAGTTTTCCGGGTGGTATCCCTGCAACTTCTAACAGCTCATCACCAACAATTACTTTTGGAACTGATGGCCCTGTAAATGTCCAATTGATTACCGTAAACACGTGTGGATCGGATACAACGGAGTTTCCAATTCAAATTTCCACTACTTGTGGATTGGGGTTGGATGATTCCGAAATTGATTATGCAATTTCATTTAACCCAGCGCAATCTATAATTCATATTGTTAGTGAAAAAGGTTTGACAGCTGGTACAAGCATCGAATTGTACAACGAGTTGGGACAGTTGCTTAACTCTAACCGATTATCGAATCAAGTCTCTTCATTCGAAATTCCAGTTGCTGCTTATGCCTCAGGAATGTATTTCGTTCGTGTTCATTCGAGTGTCGGAGAAGTGACTTCTAAAGTGATTAAGTAATTCTTCATAGAGTAGGAAGTATAAAAAAAGGGCTGAATTATGATTCAGCCCTTTTTTATGATGGTAATTTAAATTTCACTTTTCCAACTGAGACACTTTCAGTTCGGGTAGCGGAATGTAATGTAGTTTATCGAGAACTAAAACTCTGCGTTCTGTGGTGTTCTTGGGAATGGAATTACATCACGGATATTCGACATTCCTGTAACAAACATTACCATGCGTTCAAATCCTAATCCGAATCCTGCGTGTGGAACAGAACCAAATCTTCTGGTATCCATGTACCACCACAAATCTTCTTCTTCAATGTGGAAAGCAGCACATTTCTCTTTTAGAATATCCAAACGTTCCTCACGCTGAGATCCTCCAACCATTTCACCGATTCCCGGGAACAAAATGTCCATTGCAGCAACGGTTTCTTTTCCTGGTTCTGAATGATCATTTCTACGCATGTAGAATGCTTTGAATGAAGCCGGGTAATCTGTGATAATTACCGGACGTTTGTATTCCTTTTCTACGAGGTAACGCTCATGCTCCGATTGTAAGTCAGTTCCCCATTCAACATCATACTGGAATTTCTTCTTTTTGTAATGATTTGAATTCATTAATACGTTGATGGCCTCTGTATAAGTAATGCGTTGGAAATCGTTTTGAGTCACGAACTGTAAACGTTCGATCAATCCCAATTCGTTACGCTCGTTTTGCGGTTTTTGTGTTTGTTCCTGCGCATCTCTGTCGTTCAGGAATTTCAAATCATCAGCGCAATTCGTCATCACATACTGACAAATGTATTTCAGCATTTCTTCAGCCAAATCCATGTTGTCGTTAAGATCGTTAAAAGCAACTTCCGGTTCGATCATCCAGAATTCGGCTAAGTGACGTGAAGTATTTGAATTTTCAGCACGGAAAGTTGGTCCGAAAGTATAAACTGCACCTAAAGCAAGGGCTGCCAATTCACCTTCCAACTGACCGGAAACCGTTAAGTTCACTGGTTTCCCGAAGAAATCTTCTTTATAGTTTACGCTTCCATCTTCGTTCAAAGGTGGATTTGTAGCATCTAAATTCGTTACACGGAACATTTCTCCGGCACCTTCAGCATCCGAACCTGTAATAATTGGTGTGTGAATGTAGAAGAATCCTTTCTCGTTAAAGAATTGGTGAATTGCGAAACTAACTGCATGACGAACTCTGAAAACTGCTCCGAATAAGTTCGTTCTGAAACGAAGATGCGCCTGATCTCTCAAGAACTCCAAACTGTGTTTCTTCGGCTGCATTACTGTTTTCTGAACATCGTCAGGATGTGCTTCACCGATAATCTCGATTTCTGAAACTTGTAGTTCAACTGCCTGACCGCTTCCTTGAGATTCGATCAATTGACCTGTTAAACCAACGGCTGCAGCAGTAGTGATCTTTTTCAATGTTTCTTCATCAAACTTCTCGAAATCAACAACTGCCTGAATATTATTAATTGTTGATCCGTCATTCAATTGGATAAAACGATTACTTCTAAACGCTCTAACCCATCCTTTAATAACGTAAGTCTCGCCCACTTTTGGCTGACTCAATACATCAACAATTTTTGTCCTTTTCATCTTTTTTGAATTGTGTGACAAAAATAGCAGAAAAAGCGCATTTAATGGATATCCTCGTTTGTTATGATAAAGCGGCATTCACATTCACCGCCACCTCCCATAGCTTTTGATTTTACAATAGAAGTCCAATTTCCGCTTTCATTCATATTTCTCTGGATTTCAAGCGTGTCATTGGTGAAGACACCTGAACTAAGGGTCCCTGCTTCCAGTCCACAATTCCCAAAATCTTCGACTCTTCCTAAACCACCGCGAGTCTGAACGATCATAGAACTGTTTTTTGGAATCATGAAACTGTCCTGAGCAAAAGCCGGGTAAGTTTCCTGTTCTACCTTTATCCAGATATCATGTGAAGATTTGTTTTCGATGATCCGCTCGAAATGAACTCCGGGATCGCAAGCGTAAATCAAGAGTATTAATGGAAGGATGATTAAGAATTTCATGTCATTAGGCAATAAAAAACCCGGTCACTGAGCGGAGTCGAAGTGCCGGGTTTTTGTTATTAATATTTCAAACCGCCGCCACGTCTTGCTTTAAAGAGCGCATGGTTTTGATTGATGTAGCTTAATGAAAATTCCAAACTTCCAATTCCAGGAGATCTTCTCAACGCAGAAAGTGTTCCGTCGTAAGAAACACCAAACTTGAATCCTTTGTATTCTATTTGCATTGTTGGAATAATTGCATCCTTCATTCGGGCATAACAACCGAGACCAACTGAAGCATCACGCTTAAACCCGGTTTGTTTTGATCCTTCTGAAAAACGACGTTTCAATACACCACCAAAAATGGTTTCGTAATGTCCGCCCTGAACAAACTGAACAGCTTGTGCATCAAAAGAAAACTTGGTTTGAGGAATGTCCATTGTGTAATTAACCATTGCAACATACTTACGCTCCAACTTTTCACCAGAACCAGTTCTGTATTTCATCATAGGAGCATTTGCGTGATATGCTGCTAAACCGAATTGAAATTTCACGTCGTTATTTCTTGCGAAACCTGAATTATCACCATCGAATTGATAGAAAAGCCCAGCTGAAGCATCAAAATAGTTGAAGGAATTTAATCCGTTACTTTCACCACTTACAAGAGCAGGATCGTAACCAGTTCCTGTCCATTGCGAATCGAACGTCAGTTTAGACATATCTCCTTTTCTCATTCCCATTCCAGTTTGGATACCAGCTGACAACTGATGACCATTTCCCATTGGAAGAATACCGCTAATGGTAATTGCTGCGTTCTGAGTTCCGAATTTGGAAAGTCCACCAATATCATTGTAAAACTGAAGTCCAACTGCCAGATGTGGCTGCGGACGCATCACATCTTTGAATAAACATGCGTCAACGTTCAAACCAGAGGACATGAATGAAGTACTTCCGCCCAACCATTGGTTTCTGTGGTGAAGTGCAACTCTTTCCCAACCATCGTATACTCCTACTGCACCAGGGTTCAGTAAGTTCGGTGATTGCAAGATTTGAGAGAAGTGCAAATCCTGAGCCGTTGCAGTCCCGACAGACATCGGGATTACAACGATCAATCCTATATTAATGAGTAACTTCTTCATGGCTTAGCGCATTAGAGTAAGGTTACCATTTACTTGTTCAGTTCTACCATCTTTGAATTTCACTTCCGCCATGAAAGCAAATACTCCAGTGTTTGCATTTTTACCGTTAACAGTTCCGTTCCAGCGCTCTTTTACATCCGAAGACATAAACACTCTGTTCCCCCAACGATCATAGATATAATATGTAAACGACTCAACATCGTTACCGACTCTTGGACCATAATCGTCATTCAGTTCGTCACCATTAGGAGTAAATCCTGTCGGCATGAAGAATCCAGGGAAACAATTATCACCCATTGGATTTGGATCACAGTCGTCTAAAGGATCGCTTCCATTGGTAACTTCCATTCCGTCAGAAATTCCATCACCATCTGTATCCGGATTATTTGGATTTGTTCCTAAAGTTGCTTCCACATCATCAGGTAATCCATCCAAGTCAGCATCACAAAGTACATTCAGAGGATTCGGGTCACAAGGATCAAGCGGATCTGAACCTGCAGTGTCCTCTTGTCCATCGTTTACACCATCATCATCCGTATCAGGATCATTTGGATTCGTTCCGTTCGCGTTTTCGTATGAATTTGATAATCCGTCACCATCATCATCTACAAAACAATCTGGTGAAGCTGGAACTGGATCACATGGATCTAAAGGATTTGAACCATTTGTCAATTCAACACCATCATTTAATCCATCACCGTCAGTATCCGGATTTTGCGGATCTGTACCTGCTGTTGCTTCATCTGGATTTGTTACACCGTCACCATCTTCATCACATAAAGGATTCATTGGTTGTGGGTCACATGGATCTTCCGGATCAGAAGTTCCTGTAGGTACAGCAGGTGTTGATACATGATCAACTCCATTTACTTCTTCACCATCTGTATAACCATCATCGTCAGAATCCGGATCATTTGGATCCGTACCTGCTATTGTTTCGTCATCATTCGTTAAACCATCTAAATCGGTATCACAAAGTGTATTCAGCGGGTTAGGATCACACGGATCCATTGCATCAGATGTTCCGGTTGGAGTAACTGGAGTTGATGCATCATCTACACCATTTGTTTCTTCACCATCTGTGTACCCATCATCATCAGAATCCGGATCGTTTGGATCAGTTCCGTTTGTAACTTCATCCGTGTTTAAAACACCATCACCATCCCAATCGGGAGTATCTAAAACAAATACTGCGGTTACGGTAACCGGTGCATTAATTTCCATGGAATTGGAATCTTGCGTGGTCGGTAGGGTTAAAGTATTTGCGGTATAATCCCAATGCGAGAATACGTAACCCGTATTTGCCTGTGCGAGGAAATTGGTCATCATTCCACCGTAATATTCACCCGTCCAAGCATAAGAAGCTGGCCAAATAGAGTTAACTCTAACTTCACCTGCTCCAGCTGGACTAACGTCAACAATGAGTTGGTAAGGACCTGTCAAATCATAACAGTCCACCATTCCAGACTGAATAGCTGTACAGCGCAAGTTGATGAAATTTTCAAGTTGAGTTACATTAGACTGCCATCCAGCGTAAGAATTTCCACCCCATTTTGCTAATTGTCCTGGCATTTCTGGATCTAGTTCATTGATCATACTGTCCAAAAGGAAGGTCATATAATCACAAGACAAATAAGTGTTCACCAAATCGGCATAACGAGAAATGTAGTATTGCTCTACCATCGGATTCTCGTCAATCAATTTCTCTAGGATATCTGTATGTCCTTGTCCACCTGGATTTGGAAGATTTTCTACGTTACATGGATCAGCATTTGCTGTTGGATCTGGAATCCCTGTGTAATTGATGTAATGTCCAAAAGTTGCATCCATATCCCAAAGGGTATAGCGCCATCTTTTTTTATCTCCCGCAGGATCTGTACCTCTCCACCATGCAGTGTTCCAGTTCAACCAGTCTTGAGAAACTACGTATGAATTCAATACGAAGTAATCAATTAACGATTGCCAATTTAATGTTGTATCAACATGTGCAAAATTGGTTGCATTCCCCATGTTGTTGGAGTTGATATAATTTCTTAGTGTTGTCCAGTCTGTTTGAGCTTGAGCCCCACCGTATTCAGACCATGTTCCACCCCAAGTTTTCAAATACTGAAGGTGGTATTTATCTTGATCCGAGTAATAATTCGTGTAATCGTGATCATCAATTTTCTCACGAATTTCATACACCCCCCAATATTGTCCGTTCAAGTATACAATACATGGTTTCCAGGTTCTTTCGTCCATGTGCATGTGTGCTTTTTGAGAAAGAGTGTGCACGTATGCATCGCGAATGTGAGCTCCGTCTTCAAAAGAAACATTATCGTTTGCAGCTGGTTTCAGGATCAGACGCTGAAATTCATCTCTGGTTTTTTCAGGGAAGATTTGATGTTCAACATCATCATTGTAACCAAATTGGTCGCGCATGATGTAGTCAAATCCACGTTGGTCATATGCCCATGAATCGTTTCCATGTTTGTTGTAATCGCCTTCACCTTCGCTTACAAACGAGTTGTCTTCTTCAAAGAATTCAAAGAAACCTTTGTAGTTTGTTCCCCATCCGTTTCCGTTTGCCACCAAGTCATACACTTGAGTTCCAGCAATGGATATAACTGGCATGGAGTGGTCAACATTGATAAAGTAGGTATTTGAAGAACAGAAGCTTGATTGTCCTGTTCCGAAAGCTTTCGCTCTAAGTACAGTTGTTGTTGTAATGTTTACTGGAACCGTATACGCAGTAGAAGCTGCAGTTGGTTCACTTCCGTTTGTTGTGTATCGGATTGTTGCAGTTGGATCAGAACAAGTGATCGTTACAGATTGCGCTCCCGGATAAAATCCAGCCGCAACACTCATTACGGGAGTTGGATAGTAATAAGTTGCAGAAGCGCCAGTATTCGCTGCATTTGGAGTTGGAGTTGTGAATAATGACCAAGTTGCTGCACCGTTGGTAGTTCTACCCATTGAGTGGTTCTCCTTCGTGCGTTGTGTGATTTGGAGAAAATCAACAGTTGCACCACCAGGATTGGAAAGAACAATCCATTCGCCTTCAGTTTGCTTGAGGTTAAAGTTTGGATGGTATTGAGCTCCGTTAACTAAGTTACGACCACTACAATAAACCATTTTGTAACCATTTGCGGCAATACTTCCGGAAGGAATTTGCCATTTCATCGGATCTGAATCATCATCAGATAGCCAGTAGCCGGTTAAATCGATTGCAGCACCAGTAGTATTGAATAATTCGACCCAGTCTTCTCGCTCGCCATAGGCGTCGGTTGGACCAGTTACATTGGAACAAGAATATTCGTTAATGACTACCTGCGCATAGGAGTTCATCCCTAAGCAGCTGACTAGTAGTAATAACAAAACGTACAGTTTTTTCATGGAGGAGTAGTTTTTACACTGTAATTATATGAAATTAAAACGTTTTTAACACCATTTCGTTGCTCGAGCCCTGATTTTTAGTGAAAAAATTCACGTTTTTTTCAGTACTAAGTAAATCTTTGGAGTAAAATTCCGTTAATATTGTGATAACATTAGAAAATCATGAAGAAACTGCTAGTAATTGGTGTAATAGCTCTCTCCGCTGTTGCGTGTAAGAAAATTGAAGGTGAGGGAGGTCGCTCATCTATCTCAGGAAATGTTGTAATCAAGGAAAAATTGTACATGAACGGGGTTTGTGTTGACACTGTGACCTATGCCGGAGCAGGTGAAGACATTTACATCGTTTATGGAACAGAGGATGAGGTTTATGACGATAAAATGGAATGCTCTTACGACGGGTCTTTCAAATTTGATTATTTGAATGCTGGTGAGTACACTATTTTCGGTTACAGCGAAATTTTCCATACTGGACCAAATGTTCCGAATAATGATGACGATTACAAGACATCAGAAGCCGTTAAGCAAACGGTAACACTTGAGAAAAAACAATCTCAGGATGCAGGAACAATTACTCTTTGGAAATAATGAGAACGCTCATTGTAGTTCTTTGTTTAACTGCAACAAGTTTTTCAATGGCTCAAAACAGATCTCAAGTGTGGTTTGGGGCCGGTGTAAAGCGTGAGTTGAGCAAAGACTTGGTGGGAAGTGCCGGAACGAATGTTCGGATATTGACTGATGGTCGATTGAGAACGTTGTATCAGGAACTTTGTGTGAAAAGTGAGCATTTAAGCTGGTTTCGCCCATCAATTGAATATCGTTTCGTGACTTCTTATGACGAGACTGGAAACTATACAAATGCGCATCGTTATAACGTAAACTTTGATTTCAGAACAAAAGTGGAAGATTTCAAATTTGGTACCCGATTGCGTTATCAAGGTTATTTAGGCGGCGGCACTGGAACGGGTTCAGATTTGGATCCAAGTTACCGTATCAAACCTTACGTTGAATGGTCGAATAAATCGCGTTATACGCCGGAATTATCAGCTGAGTGGTTTTACGATCCAATTCCCGGACCTGTTGGAAACAGATTCAATAGATTTAGAGCCGGATTGACTGTAAACTTCAACGCTCCTGGAAACAATGATTTCAGTTTAACCTACTACTATGGTAGAAAGTACAATACCGGAAATCCATATCAGGAACATATTTTTTCGCTTGAGTACAGTTTTGACTGGAAAGAGAAGAAAAAGAAGAAAGCCGATTCAGAAGAATAAGATAAAGGGTAGAGACGCGATGCGTCGCGTCTTTACCATATTTTTTTACGAAAAGATTTAGAACAACGCATCGCGTCTCTGACTATCCAATTTCAATAAAATAAAGAACATCATTGAGAAAGACATCATTGATGAACCACCATAACTGAAAAAAGGAAGTGGAATTCCAATTACCGGAGCAAGTCCGATATTCATTCCAATATTCACAGCAAAGTGATAAAATACGATCATTCCAACACAATAGGCATACACCCTGTTGTAAGTGGAGCGTTGACGTTCGGCTATTTTCAGAATTCGAATAAGCATAAACATGTATAAACCCACTACAACAGCTGTTCCCATGAATCCCCATTCTTCGGCCAGATGGCAAAAGATGAAATCCGTTTCACTTTCAGGAACGTGATTTGCGCGGACACTGGAAACACTTGCTTCTTTGAACCCTTTTCCTGTTAATCCTCCCGAACCAGTTGCTGCCATTGCACGGTAGCGGTTGTAATCTTTACCGTTTGGATCTTCTTTCATCCCAAGAACCAATTCGATTCGGTCTTTTTGGTGAACCGCCAAACTTTCAAACGAAAAGTTTACAACTGCTGAAAGTCCACAGGAAAGTGTCCATCCAATAATTACGATCAATAGAACCCTTCTCTGCTCGCGTTTTGCAGAGATCCATCTTAAGAAAATGTAGGCCACAATTCCTAAAAGCGTAATTACGGCAAGTACGCCGTAAAAACCATCGATAAGAACGTCAGGCATGAAGGTAAATTCATATTGGTTCTTCGACATTAACAGTGTTACTACTGATAGGAAAACGGCGTAGAAAAGGATGGGAATAAAGTGACTTCCAACCCAGGTTTCTTTCATTCGAATACCAAATAAACGCACAAAGCGAAGCACTAGTGGATCGAAGGTAATTCCTTCTCTGTAAAGCACGAAAAAGAATGACGTAAAGACCACAAAAGTTCCTGCATCCGGCTGTAAAAGGATAAGAATCATCGGAAGCAATAAAATTCCCAAGGCCGAATAAACGGAGGTAATGTTTTGCTGTTTTACGTTGATGGAAGCTAAGTATTTGGAAAGTAAAATTGCCGCTCCAATTTTCATGAATTCGGCGGGTTGGATACCGAACCCTCCAAATCCTAACCACGCGTGCGCTCCATTTTTGGCAGGCATAAAAAGAACAACAACCAGTAAGAAAAGACAAAATATATAGATTGGAACCGCGAATTTCCTGTAAATATCAGAGTCAATAAGAAAGACCAGAAAACCGAGGAATAGCGAGATACCAATCCACATGACTTGTTTTCCATAGGTTTGTGATAAGTCGAATGGATTCGGATGTTCTGGATCGTAAGCAACGGAATAAACTGTTGAAGCACCAAAAATCATCATGGCAATAACCGTGGCAAAAAGCCACCAGTCAACATGTTGAGTTAAGGATTCTTCTCTACGCACTTTTAAACTTGTTTATATTCTTTTTCGTTTTTGCATTCCTTCGAATTGAGTTTTTTGTGAAAACTCTCCTCGGTCTTCATCCGCCACAGCGGACTCTTCTCTCCGAGCTAATTATTTGCGTTTTTTTGGTTTCGCTTTAACGTTCAAAAGATTCACATCAATGATCATCTTTTCCTTCGCTTTGTCCTTCACTTTTCGCTTGATGTACTTTTCCATCATCAAACTTGCAGTTGGTGCAGCCCAAACTCCTCCAAAACCGGCATTCTCAATAAATACGGCAATTGCAATTTTTGGTTTATCCATTGGTGCAAATGCGATGAAAACAGAGTGATCTTCTCCATGCGGGTTTTGTGCTGTTCCTGTTTTACCACAAACGGTTATTCCTTCCACGGCACCGCGATGACCAGTTCCTCCAGCTTCATGAACAACGCGACGCATTCCTTCAATGATGGTTTCGTAATGAATCGCATCCACTTTTGTATAGTTCTTTTTCTGGAATTGAGGAAGCGGTTTTCCATTTCCAATTCGTTTCACAAAATGCGGTGTGTAATACCACCCTTTATTGGCAATGAGTGCAGCAATATTGGCCATTTGAAGTGGTGTTACTTTTACCTCTCCCTGACCAATTGCAATGGAACGAATCGTAGAAAATGCCCAGGTATTGTGTCCATACCATTTGTCGTAGTAAGCCGAATTTGGGATCAATCCAGGACGAACACTGGTAATATCGGTTTGTAAACTTTGATCCAAACCGAAAGCTTTCATGTAGGTATACCAATTGTTCAAACCAATTTCTGCATCCTGAAACATGCTGCGTTTTTTCCCCTGCTGGATAGTACGGCGCATCACATAATAGAAATACGGATTACAAGAATGTTTGATTCCGTCAGCGAGATTAGAAGCGCTGGGATGGTTGTGGCATCCTACCATGCTTTTTGTACATGGGAAGCCGGAATTCGGAGTAATTACACCTTCCTGTAAACCAATTAGTGATTGCAATAACTTGAAAATGGATCCTGGTGGATATTCTGCTGAAAGTGGTCGTGGATAAAGAGGTTTCCCTTCGTCTCTCAATAGGTTCCCGTAGTTCTCTCCAATGTTTTTTCGTCCAACGAGCATGTTCGGATCAAAACTTGGTGCTGAGACCATTGCCAGAATTTCACCAGTTGCGGGTTCTATAGCCACAATACATCCACGTTTGTTTTGCATCAGTTTTTCTCCATAAACCTGAAGATCAATATCGAGTCCAAGATGCAATTCAGGTCCCGATTTAGCTGTTGTGTCGTATTTTCCGTTGGCATAAGATTCCAGTGCATCATTCGTTGCTGATGTAACAATGTATTTAATTCCTTTTCGTCCGCGAAGCTCTTTTTCGTAAAAACTTTCCAATCCTGCACGACCAACTAAATCACCACCTCGGTAAAACATATCGGCTTCAACCTCTTCCTGATTTACCTCATTCAGATAACCAAAAATATTGGCCCCACCGTTGTAAGGATAAGAACGCATGGAAGTCAAATCTTCTTTGAATCCAGGAAATTTCTCCAGGTGTGGAGCGATTCGGGTTATATCTTCATTGGAAAGTTCCTTGATAAAAGGATACCAGCGTTGTGGCTGGTAATTATCCTGTGTTTTTCCTGTGTTCGGATTTTTATAAGTTCCTTCGCGTTTTCTGATCTGATAAAAGCGGTCTTTCACATGCTGTTTTGTCCAGCCTAATAAGTCAGCGAAAGCTTGCGTATCCAAATCATGAATTTCGTCTTCACACATCATCAGGTTGTAATAGCTTCTATTCGAAACCACCTTTTTCCCCAATCTGTCAAACATAATTCCACGTGGCGGAGTAATTTCCAATCGCTTTTCAGAGATTTCCTGAGCGCGTAATTTCCAGGAGTCGTCAACTACCTGCATTACGAAAAGCCGTGTGAGGTAAATGAGTCCTACCAACACAAAAAACACAATGATTACATATCGTCTACCATCTAAATTCATCTACTCGCCCTTTCTACGCATGAAAATAAATTGCACCAAAACACTAAAAGCAAAAGTGAGCGGAACACTCAGTGCTACTTTTCTCAAAATAAGCAGTATTTCATTCATTTGCAACGATTCAAGAATGAAAAACCACGTATGATGAATGATCAATAATGTACCGTATGCTCCGAGCAACCATTGCATTCCCAAAACACGGATTCCGGCTGCCTCAACGCTGTCATAACCGTCACGAGGTGAAAATGCTTTGAAAATGGCGGGTCTCAGATATGCCACTAAAACCGCTGAAGAAGCATGCATTCCAAATGTGTTTGAAAGCGCGTCAATGGTTAAACCCAGAAAAAAGGAAACGATCATTAGGTTGATGGGTGCCATATCAATTGGCAGTAACAAGATAAAAAATGGATAAACCATGATGTATGACCCCCAACCAATTTCTATGTTGTTCAACACGATTACCTGCAGGAACGCAAGCAAAACGAAACGTAAGGATATGCTAACTATTTGGTTCATTAATCTTGTTCTTTATCTACAGGAATTGCTTTCTGTAAATCGTCTATTTCTTTTTGGTCGAGGTTTTTCACCACGTAGATTTGTTGTATTGTTCTAAAGTCTGTAGTTAAAATCACGTCGATGTACCACAACGGACGATCTTCCATTTTCTTTCTGTATTTCACTTTCCCAACAGGAATTCCTTTCGGAAATACTCCGGCAGAACCTCGGGTAACTACTTTTACCCATTTCTTGAAATAGATATCGGAGTTAATTCCTTCGATTTGGATGACACGTGGACTTTTCTGATCCCATTTCATTAAACCGAAAGCTCCGTTTTTCTCTAACATAACATCCTGATTGATGTTTTGAGAAAGCACGGTTTTTACTAGACTATAGTTTTCACCAACCATGTGAACAATACCTACAACTCCAGAAGTGGAAATGACTCCCTCACCACGTTTAACTCCATGTTTAGAGCCAAGATCGATGGTCATATAGTTGTTTCTTTTGTCGTAGGTTGACTGAATAACAGTTCCCGGAATGTATTTGTATTTTCTTCTGTAGCTGGTGTCTTCTATGTACGAAATACCGCGTTCTATCTGATAGTTCGATTGCTTTAAATGCGCTCTTAAATAGGCGTTTTCACGTGCCAGTCTTCCATTTTGAGTTTCCAGGTAGAAGTGCTTATCCACACTTCTTCGCCAGCTAAAGATACCCGCATTTATTTTTGAAGTTGTAGACAGAAATTGCAAATTGGCATATACCGTCATATTGACCATCATCGTTAATGCAATAATTTGCAAAACAATGAAAACCAGGAATAACCGGAAACGCTGTAAAAAAGCAATCAGATTGCGCATGGTGCAAAAATAGTTAGAACTGAACTACTTTTTAACGCTGAGCGCATGTATTTCACGAAAAACTTTTCGTTTTGTTTAGAAGATGGAAAAAGACAGCCCAAAAGTGAGAAAATTCAGTTCTGTACTCTTGTTCGATTTGAAGCTGGTCGAAATTCTGTAATCGGCAAAAAGAGCAACAGTTCTGAAGCCTAAACGCGCGTGAACGCCATACACCAATGGATTGCTATCCATGAGTTTTTTACGTACAAAGATCGTTTCGTTTTCGTTGTACCAAAGTTTGTTATACATTCTGGTTTGGTATCCGAAATAACCACCAACATGAAACTTCAGATGTTTCCATTTTGCAGAACGGAATCTGAGCTCAAGCGGTAAGGCAAAAACGTGACTTCCCAGAACTTGTTTGTTTACTCCAGAATAGTTGGTATCGAGAACCGTTGTTGTTTTTGCAGTTGAATCTTCCAGAATCATATTTTTCAACCCCAAACGTGAGTTTCTATAACTCAAACCAATTCCTATGGAAACAGTATTTTCTTTTGTCAGCGGAATATCCCACATGGTATTAATGTTCCAGCCAAATGATCCTAAGGTTGTTTGATTGAGGTTTTTTACATCCGGCAAGGCGTAAACCGCGTCAACAATTAAACGGTCATATTTTCTTGTTTTATCAACAGGGGCAGGTCGCCAGCCGGTATTGAACCACAAGATTCCCGGTTTGAAACGAGATGCAATATTGTCATCCTTATATCCCCATTGTGCCGAGGCCGTAAAGCTGAGCGTAAGAAGAAGTATGCCTATTAGTAGTTTCATTTTTCAATTCTATTTTGTTCCCAACGCCAGGAGTCCGCAAGGGCTTCTTTTACATTGTATTTTGCAGTCCAGCCAAGTTCTGATGAGGCTTTTTCTGTATTTGCGTAAATCTCAGTAACATCTCCGGCTCTTCGCGGACCAAAATTCCAGTTCAATTTTTTATTGGTCACTTCTTCAAATGCCTGAATAAGTTCTAAAACCGAAGTCCCGGTTCCGGTTCCTAAGTTAAAAATTTCAGGATTATTTTCTGAATTATGGGTCAGCGCCAAAATGTGTGCCTTCGCCAGATCAACTACATGAATATAGTCTCGAATACAAGTTCCATCAGGGGTTTCGTAATCAGAACCAAAAACGGTTAAGGACTCACGAATTCCAGCCATGGTTTGTGTAATGTACGGAACAATGTTGTTTGGTGTCCCTTGTGGAAATTCACCGATCAATCCGCTTGGATGTGCGCCAATTGGGTTGAAGTAACGTAATAAAACAGATTTAATCTTCGCGCTTTGGGTTATGTCTTTTACAATTTGCTCTCCCATGAATTTTGTCCAGCCATAGGGTGAATTTGGAACACCAAGTGGGGTTGTTTCATAAACACACTTAGAGCTTTCAGGGTTTCCATAAACCGTACAGGAAGAGGAGAAAACAAAGTGTTCAACTCCAAATTCTTTCATTGTTTTTAGAATGGAAACAAGAGACCCTAAATTGTTTTCGTAGTATTTGATCGGATTTTCTACGGATTCTCCAACGGCTTTGTAAGCAGCAAAGTGGATGACTCCGTAAAACTGATGTTGACGAAATAATTGATTTAGAAATTCCGAATTACAGCAATCCCCTTCGTGGAAAAGCAGTGATTTGCCTGTAAGCGATTCCAGGCGATTCAGCATTTCAGCACTTGAATTGGAGAAATTGTCGACGATAACCGGTTCATAGCCTTCATTAATCAATTCAACAACAGTGTGTGAACCGATGTATCCAGCACCTCCGGTAACCAAAATTTTCTTCATCTTCATCGCCAAATTAAAATTATCTGAATTTCATTCTTGTCCATCTTTTCTGCTGCAATTTCGTTCGTACCTCGTATTCAGGTTTTTTAAAAACTTACACTCGTCTTCAACAGCGGTGCTGTTTCTTCTTCACCAGAATCGCCAACTATGGCTGTGAAATCTGCCTCATTTCGCTCAAAAACATGAAACATTAATTTCATCAGACAAGTTTAAATTGGCGATACAAGTTTACGAAATATTTGTTGGATAGACTTTTCAGTTTACTGCAGTTCTTTAGCAGTAGAATCCTCCTCTTTTTTTGTCAGCATTTGAAGTACCTGCTGTAAGTTGATGATCTTCATTCCGAAAACAAGTATAGCCCAAATTCCAACCACACAACCAGAATAGGTAATGAACGATAATTGGAGTTTTTGTTGAGTGAATACCGAAGCAACCATCACCACAGCCAATATTCCCAGTTTTGTCCAGGTGTATTTAGCAACATCGTGTTTCATTCGGTATTTTACCTCAAAATATTGTAACCAACCAATTACGCTCTGAGAAGCCAGGGCTGCAATTGCAGTTCCCGTTGCCCCTAGAATTGGGATTAGAATGACGTTCAATAATACCATTGTCAACAATCCCAGTCCGGCAATTTGGTTCAAACGACGCATTGATCCGTTTGCTGTAAGCAAGGTTCCAAATACAATTGTAAAACACATTGGAATGAATGTCCATGACAAATACAACCACGAGCTGTAAGATTGTACGTTTTGTACTTTGTACATTTTAGTGAAAATGAATTCCAGTTGTCCAACGGTTATTGCCATCATGATCAATCCACCCGAACTAAGTATGTTCAATGCCGTTGTTGTAATGCCCGTTGTTGATGTTTTTTCTTTAAGGACTCGGGCAAAAACTGGCAGCAAAATACTTCCGAAGAGTACGCCAAACATCCAGCAGGCATCTAGTAATCTGAAACTTTGCGTGTAGTATGAAACCTGATTTGTTCCGTCGGGATGCAAAAGTTTCAATAAAACCGCATCAGCCCGATAACAGATCATCATCAAAATTACCAGAATGGCGTATGGATAGGAGTGTTTAATTACAGATGCGAAATATGCTTTATCCCAATGCAGTTTCGGAACAGAAACCAAACGGAAGTAAATAACAATTGAGGTAAGTAGTGATAAACCGGAAGATGAAATAAAGATGATAACAAACAGCTTCAACGTCACTTCATCTATTGGCATAAAGAAGCCGTAAAGCAAACAAAGTCCAAGAATGAAATACACCGTTCGTTCAACAACAGAAAGAACAGCATCCAATTCAAATTTCAATAAACCACCAGTGTAAGACCGAACATAATTCACTGTAATGGATGAAATCTGATGTACTATCAAACAATACAGCACCCAGGCATAATGCTTGTCCATGTTGCTTACATAAAACAGCATGGCAGTCCAGATAGCATAAACCGCTATGAGGATCAATCGTAAGGTGAATAAACGATTGGCATATTTTTTCAATAAATGCGGATATTGCGCAATTGTTTTTGTCATGTAATTCGTGATTCCCATATCAAGCAGCATGGAAAACAGGAAAGTGAAATTCAGAATAGCAACAAAGTTTCCGTAACTGTGTGGACCAAGAATATTCTGCATGCGAATATCAACCAAAAAAATGGTTGCCGGTTTCACCAATAAATTCAGAAGAAGTGTAATCCCAAGACCTTTAAGAAATAATTTTTGCATGTTGGATTACTAAGTTTGAGAATCTGAAACTAAAGGAATCAGCTCTTCTTTGCTACGTTTTATAATAAGGTCATTTTACAAATGAGACGCGAAAATAGGAAAAGTTGGAAAAAGAAAGGCGATTTGTATCACCTAATCGTGGTATGAACCTCTTGTTTATTACTTTCGCAACATGCGAATTGGAATCAATACTCGATTTTTGCTGAACAAAAGGATGGAAGGCTTTGGTTGGTATACTTATGAAGTTACCAAACGCCTGGTTGAACAACATCCTGAGCACGAGTTTGTATTGTTTTTTGACCGGCCGTTTGACCCGAAATTTGTGTTCGGACCAAACGCAACTCCAGTGGTGTTGTTTCCACAGGCGCGGCATCCACTTCTCTTTGTGTGGTGGTTTAATTGGTCGATCACAAAGGCTTTGAAGAAACATAAATGCGATGTTTTCTTTTCACCAGATGGTTACTTGTCGCTTCGAACGGAGGTTCCTCAAATTCCGGTAATTCACGATTTGAATTTCGAATATCATCCGGAAGATCTTCAGCGAAAACACAGGAATTATTACCGCAAGTACTTCCCGAAATTTGCGAAAAAGGCAGCTCACATTCTTACTGTTTCAGAATATTCGAAGCAGGATATTGTGAAGTTGTACAAAGTTCCTGAAGATCAAATTACCGTTTCGTGGAATGGTGCTGCTGATGGTTTTGTGCCATTGAAAAACGAAGAAATTCAAGAGGTCAGAAAACAATATTCAAATGGAAAGCCTTATTTCATTTTTGTTGGATCACTTCATCCCAGAAAAAATTTAAAAACCTTATTGAAGGCTTTTGCGAAGTTCGCTGAATCTAATCAGGAAATTGATTTATTGATTGTGGGAAAAAATCTTTGGAAGAACGCTTCTGAAAGTTTAAGTGGTGACGTTCTGAAAATTCAAAATAGAATTCATTTTACAGGACACGTTTCGTTCCATGAATTGACGAAAATCACAGGTTCTGCTTTTGCATTAACCTACATTCCGTATTTCGAAGGATTTGGAATTCCATTGGTTGAAGCCATGAAATGCGGACTTCCCATCATTGCGGGAAATCGGACTTCGTTGCCTGAAGTAGCCGGTGATGCTGCTATTTATGTGGATCCAATGAATGCTGAAGAAGTTGCTGCTAAAATGCAGAATTTGGCAACGAACGAGGAGTTGTATCGGGAAATGTCGGGAAAATCGTTGGAGCGCGCACCCCTTTTTTCATGGGACAATACGGCAGAAGGAGTTTGGAAGGTGATAGAGAAGACCATGAACGAAAGAACCATAAGATAGAGGCACATGAAGAGACGCGATGCATCGCGTCTTTTCCGTTCGTATTTCTTCTAAATATTTTACCCAAGTATTTTCTTCAACTGCACTTCATCCACCTGCTTCTCCCAACGCGAAACAACAACTGTTGCAACGGCATTTCCAATCAGGTTGGTCAACGCTCTACATTCCGACATAAACTTGTCTACACCGTAAATAATTGCGATTCCTTCTACCGGGATATCCGGAACAACAGCTAAAGTTGCTGCTAACGTAATAAATCCGGCGCCTGTAACTCCGGCCGCACCTTTTGAGCTCAACATGGCAACAAGAAGTAAAGTAATTTGCTGTGTCCAGGTTAATGGAATATCACACGCCTGTGCGATGAATAAAGCCGCCAGAGTCATGTAGATATTCGTTCCATCCAGGTTGAAGGAATAACCTGTTGGCACTACCAATCCAACTACTTCTTTGGCACAACCGGCTTTTTCCATTTTGTCGATCAATCCCGGCATTGCTGGTTCGGAAGAGCTGGTTCCCAGAACCAGTAGTAATTCATCTTTCAAATAACCAAGTAATCTGAAAATGCTGAATTTGTTATAACGCGCAACTAGTCCGAGTACCACAATAACGAAGAATGCGGATGTCAGGTAGAACGTTCCTACTAATTTTCCTAAATCCCAAAGCACCTGAATCCCAAATTGACCAACGGTAAAAGCCATCGCTCCAAAAGCTCCGATTGGGGCTAATTTCATCAACATTGCCACAATCTTGAAGATAGGTGCTGTTAACGCAGTCATAAAGTCGGTTACAGGCTTGCTTTTCTCATGAGTGAAAGCTAATCCTAGTCCGAAAAGAATGGCAATGAACAATACCTGAAGAATACTCTCGCCCGTTAACGCACCCAAAAAAGTTTTAGGAATGATTTCCAGGAAGAACTTTGCAAAAGCATTTTCCTTCTTCTTTTCGTCTTCTTTCGGTTTGATTGCCTTTTCCGCCGTTTTATGTGCTTTTTTGAGAGAATCAGCTTTTACTGGATTCGATGCCGCACTATCCAGTTGAATTGAATCCTTAACTGAATTCACTACGGGTTTTGCAATTTTTGCTGAATCAATTTTTGCGGTTTCCGCTTCTGGTTTTTTGTATTCCGCAATATAACTGTCGATTTTACTGGTGTCGAGTTTTTTTGCGTCAATATGCATACCTGCTCCTGGCTGAATCACATGACTCGCAACCAGACCTACAATTAAAGCCAATGTTGAAAAAGTAATGAAATACAAAAAAGCTTTTCCAGCTACTTTTCCTACTTTTTTCATGTCGTTCATACCCGCAATTCCCAAACTTACCGTAAGGAAAATCAATGGAGCAATCATCATTTTCACCAAGTTGATGAATCCATCACCAAAAGGTTTCATCTCTACTCCCCAATCACGATTGAAGTATCCCAATAAAACACCAGCAACAATTGCAACCAGTACTTGAAAATAAAGTGCTTTATACCATTTTGTTGGTTTGGCCGGTTTTGCGTGAATCTCGATGTCCATGGAGCTTGGTTTTATTGGCTGAAGTTAATAAAAGTAAAGGACGCGATGCATCGCGTCTCTACAATATCGTAATTTAGGAATATGAAATTGCTTATTCCAATCATTTTAGCCTTTATTTTCCTTGGTTGTAAGGCCAGAAAGTCGGAGAAAGCAGGAAAGCGCATGCAGGATTTTGTGATCGAGCTTTCGAGTTACGCGCGTGGAATTGATAACGATTTTATCCTCATTCCGCAAAACGGAAGCGAGTTGCTGTTCAACGATGTTGATCCTGACGGTGATTTGAACATGGCTTTCATCAATGCGATTGATGGATACGGAAACGAAGAGATCTTTTACAATGGTGATTTTTCACAGGATGATTATCGCCTGAACATGATCCGAAAAGTGAATACGAGTCTGAAAGTAATGGTTGCGGATTACCTGAACGATGATTCAAATGTGAACGATGCATTTCAGAAAGCTGATGCTGAACAGTTTATTTCTTTTCCGCGCACCAGCAACAATTATGATTACAAGGATATACCGAATACAGTTCACCATGAAAACACCAATGATATTCTGAAACTGGCGGATGCGCAGAATTACCTGTATTTGATCAGTTCAGATGATTTCAGCGATAAACAAATGTTCCTATCTGCTATTCAGTCCACGAATTTTGATGTAGTGATCATTGATGCTTTTTTTGGCGATGAGATCTTGTCGTCGGCAGACGTACTGTCTTTAAAAACAAAAGCGAATGGCGGAAAGCGTTTAGTGATTTCCTACATGAACGTAGGTGCAGCTGAGAAATACAGATATTATTGGAAGAAGAGTTGGGGATTGCATCATCCACTTTGGCTGAAACGTAAATATGACGGTTACAAAGACGAGATTTGGGTGAAATTCTGGAAGAAAGACTGGAAAGAAGTCATTTACGGAAACGATGGGTCGTATACGAAGAAATTGTTAGATGCAGGTTTTGATGGTGCATATCTGGATAACGTTGAGGCGTTTTACTTTTTGTATTATAAGGACTAATGCTTGCCATTGGAGAAGTAGATCTCGGGCTGTTTTTCGCGCGAATTTACTTATAATCGAATTCATTAATAACTGAATATACAAGTAACTAAATTGGGTTACTACTCACAAAAACACTAGTATTCAAGGAAATACCAGCCATCAGCCACTACATCCTGCGAACCAAAGTCAATGGGTCATTCGGTTCAAAACCTTTTGTTTCTTCCGTTCAAAATAAGCCTCCAGCGTCTTTTTCGATAAAATACAAACGCCAAGAATCACTGGAATGGAAACACCATAGTAGAACAAGGTTTCCAGAAACATTCCTTTGCCAGCAACAAATCCTTTCAACAATTCAATAATCTGCGACAAAATCAATAAGTGGAACATATAGATTCCGTAAGAGATTTCTCCCAAATAACTCAACCATTTGATCTCCAATCTGAAAAGGTTCTTCTCCGCAATGGAAACGCCAAGAATGAGGTATAGGAACAATCCACCGGTTATAATTGATGAGACAACTGGTGTTTCAAAAATCCATGTCCAGAAACCGAAATGAATATTACTTCCAAAGAAAATGAACGTTAATAATAATCCATAAAGTACAATTTGAAATGGAATGGAATAGAGAATAGATTGAGCTACTTTCGCCCCATAATGGTAAACGATGTAAGCGCCCAAACCACCAATGGCCATCGACTCGAATTGATGAATGCGGATAATGTAAGCAATAGTGCTATTGAGTTTTGGGTTACTGAAAAATGCGTAATTCATGCTGATCCCAACCAAGATAAATTTGATAGCAATTACCGAAAGCAACAGTGCAAGAACGTGCTTTTTGATCCATTTGAACAAAGGCGCCCAGATGAGGTAGAACACTTCCTCAACACCAATCGACCAAAGTGGTTCCAACAAGTTACTTCCAAAGAAATGGTTAACCATTCCAGGAACGAAGAAAATGAAATAGTACCATGTTTCCCCAATCGTATAGGGCATTTCGTAGGGAATATTGAACCAATCAATAAAGAAAGGCTGAATGATTGCACCGATAATCACCATTAGAAAATACAAGGGCCAAATGCGGAAAACACGTTTCAGATAAAAGCGTTTTACAGAAATCTCTTGTTTCTCGCCGCGTTCGCGAAGCAGCAAATACGTAATCAGGAATCCGCTCAGCACGAAGAAAAAACTTACAGCATGCGTTCCGTTATTGAACAAGCCAAAATCCTTCAGATGATGAGGCAGCTCGTGATCCTTCCGCAAAGATTCTGCATGATGCAGCACCACCAGAAACGCCGCAAAAAACCGCAGTGAATTCAATCCCCTGAAATGTGAAATACTTTTGTAGTCCTGAATCATTCGGGGGTAAAGTTAACGACTCTTAAACATATAGTCACATAGATGTTGTAGAAAAAACATAGAGCAAGTTTTAGAACTGTGTGCCTTTGTTTTTCAATTAGATACGTAATCTAAAAAAACATCTGACCATTTGCATTTTTGAAACTTATTTATAAATTCGTTCAAAATACAAACTCACTATTCATGAAAAGAAACCACTTTTTGCGTGCAGCAATTATTCTCTGCACATTTTGCGCTAACCAACTTTCAGCACAAGAAAACACACTCCCTGAAAACGGAAATGTAGGTATTGGAACCACAAATCCCACAGAAAGATTACAAGTTAACGGAAGCGCCAGAATCGACTCCATGCTTGTAGTAAGAGATTCAATGATCGTTCATAAAGGAACCGTGATGGAAGACAATCTGACCGTTGAAGGAGATTTGAAATTGAACGGAAACGCAACTTCAATCAACCTATTTATTATTACAACTATCCCTCTTTAACTTCCAGTGCGCCAGGATTGAAACTTCTTGGAACGGATGCTACAGGAATGGTAAAATCCCTTAAATTTTTTGGAACTTATTCATGGCGATTTATTGACTTGTAATCCGGAACCTGATGGAACTTACCTTCCATATTGGAAAACAGGAACCAACAAATTGTATGTGGAATGTCCGAATACGTTTGTGGGAATCAATACGATGTATCCAACGCACAATTTGCATGTGATAGGAGACCAACTTACAACAGGAGCTGGTCAATTCAAGCAATTGGGATTGAACACTCCGCCAAATTTATTTGGAGCATTGAATATAAAAACCGGCGCCCAGTTTGGTGCAGGTATAGAGATCAATGTAGACAATACAACACAATACTCCAAGGCTTTGTTTATCCATGCGAATAGCCCGAAAGCAGAGATCATGAAAGTGATCAAGGATTCTGATCCGGATTCCATTGCCCGTTTCTATTTATCTGTTGATGGAATAATGCAGGTTCATAACGGCATTAGAAAAACCTTACAATTGGATCAAGACGGTTTATTACATGCCCGCAGAGTAAAAGTGGACGTTTTGAACTGGGCAGATTACGTGTTTGAACCAACGTATGACTTACCTACAATTGAAGAAGTAGAAACCTACATTGAAGAGAACAATCACCTCCCGGGAATTCCTGCTGCTTCAACCATTGAACAGGAAGGTTTAGATGTTGCAGAGGCCAACAGAATGCTGATGGAACAACTCGAAGAACAAATGCTCTACATCATCCAGTTAAAGAAGGAGTTGGAACTGTTGAAGGTAGAAATCAACGCAATCAAGGAAGGAGAGTAGTGTCATGAAGAAATTGATCTTGATGCTCCTTTTACTTGGAGCCAATGGGTTGTCTTTTGCACAAACCCAAAACATGTCCGGCGACCTCACCAAATATTGGTACTACCGCTGGCGTTTGCGCAATGATTTTATGGTGATGGGTGAAGGACCAGGGAAGAGTTTGGTAATGCAAGAGCGAAACATAGAAAGAAGAGATGTGATTCTTTTCGCCGATGCTACATTGATGCATGGTTATTATCTCTCTATGTTAGCTATCGAGCATAAAATCTTGAGTGATTTAGGCAGGTATGAGGATTTGAAAAACAATGAACGGGAATTGTACTATGCAATGAAGGCCGTTGAGCGATTGGATAAATTTGCAGAAACTATTTATTCTGATGCGACAACTGGCTCTAACGATACCAGTTATCGACTCACGGATATTGCTCAAAGACCTTGTCGAAATGGGTTCTTTTTTCGAGACGATGTTCCACCTACATTCTTGAATTTAAATCCTGGTCTTTCTCCTAATCTATTTACAAGTAATTATTATCAATTGAATAATCATAAAACAGGGATTCATTATGGTGATTTGTATTTTAATAAAGGGGATTATGAAGGATTATGGAAACATTTTGACTCAGATGAAGAAGATGGTGAACCGCCTTATTTAACTAGACCCTTACTCAATGAACCTCAATTCCCTATTGTCAATTTCGAGAAAGGAAGGGAATTAGAACAACATAGCATAGGCGAGGAAAGCCAGGATCAACTGATCCGTTTGATTCTAGGATTTGTTACAATCGTTAAATCAATACCGAACCAAGAATTTTATATTGATCTTAACATGGATGGGATCGATGATGCGACATATAATTTTAATGAGGAATCGAGACGTAACTTCACAAATATGATAGGACGATTAACGGGTCACTTTAAAGGGACGAATGAAGTTCCAGTTGATGAAGTGCAATTTCAAGCATATGCGGGACTTTTAAATCCACCTTTCCCATGGAAAATACTGAATCCAAGATATGATAGAACTTTAGGCGGTTACATAGGTCCTTTTAAACCCCCAATGCAGTCTCTTGTTCCAATGATGTTTACACCACAAAACGATTTGGACCTAACTCATGTCTCACAGTGTTTAGGAAATCCGAGTACCTTCTATGGATCGTTATGGCATACTGGCACAGCAGTTGGATACAATGATTTTGTAAATGCAAAAATGGCATTATTGATGAATTGCACTTCTAATACAGGCAATGATAATGCGTTGAAAACTGTTCCAAGGAGTATTTACAATGAATCAAAAGGAAGCGGACGCAAATTACATGGTTTTTATGTTCCTCTTTATGACTATTTATGGGGATGGAATGCAAATACCAAAAATGACAAAGAACGAAAAGCTGAATCTTATGAATTGGCGAATACATGGATTTCAAATGCTCCTTGCGTAGGACCACATAATTTTGCACGCAGTTATTGGGTTCCCGGACCAACTCAACCAGATGGTCCCTTTTCAGTTGATCAGTTTCAAACCACAGGAGCTCCTCCTTACTGGAATACTCCATTTCTTTTTGACAATGAGTTCAGCAGGTATGACGATGGTATTGCAGAAAATGGAAATATTGCAGAAGGTTGGTTCTCAGGAATGGATTATATGTTGCTATATAATTTAATATACGCCAATGCAGATTATGAACGTCCAATGTATCACGATTTG
Source organism: uncultured Fluviicola sp. (assembly GCA_965650275.1). Taxonomy (GTDB): domain Bacteria; phylum Bacteroidota; class Bacteroidia; order Flavobacteriales_D; family Crocinitomicaceae; genus Fluviicola. The sequence goes on along the minus strand of CBFGNV010000017.1, from coordinate 38,864 downwards.
ATAAATCGAGTTATTGATTTTGAAGTCAACACGGATAATTCTAACCAATTGATGGAATATACGAGTACAGGTTTATTGCTAGGTGCTTTTGAAGACATGCATGTGAAAAGCTACATACATGGAAATCAGATTGTTGAAATGAAAGCCTTGGATTATGTGGAATTGAATAATGGTGCGGATATTGATCCATCATCGAGTGGGCAAATTCATATTTATACAGATCAAATTACGTGTACATTTGGAGGAAACACGGGTGTCAGTAATCCTTATAATCTTGAAGAATGTCAAACATGTGGGCTGGAGGCTCAAATTTCTTCTGCGATAGCACCAAAATCTACTCAGAGAATATATAGTTTGATACCAGAAACAATGCCTTTGACTATAGAGGAGTTAAATGAGCTTACTGAAGAAGATTCAGAAATCAATAGTGTTGATATTTATCCCAATCCAACAAAAGGTGTTTTTTCTGTTTATACAAACTTTCATTATTCCGAGTTATTAATTATTGATGGTATAGGTAGAGTTGTGGGTAAGTTTGATTTAAATAACGATTATGATATTTCAAATCTACCTAATGGGATTTATATGGTAATTTTAATTAACGATGAAAATGAAAAGAGGCACACTAAGATTGTTAAGGATTAGTATTCCGGTATTATTTCTATTAGTATTATTAGGTTGTGAAAAGTATTATCCAAAAGATTTGTCTGTGGGTGTGTATGAGGTAAACGGAATATACAATTATCCTAATGACTCAAGCGTAACTGAAATTTTTGATTATTATGGTCCAGTGAAGACTCAGGGAGATTTGAGATTTACAGTCTCTGCTTCTGGAATGACGAAATCAATTTCCTTTAATCAGGCGAAATTAAATTCTGGAACGATAACCTTCCAAATCCAAAACCTGAATTCAGGAGTTATGTCTAATTTGCTTTGCTCGTTTGAAACCATTGAAATCAAGAAAGATTACATAAAAATTCAATTTAGCACTGAAAGCTATCAAGGAGATATAGGTTTTATAGCTTTTTTGAGTGGTGAACTAACGTTTAAGAAAATACAATGAGATATTTCGCAACTGTTCCATTATTGATATTGTTTGTTTTCATTTCTGGCTGCAGAAAGGAAAACGCAAAGCACGACTATATCTATTCTTTGACCTTTTCAAATGGTGAACAGGTTCAGATGGAAGTCACCATACGTGAGAAACCAAAGGCCTACACTGATAAATCGGATAAAACCTTTTGGAAGAATAATAAGGATTACATCGCAATTGTTTATGGCAATCCAGTGGATGGCACGATAAACCGTATAATTGGTTCGTCGTTGATGATGATAAAGACGGAGGATAAAAAACTCATCACAAATGCCAAATCCTACATTAGATTGTCTAACAGCAGTTTCACAGGAGTTTCTGATTTTGAAATGCTTGGCTCATTCACTTCAAGCGGAGAATACAAACGTTTTGGACGGAGAATAACCGTTGAAGCAGGCACATTTTCTTTTGAATGGAATAATGCTGAAGAAGTTGGTAAAAACGACACAATTCTCACCGGAACCTGGACGTTAAAACGGGACTGAGTTGGGTTTATACTCTTTTTAACACATAATCACATAGCCTTTTCTCACATAGAAATATAGTTTGTTGCAGTATAAAAACTATGTGTCTATGTTCCAACTATATCTCTATGTGTTTTTTCTACGGATTATCCGTTTTTGCCTTTCCCTCTGCTTTTGCCTTCCGCTTAAACGCCTTCCGCAACAAGAAACTATACTTCAGCGCTTCCAGGTTTTCGTTCAAGGTTTCCGAACTCTGTTCTAGATTGGCAATGGTCTTTTTAATCTCAGCTCCGGTTTTTTCGTCCCGCATTAAAACGCCCATCGGACTGTTTGGATTTGCTGCTGCTTCTTTCAAATCCTTGACTGCGGCATCGGCATTTGCGGCCATTGTTTCCAATTGTTTCATACTTGCTTGCAACGACTTAAATACGGTTGTATCGGTGACGAGGTCATTCGCTAATGTTCCTTTATCGTCGAGTTTGCCAGCGTAAGCATTCAAAGAAGTGATGAAAACTTGTGCACTCGCTGTAGCTGCTTGTAACGAAGCAGAAGTTTGTGCCAGGTTGTTGTAGATATCATCTTTCGTCAATAATTTACCAAGTGTTCCTTCACCATTCGCCAGTTTTTCTGTCAACGCCAGAATATTTATATTGTTTTTTTGCAAGGTCACCATGATTTCTTCTGTCGATAGGGCCATTTCGTTTGCTAATCTATCGCCTTCTTTTACCGGACCAGCTTCCTGAGTTCCGCCGTAGATCACCAGAATCTTGTTACCGATTAGTCCGTCGCTGCTTAATTTCACCATGGCATCTTTGCGGATGAATTTTTGGGACTCAATATTGATGTTCATAATGACCAATACTTTAGACTCACCAATCAGCTTCATCTTCTTCACGGTCCCAATCTTCACTCCGGAAAACCAAATATTGTTCCCTTCCTGTAAACCGTTCACATCAGTGAATACGGTAGAAATGGTCATTTTCTTCTGAAAAGTGGAATGCAGGTTTCCAACGGATAATACACCGCCAACCAGAAACAGAATTCCGATAATGATAAAAGCCCCTACTGCTATTCCACGTTTATTGTTTGATGCTTCTTTCATGATTTATTGTATAAAATTGTAATCGAAAAACTGTTTTACTTGCGCATTGTCACTGGCAAAGACTTCCTTGAAAGTTCCTACTTCCGCGAAATGTCCATCGAGAAGCATAGCCACCCTGTCGCCTGTTGTTTTTGCGCAGGTTAGGTCGTGCGTAATGACAATGGATGAGGTGTTGTACTTTTCGCGTACCTCCACAATCAGCTCATTGATTTCTTCACTCGTTATTGGATCCAAACCTGAAGTCGGTTCATCGTAAAGCATGATTTCAGGTTTCAAGATAAGGGTTCGTGCAATGCCTATTCGTTTTCGTTGTCCGCCAGATAGATCGCCGGGCATGTTTTCCAGTTTGTCAATCAAACCAACAGCATTCAACACTTCTTCAACGGCATCGTTTATTTCACTCTGCTTCAAGTGTTTTTTGTTCATCTTTAAGGGGAATTCCAGATTCTTGCGTACACTCATACTGTCGTACAATGCACTGTTTTGGAAGGAGAATCCAATTCGAAGTCGAAGTTCATCCAGTTCTTTTCCTTTGAGTTGATCTACGTTTTTACCGAGAACCTGAACATGTCCTTTATCGGGTAAAAGCAAACCTGCAATGATTTTTATGAGAACCGATTTTCCAGTTCCTGAGCGACCCAGAACGACCATGTTTTCGCCCTTCATCACTTCTAAGCTCACGTTCTTTAAAATGTGAAGCTCACCAAATGACTTGTACAAATGCTTGATGCTGATAACCGGAGTTGCTTCTATATGATGTTCCTGATGTTCCATTTTTTAGATCTAATAGTAACGAATCCAATTCGCCATTTGCACAATTACCACTTCTTCAATAAACACCAGGAACATGGCCAAAACTACAGCTTGATTGGCTGCCCGACCAACTCCGTAAGTGCCTTGAACCGCATTGTATCCTTTGTAACAACCAATCATCCCTATGGTGAATCCGAAAACGGTAGACTTTAAAACCGAAGAGAAAATATCAAGGAAAGTGATGGTCGAAAAACCGTTATTGATGAACGTTGTCATACTTACTGCCTCGTTGGCGTGTACGCTGAAGTACGATCCGAGAAGTGCTACGAATCCACAATACAATCCTAAAACTGGAACGGTGAGCGTACAAGCAATCACACGTGTGGTCACCAAATATTTGAACGGATTTATTGCTGAAACTTCCATTGCGTCTATCTGTTCGGTCACGCGCATCGAACCCAATTCGGCACCAATACTGGAACCCACTTTTCCTGCGCAAATCAATGCAGTAACCAGTGAAGCAAGTGCCCGAACAATGGCAATTGAAATCAGTGATGGAAGCCATGAAGTAGCTCCAAATTCCGCAAGTGATGGTCGCGACTGCTTGGTGAATACGATTCCTGTGATGAAACCGGTTAATGTAATCAATGGCAAGGATTTTAATCCCAACTCGTAGCATTGATTGATGATTTCCCGAATGTGAAAGGGGGCTCGGAAGGCTTCCTTAAAAAATCGGACAACAAAAAGGTACGCCTTGTAAACGTCCAGAAAATACTGGTCTATTCCTTTAGTAAAAACATATTTTCGTGGCGACTTTCTCAACATTCACTTTTTAGTGAAGATGGGGAAGTTCTGGAAAAAACGTCTTACATAATTTTTGGATTGGGTTACACAATACTCACTTTTTCGGAGATGTAAACAACCTGAAAACCACGATTTTGTTGGACAATGAGAAGAAAACTGGCATGAACTTCCAGAGAGGTTTTGAAAGGTATTTTAACGTTTTAAAACAGTTTATTCTTCTAATTCATTTTCTCTAAATGCTGTTGGCACCAAATTCGGAATCACCTTTAATACAATAGGAAGGAGAAGTGCTCCACCGGGCAAGAGAAAAATAGCCAAGGCCGGCATCGATTTGGCGATATCCATGAATTGTGTTTTCACCTTTTCCTTTTCTTCTTTGGAAAGTTCGGTGCTTGTAGATTTACGAATCAGCGAAACCAATTCCTTACTCTGTTTCAACTCAACAGCAAGTTTGTCTTTGTTTCGACCTAAAATCTTGATCCAGCGTTTCGAAACACTGTTCATCATGTTTTCAACCGACCCGGCATCTTTTAAGTAAGAAATGTTGTTCTGATTTTCTAACACAAAGTGTTGAGCTAACATGATCGCCTGTTCAACGTCAGAATCACCTAATGAAAGCCATTCACCCAAATCGACAAGGAAATTTCGTTCCTCGTCAAGTGATTCGTGATTACAGAAAACAGTCAATGCAGAAACGTCAAGTAGAAAACGCTTTACATTCCAACCGCCTTTCAATTCGGGCTCCAATTCATTGAGTGAAGTTCCGTTCTTGAAACGTAGTTTCGCCAATTCACGTTCTTCCGTATCCAAATCGGCAGAGATAAGAAAAGTGTCGAAAAGTGCTTTTTCACTTTCTTCTACGGTTCCATCGGAGTATGCCGAAAGTGTAATGATGGCCAATGAAAGCAGCGCCAATTGCTGGTAATCGAGTGTGTTTTTCGAATTGTTTACCAAAAAATCATCAAAAAGCAGAATATCGAGATAAATGAATGCGTTGTTGAAATAGGTCAACCACGATTTTGTGCTGGACAAATGTCGTTGAACATCGCAGCGTTTGTGAAGTACGCGTTCCAGTTTTTCGGCTTTACTTTCCTTGAAGAGATAACCCAAAAACGCACCTAGCGACTGTACTCTGTGTTTTTTGTAGAATTGTTCAATCGAATTAAGAAACGCTTCTTCGGAGAATTTTTCGTCGTTATGCTGCAGATAAACAAAGAGCAGTGCTTCAAAAAGAAGAACAGTCAGGGTTTCATCTGAAGTCCACTTTGATCTGTCAAGTTCATTTCCAAACAATAATTCATTTGGATGTCCGTAAACAATTCCAGTTCGGGTAAGATAATGATGAAGAAATGCGTCATCCTGAATTCCGGGGTGTGATGGAAGTTCAAGCGAAATTTCGCCCGAATCAACGAGTTGAAGGTATTTGGCAATCCATCCTTTCGAACCTGGGGAAATCATGAAGTAAAATTAGTGAAAACGTGCTTACGAAAGTTAAAGTTAAGATGGAGAGAGAATAATAGATGGCGTATTAGATATGAACCGCAAAGAGAATGAGAACGCAAAGGGTAGAAAAATCTTTGCGACCTTCTTTCTTTGCGTTTTTTTATATGAAAATCTTTGAGTGAAATACTAATCAAGGTTTATCTCTCCCAATAAATCGCTCTGTCCCTTTCAGGAAATTGATTGCTTTTTCGATGTTCTTGTTTCTGATTTCATCAGATTTGATTCTTCCGATGTATCTCACGATTTCTTTTCTTCGTGAGGGTGGTAAACTGTCGAACAATTCTTTTTGTTGAGGATTTTCATCCAAGGCTTTCATCAATTCTGGATGTGGTGTTTCTTCTCTTGAAACAGGATCGTAGTCAACAGTAATTTCTACTTTTTCACCAATGTGCTTTGGTGAATTTTTGAGCATCGTGGTGTTGACATACAATCTCCAGAATCCCTGATATTTCACCAAGGTTTGGGTGTATGATTTTCCATTCAATTCGCCACAAATCGGGATTTTTCCTGAGTGCTTTCCAGCTTTTTGGATGAGCTCATCCAGTATGTTTTCGGGGACAAAAACAAATGGATTGATTCCGATAATTTCCAATTCTGCTTCGAAGTGATACATGACAATTCTGTTCGAAATTGAAATTACAAAAAAGGCAATGACACTTCATCAATTGTGAGCTTTAAATTTAAAGAATGCAACCACTGATTCTAATTTTGAGTCTAGCACTTGAAACCCCAATTATGAAAACACTTACACTACTACTCTCATTTTTTCTACTCAGCCATTCTTTTGCCCAAACGGAAAGTTGCGGAAGTGATGAAATGCAACAGCTCTTAATCAATCGATTTCCTGAATCCCTTGAAAAGCAAAATCAGAATGATCAGTTACTGTACCATTTTTTGACAGACCATTCAACGAATCAGCAGGAAAAAACAATTTATACGATTCCCATAGTCTTTCACATCATGCATCAAAATGGACCTGAAAACATTTCGGATGCAACGGTGATTCAGGCAGTTGATGAATTGAACCTGCGTTTTCAAAATATAGGGCAGTTTTACGATGCTACAGGTCATGCCGTAAACATTCAGTTTTGTTTGGCATCAGTTGACCCGTGGGGAAATCCCACAACCGGAATTACCCATGATTATTCTTCGATTCTGACACTCAATTATTACGATTATATCCAGGATTTAACCTTCAAAACACAAAATAGGTGGAATCCACTTCTGTATCTGAATGTATGGACGGTTGGAAACATTGCTACTAATCCTTTCGAAAATCCGTGGGGTGTAGGTGGTTATGGTTCTTTTCCAGGAACTCCTGCTGAAGTTGATGGAATCGTTGGACGGTATACAGCTTTTGCATCCAATTCCACTTTGCTGGCTCACGAGGTGGGACATTATCTCAATCTGTATCATACTTTCACAAATTCATGTACCAATTTTAATTGTTTGCTGAACGGTGATTATGTCTGCGATACTCCTCCGGATATGTCAAATGACTACAACCAATGTCAGGTAAATTCTTGCGCAACTGAAATGAGTGATACCTCGGGCTTCAATCCGTTTACGGGTGATGTTGTGGAATTACCGAACTATATGGATTATACCGCATGTCCGCTGTCGTTCACACAAGGTCAAGTTGACAGGATGAATGCTGCACTAACACTTTTGCGACCAGACTTATTGCAGTCGAATGGTTGTGGAATGCATCCAGGCGGAGCTATTCCTGTTGCGGCATTTACAGTTGATTCATCGTTCTGTAAAGGAACTGGAAAATATGGATTTCATTCAACTGGTCCGAATGTGCTGTATTCTGCCTGGGATTTTGATAATAACGGAACCATCGATACGGTAGGCCATGATGTGACACACTACTTTACAAGTTCTGGATATTATTCGGTCAAGTTATACGTAAGCGGGTATGGAGGTTCAGATACGCTGACCCAAACCATTAATATATTCGTGGCACCAACATCTTATTATCCGATCACAGGAAGTACTGGTACCACAATTGATCCGATTAAGCAAATACCATATGCGTGTATAGGTTCTCAAATTACAATGAACGGAACTCCCGGAATGAGCAGTTATTTATGGAGCAATGGCTCTACCAATTCAAGTTATACATTCACCATTGATACTACAACTGAAATTTCACTAACGGTAACAACTCCTACTGGTGATGTTTTACACTCGTGCCAGACGTTTAAAATTGGCGTAAATCCGCGAATTGATTTGGAATTCCAAACAGGTTCTGATACAATGGATTGCGCTGAAATGGTGATATTAAGATGGTATCCGATTTCGTATTGGTTTCCTGCAACAAATACCTGGTACCATAATGGCAGCTGGTTATCAGCTAATCAGACAGTATTGAGTACTTATGGAGCACCTGGGCATCACGATGTTTGGGTGGAAGACAATGTGGATCCCATTGGATGCATGACAAGTAGCGACACCATTCACTATTTTGTTGAGGAACCAGAACCCATTTCATTGAGTTTTGACGGAACAACATTAAGAACCAGTTATGACTGTCCAACAAATCTTTGGTTTAGAGATGGAGTTCAGTTAAGCACTGGAAACGATAGCTCTTTAGTTGTAACACAAAATGGTTGTTATTGGAGTATGTGTCTCACCTGCATTGCGCTGACCACAGATACCATTTGCATTACCAATCTTTCTGTGGATGAATTAAAAGAAACGGAGATCAACTTGTTCCCAAATCCATTCTCACAAAATCTGACAGTTCAATTTTCTCAACCACAGCAGTATACTTGGATCGAGATTTTGGAGCCAACTGGTAAAACGATTCGAAAGGAAATCGTTAATGGGAATGAGTTTTTACTCAAACGTGAAAGTTTGGCAGCTGGTGTTTACCTGATGCATATCTATAATGACGACACACATTTGAATAGGGTAGAATTGGTGGTGATTGAATAAGAGAGAGTCATTTTTCATTTCCTACAGATTTTCATGTTATTCGGCTGACGCCGTTTAGCGAGTGTGTTTGCCGAGCAATAATCTACGCGTCTGTGGGAAAACAAAAAGGCCCGTCATAGACGAGCCTTTCCAAATTATTTAGAGGAAATTACAATTTTCTTGCAACTTCTACTTCTTCGTAAGCTTCAACTAAATCGCCGATTTTGATATCGTTGAATTTGTCGATGTTCAAACCACATTCGTAATTGTTTTTCACCTCACGCACATCGTCTTTGAAACGTTTCAATGAACCAAGAACTCCTGTGTGAATTACAATTCCGTCGCGGATTACACGAATCTTAGACGAACGCTTGATGATTCCGTCCATAACGTAACATCCTGCAATTGTACCCACTTTCGTGATGTCGAATGTTTCGCGGATTTCTGCTGTACCAACCACTTTTTCTTCGATATCCGGAGATAACATTCCTTCCATCGCTGCTTTCAATTCCTCGATAGCTTTGTAGATGATAGAGTAGAGACGAACATCGATTTGTTCTGCTTCAGCTAACTTACGTGCTGCAATTGAAGGTCGTACCTGGAATCCGATAACGATTGCTTCAGACGCTGCCGCCAAGTTGATATCTGCTTCAGAGATCGCTCCAACACCCTTGTGTACGATGTTGATTTGAATTTCTTCAGTAGACAATTGAAGTAATGAATCCGAAAGTGCTTCGATAGATCCATCCACGTCACCTTTAACGATCAAGTTCAATTCCTTGAAGTCTCCAATCGCCAAACGACGACCAATCTCATCCAAGGTAATGTGTTTCGTAGTACGTAAACCTTGCTCACGGTACAACTGCTCACGTTTCGAAGCAATTGATTTTGCTTCACGCTCGTCATCCATAATGTGGAAGCTATCTCCCGCACTTGGTGCACCGTTGATTCCTAATACTGAAACTGGTTGAGCCGGACCTGCCTCTTTCAAGTTGTTTCCATGCTCATCATGCATTGCACGAACACGTCCGTAGTTACGTCCAACCAATACAACATCTCCAATTTTCATTGTTCCTGTTTGTACCAGCATATTTGTTACATAACCTTTTCCTTTATCCAAAGAAGATTCGATAACGTTACCCGTTGCATTTCTGTTTGGATTTGCACGTAGGTTCAACATTTCTGCTTCCAATAATACCTTGTCCAAAAGAGCATCGATATTCAGGTTTTGTTTTGCAGAAATTTCCTGACATTGGTATTTTCCACCCCATTCTTCTACTAAGATATTCATAGCAGAAAGTTGTTCGCGGATCTTATCTGGGTTTGCACCCGGTTTATCAATTTTGTTAATCGCGAAGATCATTGGAACGTTCGCTGCCTGAGCGTGAGAGATTGCTTCTTTTGTTTGAGGCATCACGTCATCATCAGCTGCAACAATGATAATTGCAACGTCGGTAATTTGTGCACCACGAGCACGCATCGCTGTAAAGGCTTCGTGACCAGGTGTATCAAGGAAAGTCATCTTACGACCATCTTTCAATGTTACCGAGTAAGCACCAATGTGTTGTGTAATTCCTCCGGCCTCACCAGCTGTAACGTTCGCATTACGAATTTTATCAAGCAATGAAGTTTTACCGTGGTCAACGTGACCCATTACAGTAATAATCGGAGGACGAGAAATCAAATCTTCTTCAGCATCGATAATCTCCGGAATTGCTTCCTGAATATCAGCAGAAACGAATTCTGTTTCGTAACCGAATTCATCAGCTACAATCTGAATTGTTTCAGCATCTAAACGTTGGTTGATAGATGCGAAGATACCAAGCGACATACAAGCAGAAATTACCTGAGTTGCCGAAACGTTCATCATTGAAGCCAATTCTGATACCGTTACGAACTCCGTAAGTTGTAATACTTTCTCTTGTAATTCTGCTTCTAAATGTTCGATTTCACGACGTTGCGCTCTATCGTCACGTTTAGTTCTACGATTTTTAGACGCTTTAGATTTACCTCCTTTAGAAGATAAACGTGCTAAAGTATCCTTGATCTCTTTTTGAATATCTTGTTCAGACGGAGCTACTTTTTCAAAGCGACCACCGCCAGGTTTATTAAATCCAGGTTTGTTTCCACCACCTTGTTGTCCACCAGGTCTGTTGAATCCCGGTTTGTTTCCACCTTGGTTTCCTCCGCCTTGTTGGCCTTGACCAGTACCTTGTTGTCCTGTAGGCTTCACATCTTTGTTGATGCGCTTACGTTTCTTACGATCGTCACCTGGACGAGAAGAGCCAACTGGTTTTGGACGTTCTACAGGAAGCTCAATTTTACCTAGAACCGTTGGTCCAGATAATTTTGTGCGGTCAACGCGAATGGTTTCAATCTCTTGTGGAGCATCCGGAGCTTTGGGCTCAGGTTTCTTTTCTTCCACTTTTGGTTGAGTTTCCACTTTCGGATAGTTCGACTTGTCGATCGGACCGTCCTCTTTTTTGCGTTTATCGGGGCGCGTTTTTGTATTCAACGCATCAAGATCAATTTTACCAATTACTTGAACACCACCTGTTGTGTCTGCTTCAGATTGAGTTGGAGCTTCTTCTTTCTGAGTAACAACTTTTGGTTCTTCAACAACTGGAGCTTTTGGTTCCTCTTTTGGAGGCTCGGGTGCCGCAACTTCTTCAGCCACGACAGGTTTTTCGACAACCTTTTCTACAACAGGCTCTGGTGTAGGTTCAGGTTTCACCACTTCTGGTTCTGCTTCTGGTGCAGCTGTCTCTTCTTCTTTACCATCTCTTAGTGAAACAGTTTCGCGTTTTTCACGCTGCTTTACCTGCGATGACATTTTGGTCTGCTCTTTCAATGTAAGATCAGCTGCAAACTGCTCGCGAAGTAGTTCAAATTGTTCAGGTTCCAACTTTGTGTTGGGATTATTGTCTACAGTAATCCCTTTCGATGACAAAAAGTCAACGATTGTAGAGACTCCTACATTCAACTCACCTGCTGCTTTGCCTAAACGCTGTGTTTTACCGGCCATATATTTTTGCTCCATTTAATAAGTTGACGTCGTTAAACGTCAAAAATTCGTGTAAAGATAGTTAGTGTTGGTCAGATTTAGGTGAAATTTGGTCAGGTATTTTTACCCGACCAAGTCTCAACCAATTTTATTTGTTAGTGCCCAAAGGCACTAATACTTGTTTCTTTATCGAAAGCAGCTGCTACTTCGCACTTCGCAATTTGTCATTGCGGTACTCAGTATTCATCCGCTGCCACGTATTCTTATTCAAATTCTGAACGAAGGATTTTCAATACTTCCTGAATTGTTTCTTCTTCCAAGTCAGTTCTGTTTGCTAAGTCGGCAACGCTCAATTCCAATACTGATTTCGCAGTATCACAACCAACAGCTTTCAACTCATCTAAGATCCAGCTATCGATTTCGTCTGCGAATTCTTCTAAGTCAACATCTTCAGAATCAGCTTCACCATCACGGAATACATCAATTTCGTAACCTGTTAATTTACCAGCCAAACGGATATTGTAACCTCCTTTTCCAATTGCAAGAGAAACCTGATCTGGTTTCAAGTAAACCGATGCACGTTTTTCTTCTTCAGCGATCTCGATAGAAGTAATTTTCGCCGGAGACAATGCACGTTGAATCAACAATTGTGGATTATTCGTGTAATTGATTACGTCAATGTTTTCGTTTCTCAACTCACGAACAATTCCGTGAATACGAGATCCTTTCATACCAACACAAGCTCCTACCGGATCAATGCGGTCATCGTAAGATTCAACAGCAACTTTAGCTCTTTCTCCTGGCTCACGAACGATACGTTTGATTGTAATCAATCCGTCGAATACCTCAGGAACTTCCAATTCGAATAAACGCTCAAGGAATTCAGGAGCAATACGCGAAAGGATAATAACTGGTGAGCTGTTACGCATATCCACTTTAGAGACAACTGCGCGAATTGCTTCACCTTTCTTGAAGTAATCAGAAGGAATTTGCTCTGATTTTGGAAGAATCAACTCATTGTTCTCATCATCCAATACCATAATTTCTTTCTTCCAAACCTGGTAAACTTCACCAGTGATAATTTCACCAATACGCTCTTTGTATTTTTTGTACAAGTGATCTTTCTCCAATTCAAGAATTCGAGAAATCAAGTTTTGGCGTAACGAAAGAATGTTTCTACGACCGAAATCATTGAAACGGAATTCTTCAGAAACATCTTCACCAATTTCGAAATCGTCTCCAATTTTCAATGCATCGCTAATTGCGATCTCTGTATTCGGATCTTCAACCTCTCCGTCAGCAACGATTTCCTTGTTCACGAAAATCTGAACGTCACCTTTGTCGATGTTTACGATTACGTCAATATGATCGTCAGTGTTGAATTTTTTCTTCAACATTGCACGAAATACGTCTTCCAAAACGTGTTGCATCGTTTGTTTGTCGATGCTTTTGAGTTCTTTAAACTCGGAAAACGATTCTACTAACTCCAAGCTATTCATGGCATTTTACTTAAATGAAATAACAATTTTTGCTTCGTTTATCTGGTCGAAAGCAATTCTTTCCTGAACTACTACCACCTCTTTTTTCTTTTTACCTTCTACCTGTTGTTTTTCCTCACGTTCAAGAAGAATATCCTTGTCTGTTACTTCAACGAGTGTTCCGGTAGTTTTTTCTTTTGTATTGAGAACAACATCCAGTCCGCGACCAACATTCTTAACATACTGTTGGTGAACACGAAGTGGCTTGTCTAAACCTGCCGAAGAAACGTGCAACTCAAAATCTTCCTCTTCACGATCAAGATTATGTTCTATGTTTCTCGACACCGAAATACAATCTTCAATGCTTACGTTTCCTTCTGTTTTGTCAATTTCAAGACGAATAACTTTTGTTGAGCTAATGCTCAATGCAACAATAAAGATGCGCTCATCGCGCTCCTTAATGCGTTCTTCCGCTAAATCCGTAACGAGTTTTTTCGTAATCATATCAGATAAAAAGAGGGGACTTGCGTCCCCTCGTTCTTGTTGTTTTTCTTAATTGTTGTTGCAAAGATAGTGAGTTTTCTTTGATTGACAAGTTTTTAGCCGAAATTAATTCTTGAGTTTGGTCAAAGAGAAGCCGTTTTGAGATGAAATAATTTTCGAGTTGTATTTTTGCACAAAATCAGGAAATGACGTCATCTAAATTCATTATCACCTTCTTCATATCTTTTTTTGCGTTAATCGTTGATTGTCAAACGAATCAAATTTGGAATAATTACTCGGTTTACAATCCGGCGGCAACAGCAGTTGGCTATCATCATGACCTTTCAGCAACTGTTGCATTTACAGATGAAGATCATGTTAGCGAGTTACTAAGTTGCGATTTGCAAAGACCTGTGCTTCACGGTGCTTTTGGAATTTCAATTAATGGTTTTTCATCGTTGAAATTGAATTACAATTATCAGATTTCCTTGTCTGACGAAGCGAAATTGGCTGTTGGCGTAAGTGCAGGTTTTGACCCTGAGCACGTATCGTTTCCGAACACGAATTTTTTTGCGAACACTTATCCTTGGTATGCAGGTTTGGGTGTACATTTTAAGTACAAGGGATTTGTTTGTGGAGGAAGTTATAATGGGAATCCGTGGATGCTAAGGAAGGTTAACGTATTTGATGATGCACGATTTGGCTATCTAAGTTATGAGATTAAAATCACAGAGAAATTTGCCATTATTCCCAGGGTTTTGTACTCGGAATATTTTGAGGAACGAACTGAAGCTTCCCTGTGTGTAAGAATGGCAGATCTTATTACGGTAGGTGGGTCGTATTCCGATTTGGGTTTTGGTGGTCTCTTTGGTCTTTATTTTAAACGTCGACACATTCAGATGAACTACGGAATTGAGATGATCAGGGAGTCTGCATTGTATTCAGGAAGCCCCGATTTAATCCGTCACAGTGTTAACTTTCGTATTGCCTTTCCAGAAAAAGAATGGAAGCGATCAACTACAAAGAAGTGGTAAGTCGCATTGAGAGATGTCATTAATGTGTTGTTTGTGCAGCGTGATGACTTAAAAAAAGTTAACGCTGTAACATATGATCGACCCATATGGTCAAACCTTCAAACGTTAAATCATTTTATGAAATCAACTCTCAAATCACTTTTAGTAGGAATAACACTTTGTTCCACTACCGCTTTTGCCCAAAATCCATTTTATTGGCAGCAATACAACTCATACAATCCAGGTGCAGCTGGAATAGATGATTCATTGGCCTTCATATCGAATGTTAATTTTAATGGCAGTTATTTTTCCTCGAGAGCGAGTGTGAATTACCGTTCAAAGAAACTTCATGGCGGGTTGAGTGCTGGTTATACTGGTTTATCGAATCGGGACTGGTACGCAAATAATGGTTTGAACCTGAACTACAGTTTCCATGCGAAATTGGGTGAAAAAAGTACCCTCGGTATTGGCGCTGGTTTCAATTACAATAATATCCGATATCTTCAAAACGGGTCAATCAGTCAGGAAGAAAATGCTTACGAAGGAACTCTTGGTGTACATTTTCAATCTGGAAGATTCAGAGCGGGAACCACTTTTACAGCCCGATTTGCAGAGAATGAACCCAGATATCAATTAAGTTGGAGTTCTCTTTACGCTGATTACACGTTCAAGTTGGGTGAGAAATGGGGATTACAGACAGGTTTGGCAGCAGGCTACGATTTTCGGTACCTGACGCTGACCGCAAAATACAAAGACAAACTTTGGTTTGGGACAAACCTTAATTTCTACAATCCGAATGTCTTTGCCGGATACAAGTTTAAACAAGGAATAACTCTTGGTGCTTCGGTTGGTTTTTACAATTATGGAAGTCACACTAGTTTTTCCGGTTCGGTCTTACTAAAGGCCGATCTGCATAAAGTGTTCGGAAGGAAATAATGAAGAACATATTGGTTAAAGAGGCGCGGCTAGAAATGGTCGCGCTTTTTTCTTGAGAAAAACTAAAAACAAAAAAGGAACTCATTTCTGAATTCCTTTTTCCTTGTAGCGAGGACACGACTCGAACGTGCGACCTTCGGGTTATGAGCCCGACGAGCTACCAACTGCTCCACCTCGCAATATATCTTGTAGATTTTCTTGCTATTTTACTGCCCTGATGAATGACGTTTCATTCGATTGGGGAGTGCAAATATACGCACTTTTTCTTGTTTCGCAACTATTTCGATAAAACTTTTTGAAAAAGGATTTCCTTGTATTGAATCATCAAAACGAATAACCAAGACTCACAACTGGAGAAACATTGCTAAATCCAGTTTGTTTTATTTTTTGATGCAAACGCCATTGTTCAGAAGATTCATTTGTTGTGCCGTTCGGAATATCTTGTGATGTTTGGTTATAGCTCGTTACTCTGGTACCTTTACTTCGCATCAGAAAACAATAGGCTTGAAAACCTAAAGTTGAGGTAAGTTTATCAGTTAAGCGCATTGATAATTCTGCTTTTGAACCAACACCAATGAAATCTACAGGATTATATTTTACCACATTTTGAATAGTGTGAATCATTACAGGAGAAGAGGTTCCTGCATAATCGTCTGTATGTGAAGTGAACTTTGAATCACTTTGCATGTAACGCACATAAGCCAATTGTGGTCCAACATCAATAAAAAAACGTTTGCTTAAAATAATGCGTTTTGACCCTCCAAGAAATGCATTCACATGGAATTGAGAGTAGGAATAAGTTTGATCGAGAATATAATCGTCTGAACCTCCGTCCTGATAATTATGATAATCGGAATAGAAATGTTCTGTCAGTTTTCTGTAAGACATGCCAAGTCGCGTTTTCAAAATGAAACCCTTTTTTAGTATTCGATCGTAACGTAATCCGAAAGCTCCGGAATAGTTATTGCGTTCAAAATCGCTATCTGGCGGCATTGATGATGGGAATCCCCCAAAATACCAATCATCACTGTAGAATTCTCCCATGGCAGGAATACGTAATGGCTGATAAAACTCGATGTGAATAGAGTTGTATTTTTCTGCAGATTGGGCCGATAACCCACTGTCAAACGTAATTAGCATTAATATTGCGAGAAGAATCTTTTTTGTTTCTATCATATTCCTAACAAGTTACCACAAAAATCTAAGTCAAAAAGCAAAAGCCAAAAGTTAAAAACTTCAAGGGGCTAGCGAAACTAACGGAAAATCAAAAGATTTTGCGTCTTAACTTTTGATTTTTCACTTCTAATGTAACTTTTCGCTTTCTCATTACACCTACCTTTATGTGAGCCCACATTATGAGTAACAAGAAGAAAGAATTCATGAATCTGTTTGAACCAATCCATGCTCGCTTTGAGCGGTTCTGCAAGGCGCGTGTGTATGGTGAAATGGATTTCAGGGATTTGATGCAGGAATCGGTAAGTGTAGCTTTTGAGAAATTTGATACACTGAAAGATAAAAAGGCCTTTCTGCACTTCTTGTTCGGCATTAGTATTCGGATTTTGGCCAATTCGAACAGAAAAATGTCGGAAGAACGAATGTCGACGGAACATTTGAATGCCCAGCAAATTGAAAACCATGCTGAAAAACAGCTGGAAAAAGAAGATTTGTACAAGGCATTGCAATTACTTCCGGATTTACAGCGCGAAGCTTTGATCTTGTTTGAAATTTCAGGATTCTCTATTAAAGAGATCGCTGAATTGCAAGAGGCTGGAGAATCTGCTGTCAAACAACGCTTATTGCGTGGTCGACAACAACTCACACAATTATTAACTGAGCCACAAGTGGCAGAAACAGAAAGTTATGGAAACGCTGGATAGACTCTTTGCAGAGGCGCGGAACGAAGCGCCAGAGACAACGTTGAGCGACGTTCAGAAATGGATAGTTCCAATGACACTTGGCGCGCTCATCATCGCATTTTTTGCGAAAACGAAATTGATAATCACATTAAAACCATTCATTATGATTAGTTCAGCTATTGTAGCAGTGGGTATAGGAACAGGAGTTGTGTTGACAATGAATACCTCAACACAGCAACCGGTTCAGCCAGCTGCCAAAAACACGATACACGTAAATACAAAACAAGACCCCAAACCCAACGAAACAGTATTGACTTCTGTCAATACTCCATCGCAAGAACTGGTTGCTGAAGGAGAGCAGCAGCCAGTTTTGAGGTTGTTGGAAACCTTAAACGACGATGCGCCTTATTTACCAAGTTTGAGCTATTGTCAATCACTTCCTTCCAATTACATTTTGCCTTATAAACTGATAGAACCCATTCAGCCATTGCCAAGAATTCCAAGAATAACAGGAGATGGGGAAGTAACGGAAATAAATGATTTCACCTTGTTGAAAATTTGGGGCGCAGTGGATGTGGTTTTGATGCAGGGTGAAAAAGCTTCGTTCCGTATTGAAGGTGATGATAATGGCGAAGAAGCTATTCGCATTGATACGAAAGCGGGAACGCTCGAAGTGTATTCACAGTGTAAGAAAAACGATTGCAATTATGATCTAACGGTTTATATCACTGTTGTCAGTTTAAAGGAAATCAATTGTTCAGGAGCCTCATCCATAAAAACAGAGGGCGATTTGAATCTGGAGAGTTTGAAACTTGAAATTTCAGGAGCCTCGGATCTTACTTTAGGAGTTCACCTGTCCAAAATGAAAATCAATTCTTCAGGAGCATCAGATATCAATTTGGTTGGCGAGGTTGATAACCTTGAAATCATTAACTCAGGTGCGTCTGATATAAATGCAGAAGAGTTAATGGTGCAAAAGGCAAATGTCAATTGTTCAGGCGCAAGCGTTGTAAAGATCAACGTTATGGACGATCTGAAGATAGTTGCTTCGGGAGCAAGTGAAGTGCAAATTATAGGAGATCCTTCTAATGTAACTACAGATGTTACGGGTGCATCAGAAGTAAAGAATATAAAGTAGGTTAGGTAACATAAGTAAATGTAAGACAAAGCAAAACGCATCTTCAACGGAGGATGCGTTTTTTTGTTTACCATTGCATTCGTAGAACATTAGTGTTTAACAAGACCAGAATAGATGAGAAACATTTACTTACTCTTAATGTGTTCCCTTTTTGTGAACACTATTTTTTCGCAAACAACAGTCAATAATCAGGAATGGGATGATTATTTTATGCCTGGTGTTGGATACAAGATTTACACTCCGAAGAATGTGGACACTTTGGGTGTTTATCAGGGAATAACTACTGAATTTGTCATCTATGCCCGCGCTCGTGGCGGTGAATCGTACAGATCGGGTCCGGGAAGGGTAAAAACTTATGGAAACCTGAGCATCATGAAGAGTGATAAGAATTCTGCAAAAGACATTTTCAACGTCAATTTTGGCTTGAATTTATCCTTTGAAGCGGTAATAAAACGCAAATTTGGAATTCCTTATTTCGGTTTAGAATTGGGAGGATTGTTTCAGCGCGATTTCTCTTCACTGCAATTCACACCAGTGGCTGGTTTACAACTCCTTTCCAATAAACGAATGATTTGGACTGCGCAAGTAGGTTACAATTATACCATCAAGTATTTCGATGAATATTCAGGCCTACAGTACAGTTCTACCTTCAATTTACTGTTGTGGAATAAATAGACGTAACCAAAATCCAGCTTGTCGTTGTTGAACCATGTTTAAACTACCGATTGTATTTTTTTCGCTGTTTTGTTTTACTGCATTTGCGCAATACGGTTCGGTGGATCAAAAATTTTCCCGAAAGATCGATCCTGAAGAGTTGTGGTTTCAGGTAGATTCTCTTTCTACTGTAGACACCACCAAAGCTGATATCCCTTGGGTGAAGTATTACCAACTCCGATACGATTGTGAGCAGTCGCTTTATTGGTTTGACAAGCAGAAATATCATTTGGAGAACTGTTTGAAATGGAGTGGTGCGCACTATTTTCACGACAAAACCTCTATTGTACCATTAATTCATGGTTTGGAAATGTCTGACAAGTTGGATTTGCTTTCTCAGGGTGATTATTTCTATAAACTCATCTTGATTCAATCGTCAGAAAAAGATTGGACGGCAGACCAAAAGATGAAAATAAACAATGCCGCTTCAAATTTGAAGTTGATTTCTTTCGAAAATCACCAAGGTCCCGTAGATTTTGATTATCCAATAAATTTTATCTGCTGCGACAAAGATACACTGGTGAAAATGCATTCGAATGTTGAAATAAACGGAAACACGGAAAGTTATTTTCACTACGAGCTGGCTGCTGGAAAAAAGAACATGTTGGAACTATCCGTGAGCACAAAAAATTGCAGGTGCTCAGACGCTGGATTTTCATCCAAAATGTTCATTCCATTGAGCGACTTAAAACTTCCAGAATCGATGGAATTGGACAGTTCCAACTTCTTCTGGAGCACTGTAAATGTTTGGAGATTTCAAGCGAAAGATAAAATCAGTTTTGGGAAGTTGTTTCGAAACGAGCATGGGCTGTACGTTATTCTAGCATACAAGCACAATCCAAACGACGAGCTTTGTTTATTGGAAACGTTTTGGATAGCGCCTGAGGATTTAAAATGAAAAAGCGCAAGGATGAGTTGCGCTTTAGGGAACGATCTACTTCTAATTTGTCAGTTGATATCCTTGTGAGAACTATATCCTTTAACCAACCAAGAAATTCCGAATGCCCAAAGGCAAATGAATTCTCCACAGAAAATCAATCGGTAATCATGGTAGAATTCGGTTATTTTATCGTTGTTCAGCGCTATCGGAGTAAGCAATAAAATGGTCGCTATTATCACCCAACCGCATATGCGATACACCCAATTTTCCTTTCGGTTGCCAAGTTTTGTGAATTGCTTGATCGACATGTATCCAAGAAGTAAAAAGAATAATGCCGCAAAGCAAAGGTGCAATACAGATTGCAATGAACTAACTGGAATTGGAATAATTTCATAAGCTTTTCCAGCGAGATCTTCAAGTGAAACAGCATTAGAGCGTTCACCTTTAACCGTAAGAATATAGCCATGCAGATTAGAATGATCTTTGAAGCTTGTGAAAACGAATGCCGTCAGCAAACCAAAAGCTCCCGCAATATTCGTTATCCATTTGTCAACGTTATCGTAACCCTTATAAGCGAATAGCAGGAGCGAAATTCCGCCCAAACTGATGGTGAAAAACTGTCGAAGCGGCGTATGAAAATAATCGCTTATTGCACCTTCAACAACTCCGTCATTGGCGAATATTGAGCCTATAAGCAGGATTATTGGGAGAGCAATTCCTAAAATACCGAGGTATTTTCGCAGACTGAGATAACTGATTACCAGTTCATTTTTTTCTTTTTTTCCTTTGTCAGGATCAATAGTTGGTTCCATAATGAATAGTGTTTTGAATGAGTAGATAAAAATAGTGATGATAATTTGGGGTTTAATGTATTAAATTTCAATCAATTGTGACCGTAAGATTTTTACGTTTTGAGGAAGAAGTGGATAAACCGCAAGTTTTGACTTGCGGTTAGTATTATGTAACCCATTAAAGGGAATTGAAATTAAATACGGTAGTAAGATTGAATGAAATACGCTTTGTTAAAAAGCTTGAACTGTTCAACGTATTGTTAATATCATTTGCCTGAACTCCCAATCCAATAGTTGGCGTTCGAACACCCGTTTTTTCATTTGCTTTCGTAAGAAAAAGTACGGTACCCAAATTATGGATTGGTTTAGTTTTTCCGAATTGGCTTGCATAATATATGGAAAATCCAATCTTCAATTTATTTTTGTCAGCAGCGTCTTCGCTAGGACAGTATGTATAGGCGGCACGGAAAGGGAAACATTCATATTCCGAGTATGTACCTGTTTTCCCGTTTACAGTTTTCCCAGACTGTCTAAATGTACTTGAAACTGAATCTATTTGAATCGCATAGTCAAGAATCTCAATGTTTTCTAGCGACGAGTAATTGTTTTTCTGAGCGTATCCAAGAGAGAAATTGAATAGATTGGCTCCCGAAACGAAGACGTTATAAGAAAATGAAATCCCCAGTCCTTTAAATGTAGAATTACTTATTTGTTTACTAAAAACTGTATCTGGATTGAACAAGGTATACTTATTAACATTGTATTCAGCTTTCAGCGTAAAATAATCTGTAAACTTAGTGGAAGTTGGTTTAGAGAACACGTATGATCTTCCGTATGTTAAGCTTGAAGTTGTGCTTGGATTGAAATTTCCATTGTTAAACAAAGTTGCGATTCCATCCGAAGGTTTTGCTTTCAGATTAATGATGAAATAACTTTCTAATTGACTTCCTAGATTTGCATCATCTCTTTTTGCAATAATTGACTTTAATTGAAAACTCTGCTCGGTTGTATTAACTAAACCCAAAAAAGTTGTTTTTGAAAGAGGTGATGAAGCGTCAATATT
The DNA here is from genome assembly GCA_965650275.1 of uncultured Fluviicola sp. GTDB lineage: Bacteria > Bacteroidota > Bacteroidia > Flavobacteriales_D > Crocinitomicaceae > Fluviicola. The sequence goes on along the minus strand of CBFGNV010000017.1, from coordinate 16,867 downwards.
TGTGGCGATCTCAGTACCATCAGTAGATTCTATAATTACTTGTCCAGTTGCAATACTGGCTAAAAACAAGGTGAACAAGATTGATACAAGTGTTTTCATATTAATTCGTTTATTGTGATAGATTTTTGAGAAGCCGCGTGTCCATTTTGTATAAGACAAATCAATTGAACAGGATCCTGGCCTTTAATTTTTACAACGAGCGTTGAAGAAGCACCATTTTTACCTGTGGCTTCCATTTTCACGTCCAAATTCCCGTTAATCTCATAGTTTGGAAGATCCCGGTAATGTATATTCTTCTCTGAGTCATAGGACCACAAACCAATTTTGTCCATGTTCTCAAGATAAACATGACAGTTGTGAAGTGAGCCCCATAGTTTAACTTCTAATCGAATGTCTACTGTTTTCATAAGTTTAAGTATTGAATTACCTCACAAACATCTCAACAATTCCATTCTCCCAAAAGGGCACTTTACCCATTTCATACGGGATTATTCACGGGGTTGAAAATGAGGATAATACCAAACGGAAAATTTGTATGAATCTGATTTTATGGGCAGTTTTGGAGAAACTTAAAACAATACACTATGGAAGAAAAATTACTGGATCCTTATCCAACGCCATTTTGTCGAATAATCGACCCATTAAATTTCCCAAATCTTAGAAATAAGATTAATTTGGAAGACACTTTGAATTTAGCATTGGCTGTAGTTAACGATGTTGATGCACTTCCACAGATTGATCAATTCAATAGCTTTTTCAAGCTGAAAAACGGACATAATCTGCCAAATCCGATGGTTGATATCGCTTATGACGCATTCGAAGCAATGTATACCGAAGCTTTCAAGTTAAGAACTGCAGATGAAAAATTCATAACTGGACTCAGAATATACTATGCTCTAACAGGGGCTAATTTTGATGTTAAACTACTTTTCAAACCCGTTTGTTATAACTGGAACGCTGCCCAAAACAGATATGACTTTGTTGAAGGAACTAAAAAGTATTTTTATACTGTTGCAGATGGCTTTAAAGAGTATACAGGAACCGAAAATATTGAAAGGAATTATCGCGATCAAATTTCAATTCTTCATGACGGAGCAGGGGCATTTGGTAATCATGATTCAACTTCAGATGCAAATTCCGTTACCTATCCGTTTCAAACAATTTACACGTTGATGACAGACAATAAAAACGATGGTGACAATTTTGTAACGGTAAAAAATGCACTTTATAGAAAGCCTGATGGGACTTTGAGTGCAAAACACTCTCTTTTACTTCGTACAATACGTGTGGCTGTTGATTTTAGGGATATGTATGCGAATCGTTCTCATTTATGTCCTCCAGGCTGTTCATTTCTAACAAAAACTGAACTTGACGTGCATTCACAGGGAGTAACGATATGTCTATAATTTTCGCATCTTAGTGAGCACAAACGCACTACATGCTTACACAAGTCACTGAAATTTCTTGCCTTTCATTAGCTTTTTTAGGAGGAATTATTAGCTGGAGAAAACTTACTCCTTTCTTTAAAGCACTTTTTATTCAGCTTGTTATTTGGATCGTTTTTTACAGTTGCGCGAATCTTCTGACTATTCAACAGCAAGCGAATCATCAGGCAATAAATACGCAATGGCTCATGAACATACACCTTGTACTTGAAACTGGGTTGCTGCTTTTGGCAGCTCAGTTCATGTACGGGAAAGCCAACGGAAGATTGTTACTGGTTTTAGGCGCAACAGGTTTTGTGGTTGTATACATTGCGCAAGTTGCATTAAACGGATTTCAGAGTTATCTCCATTATGCAGATCTGACTGAATGTGTTGTCATAACCCTGGTTTTTGTGCCTATTCTGTTCAATTCGCCTGCCGGGAAAGAGGGATTACCTTTGAGAATTGCTTGTATGGCTTTACTGGTCTATTTCGCTTGCAGTGTGCCCTATGTTTCGCTGATGAATTATCTGCAACACCGATCGCCAAAATTGAATTCCCTGCTTTACCATTTGATCAGCGACATTTTGGCAAACCTCAGATATGCACTAATTGCACTTGCCTTTGTAATGCAGTATCGAAATAACAACAAAGAAAGAAAACGAATATGAACGATATTGTACTTGGAATTATAGTCACCACAATTGTCATCTTACTTCTGGTGACCGGCGTGGTCTATAGTTTCTTTCGGATTCAACAGCAACGGGCCAAACAGAAAGAGGAACTGGCTGCGACTAAGCTTGCATTCGAACGGGAATTGAGGGCAATTGAAACCGAAGAACGAGAGAAAATCCTGCATCAGTTGGCGTATGAACTTCATGATAATGCGGGACAACTTTTAGTGGCGATGCACATGCAGATTCAAACACAGAAAATGTTGCATCCCGATTTGGCGGAAGGTTATAAGCCCATCGAAATATATCTGGGAGAAGTTACACAACAGCTTCGGTTATTGAGCAAAACATTAAATAGTGACGCTATTCTTCAGAATGGATTTGAAGGTGCAATTCGTTTGGAGATTGAGCGCTTAATTGCATTGAAAACGTTTACGGTGAAATCTGAAATTCTGGTGTTGGATCTTAGTTTGGATAAAGATGCACAATTGATGATTTTCAGAATCTTTCAGGAAATCATCCAAAATGTACTTAAACATAGTCATGCCACAACAATTGAAATCCGTTTAAAAGCAACGAATAGTCATTTCGAATTATCTGTGAGTGACAACGGTAGCGGATTCGATTATGAAAACCTCTTTGAACAGAACAAGGCATCTGGAGTTAAGAACATTCTGAACAGAGCTAAATTGGCTGGATTAGAATGTATTTATCAAACAAAACCGAATGAAGGTACCACCGTAATTCTGAAAAATTCATCAAATTAGTACGTACTTAAACCTTACTATGAGCTTTAAAACCATTGTTCTTGTTGATGACCATGTGATTGTTCGTAATGGACTCAAAGAGCTAATTGAGAAATTGGGTGACTTTAAAATTGTGCAAGAGTTTGACTCCGGAAACGATTTCCTAAAAAATTTGCCTTTAAGTCCCAAACCAGATTTGGTGATGATGGACCTTACAATGCCTGGATTTTCCGGCGATCAGGTGATGGAACAATTGGCTGAGATGAATTCCGATTTACCAGTACTGATTCTGACCTTGAATGCCGAAGAGGCCACCATTATCAAACTCTTCAGAAACGGCGCCAGAGGTTATTTGCGAAAGGATTGTTCTGCTGATGAACTCAGAAACGCAATCAATTCAATAACAACAGTTGGATATCATCACAACGAATTTCTAACGTACTCACTTCGGAATAATTTTGAGCAAACCAAACGCCCGGAATATGAAGTGATTCTTGACCAAATGTCGCCTAGAGAACGACAATTTTTGAAGTGGGTTTGCCACCAGGATGAATACACTTATGATCAGATTGCAAGTCTGATGGACGTTACTGCCAGAACTGTTGATGGTTACCGCGAATCTCTTTTCGATAAGTTTGCCATTAAATCAAAAACCGGATTAGTACTCTTTGTGCTCAAACACAAACTCTTTGAACTGTTGTAAATTGGTGTGATCGGGGTCAGTCCTTCGTCTTTCCTCCATTGTCTTAAGTCTATTTACTATCTTTGCACAAAATTTCTTCTATGTCTCACAAAAGCGCGTTCGTAAATATTGTAGGAAGTCCAAATGTTGGGAAGTCTACGCTTATGAATTGTTTGGTGGGCGAGAAGCTTTCTATCGTTACTTCAAAGGCACAAACTACCCGTCATCGAATTCATGGTTTAGTAAATGCAGACGATTATCAGATCGTGTTTTCAGACACTCCCGGAGTGGTAAATGCATCTTACAAATTGCATGAAGCAATGATGAGCTATGTGGAAAGTTCATTTAAGGATGCGGATATCTTGTTGTTTATCACGGATATGCATGAGACCGAAATGAATCACAAGGAAACGTTGGAGCGTATTCAACGATTGAATATTCCGGTTCTTCTAATCATCAACAAGATAGATTTGGGCGACCAGGATAAAGTAATTGCAAGAAGAGAATATTGGCAGGAAAGACTTCCGAAAGCGGAGATTCATCCAATTTCAGCATTGCATAATTTTAATGTAGAACCTATTTGGCAACGCATTTTGGAGTTGTCGCCAGAAGGTCCTGCTTACTTCGACAAAGAAGAATTATCCGACAGACCAGTGCGTTTCTTCGTTTCAGAAATGATTCGTGAAAAGATCTTTTTGCATTGTGATAAGGAAGTTCCATATGCTTGTCAGGTAGAAATTGAAGAATACAAAGAATCAGAAACCATTACGCATATCAGAGCACTGATTGTGGTGGAACGTGATTCTCAAAAAGGAATTCTGATTGGTAAAAAAGGTGAGATGCTAAAACGTATCGGACGAGACTCACGTCTGGATATTGAGGCTTTTATCGGTCAGAAGGTGTTTCTGGAAACGTTTGTGAAAGTCGATAAAGACTGGCGCGCAAGCGAACAGAAACTGAAGAAATACGGTTATTAAAGAATGACTAATTACAGGTTATCAATTACAAATGAATTCTTGTGCGATTCTAAATTTGTAATTTGTCATTAGTAATTCGCAAATAGTTAAAGTAGTGCTGTGAAGTACGTCAAATTAGAGAAAAATGGGAAATATTATTGCCATCGTGGGCCGACCGAATGTCGGAAAATCAACATTGTTTAATCGTTTAACCGAATCAACTCGTGCAATTGTAAAAGAGGTGAGTGGTGTAACACGCGATCGAATTTATGGTCGTGGAGAATGGAACGGAATTCCTTTTTCAGTAATTGATACCGGAGGATACGTTCATGGTTCAGATGATGTTTTCGAAGGAGAGATCCGCAAACAAGTTGAAATTGCAATAGAAGAAGCAACAGTGATCTTATTCGTTGTTGATGTTACAACCGGAATCGTTGACTTAGACGAAACCGTTGCAGGACTTCTTCGCAAAACAAAAAAGAAAGTTTTAGTAATAGGTAATAAGGTAGACAGTAACGATCGCGTTGGTCTTTCTTCCGAATTTTGGTCGTTTGGTTTAGGCGAAGTATTCGATCTTTCTGCTGCGAACGGTCACGGAACCGGAGATATTCTTGACGAATGTGTGAAGAATTTCGAGAAAGAAGATCCACGCGGTGAGGAAGAAGAAGGTTTACCGAGAATTGCTGTGGTTGGAAAACCAAACGTTGGAAAATCATCATTGATCAATGCGCTTACCGGTACAGAAAGAAATATTGTAACAAATATTTCAGGAACAACCAGAGATTCTATCAATACACGCTATAATGCTTTTGGTTTCGATTTTATGTTGATCGATACCGCTGGAATCAGAAAGAAAAGTAAAGTAACCGAGGATATTGAATACTATTCGGTTTTACGTTCGGTAAGAACAATTGAAAGTGCGGACGTTTGTATCTTCATGCTGGATGCAACTGAAGGAATTCAAAAACAAGATCTAACCATTTTCTACATGGCTGAGAAGAATCACAAAGGAGTGATTGTTTTGGTCAATAAATGGGATTTGGTGGAGAAGGATACCATGACTGCAACGGAATACGAAGAAAAATTGAGAGCACAATTGGCTCCGTTCAACGATGTTCCGATCATCTTTACTTCGGTTCTTACAAAACAACGTATTCATAAAGCGCTTGAGCGAGCAATGGATGTGTATCAGAATCGCGTTCGCAAGATCAGCACTTCGGAGTTGAATGATGTTTTATTACCGATTATTGATAGTAATCCACCACCATCTTTGAAAGGGAAATATGTGAAGATCAAGTATGTTCAACAACTTCCGACTCATGCTCCGGCGTTTGCGTTCTTCTGTAACTTACCGCAGTATGTACCAGATTCATACAAGCGATTCCTGGAAAACAGAATTCGTGGCTTGTACAACTTTGAAGGTGTTCCAATCAGAATTTTCTTTAGAAAGAAATAAGAGAATATTCAAAGGTGACTTCGAGAACCTCAGTCATCTTTGAACCGTTTGAACATAAAAAATCCCCGGTCACTGAGGTTCTCGAAGTGCCGGGGATTTTTTTATAAAACCGAAGCTGGCTGAGGCTCTCGAAGCCAGCTTATTTAAACTTCCTAGTAGATAATGTTGATATGACCATCAAAGTCATACTTCGCATCGTTCTTGATATCTTTCACTCTGATTGTCCAGATGTAAGTTCCTTGTTGAACCACTTTTCCGTGGTAAGTTCCATCCCATTTTCCTTTCGGGTCAAAACTTTCAAAGACAACTTCTCCCCAACGGTTCATGATACGCAACTCAAAGCTCGACATATCGATTCCGTCTACGTAAACAAACCACTGCTGGTTATTCTCATCGCCATCAGGAGTAAATGTGTTTGGAGCGTACAGGATAACATCGCTTTCCACCTCAATAGTTTGTGTGATTTCGTCTACACAACCGTGTTGGTTAGTTACCATCAATGTTACCAAATACTGAGCAGCTGTTCCTTCCGGATAGTCAATTTGTTGATTTTCCATTGTAGAACTTGCAGGTGTTGCTCCCGGCATCGACCATTGGTAAGAAACCACATCTGATGAACTGCTGTTGATTAGCGTAACGTGTGTTTCAAACATCGTAGTTGGATTCGGTGTTGCAAGGAAACCAGCTGTTGGAATATCGTACACCTGAATCATGTTATTGTAAGTATTTGTATAAACACAACCACTGTCTGAGAGAATAGTAACTGTTACATTGTAATTCCCTGGATCTGTATATGTGTGCGAGAATCCAGCTAATCCGGCAACTGTGAAAGGAGGTGTTCCATCACCGTAATCAACCGTAGTTTGAATTACTGCTGCATTAGGTGTGCTGTTATTCGTAAAGTTTACAGCGTGCGGATAACAACCGTCAGCGTCGTCCGGAGAAACAGAAATATTTACCGGTTGCGGAACTGTTAAGATTACACAAGCCGTATCTGGCACTGATCCACAAGCTTCACTTAAGATTACACAGTATTGTGTTGTAACATTCGGGCTAACTGTAAACGGAACTCCTGTTCCAACAACAGCCATGTTAGCAACCCAAGTGAATGTGTATGGAGTTGAACCTCCTGTACCGGTTGCGTTTAATGGTGTTTGATCACCAACACAAACTACATCATCATTGGTAATAGTTGGAATCTGTAATGCAGGTGGCTCAGTTATAGTAAAAAGAACCTGACCAGTACATCCTGTTGAGTTGAATACATCAACCGTATAACTTCCTGCAGGTAAATTCGGAATTGTAAATGGAGAAGCCGGAAGTGGAGTACTTGGTCCACCATTCAACTGGTAATCTGTTGCATTCTGATAAGTGATTACAGCAGAACCGTTTGGCATTCCATGACAGTTTACGTTTGTTGGAACCGCAGTTACAATTGTATTGAGTTCTGTTACCGTAATATCTGCTTGTGAAGTACAACCATTCGAATCAATTGAATATGTATAGATTCCCGGGTTCATTGTTACAGGATCGTAAGGCATTGTTACAGCTGCACCTGTTGGTCCAGACCATGTCCCGTTTGGTGAAGCCCCAGGTCCAAGTAACGGGAACAAGTCTTGAGGCGCGGCCATTGAACAAATGGAAAGTGTATTGTCAACTCCAGGGTTTGCGGAAGCTGAAATAGTAACATTTACTTGATCTGTTGTTACACAAAGTGGATGTCCGGTTGGGAAAACCGTTAACGTCAACGTTGTTGCAGTAGAAATATTATTGGTGAACGGATCATTGATATTTGGATTCGTAACGTTCGCAGCTGGAGTCCATGCAAATTGAAGATCGCCTAAACAGTTTCCAACAAAATTGTGAACCGTAGTTGAAGGCTGCGCCGCTCCACCGTCCGCGAAAATGACAGTTCCTGATGGATCAACAACTTCGTATGAACATTCGTTAAGAAATGCTCCTGCTCCGTCAAATTGAACCGTAAATGGCTGTCCGTTTGTAACAGGGAAGAACACCGTATTATCTGTTCCGAAGTTGATGGTATAAGATGTGGTAACACCATTAACAGTAACTAGAATATTGTTTCCATTCCAGCCATCGCCCCAGCTATCATTGAGATTAAGCGAGTAGTTACAATCTAATGAACCGCCACTAACGGATCCCTCCAATTGAACTTGTTCACCGTTACAAATCGTAATGTCTGGACCAGCATCAGCTTGAGGATTATCATTTACAGAAACCGATACATCTTGTGAATGCACACATCCGAAATCATCCAAAACGGTATAAACGTAAGTGTATGTTCCGGCTGCAGTTGGATTCACGTTCAATACATCTCCATTTGGAGAAACGGTTGCATAAATCGCTGGCATGTTCCAGTAAGAAGAATCAGAGTTCAAACCGATACTAGGTTCAAATGTGGTAACCGGAGGATAAAGAGATGGATCCAGGTTGATATCAAAAGAGAAAAGTGTTCCATCATCCGCCGCCCAGTTGTCAATTACTGTAAGTGTCCAAATTCCGTTTAACGGACAACCAACTAAATTGTCGAAAGGTTGAATTGGTTCATAATCTCCAGCTGGAATTGTTCCTCCAAATCCGCTGTTGTCAACCCATTCTACCCAAGTCTCAGTTGCCATCGGTGTGAAACAATACGTATATGGAACTCCCTGAGTTGTAGGATCAGAACAGTCCACATTATCCAATGGATTTGGTTCCCCAATTTGAGTTCCACCTCCACCTTGCTGGTGTAAGATTTGCGTTTGTCCATTCGGACATTGAACGATCACTACAATATCACCCATGAAGGAGTGCTCCAAATCAATACAGAAGCTTTCTACATCTGCTACACTTTGGATTGTTGATCCTGCAGCAAATCCTGTTTGCATAATTTCAACATCCTGAGAAACTCCTAATAAAGTATCTGGCAAACAACCGTCATCAATAGTTTGTGATCCAGGGAAACCATCCCATAGAACCGGATACAATTCAGGAGTTGCGGTAAACGCTACCGATTCACCCAAACAAAGTGTTGTATCATCCGGCCAGTTAACAAAATCGGGAATGGTTGCTACGAAAACCTGTAAGTCGATGAGGTTGGTATTTCCACAGCCATTATCATCAGTCAAAAAGAGCTGAACTAAATATTGTCCTGGAGTATCCCACGTATGAGAAACGTTCATTCCAGTTGCGGAACTTCCGTCCATGAAATCCCATTCGTAGTTGGTAATGTTGAATCCAGGTGCTGCGAAAGATCCGTTTCCAGTAAAACTCACAGATTCACCAATACAAACGCGTGTACTGTCTAATGTTTCACCATTTGTAATGGTCCCGGCAGCCGTTGGTGTAGCACAAGGTGTTTCACAAGTTGCACTTGCAGTGAACATTCCCGTTCCGATACTGTTTGATCTGAAGCGGATAGTTAAACAACCTGTTGGATTCAAAGCCGTAGCTTGAATAATAACCCCTTGTAATTGATTTCCTGTGTACGTTCCCAATGTTGGAGCTGCTGTAGAGTTCCCATCGTAAACGTCCATGTAATCTACATTTGTAATGTTTGCAGCGGGATTATCATCTGTTGTACTCAACGCAAAAAGGTTGAAGACAATGTTCATGATATCTCCAGGAGTATCCGGACAAATGGTTATGGTAATGTTCTCACCATTCCCGTATCCTGAACCACCTTGCCCGCCAGAATCGATAATGAAACCGTTACAGGTAGAGATTGTGGTGTTATTGTTCGCTGGAACAACATTAATTGGCGTTTGAGCAAGGGAATACAATCCAACCAAACAGCTAAAAAGTAATGCAAAAATTCTCATCTTATTTGGTATTTAGACTGCTTGTTTTAAATGCTTTGGAAATTTCAGGAGTGCTGTAAACCACAAGTATAGTCTTATCACTCAGTTCGAAGTATTGACGTTCTGTTTTGGAGATCTGAATGCCATAACTAAACAAATTGAATGCAGTTGTACCAATTGTACTTTCTACGCTGGAAGGAATAGAATGCGATTTCACGACTTTCTTTTTCTCTTCTTTCGTTAGTTGTGTTTTGTTCATCACAACATAACTGCTATCCAGTTCAAACAACATGTAGTTGTATGCGTTTTTGTTATAGGTATAAGCCTTGTTTACCGCCTCACCTTTGTTGGTAATAAGTCGTTGATCAACGTTTTGAGCGTAGCACTGCAATGTGGAGAGTGTCAATGCCAGAATCACTAGTTTTTTCATGAATTCAGTTCGTTTAAACAAAAATGTAGTAGAGGGGCGCTTAGTAGTGTGAAATTCATCACATGTGTAGAACGCACAAATTCTTTTTTTGGTTGCCCCATAAATCGCTTTTGTGAAAATATTAACGCATTAAAAATGAAAAGGGGCTGATTTCCTGAGAAACCAACCCCTAGTCGTCTGTGAACTGACCAACCTAACCTACCTAAACTACTTCTTCAATTTCTTCATCCAACAGCACGAAGAACTCATAAACGTCTTCTTTAAGTGCTACTGACTGTTCTTTTTCCAAATCTCGTTTTGCATAAAGTGCCTGGAGTTTTGCAGAGTCATAAGCGAACTCTATAGAATCTCCTTTTCGTAAATCTCGACGAACTTCACGTTTAGCTACTCGCAAATCTTTTTTAGCTTGACATTTTTCTTTGTCCTGAGCTTTAATGGCTGTCCATTGATCGGCTGCTAAATCTCGGTGGTCAATACGCAAGTATCTTTTATCCCTGCGTAAATCCGCCTTAGCCTTCCGAATCTCCTTCTTGCTCATGTGTTTCTCAATTGTCAAACCAGCTTTTTTGTTTTTCTTGAACTCAGCTTTGTGGAACACAATACGTTCTCTGTCTTTTTGAATGTTGGACATAGAACGTTTCATGTCTTTGTACTCTTTACGATTTGCCAAACGGTGTTCTTCGATTTTCTTATCTCCGTCACCTGCAAACGCAAACTGAGTTGCAATTGTACTTGTACCGATCATCCCGACCAAAAACAAGTTTTTCAATGTTGCTTTCATAACATTTTATTTTTTTGGTTTGATTAGCAATAGGCAAGCGATGTGCCTCGAAGTTTTAAGAAAAGTTAAACAGCAGTGCTGTAGCGGGTTGCCGGAGGTTCGATTTCGTGCCAAAAAACCAGATTTTTTTCAAAATGAAAAACGGCACTCCAAAATGAATTGAAAATGACGATTCTGAACGTGCGAAATTGATATTCTCCATTATTTGGGCTTTCTTTGGTTCCTAAAATTGACCAATGAAATCATCAACAGTAGTACTCAGCCTATTTTCCTTATTTATACTTTCTTCATGTGATTTCGATTATGTGCCTGAACGTAGATCGGAACATGAGAAAGAAATGGAGCGACAAGAATGGTCTGAGTCAGTTCCCAGTTCGAAGGAGAATGAAGAAAGTTTTCCTGAGTCAGTGGAAACTGTAACAGATGAGGAGGCTGAATTTCCCGGCGGACAGCAAGCGATGGCGCAATGGCTGCAAATGAATGTGAGTTATCCTGAGAAAGAATTGGATCAAGGAATTGGTGGAAGGGTTTATGTTCGATTTATTGTGGATACGAAAGGGAATATCAGAAATGTAACGGTTAGTCGTGGCGCATCTCCGGGATTAGATAAAGAGGCTGTTCGGGCTGTGAGAAGTATGCCGCGCTGGAAACCTGGAAAGAACAACGGAAAACCAGTGAATATGTGGTATAACTTACCGATTAAGTTTACACCGCAATAATTACCAGCGCCATAAAGAATACCTCCCGAATCTTCTGTTTGGATCAATGATCTGTGCTCCTTTAATATAATTGGCTGCCAGAATCAGTAGGAAACTTGCAAGAGTTATATAGCCGAAAGTCCAATAAGAGGTGTCAGAGAAACTATTGATTCTTTGCGTAATTACTTTATTGTCAACAATAAGTTGAACGAATTTATGAGATGATCTTCTCGCAAGTAAAGATGCAATATGAACACCAGCGATAAGTAGAACCGGCATATAACTCCATTTTTTCAGTTTACTGATTTTTGTTAGTACGGACTTTCTGGACAAATCAATTCTTGCCTGATCGATAACGCCGGCGCTATCCATTTTTTGAATACCAGATAATCTATGATTCAGCGAACTGTACTTGCTATTGTATATGACGAAATACGCTAAATGAAGTCCAACAAAGATTAATTGAAGTCTAAAATTGCTGTCTATTCTTGGATCTATCATTTTATTAGTCGACCGATTTTAAACAAAGTTGGAAAGATAATTTCAATTGTATCAAAGGCGGGAAGTTTTTCTTCAAATTCAATTAGAGGGTCAACACCGGTTTTGTCCTTGTAATGTTTAAGTCCCGACCAAGTTCCTAAGTAACCCAGCAATTGTTCTTTCGTCCAATGATATCTTGCTTCAAACTTCGGTACTTCCATTTCTTCGAACGGAAAGGGAATGGTTCTGTACTCTTCGTCTATATAAACGCGTTCCGGATCCCAGTATTCCAGTAATTTCCCTTCGTAGAGTTCTTTAACTAACCGATAAACTTCTTCATTGAGAATAACCGAATTGCCATATCCGAGAAGAACAATCAATCCATTGTTTCTTACAACGCGCTTTACTTCTGTATTGAATTTCTCAAAGTCGAACCAATGAATGGCCTGTCCAACAGTAACACAGTCAAAATGACTATCAGGAAAGTTCGTTTCCTCCGCAATCTGCTGAGAATAGTTGATCTTGGAATGAGAAACCGCATTTTTCAATTGATTTTCACTCAAATCAGTAGCTTCTACCTGCTGAAAAAGATTTACCAATTCCTTCGCTACCTGTCCGTTCCCAGTTGCACAATCCCAAACACGTTCGCGATTTTCTAGTATTGAATCCAGGAATTCAAACACTTCTTTTGGATAAGAAGGTCGAAACGCTGCATAGTTTGCTGAATTATGTGAGAAGTTGTCTTTCATTAATAAAGACGAAAGATAAACAGAGGAAAGAGGAAACTTCGACTACGCTCAGTTAACTTTCAGTCTAAAATTAATAATTATTTCAGTGAAGTTACATGAACCACGTAATGAAAAGTTGGAGTCGGAAATGGAAGTTGGTGTTCTGGAATTATAATGCTTTCACCTCGTTGCACCGCTTCAAATTGTTCTTTGGTCGGGAAAACATACTCCTGCCAATTTTGAGTTGAACCTGCTTTTGCGATCGGAAATTTCCAGTTATAGTAGGCAAGAGCCTGATTGTACGATATTCCTTTTACAATTTCCGTTGCGGTTTGCTGGTTTAACGGGATAGTAGGCACTACATGCTCTATAGCATAGCGATAAAAGAAAAGACTTAGATTTTCGTTTCCCAAGGCTTCATTAACATGCATTAAACGATTGTACCAACCATATCGCTGTGTTTTGCCGATAGGATGACCTAAGGAATCCCAGGGAAGTCTCTCAGAATGATCTTCACCACGATCATAGTAAGTTGGAGTTCCGATAATTGCCATTCGTGCCATATCCTTCGCCCAGTATTTGAAATTGATTTCAGATTCAGGAAGTTCTGATCTTAGGCTGTCTATTTGACGCTTATTCTTTTTGTAAATGAAAGAAACTGGTTGGAAGGGAAAAACGTTGCGATTTCCCTTCAGTTTGGAAGGATCAAACGTCACCATTTCCAATGCTGATTCATCCAAGTAATATTTAGAGTGATTCAATAGTTTTGAGCGTTGTATGTCGTCTTGAAGTCCTTCATAAAGTTGCTCCATTACTATAGAATCACGCACCGCATTTACAAATTCCTGATATTCCTGAACCGTAATTTTCCAATTCTCCGTGTAATCTTTAGCCGGAACAACAAATGCGGTTTGTTCAGACCTCAATTCAGAATTTAATGGAAGTGTTACTGCCACTTTATAATTGAGACCTTTTGAGTTAAAATCTTTTTGAAGTTGTTCTTGTTTCCACTGACAAAATGCCCTGGCCTGAGCCGATGAAAATACCAAAACTGGCATTTCAGGATATTGAGTTTCATAAAGTTGTGCCAAAGCATTTGTCTCGCTGAATTTCGATGTTGACTCTAAAGCGAACGATTCCGGATAGGTGATCAAGGCTGTTCTGTTTTCCAGATTACGACCGTCGATCCATATCTCATTGTTCTCATAAGCGTACTTCCGGGAATCGAATTCACGTTTTTGGTAGAATCGTTCTGCTTGTGGAAGATACAGATCCGCAAGAATCGGAATCAATTCCGGGTCAGAATAACTGAATTTTTTATTCCAGTTGAGATTTCCCCGTTCCCTATATTGAGCGCTTACATCCCAATGCTCCTTCAGGCTGATTTTGCTTTTATCAGTTTCCAGAGTGATGTATTCGAGTGCTTTTTCACCTTCGAAATAGACGTAAATCCGTTCCCTCGCCATAGAATCCCTAACCCAACTTTGGAATTCCTGAAACTCTGCATTGCTGACAGGCTGCTCATGAATGTAGGCAAACGATTTTCCTGCAATCACAGGATCGGCAACGTAGTTCCTGAATAATATATAATTGTTGTTGTAAATGATTCCGGAAGTGTCAGCGTTTCTTCGTTGTGTAAACACCAATTTACAGTCCTTACAAAGATCGCTGTAACCTCTATTCACTACTGGGATAGAACGGAAGCCCTCACCAAGAAGGTTTTCAATTCGGCTTTCTTGGGCATAAGTTTCAAGAGCAAAGAGGAATGTTAGAAGTAAAACCAGCTTAGTCATGAAGGATATAATCAATTCGAAGTGTTTAGTTACTCTTCTTTTGCTTTAAAGTTCAAAAAGGTCCACGAAAAAAAGATCCGGTTCTTCCACCAAGAACTTTAGAGCCTTGAGTAAGGTTCGCTAGAAGTATAAATATCAACGCACCAATTAATATGTAAAACACAACAAAAAATGAAGCATTAAAAATTGCACGGTCCCAATAAAAATAGAATACCACTAAATGTAAAGCAGCGATTCCGAAAGGTGGAAAAAATGAAATACGACGAAGTTTTTTGATCTTTTCCAAGTGTTTAAACGTGTTACATCAATCAATTCTTGTTTGTATACATGAGTCTTTTCGAGGTTTTCAACTGAACTCAATTTGTGAAAACAAGCACTGTATTTCGAATAGTAAATACCGAAATAAATGAAATGTACAACAACCCAAATAGCATTGAACCCAATTAGTGAAACCTGAACATAGTAACTCATTCCTGCTTTGATTTAATAATTACTCTTCGCCTCGCCTACATCCTCAATGGGATACCAGCACTTATCAATTCTAAAACCCTCCAGGCATTGTTGGACTTTTTCCAACAAGAACTCTAGAACCTTCGGTTTTGGTAGCTAGAAAAACAAAAATCAAGGCCACTATCAGAATGTAAATGATACTCTTATAAAAGTCTGTAAAAACCACATAATCGAAGTAAAGATAGAAAGCCACGAAATGGACTGCTGTAATTCCAAACGTTGGTAAATAAGCAATTCGCTTCAGTTGATTAATTTTTTTCCAGATATTGATTCTTGTATTATCAATAACAGTTTGCTCGTAAAGCTCCAATCTTTCTAAATTACTTATTGAGCGCAATTTGTGAAAGCAAGCGCTGTATCTGCCGTAAAATATACTGAACCAAATGCAGTGTAAAACCACCCAAAGAGTATTAAAAACTACCACATCATATGTTCTATCTATTTTAACGACAATCACTTTAGCACTTTCAATCAGTAACTGCTCGTCGCTCCACCCACATGCTCAATCGGATGCCAGGTTGTTTTCACTTCCTGTGTATCCAAAATGTAGTACGGATTTTCATCATCGGCTTTAGAGAAATCACTTTCGTAAACAAAGACACGTTTCACATTGCAATCTGCTCCAGCTTCTAGTTTCGTAGCATTTTCTTTATTTCCACCAGCATAAACCACGGCATTGATGTCCATGTGCGAGTGAAACTGATCTAGCAATTCCGTTTCTGTTCCAGTCAAGATGTTTACTACTCCTCCAGGTAAATCGGATGTTGCCAGAACTTCCGCAAAGGTAATAGCGCACAATGGTAAATTCTCCGAAGCCAAAACAACACATGAATTTCCACCAGCAATGACGGGAAGGATAGCTGAAACCAAACCGATCAAACTATTGGTTTGTGGTGCAATGATTCCTACAACGCCTGTTGGTTCCAAAGTCGAAAAATTGAAATGTGAACTCGCCACCGGATTCACGGAGCTGAATACTTGTGTGTATTTGTCACACCACCCCGAGTAATAAACGCAGCGATCAATCGCCAAAGCAACTTCTTCTTCAGCCTTTGCTTTTGTGCTTCCTTGTTTTACCAATTCTTCAATGAACTGCGCTTTTCTTCCTTCCAGCATTTCACCAATACGGTAAAGAATTTGCCCACGGTTAAAAGCTGCTCTTTCCGACCAAGGTCCGAATGCTTTTCGTGCCGCAACAACTGCATTTCGCAAATCTTTACGGGATGAAAGACACATGTTCGCTAATGCATTCCCTTTCTTATCTACTGGCGTGTAATATCTCCCCGATTCCGTTCTCGGAAACGCCCCGCCGATGTAGATTTTGTATGTTTTTAGTATTTCCAATCGTTCCATTCAATTATCAATTCTGTAATTATCAATTATTAATCGGGTTAACGTTTCTTCCAATTCGAATTTTCTTTGGTACGAATGTTTATCGTCTTAATAATTCTGAGAAGTTGGACAGCTTCATTATGAATCAGAGAAAGATTTTCTTTCTCATCAATAATTAATGCCATTAACAACTCTAACCAATATATACTTTCATCACATTCTTTTTGACAGATACTTAGTTTGTGAATGAAGTCCGCTTTACTTTCAGCATTCCTGGCCTCTCTCATATTAGCACCAACGGAAGTTGATGATCTCACTAATTGGTCTGTCAAAATAAACTCTTTATATTTCTCTTTTATACGTTTACAGTTCTTTAC
>CBFGNV010000016.1:0-70080 GCA_965650275.1 uncultured Fluviicola sp. | reverse complement strand
GGGTTATTCATCTACTTTACTATAGGACTTATTATCTTACTTTAATCCTAAAGTTGTGAGATTGGAATTGCCAGACGACCACGGCCAATACTATAAAGAAACGGATCTTTCCCACTTCATTGTAGAACCCTGGAATGCCTGGTCATCACTTACCTTCCTAATTCCTGCAATCTACTTCATTTGGCAAATTAAACGCTCAGGCAATAGTCATCCGTTTATGTTTTGGTTTGCATGTCCACTTCTAATTATTGGTGGCTTAGGAAGCACCTTTTATCATGCTTTCAGAGCTTCATTCTGGCTAATTCTCGCAGATGTACTTCCTATTTTAATTCTTGTTTTAGCCGTATCGATAAGAACATGGATGAAGGTGCTAAAACCAAAATGGCTTGTTATTCCAATTACAGTTCTTTTTTTCGTCCTGAGTTTTGGCATCATGAAGTTCTTTAGCAATCAAGACCGGGTAACGGCAAGTTATGTTGTACGCGGAACAATGTTGCTGCTTCCATTTATTCTATATCTCAGAAAACCGGAAACTAAAGTAAAAACATACATTCTTTATGCAGCTATTGCTCTCGGTTTGGCGTTAACTTTCCGATTTCTGGATGAAAAGTTATTCATTTCATGGATGCCTTGGGGAACGCACTGGCTTTGGCATGTTTCAACAGCTGTAGCCGCCTGGTTCTTGGGTGAGTTCATTATTCGCAATGATCAGACTGTTGAAGAACTATAAGGCGAATACGATTCTGCTCGGGTGAACCTGAATTCAGAAAAAAATCAAAAAAATTTTCACCTTCGAAATCCAAAAAAGAAAACTGCGCGTAACTCACTTGAAACTTAAAAACAAGGATTATGAAAAAGGCAGTTTTAACACTAGCATTAGCAGTTGCATCAGCAACATTTACATTCGCACAAACAAACACAGTTACCGTAGGTGGCGAAGCAATGTACCCTAAAAAAGACATCGTTGACAACGCTGTAAATTCAAAAGATCACACAACTTTAGTGGCGGCAGTAAAAGCAGCAGGGCTAGTTGAGACTCTGAAAACAGCTGGACCTTTCACAGTATTTGCTCCGGTAAACGATGCATTCGAAAATCTTCCGGCAGGAACAGTAGAAACGTTATTGAAGCCAGAAAACAAAGGAACGCTAACAAAGGTGTTAACATACCATGTTGTTGCTGGTAAAATGGACTTCAATACCATTGCAGCAGCAATCAAAAAAGGAAAAGGAATGGCAGAAATGACAACTGTTTCAGGCGGAAAATTATGGGCTATGATGAACGGTGAACACAATATCATCATCAAAGACGAAATGGGAAATATCGCAAACATTACTACATACGATGTATACCAAAGCAACGGTGTGATTCACGTGATTGACAAAGTGGTTATGCCAAAGATGTAATCCAGAATCATCACTTTATTTCAAAGAGAGGTCGTACGCCAAAGGCGCACGACCTTTTTTGTTTAAATGCCTTTGTAAAGAGGTCATGCATCACGTCTCTACTTAAACCTTTGCAATAAAAAACTATCTTCATCTCAATAAGATGGAACTGCAGGCTATTTATGAAAAAATGGGAAACAAGGTATTTAACCTTGCTCTGCAGTATGTACAAAACAAAGAAGACGCTGAGGAAATTACTCAAGACGTATTCGTAACTATTCACCAAAAGCAAGATCAGTTCAAAGGGGATTCTTTACTTGAAACCTGGATTTACAGAATCACCGTAAACAAAAGCCTGGATTTTCTGAAGTACAAGAAACGAAAGCGCAGATGGATGCAACTAATGCGCATCGTCTTCACCGATGCTGACGTTTCAGATTTCAACCATCCCGGAATAGAAATCGAAAATAAAGAAGCCCTTGAATCACTGTTTTCAAAAATAAACTCGCTTTCCGAACAACAGAAAACGGTAATTATTCTTTCAAAAATTGAGCATCTCAATCATACGGAAATAGCAGGAATCATGCAGGTTTCCACAAAAGCAGTTGAATCATTACTCGCCCGGGCAAAAGAAAATTTGAAAAAAAAATTGGGGTAAGCGA
Source organism: uncultured Fluviicola sp. (assembly GCA_965650275.1). Classification (GTDB taxonomy): domain Bacteria; phylum Bacteroidota; class Bacteroidia; order Flavobacteriales_D; family Crocinitomicaceae; genus Fluviicola. Next base: position 68,035 of record CBFGNV010000016.1, on the reverse strand, counting down.
GGGATAGAAATAAAAACGTCGTCAAAACAATTAGTGCAATGGAAAAAGAACTGGAAATATTAAAGACAATTAAGCAAGTGGATGCTCCACCATTTCTGTTCACCAGAATTGAGGAGAAGATTCGCGTACATGCCAGTGAATATCTGAACACAAAGAAAACCGTTCTTTACCTCACCGGAATTGTAAGTGTGGTTGTTCTGAACGTTTGGATCATTTATGGGCAAAAACAAGAATCCAAACAAAATATTGCAGCAGAAATGCAATTGGTAGAATCAAATCAACTTTACGAATGAAACGTTCTACCATAAAAAATATCTTTCTAATTGTGTTGTTGATTTCCAACTCGATATTGCTGTTTATGTGGATCAACGCTCCTCAGCACAGACGGCATGGACCAAGAAATCAGATTATTGAAAAACTGGATCTTTCTGAGAAACAAGTTGTTCAATACGATGTTTACATTACAGAACACCGTAAATCGATACGTACTCTTGAAGATAAACTTTCACAGAAGAAAAAAGCGCTTTTTCATAACGTAGACAAACCTTTCAATGATTCCATCGCAGAAGATATTTCAGAGATAGAGAAAGATATTCTGAAAGTTCACTACAAGCACATTCAGGAAATTAAAAGTCTTTGTAAAGGTGATCAACTCGAGAAATTTGAAAAATTGAACAAAGAGATCAGTCAACTGTTTAATGCCGGAAGACCAAAAAAATGAGTAGGTATTTCTTCATACTATTTCTGGTTCTTACCCATTCCATTTGTGCACAAATGCATTTGGAAGTGAAAGTAATGGCCAATAACGAAGAAGTGATTTTGGGTCAACCGTTCGTTGTGGGTAATCAAACCTATGAACTTAACCTCATCAAATTTTACATTACCAACTTAACATTCCTCAACAAGGGTGAAGTGGTTGCAGATTTTTCGAATAGTCCTAACCTCGTTAACCTGGAAGACGATTCCAGTACCGTTATTCCCGTTGCCGTTCCAACCAATTTCGATGAGATCAAATTTACGTTTGGCGTAGACAGTTCCACCAATGTGAATGGAATTATGACGGGTGCGCTGGATCCAATTAATGGAATGTACTGGACATGGCAAAGCGGTTACATCAACTGCAAGATAGAAGGTCAAACTGTTGAAGAAAGCAGAAAAAACATTGAATACCACTTAGGGGGTTATCTACCGAACCAATTGGCTGCTCAAAACATCCGTCTCGCCGTTGACTCAAAAGCAGATCTTGTACTTGAATTTCATATTGATGCAATTTTGTCTGGCTTGAACGATAAACGTTTGTTTCAAATCATGTCGCCCGGAGAAAACGCCATGTTAGCTTCAGGCTTGCTTTATACGAACATAAAAATACACGGTAAATGAGAAGAATAGAACTGTTTTTTCTTCTTGGATTTATCGTCCTGATGTCGTTTACATACGGCAGTAAATTGCTATGGAAAACACCAACGGCTTGGCCAGAACCAACGTATAATTTCGCTAAAAACGAGCTGGATTCTAATGTTGTTCAGCTAGGACGAATTCTTTTCTATGACCCTATTCTTTCTTCAGATAGCACCATTTCTTGTGCCAGTTGTCATTCTCCATACAATGCATTTACACATGTTGATCACGCATTAAGTCATGGTATTCGTGATCAGATTGGAAAACGCAATTCGCCTGTTCTGTTCAATTTAGCATGGAACAAAAGTTTCATGTGGGATGGAGCCATCAATCATTTAGATGTTCAGGCCCTTGCTCCTATTGAAAATCATCAGGAAATGGATGAGAAACTACCGAATGTCATCAAAAAACTATCTCGAAATAAACGCTATCAGGAATTCTTTTTAAAAGCCTATGGAACAAACAAGATTACGAGCGAACGCTTACTGAAATCCATCTCACAATTCATGCTTACACTGGTAAGTTCCAATTCAAAATACGATAAAATTATACGCAACGAATCAGGTGTCCAGTTCACTACCAACGAACAAAAGGGTTATGAACTATTCAAACAACATTGCGCAAGTTGTCATACAGAACCCTTGTTTACCAACAACACCTTTCAAAACAACGGATTGGCACCTGATTCTATATTGAATGATCCCGGACGAATGGGAATTACTGGAAAAGAGGAAGACAACTTGAAATTTAAAGTTCCTACCCTTCGAAACATTGAGCGCTCAGCTCCTTACATGCACGACGGTAGATATAAAAACCTGCAAATGGTTATGTTTCATTATTCCAGCAACATTCATAACAGCGGAACCCTTGCCCCAGCATTGAAGGGTGGAATAGCATTATCGGAAGAAGATAAAAAGAACATTATTGCTTTTTTGAAAACGCTGACAGACAATGAATTTTTAAACAATAAATCATATCAATATCCACGAAAACAATAACAGAAAATGAAAAATAAACTTCTCCTATTAGGACTAATAACAACTAACCTGGCTGCAAATGCTCAAGGTCCGGCAATTACTTCTTGGTTGCAAAACAACACCATTTACGGCAGACATTATGTAAGCGGGAATTCCACCGCCATTCAAGACAATGTGCTCTCCAACACACAATTGATTGAATATTCAACAAGCTGGGTATATGTCCACACACATGGAATACCAACTTACGTTACGGGTCCATATTTGGACGGAAATCCATCCTTGGCAAGCGATCAAAACGCCATTTTCAAATTTCCATTAACACCCACTCAAAACACCGGAACCTTAACCGCGACAACTGGTGGTAACATTGGCGTCTTCATCAATGGTGTTGCACTGTTCGACTACAGAGACGGCGTTTCATGGAAAAGTTCCAACAGCACACTTGCTGGTGGCCCTTATGGAGGAATGGGAGATGGTGTTTGGAATAGAGACGCTGTAGTTGGCGAATTGGGTGGTTTCGACTGTTCAAAAGGACATCCTGCAATGGGGAATTACCATCATCACCAAAACCCAAGCGCATTTGATTTGGATTTGGATGTGATTTCTACCGTTTGTAACCTGTACGATGCAGATGGGCTTTACGCTATTGACAGTACAGAACATTCGCCATTGATTGGGTTTGCTTACGACGGATTTCCAATCTACGGAGCATACGCTTATGAAAACGCGAATGGAACAGGGAATATCGTTCGTATGAAATCAAGTTATACTTTACGAAACATCACTGTTCGAAACACCTATTCCAACGGAAGTTCGGTAACTGCGGGACCCAATGTGAGCACAACTTATCCGCTTGGATACTTTAGAGAAGATTACGAATATACCGCTCCAGCATCTGACGATTATTTGGACGCACACAATGGACGTTTTTGTGTAACACCTGAATATCCCGCTGGAATTTACTGCTATTTTGCAACGGTTGACGAAAACTGGAATTCGGCTTACCCATACGCAGTTGGACCAACATTCTACGGAAATAAAGTGGCTGCGAAAGTGACAAGCGTTTCAGAAACGACAACTGTTTACGAAAGCACAGCAGGAATTACACAACAAGAATTGGAAAACCTACAGATAGAAGTTTTCCCGAATCCTGCCACAAACCTGGTAGCAGTTCAAATCAATGGATTAGTAGAAGAAAACCTTACTGTTCGTTTAGTTGATATGGCAGGAAGAGAGATCAGCTCATCAATGATAGCAGCCGGAAGCACTATTTCTTACTTCAATACTGAAGGATTGAAATCGGGTGAATATCTACTACTGATTAGCAGTTCAGCTGGAACAACAAACAAAAAATTGAGCGTAATCAACGATTAAGCATTGTTTTCAAAAGAAAAACCCGGCACTTCGGCATCTCGACTCCGCTCGATGACCTTGTGACTGGGTTTTTTTATGACTTTATGATGTTGTCTTTCTATTCGAGTTTCCGCTTTTCCCAAGCGTTCTTAAATGCCACTTTGTTCTTTCTGAACTTTTCGCTGCTTATTATATTCCACGTAAACTTTCGACTTTCAGGATCCATTACTTCTGCTTCCACTTTTGAATACCATACCAGTTTATTGTAGTTCGGGTCATGAACAAAAGCGAATTCAGAATATGAAGGAATCCCTGATTCATCAGAATAATCATCGATATTGTAATTCACGCGTATTTCCAACGTATCGTTCTTCACTTTAAATCCAACCGTGAAATAGTTGTTCAAAACCAAATTATCGTTTGTAACTAAACCGTGAAATTCTCCCTTGGTGTTTCCGTATGCCACGCCTATAATGGTTTTCATAGGAGTATCATAATCGTCATTTTCATCACGACTTTCATCCATCAGAAATACAGCGTCGGTAAAACCGTCATTGTTCAGATCTGCGAAAGTGGCATGATTAAATTGATATGTAGAAAGCGAATCTGTGAGAAAAGCCCTCAATCTAGAATCCCTGGTTTCTATTTCCACCAAGGTATCGCCGTTAAACTTCAATTCGTGATAATAATAAGTGAAAAGGCAAGCAGGAGATTCCGTACAACTTGCTGCATCACCACCGTAGTATTCGTAACTCGTTTCATGAATCACTTTGTCTTTTAATCCACCCATTTCATTCGGGAAAATGTACCCATGATTCTCAGAATATCCACCATCACCAACACTGAAATCGTTTGCAAAGTGTAACATTTTATTCCCATCCCAGAGATACAGGTTATCTCCTCCAGCCTCGCCACAAGAGTTTGCCGAATAACAAATTCCCAGAAACTGATAATTCGAATTTAACCCTCTGTTTCCGAACTGAATGAAATCATTTTTATACATTTCATCATATTCATCACTTTCATGATAGTAATAGAAGTCTATCGGCAAGCGGAATTTCACGTTCAATCCATCAAAAACATAAATCGCGTTATTCGTATAGAGGAAAGATTCATCTTCCACCTTATTGCTCTTGACATAACGTTGCGGAATATCTATAAAATCGGACCACACATATCCTTTTTTTCCGTTTCGCTTTACAGCGTACCAATATCCGGGTATTTCATTCACCGTATCAGCCCTGGGTTTTTCTTTCAAAAGCTCTACTTTTTCCTGTATGTTTAGAAATTCAAGAAAAGTTGATTTTGCTGAAGGTTTTGCCCGAAGATTAACCCTATTTGCGTTGATCAACGCTTCTTCGAACTTGAAATACTTTCTTGTAATGAACGAATCATCCTGTAGTTTGATGTTCGAAGTTTTAATCACAGATCCATCCCATTCAAACAATTGGTAAGTTGAATCTAGACTTACGGCAATGATTTCCTTTCCATTACTGTTAAATGTAGTTCCAAAAGAAGTGGAACCATAAACCTCCTTGTGACTCTTATCTCCGAAGAATTGCGTTAAGATGACCTTATCACTTCGAAACACCTTAAATTCCAATCCTTTGTTCGCAGTGAAATTGAGTAAGAACTGAACATCTAGATCCAATTCACTTTTAAAAACCCCATCGGCCAGATTTGGTCGCCAGATATATCCGTTCTGACCTTGAAAAACAATAGGTTCCCAGTAATCTTCAACAGCTCCAACTTTTCCTTTCACCGATTCTGAAGACAAGCATATCTCTAGAGTTGTATTGTGATTTATTTTCCCAATAATCTTTCCATCAATCGACGGACTATCGCGTACATTCGTACTATCGACAAACACAATATCGTTGTATGCACTGTTCAGATGAATCTGACCAAAAGACAAAACGGAGATGGTCAAAAAGTAAAGAAAGATAAAGTGGTGTTTTTTCATTATTGGTAACAATGAACTAAATGTAGGAAAAAAACCAGTCACAAGGTCATCGAGCGGAGTCGAGATGCCGAAGTGTCGGGGTTTTATTGCGAAATAGTTCGCTTTGATTGGTTGTGGGATTTATTCGTATACAATTCGTCTTCTGAAACTATTTCTACCCTTCTTGTTCGTCCATGAAAGCAGGAATTTAATCTTCCCCACTTCGCTTGAGGGCGTATAATCTTCAGCATAAACTTTCACAGTAAAATTGGAGTTTGCGGCCTGATCCTCGAAGTAAACCAATGAACTAAACAAGGTATGCGCAATCATTTTGTTCGATGTATCCTTAATTGTCATCAACAAGTCTGGTTTCACCAAAGGGTAATCGCTTTTATTCTTGAACGACACATAGAAAAAGTTAGAATCATTATCGTTGCCGTCACCAGAAAGATAATAACCATCATATTTTACCTTATGACTGCCTTTTCCTTTGGCAATACAAGCCGAAAGCGCAAGTAATAAAAGAAATGGTGCAAACCAGTATTTCATTTTCATTTTTTTCAATGTCACAATATTACAGACTTATTGTGGAAATCGAAATACTGCAAGTGCGTGATTTCAACTAGTCAAATTTCAATTCAAACAAGGTTATGTTATCGATTCCAATTTCTTTTTGAATGTAAGCATTCCACTTTTCCATGGTCTTTTTGACTGTTCCTCTATCGACTTCCTTCAGAAACAATTCCCTTTCTTTTTGAGCAGCCAGCATGAAATTATCATACGCAGCATTCAACGATTCGACAGAATGATCTTTGAGTACATTCAGTTCCTTTACCAATTTTCTACGCTGAAGTTCGCACAAATCAAAATACATATTGATGAAACAATTGGCGTAAACATCAATTGGTAGATAGTAGAATGTTTCGTAAGGATCAAAAACCGTTTCGGTAAGAATATCCAGGGAATCAGCGTATGAATTTACATCCATAAACGTTTGAACATTCAAATTGTACATCAATGATTTCTCTGTTTGTAAATTGAATTTCAGCGTACTGTCCGGAAGCATTTCTCTCAAAAACACACGGTTGGTTGACCAATGAATGTAAGGGTGTTCAAAGTAGTTCCTGTTTTTCTCTTTTGGGTTTCGTATTTTCCAATCGGAATTGTAAGATTTAAAAAACAACGCATTTGTCATTGATCTTGGATGGTCAAAAAACGCCTGATTTCGGTTATTTTGTTCATTTACATCGAATTCATTGTTGTTCTTCCAGAAGAAATCGTTGTAAGGAAACGCATTGATTTTTCTATAGTCATTGACACCTTCTTTAAATTCGAACTTTGGGAGCGCAAATTTTTCTTCGGTATCAAAAGCATACAAAACTGCTTTTGTTCGGATTGAAAAACGTGCTTCTTCCTGCTTTCCCGGTCGACTAACATAATCAACCTTGTACTCAAAATCAACGTGATTAAAAAGTGGATTTCCGTCCTCAGCAGAAAAGGTTTTCGTGATATTCAAATCTACCTGCTTAATACTATCCGTTGGAAAAAGCGGCAGAAAAGGATGATTCTCACAAGCAATGCAGCGCATCGTAATTTTCTCAATATTAGAAGTCCTTAGGTTATACCAAATTTTCCCTTCAAAATTCTTCGCGCTATTGCTCTTTGGACGATAATGTATCACATAAATCGAATCCATTTTGTCGTCACGATAAGCTGCACTTTGCTCCAATCGAAATAACTTTTTTGCCTCACGGAAGTTAAGGTTCAAAGGAGTTTGCGGAAAGAACTCATTTTCATCATACATCTTTAGCTGACTGATTGTATAAGATCCCGCCTGAGAGGTGAAATAACGGTCATCAAAGGTTTGCAATGCCAATCGACCAGCTTTTAGTTCCAACGATTGAATATCGTAACCTTTCATATTCAAATTGTAATACGCTTCCACCAATTCAATTTGAGTGGTATCATAAAAACTGGTGAGCATGCAATAACTCTTAGCCGTTTCTGTCGTTTTCTTGTGCTTCGCGCTTTTCTGCAGCAGATCAAAGAGATAATCATCGCTTACAGGTTTCACTTCCACTTCAGCCAGATCTTTCGCATTTGGTTCCAGATCTACGCTATAAAAGGCTTGCTGCAAATTGAGCTTCAAAATCAACGGTCTGTAGCCAATGCATTTTATTTCGACAGAATCGTAAACAGAAGAAATAGCGATTCGGAAATATCCTGTTTCAGACGTTATAGTTCCTTGCTTTAAGGTTTTATTGTAAACACGAACAAATGGAATGGATTGTTTAGAAACTTCGTCTTGTAAACGTCCTTCTATGATTCTCACAGAATCCTGTTGTGCAAAGCCAGAGCAGAACACGAAGAAAAAAACCAGAAGTAGAGTAAGTTTCATGAAACTTAAAGTACGAAATTCTTACGCGGCTATTCTTCACTTTTCTCAACTTTTGATTAGTAACCGAAAATCATTTATTAAACCGTTATCACTTTGATTTAATCTCTTGTAAACGTTTCCAATCGAAATCATATTCTAGTTCAATTAAACGATACTTTTCGCTATTGCGCGTATATTCAGCTACAGCGTATTTCTTTTCATACCAGCGATGAAGTAATACTTTCAGCTGTTGTAATTCCTTTTCTGTTCGAAGCAAAACTTTATAAGATTGACTCCCGTTAATAACAATCTCGCTTATACCACTGTGCAAATTGTCTCGAGAAGCAAAATGAAAACCTTCTCCCCGCAAGGCATTAAATAGCAATTCAAGTTGTACTTTTTCTAGATCAATCCTTTCTATCTCTTCAGTCTGATGAATCTCCAATTGATTTTCATGAAGCTCAACAAATCCAATAGAAAGATAATCGTGATGAAAGAAAAATTTTACCCTGTAAATAGCAAATGAAACTAAAGCAAATCCACAAACGGTTATCACATATGGGAAGATCCAATAAGTATAACCGGACCCTTTTAAAAAAGGCAAAACAAAGAAAGTTGGAACGCATAAGAACAAAAACATCAGACCAAGAATCTTTCCATGAGTGAAATGATTTAGGACTGTTTTCCTTTCTTCTACCAATTCCAGTTTAAGCATGAAATAAATTTAGTTCTTTTCTGGAGAAAGTTTCCAATATACAAAAAGCACGAGAATTTGTAAAGACGCGATGCATCGCGTCTGTGCTTTACTAAATCTACAAACGAAGACGTGATTAAATAAAAAAAGGTTACCATTTCTGATAACCCTTTTGCTCCCCCTTCAGGACTTGAACCTGAGACCCTCTGATTAACAGTCAGATGCTCTAACCAACTGAGCTAAGGAGGAATTTCCTCATTTGAGGTTGCAAATATAAGCAAAGAATATATTACTCAACTAATTTTTAGCGAAAAAATTCAGTAAAAATCCGTGTTAACGTACTATTTGCCTGAATTTCAGCCTAAAAATCTTCTTCGGTAAGCGTAAAATCTTCGATTCCTGTATCCAATCCGTCTTCATCCATTCCGCTTTCAACGTCATCAACCATATCGAATGGCATATCGCCTTCGCCTCTTGCTGGACGCAGAATGTTTGTTTTGGAAACGTTCAGGCGAATTTCAGATCGGTAAGAGCCGTCTTCCTGAACATACGTTTTAGCGAAAGGCGCTCCAATGACTTCAACCATTGCTCCTTTTTTAAGGAAATCCAAAATTCGCATGTTAGCACCTTCTTTTTTCCAGATAGTGCAGTTAACCCATGTTGTTTTAGTTCTGGCCTCGCCGGTTCTTTTATCTCTCCAATTTTTATTATGCGCAACCGGAAAATTAATTGCAACAACCCCTCTCTCCATGCGCTTTACAGTCGCATCCTTCCCTAAATTTCCAATTAATCTTGTTTCAAAAATTGTTGCCATGAATAGCTTGTTTATCAATAGTAGCTTGAGTCTTCAAACAAATATACAATAATAACAGCTTGTTTACTTCTTTATTATAATTGCATCCGGAAAACCTGCATTTCGTACTTCTTTCTGATATTTCTCAGCATCCTCCTTAGTTGTAAAGGATCCGGATGTGTATCTGTATTTATAACCTGATTGCGCAACTTGTTCTCTAGCAACTGATTTAGTAAGTTTGGTAAATGGACTTTTTTCCGTATCCATCCACTCTTTTGAACTCATTATCTGAACCGTATAACTTGAAGTTCCTGATGATGAACTCGCAGACGAAGAATTTGTTGTAGATTTTTCAAATTTGATTCCCGGATGTGATTCTTTTAAAAACGCACGCATACCACGAAACAAAGCTGAAGCAATCAAATCACGCCCGTTTTCCGTATTCAAAAAATTCGCCTCACCCACATTTGTAAGAAAACCACATTCTACCAAAACGCTGGTCATTTCCGTAAATTTCAACACCTGAAGCGTATGTTCTCTATCGTCTGAATCTTTTACGCCTCGAGAAGTTCTACCGGCCTTTGTCTTAAATTCTGTTTCAAATGTCTTGGCAAGTTTCACGCTTTTCTTCGCCGACATGGTATGCACATGTGTTTCAGTTCCTTTAATGCTCTTATTCGAACTTGAATTGCAATGTATACTAATAAAATAATCTACTTTTTGCTTATTGGCCATTTCAACTCTCGAATCTAAACTCGGATAAGTATCATCTGTTCTGGTATAAACCACTTTTACATTGCTCAATTTTGTGGAAAGGTATTCTCCAAATTTTTTAGCGATGAGTAAATTGAGGTCTTTTTCCTTTAAATGACTTGCGTTTGCTGAAAGATGTCCGGGATCCGAACCACCATGACCAGGATCGATCATAATCGTAATTATTTGAGCTGAGCCTAAGGAGCTCAACATCAAGAATAAACCTAAAAGCAATCGTTTCAACATGCTGCAAAATTATTGCATGATCGAATACATGAGAATTGCTTCTAAAAAGGTTACCAAAAGTGAAATGTTAAATAAATTCAAAAAGCAAAAGTCAAAAGTTAAAAGCGTCCTTCCTAAAATATTTCTCACTTTTGTTCCATGCAACAAACACGGGTAGCTTTAATAGAAATTGCGCATTCACATGATGAATGTATGTTTGCCCAGATCAATGCGCTGCGTTCCGCTAATGCAGAAATCTATCTTGTTTGTCATGAGGAAGTGAAAAAACGACTTACTGCTTTATACACTTTTAAAGAGATCCTAGGGGTGCAAACCACCAATTCAGCAATCGGAGATTTTATGAAAATGCGAGAAGTCGCGAAGTTTCTCAAGCGGAATAAAATTGAAAAAGCGGTTTTCAACACTGCTCAGGGCGGACATATCCGTAACTTGCGTTTTTTAGTTTCCAGAAAAATTGAGTGCTATGGAATTGTTCACACCATTCGAAAATTCAATGAAAGTGGAACTCAAAAGATCATCCATAAATTCATAAGATCTTATGCTGTTCTCAGCGATATTCTAAAAGACGGCATTCAATCGGAATACAAACACAAAGTAACCACGTTTTATCCTATTGAATTTCCTGATTACGGGAAATCGGAGCTAAAAAAAGAAAGAGAAATCTGGATAACAATCCCAGGTGGAGTTGAAACACGACGGAAAGACCTGAGTGGAATTGTTTCTATGCTTCAGCAAACTCCCGATCATATAAAATTCGTTTTTGCAGGAAAATCAGATTTCACTAAACCTGAATTACACGAACTTTTAAAGGAAATTAGAGAGAATCACCTTGAAAGTCGATTGATTTACTTCGAAGAATACATTTCAAACGAAACATTTTATCAATTGATTCAATCCTCGGATTTCTTAATGCCTTTAATTCATCCCGACACTCCGAGCGCAATAGAATATCCTTTCAACCAGATTTCAGGGAGTTTTAATTTGGCCTTTGGTTTCCGTATTCCACTGTTAATGCACAACGCTTATTCAAATGTAGAGGATCTTCGAAATTCAGCAACATTTTACACCGTTGACACTTTTGGAAAGGACGTAGAATTCGCAACGGAAAACTCAACTAACAAAATAGCTGAAATAGCTTCAAATGAAAAATGGAATTATACAGTTCAGCAGAATGTATATCTGGATTTCATAAACCTAATTAGATAGTTTAAACAGATCGGCTGCAATTGCATCTGCACGCAATTTTCCTTCTTCAGTCAGCATTAAATGATCACCTGAAACAATTAACAACTTCTCATTCTGATATTCTTGCACCTGATTCAACCATTCAGAATCCAGCTCTAAATACGTTTTTAATTCCGACAGCGAAACACCCCATTTTGTGCGTAAGCCAACCATAATTCGCTCATTGAATTTGTCATGATTGGTTAAACATTCTTCTTCTTGGGGTAATTCTCCAGCTTCAATAGATTTCATATAAGCCTGATTATTGGCAATATTCCAATAACGCTTTTCACCGTCAAAACCATGCGCTGAAGGTCCGATTCCCAAATAGTTCTTGTTCTGCCAGTAGGCCGTATTGTGTCTGGAATATGAATTGTTTCGAGCAAAATTTGAAATTTCATATTGCTCAAACCCCAATTGTTTCAGGGTTTCAACAAGAATCACAAATTGTTCAGATTGATTATCGTTTGTTGCTGGTCGAATTTTTCCGGACTTCACCCAAGAGGCAAGCGTGGTTTTTTCTTCAACCGTTAAGCAGTAGGCAGAAATATGGTTTATCGGAAGTTCAGCAACCAATCGAATGGTTTCCTCCCAGCGCTTATTCGTTAAATTCGGCAAGCCGTAAATTAAGTCGATCGTAATATTCCTAAATCCTGCTTCATGAGCGCGTTTTACAGCTTCAATAGATTCATTGGAATTGTGCGCTCTGTTCATCCAATCCAATTGATCTTCTTCCAAAGATTGAATCCCGATACTCAATCGGTTGATTCCAATTTCTTTCCATGAGAGCAAATTTTCAAGGGAGCAATCGTCAGGATTACATTCCATCGTAAGTTCCAGATCAGTCGATAAATCATAGTTTTCCGTAACAGTCGAAATAATCTTATGAAGCTCCATGTCATTTAAAATACTAGGAGTTCCTCCACCTAAATAAACAGTTTCAACTGTTTCATTAATTTGTTCCTTAGCTCGAATCACAACCTCATCACAAATTGCATTCACCATTCGTTCGCGATACACTTCGAACGTTGTTGAAAAGTGAAAATCGCAGTAAGTGCATTTCATTTTACAAAAGGGAATATGAATGTAAATTCCAGCCATAATGCGAAGATAGTTTAAGCATTCATTTATCTACCCAGGAACAGAATGTTAAAAAGAAAAAATTTACGTGCATTAAATAAAAAAGATTGTACATTTCCTTCATGGGTTACAAAGAACAGCAAGCAGCAATTCAGAAGGAACTAGATCGGTTTGTAGATCTTCTGGAAGTTCTATTGCCCAGATACAACAAACTACTTTCCAAGAAGCAACTTGATCCCGATGAGCTGAGCGAACTTGGTGAATTGGAACACTTTTTAATAGGCGTTAGCGGAAGAATAACTGCGATAAAACAATTGCTTGAACAAGATGTTTTTGGTCACAGTCTGCAACAATATTATAAGGAGAAATCAAAGGCTAAAGCCGGAGATTTTCATGCCATTGAAAAATTCGAAAAACTGCGGCAAACGTATACCGATGCTTTAGACAACGGTGAAATCATTAATTGGAATTAAGCCGCGATCCAAACCATTACCAATAATCGAAGTAATCCCCAAATACTTACTCCAATTATTCCACAAATAAATCCAGCACGCACTTTTGCTAATGAAGACTCTGTATAATCATTAGGATAATCTTTAAACAAACTGATGGCCTGTTTTCCTTTTACGATGGCGTAAATTCCAACGATAAGCGGACCGAAACTCAGAATTCCACCCCAAAGAATTATTGAAAGAACCACGGAAATAATTCCGCACACAAGAACTTCGGTTGAAGTGTTCAGATTTTCTTTAGGTTTCGAAGAAGGCATTCCTTTGTCGAGTAGATCGTTATTCATATTGGTTAAATTGATTTTTGAAAACAAGTAGGGGCGAATAATTATTCGCCCCTACCGCTATATAATCCTTTATTTCTATTTCAAATTTGGCATTTCACGAGTGAAAGCTGGAATTCCTGTAACATCCATTCCAGTTATCAATAAGTGAATGTCATGTGTTCCTTCGTAAGTTACAACCGATTCCAGGTTCGCCATGTGACGCATCATAGAATATTCGCTTGTAATACCCATTCCACCGTGGATCTGACGAGCCTCACGTGCAATGTTCAATGCGATTTCAACGTTGTTACGTTTAATCATGGAAATCATTGCTGATGTGGCACGACCTTCATTGCGCAACTGTCCGACACGCAATGTAATGAACTGAGCTTTCGTGATTTCAGTGATCATTTCAGCCAATTTCTTTTGAATTAACTGGAATGCACCAATTGGAACGTTAAACTGAGTTCTTTCTTTAGAGTAACGCAATGCTTGATCATAACAATCCATAGCAGCACCAAGAGCACCCCATGCAATACCGTAACGAGCAGAATCCAAACAACTCAAAGGTGCACCTAAACCAGAGCGACCAGGAAGCAAGTTTTCCTTCGGAACTTTAACATTTACAAAAATCAATTCACCAGTTGCAGAAGCTCTCAAAGAAAGCTTACCGTGCATTTCAGGAGTTGAAAACCCTTCCATTCCACGTTCAACAACCAATCCGTGAATACGACCTTCCTCGTTCTTAGCCCAAACAACCGCGATATCAGCGAATGGAGCATTAGAAATCCACATTTTTGCGCCGTTCAACAAGTAATGATCACCTTTATCCTTGAAGTTTGTAATCATTCCTCCCGGATCAGAACCATAATCTGGTTCAGTCAAGCCGAAACAGCCCATCATTTCACCAGTAGCCAATTTTGGCAAATACTTTTGTTTCTGTTCCTCCGTTCCGTATTTCCAAATAGGATACATTACTAAAGAAGACTGAACTGAAGCCGTTGATCTCAAACCAGAATCACATCTCTCCAATTCTTGCATGATCAAACCGTAAGAAATCTGATCAAGTCCAGGTCCACCATATTCCTCTGGAATGTATGGTCCAAAAGCACCTATTTCACCAAGCCCTTGCAATAAATGCATTGGGAATGTTGCTTTTTCGTAGTGTTCATCAATAATTGGTGATACTTCTTTCTTAACCCAAGCACGAGCTGAATCACGAACAAGTTTTTGCTCATCCGTTAACAATTCGTCCATTAACAAGTAATCAGGATGTGTATATAAGTCTGTTGCCATTACGACTGTTTTAATTTTAACACTGCAAATGTAGTGAAATGAATCAATCAGAGAAAGGTTCAACTCCTCAAAGGGATCAAAGAGTTCAAAATGTTCCATATTAAGGAGTCATTAAAAGAATAGCAACAAAAGGTTTTTGAACTTTTCAACCTTTTAAACACTTTGAACTTTTAACTAAAGTAGAATCATACCTTTGTAACTATAAGAATCTTGAAGTGAATTTTTTCTTAGCACAATCGGAGCAAATTGGAGAAATGGTTTTGGAGCCACGGGTTACAAACGATTCTAGCTTAGCGCTTTTGGTGTTTTTTGTAGGAGCGCTTTTGGTTGCTTTGGCGAGAACCATCCAGCGTGATGTGTTTGTTGTTCTTTTAAAATCCTCATTATTACTAAGATCAAGCGAAGATTTAGCGAAAGATGGTGAAGAGATGTCGAATCTTGCCTCTACCTTATTAACCGTTCATTTCTTTGGCATTTTTTCCTTTATACTCTTTAGTAAGTTCAATACAAATCTTGACCAGTTCATTACATATCTGGTGCTGCCAGCTTATTTGCTCTATCTGGTTATTGTTACCTGGTTGTTTACAAGGTTATCCGGCAGCGATCAATTATTTCGGGAAATTCAGTTCTATTCGTTTCTCAGTTTACAGGCACTTGGTATCCTCTATCTCGTAATTTTATTCGTAGATCATTTTTCTCCATTCATACCAGAAACCAAGAATTTACTGCTTTTCTTGCCTGTTGCTATCGTATTTATTGTTCGGATTCTGCGCACAACTGTTCTTGCATTGCGTGAGCGAATGCGCTGGTATTATATTATTTTGTACTTTTGGACGCTCGAAATCTTACCTGTATTGGCAGTTATTAAGCTGTTTTACCCTGAATGGTTTCGTGAGTGGATTGGATAGAACGTATTACTAAAACTATAAACCTTGAGTATCAAAACAATTTTGGTTTCTCAACCGAAACCAGAAGGCGACAAATCGCCTTATTACGATTTGGCAGAAAAATACAAACTTAAAATTGATTTCCGACCGTTTATTCACGTGGAAGGAATTCCAGCCCAAGAGTTTAGATCACAAAAAGTAAATATACCGGAACACACTGCTGTTATCCTTACTTCCAAGCAAGCTGTAGATCATTTTTTCCGTATTGCTGAGGAAATTCGTTTTGAGGTTCCGGACAGCATGAAGTACTTCTGTATTTCTGAAGCTGTTGCATTGTATCTCCAAAAATATGTGACGTATAGAAAGCGTAAAATTTTCTTTGGTAAACAAACCATTGAAGATTTAATTGACCCTATCAAGAAGCACAAAACAGAAAAGTTCTTGCTTCCATGTACAGATATTTTACGTGATAAAATCCCTGAAACATTGGAGTCAGCAAAAATTCCGTTTACAAAAGCGACACTTTATAGAACGGTTGCATCGGATTTGAGCGACTTGGAAGATGTTTATTATGACATGTTGGTGTTCTTTAGCCCAGGTGGAATTGAATCTTTATTCAAAAACTTCCCCGACTTCAAACAAAACGAAACGGTAATTGCTGCCTTTGGTCCAACTACGGCAAGTGCTGTTCAAAAACACAGTTTGCGTCTTGATCTTCAGGCACCAGTTCCGGAAGCTCCAAGTATGACAGCTGCAATTGAGATGTTCATCAAAGAAAGAGCGAAAAAGAAGTAATTCTATTTTAAAAGATAATGAAAGGTTGTTGGTTAATTCTAGCAACCTTTTTTTGGTTTTAAACACATAGCTAACATAGTCTTTTCACATAGACACATAGAAAAGATTCTTAACCTTTTTGCAATTTGATTTCAACTACTTAGCACATTCATCTTTAGCAACTATGCTTCCTATGTTTTCACTATGTGACTATGTGTTTTTCTCTCCTAATGTTTTTAACCAAATCGTTGTTAGAAATTATGTTAATGTGTGTTCTTATGTTGTTTACTTCTTCTGATATTTGTGCACACTATACAAATAACTATTTTTATACTAGTTTACTTAGTAGCATATGGCGCAAAAAACAGTAAAATCAACAACCGTTTTCAACGAAAAACAGCATAAACGTGCAACAATTGCCTACTGGCTCTTTGCAACGTTCCCCATTTATTTTATTGGATTTCTGATCCTTTTTCAGTCAGAAGATGATTTGCCACCTGTAGCAATGCTTGATAATCCACCGGAATTATTGGCTTCTACTGTTTTTGCTGATGATGGTGAAACAGAACTTGGTCGTTATTGGAAGATCAACAGAACCAGTGTTTCATACAAAGACATTAGCTCTCACGTTACCGACGCACTAATTGCTACGGAAGATGAGCGTTTTGAAGATCACAGTGGTGTTGACTTCAGAGCAATTGGTCGTGCTATTTTCAGTTTGGGAGGTTCTGGAGGTGCTTCTACCATTACTCAGCAGCTCGCAAAACAATTGTTTACTATCCGAAGAGAAGAACGCATTCAAATGGCTCGTGCAATGGGTCAGGAATTGGAATCTGCTTCTACAACAGGATTTGCTGGTAAATGGAATCGTTTGAACGAAAAAGCACAAGAGAATATTATTGCAACTCGTTTGGAAAAACGTTACTCGAAAGAAGAAATCATCACGATGTACTTAAATCAATTCGATTTCTTGTACAACGCTGTTGGTATTTCAAACGCATCTAAAGTTTACTTCAACAAAAAGCCGAGTCAACTTAAAATGGAAGAAGCGGCAATGTTGGTTGGAATGTGTAAAAACCCAACGGTTTACAATCCATACACTTTCAAAGTAAGAAATTACCGTTTAAAAATTGCCCGAAACAAAGGAATTGAACCTGAAGCGGTTTCTGATACAGATGTTGCTGCCGCAAGAGAAGCAGATTCAATGACAGCAGTTAATCGCAGAAATCAGGTATTGCACCAATGGTGGAAAAACTCTGACGAAAACAATGATGCAATTCGCCATAAACTAACACGTGCGGAATACGAGGCTTTGTGTAAAAAACCAATTATTGTAAGCTACCAGGAAGTAGATCACAAAACGGGTTCTGCACCTTATTTCAGAGAAGAATTACGCAAAGAAATTACGTCCATTTTCAGCGAGAAAAATGCTGATGGATCGTTGAAATACAAGCGTGAAGACGGAATGCCGTACGACATTTACAGCGATGGTTTAAAGATCTACACAACCATCAATGCAGACATGCAGCGCTATGCTGAAGAAGGAATGGAGAAATGGTTAAAGGAAAAATTGCAGCCTGATTTCGACAGAAACAATAAAGGAAACAAAAACTGGCCTTTCTCTAACAGTATTAAAGAAGAAGAAGTTAAAAAATACTGGAACGACTGTATGGTTCGCACCAACCGTTGGATCAATATGTCCAATTCCGGTTTCTCAGAGGAAGACATTAAGCAGACCTTTAAAGAACCAACAGAAATGCGCGTTTTCTCATGGAGAGGTGATATTGATACGATCATGACTCCAATGGATTCTATTAAATATTACAACTCTTTCCTGCAATCAGGTTTAATTTCCATAGAACCAACTACTGGTTTTGTGAAAGCCTGG
Source organism: uncultured Fluviicola sp. (assembly GCA_965650275.1). Taxonomy (GTDB): domain Bacteria; phylum Bacteroidota; class Bacteroidia; order Flavobacteriales_D; family Crocinitomicaceae; genus Fluviicola. The sequence goes on along the minus strand of CBFGNV010000016.1, from coordinate 49,575 downwards.
GTTGGTGGAGCAAACTTTGAGCATTTCGCTTACGATCACGTTCGTCAGGGAAAACGTCAGGTTGGATCAACATTTAAACCTTTCGTTTATGCTTCAGGGGTAACCATGGGAGTTATTCAACCGGGAATGGTAATTCCAAACGTGAATTACTGTGTGGATCTTTTTGATCCTAGTGGAAACCCGGATGGACAGTGGTGTCCGCGTAACTCTGACGGAAGTGGAAAAGGTGGAACCATTACACTTTCAAAAGGGCTCGCAAATTCTATGAATAACGCCGCAGTTTATGTAATGAAGCAGATGGGCGCTACCGCAGGACCGCAAACTGTTGCAAAATTGGTTCGCGACATGGATATTGAATTGGACGATAGAGATATCGTTCCGGCAATGTGTTTGGGTTCAATGGACCTTTCGCTTTACGAACTGGTTGCTGCACAGGCAACATTTGTGAACAAAGGAATCTACAATCGTCCAACAACCATTTTACGTATTGAAGATAGAGCTGGAAACGTTATTTACAACGCGAAAAGTTACCAAAAAGAAGCAATGAGTGAAACTGTAGCTTACACTATTCTCAAAATGATGAAAAACGTTGTAGAAGGTGGAACAGCGAGCAGATTACGTGGTGGAGCGGATTACGCAGGTATTCGTTATCCAACGGCAGGAAAAACCGGAACAACTCAAAACAACTCTGATGGATGGTTCATTGCCTTAACACCAGATTTAGCAACAGGAGTTTGGGTTGGAGCAGAAAACAGAGGTGTTCGTTTCCGTTCAACAGATAAAGGACAAGGAGCAAATACTGCGCTGCCGATTTACGGATATTACATCAATAAGGTCTACAAAGATCCGAAGATTCCAATATCTACTCAGGATTTTGAAAAACCAAGGAATTTTGATGATTCGGTATTTAATCCTACAGGAGAAATTATTCCGGAACCAAGTGACAGTACTGTTATTGACCCTGCGCTTACGGATCCCGCGACTCTATTTAACTAATTAGCACTTCGCCATCTCGACTACGCTCGATGATCGAAACACAAAATGAGATTCTAAAAACTCTGAATAGAAATGAACAAAGTAGTAAACAACGTAGAAGAAGCGTTAAAGGGAATTGAGGATGGAATGACCTTGATGGTTGGTGGTTTTGGTTTGTGTGGAATTCCTGAAAATTCCATCGCTCAACTCGTAAAAACAGGTGTTAAAAACCTTACTTGTATTTCTAACAACGCTGGTGTTGACGATTTTGGATTGGGCTTACTGCTTCAAAACAAACAAGTGAAGAAGATGATCTCATCCTACGTTGGTGAAAACGATGAATTTGAGCGTCAAATGCTTTCGGGAGAGCTGGAAGTGGATTTGATTCCTCAGGGTTCCTTGGCTGAACGCTGCAGAGCCGGTGGTGCTGGAATTCCTGCATTCTTTACTCCAGCTGGACACGGAACGGAAGTTGCTGAAGGAAAAGAAGTTCGTGTTTTTAATGGGAAACCGCATATTCTTGAAAGTGCACTTACAGCAGATTTTGCCATTGTGAAAGCCTGGAAAGGTGATACGGAAGGAAATCTTGTTTTTAAAGCAACAGCCCGAAATTTTAATCCAATGATGGCGATGGCAGGTAAGATTACGATTGCGGAAGTGGAAGAATTGGTTCCTGCTGGTGAATTAGATCCCAACTACATTCACACTCCTGGAATTTTTGTTCAGCGCATTTTCAAAGGAGAAAAATTCGAAAAGAGAATAGAACAACGAACTGTTCGCAAAAAGGACTAAATGAAGTATTTGGAACTGAAAAATAAGTGGTTTATCTGGCCACTTTTTTTATTGCTATTCAGTTACATTGTTCTACGTGCCTGGTTTGTTCAACCCATATTAGATGAACTTGGAACACTTTACTGGTACATAGAAACCGGACAAATTATCGGTGGCTCAGCAGTAATGGATACCAATAATCATTTCCTGAACACTTTTGTGGCCCGTTGGATGTATCAACTTTTCGGCGATCATTTTTTTGGTTTCCGGATCTTAGCTATTGCCTCATTCCCTCTCTACTTTTTCGCAACACGCAATTTCATTCAACGAAACATTCAGAAACAAACTGCATGGATCGTTTTCATTGCTTTGAATACCATTCCATGGGTGACAGATTATTTCGGCTTTTGCAGAGGTTACGCCCCATCCTTAGCGTTTTTCTTTACCTCATTTTGCGTGTTCCAAAATTGGAAGGAACGCGGAAATTGGAAAACATTAGCGCTCTTCATTCTGCTTCTTATTCTTACCCTTTTCTCCAATTTATCGCTGTTAATTCCAGTATTTATTCTCTTTAGTTATTCCATATTAGTTTGGATAGTAAATAGAAAACAATTCACGGGAAGCAAACAAACCATTGCATTGTTTCTTGCATTTTTGGCATTTCTGGTTCCGGTTTACATCTACCTCTCTAAACTAAAAAAGGCAGGAGCACTATGGTGGGGATCAAAAGACGGCCTATGGTTGGTTACCGGGAAATCACTGTCCAAAAACGTGTTTTTCACCGAACATATCGTTTGGAAATACATTTTTATTGCACTCTTTGTTCTCGTTCTTACATTACTTGTATTTAGCTTGATCAGGCAAAACTTCAAGCAATTTTTATTCAATGAGAAAACCTGGGTTTCTGTTGTCTTCGGTGGATCAGTCATCGCCGCAGTTGTAATGGCCGTTTTCATGGATGTCAATTATCCTATGGATAGAGTTGGAATGTATCTGGTGCCTTTATTTATTCTGGTTCTAGGTATAACCCTTAGTGAAAACAAAATTCTTCGCTGGCTATTGCTTGCGTTGCTTTGGTTTCCCATTTCCTTTGTTGCGAAACTAAATTTGTATACATCCGTTTTCTCACCTGAAGACCGCATTCACCCTGAATTCTATGTTGCGATAAAAAACACGGTGAAAGATGGCGAACAATTCTCTTCGGATTATGTGATGCACGCCATTTACGCATACAGTGCCAGACAAGATAAGGAACAACACCTCCTAACAGAATTTTATGGTGATACTCTGGCACTTGGAACCTATCATCTTTCATGGATGGGAAATGCGCCTTCGCCAAATTACATTCCGGTTCTAAAAGACAAATACACGGTAACCACCTTGTTCAAACGTATCAAAGAGCCGAAGCGAATTCTCATTAAAGACACGGTAATTCGTTCTGTTACATCAAAAGAACTGTGTATTCCCCTCTTCGAATTGAAGCTGAATAAAAACATTACATTGGTTCAAACTGACGTTCAGGGAACCGTTAATCTGGAAAAACCATTTTTAGGATTGAATCTCACACACGAGATCTTCGAAAAAGACAGTGTTGCTCGCTTCCTTCAGCCTACTCGTTTTGATTGGTATTTCGGGTCAAAATCGATGTACAAATTCAGAGTCCCTAATCAACCATTAGTCATTAATCCAACAGATGAAACCCTGCTCATTTCCATGCGGAACAATGGTTTTCAGAATGTTATATTGAGAAACGTTAGAATTAAGATCTACGCAGTTGAACCGTAGAAACAAATACAGGAAAAAGCATTAATTTGGTCAAACAATAACAATGAAGTAGAGGACTCATATCCTTACTTCACAATTATAAAACACAATGGCATTAGATAAAACTGGAATCGCAAAACGCATTGCTCAAGAGTTAAGAGACGGTTGGTATGTGAATCTTGGAATTGGTATTCCAACACTTGTTGCCAACTACATTCCTGAGGGCATTGAAGTTGAATTTCAATCTGAAAATGGAATTCTTGGAATGGGACCATTTCCCTTTGAAGGAGAAGAAGATGCTGACTTGATCAACGCTGGTAAACAAACTGTGACTTTACGTCCGGGAGCCTCTATTTTTGACTCTGCAACATCTTTTGCTATGATTCGTGGACAACATGTTCAATTGACTGTTCTTGGTGCCATGGAAGTTTCCCAAAACGGAGATATAGCCAACTGGAAAATTCCGGGCAAAATGGTGAAAGGAATGGGTGGAGCAATGGATTTAGTGGCGTCTGCAGAAAATATTATTGTAGCAATGATGCACGCCAATAAAGCGGGAGAATCAAAGATCTTGACAAAATGCTCGCTTCCACTAACAGGTGTAGGTTGTGTGAAGAAAGTGGTTACTGATTTGGCAGTTCTTGAAATCAAAGACAATAAATTTCATCTAATCGAGCGTGCTCCAGGAGTAAGTGTTGAAGAAATTGTTTCACTAACAGAAGGCGATTTAGTTGTGCCTGATTTCGTGCCTGAGATGGTGCTGTAGGAATCAAACCGTACAACCATATCAGAATTCAACGCATCAGAAAATAACTATATTTACAACTCGAAAAAACCAGCAGTATTTTTCTGGTCGAATATTTTTCAATGATTCAAAAGCTCTCCATACTTATTCCCGCTTACAACGAAGGTCCAACCATTCATCTTATTCTAGATCGAATCAAGGCTGTTGTTTTGGACAATAATATTGAGAAGGAGATTGTAATTGTGAACGATTGTTCCAAAGACAATACGGTTGAAAATATTGAGAAATACATGTCAGCTAATCCAGACATGGATATTCGTTTGTTTTCTCAGCCTTATAATCAGGGAAAAGGAGCAGCGATCAACAGAGCAATTCAGGAAGCTACCGGAGAATACATTATTATTCAGGACGCGGATTTGGAATACGATCCGGAGGAATATAACCTGATGTTGAAACCTGTTTTCAAAGACAATGCTGATGTTGTTTACGGGTCACGCTTTATGGGCCACCAACCTCATCGCATCTTGTTTTACTGGCATTCCAAAGGAAATAAGTTCCTTACTGGTTTATCAAACATGATGACGAATCTTAACTTAACCGACATGGAAACGTGTTATAAGTTAATTCGAACATCGATTGCCCAGGACATTAAGATCAAAGAACGTCGTTTTGGAATTGAGCCCGAAATCACTGCAAAATTAGCGAAACGAAAAGCCATCAAAATCTACGAAGTGGGTATTTCGTACTACGGAAGAACCTACGAAGAAGGAAAAAAGATTGGTTGGAAAGACGGTTTCAGAGCAATCTTCTGTATTATCAAATACAAGTTCAGCAATTAATTATCAATTTCTGAATTACCAATTATCAAGAAACATTCAATTGTTAATTTCACCATTGTTAATTGACAATTCCTTTTGACCATCTCATTGCTCGCTTCTCCACTATTCTGAAAAACACATATGCGCTTACTATTGCAGCCGTAACTGAAAGAAACAGAGTTAGCCATGGATTAAGTTCGCCCAGCTTTCCTGATTTGCAAACGTAAAGCACCAATCCTCCTGAAAGGCCGTGTACCAAATACAAGGAATACGAGAACTCCCCTATTCTTTCCAAAAAACGACTTTTGATCCTGATCCACAATAAAAACACAATCGCAATTACAGCAATAACTACGTCTTCAGGGAAAAATCGAAAAGTAATCATCGTCAAAGATGCCGCTATCAAACTATAATTCAAGACCTCATCTTTCGACTTATACACTTGAGAGCAAGCAATTCCTATTAAGAAAAACGGAACGTTGTGCACCAGATCAACCGTTGGAAAAAAGAGCACACAGATCAAAGCTAGTCCCGAAACAATAAGATAAAACCACGTGTTCTTCGCCATGAAGATCACCAAAAAACCTATTATTAAATAAAACAGAAATTCTACTTTAAGCGTAGCAAAAATGGGATTTAACCAATACGTGTTTCCAAATAAATCAACCGTAAGCGAAGCATTTTGGACAATCTGATTAAAAGAATAAGGATACAAACCCTTCCAGATAAACGGCGTCAGGCAAATGAGCAGAATGGCTCCCAAAAAAGGAGGAAAAATCCGCAGAAATCGCTTCAGCAAATAACGTGGATACATTTTGAAAGTGTAATCTCGTGATGTAAGTGAGTTATAGATCACAAATCCTGAAATGATATAGAAAAGTTCAACCCCTTGCGCACCGAATTCTGCGTACCGTCGCAAAGACTCGTTTTGAAACAAGGCTCCTTGTGCATCTTCAAAAGTGATGAAATGAAAGGCAACAACGATGAGTGCAGCAATAGCACGCAGCGACTCAATATGACCCAAAAAATGCGGTTTCTCTTTCAAAGCAGTACTAAAATAGTGGAATTTAAGGATTGTGTCGGATTAACCTGAAACAAAAAACCCTGGCACTTCGAGTATCCTCAGTGACCAGGGTTTTCCAAATCTTATTTGTAAATCTTAGTAAAGCTCTTGCTTCAAAGATGTGCGGTAATCTTTAATTTCTTCTCTATTGATCTTGTGATCTGCATTTTTCAGCAAGTTCAACAAGTACAACAAATTCTCCTGGTCTTCAATCTCCAAAGGATACTCGTTTCCTTCTTCATCCTCCTCATATTGAGCTTGAACATCAAAAGATTCATTTTCTACAATGTACTCGTAAGACAAACGCAAAACTTTAACCACCAAAGGATCTTGCTCCTTCAAAGCTTGTTCGCGAAGCTCCTTTAAATCTTCAACTATTCCTTTATAAAGCGGTCCTTCTTTTTCCACTTTAGCAATAATTGCTTCTAATTTCTTGTTGGCAATTGCCGTTTTCATACGCTTACGATTTGTTATGTCACACTTGTGCGACGTGCAAATGTAATGACTTCCTTCCAGTTTAACACAAAACTCTGTGATTTTTTAGGACGATTAATGGCTGTAAGCAGAAACAATATTCCCTTCGATTACTGGCTTAGTTTGTTATATTTGTATAAACTCAACAAAAACACATTGCTAGAACTAATCGTCAAAGCCGTTGTAACTGGATTTATACTCAGCGTATTAATCGGTCCTGTGTTTTTCATGCTACTCGACATTAGTATTCGTAAAGGTGTTCGTGCTGCCTTGAGTTTTGACCTCGGAGTTTTACTTTCTGACATCATTTACATTCTTATCGCCTACATTTTTTACAATCAGGTAAATCATATCATTTCAGGCGATCAGCAATACCTTTTTAAACTTATCGGGGGAACCATTTTCATCTTTTTCGGGTTTTTTATGCTCTTGAAAAAGCCAAAAGAAGAAGTTGAAAAAGACAACATCACCTTTCAGGCAAAAGATTATTTGACACTTGGTTTAAAAGGTTTCTTACTGAATTTTGCCAATCCAGCGGTAATTATTTATTGGTTCTCTGTAATTGCAAACGGAGCGCAGGGAAATGGAAAATCAATTCAGGAAGGTCAAAGCTTAGAACTTTACATCATCATCATCTTAGTTACTTTCTTTTCTGTTGATGTTCTAAAAGTTCTTGGAGCAAAGAAACTTCGACCGTTTATTACCGATAAAGTGCTGGTTGGACTGAATCGCCTTACCGGATTGATCATTTTCATTACCGGAATCGTTCTACTGTTGAAAGGCATTGTTTTCATTCTTGAATTGAACACAATTGACACTTATGTGGACTATTTAGGTGAGCCATTAAACTCGGCTTTGAAGCACTTATCACCAAATCATATTTAAAACTTTCCCAATTTCCACTCTTTCTGCAAAGACTATAAAGTAACTTTGAGGCGAAATTTACTTATACAGTATAAATTAACGTCCATGAAGTGGTTATTCGTCCTAACTTGTTTTTTCTCCTTAACGCTTTCGGCACAGCCTATTTCGAAAGATTTTCAAACCAAAAAAGTGTATTTCTACTACGACATTAACCGAACAAAAGTTCAGTCGCAAGGATATTACTACAAAGATTTGCTGGGCGAAACCACCGATGAACACGGTAAATGGCAATACTTTGATGAAACCGGCCAATTGGTAGAAGAACGCAACTATTACAGAGGAAAACTGAATGGTGAAGTAAAATCGATGTACAGCAACGGTAAAATGAAGCAGATCGGTTACTTCAAAAAAGGAATGCAGGATTCTATTTCACGTGAATGGTACGAAAACGGAAAGTTGAAAAGCGAAGGAAATTATCGCAACAATCAACCCAACGGAATGTGGATGGAATATTACTTAACCGGACAAGCTAAAGAACGCGACGAATATTTAGATTCTTTGGTGCTTGTTTGGGAGTTTTGGTTACCGGATTCACTTCACACACAACTGATCAAAGATGGAAATGGAGAATACGACGTGTTTTATACCACAGGATCTTTAAAGGAAACATATACCTATAAAAACGGTTATAAAAATGGCGCTTTTGCTGAATATAGCATCTACGGATATCCTTTGCTGGAAGGAAATTTTGACCTTGGCGAAGTAGATGGAAAATGGATCTATTATTTCTATACCGGCGACATTGAAAAAGAAGTGAATTACAAAAAAGGTCAGCTTCACGGCGACTACAATTCATTCTACGATGATTCGATTCCACGAACTGCCGGAAGGTATGAATACGGTAAGAAAACCGGAAACTGGGTTTGGTATACCAATATCAGAACCAAGGACATGGAAGGTAAGTTTAAAGACGATTTACAGGACGGACGCTGGGAATATTATCATACCAACGGAAAAACCTCTTATGTCGCTTTTTATAAAGACGGTTTGCGCACAGGAACATGGAACTATTACTACGAAGACGGTTCTAAATTCAAAATTGGAACCTATGCCAACGACGAGAAAAACGGGAAATGGGAAACCTGGTATGAAGACGGAACCCTGTTGATGTCGGGTAATTACGTGAATGGAAAGGAAGAAGGAGAATGGTTGAATTACTGGGAAACAGGCGAGCTGAAGAACAAAAGTACTTTCAAAGCCGGAATGCTTCACGGAGACTGGACCTCCAATTATCCCAACGGTAAATTGAAGTTGACAGGAGAATACAAAGAGGGATTAAAAACAGGTGAATGGATTGACTATTTCGAAAATGGAAAACCAAAAGATGTTGGGACTTACAAAATAGTCAAACGAAAAACCAAAATCGAATACGGTATTTTGAAGGATTACGAATCACTTGAAAGCGTGAAAGATGGTCCATGGGTTTCTTATTCTCAAAAGGACTATAAGAAAACAGAAGAAGGCGAATACAAAAACGGTGAAAAAGACGGAACATGGTATGCCTATTGGCCTGGTGGAAAAAATCCAAGTATAGAATACACGTACAAAGAAGGAAAACTGGAAGGAAAAACCACTCAATATGACCGTCGTGGAGATATCATTAGCGAATGTGATTACAAAAATGGTTTGAAGCACGGTAAAATGAAGATCTACGACAAGAAAGGGAATGTGGTAAAGGAATTGGATTTTGAATACGGTATTCAGATTATTAAAACTGACGGTAACGAAATTCAATTTTCACCGAGATAAAAACATATCTCTTTTTCCCGCAGACGGGCCTGTCTGCCAATCCAGGCAGGCACAGAGGAACACAGATATTTGAATAAATTATTTGAGCTCCATAAGAAGCTCGACCGGTAGGCGAGCATTTAATTTGTGAATTTGTGGGAAAAGAAAATGCCAGCTAGCCGGCACTTCAATATCCATCTGTGTTCTTCCGTGGACCTCTGTTGGAAATTTCATAATTCCTCTTGCATGAAATCATCTTTTGGCTTAACTTAAATAGGAAAAGTTAAAAATGACAGATCAGGAATTGGGAAAATACGGCGAAGATTGTGCGACAAAACATTTGCGGCAAAAGGGATTCAAGATCATTGAACGGAATTATCGGTTTCTAAAGGAAGAAATAGATATTGTTGCCCGGATTGATGAATATTTGGTTGTTGTAGAGGTAAAAACTCGTCAAACAAGTGAAATTGGTGAACCCTGGCGCGCAGTTACCAAAAAGAAACAACGCCACATTATTCGATGCGCTCATCAGTATGTAATTGAAAAAGATTTAGATATTGACGTTCGTTTTGATATAATCTCGATAATTCACAATAGCTTTGGTACACAACTCGAACACATTGAAGATGCTTTCAGAACGTAAATTCAGCTCATTTCTATTCTTATTGATCCTACTTTGTAGTTTTCAGGCGAAGAGTCAAATCTTCAGTTTTTCAGATACCTCGGCACTTCTCGTTAAGAATACTAACCAGTCGCCTGCACATTGGTATTTAGAAATCACCAACAATTGCGGTGTTGATACAACTATGCGCTGGAAAACACATTTCGAGAATATTCCCGCTGAATGGATGATCAACTTCGATAGCCAAAACCAAAACTGGCCGACGGTGATGGATGGTGACAGTTCTGATTTTGTAATGACTGTTAGTCCCGATTTCCCTCAAAAACTTATCATTGGAGCAATGCTCAACAATACGCCTGGACATGGAGTTGTGTATTTCGATATATATGATCCGGCGAACAGAACAGAAGTTCAAACCATTTCTTATGAATTCATTGTAAGCCTCGCGGGATTAACTGCTTTGGAAGAGCTTCCATGGTTAGCGATTAAAAACGGGAAACTTTTCATCACCGATGGAATACCTACTCAGGTAGATTTGTTCGATTTAAACAGTAAACTGATTTCTTCTTCAAAACAACAAGAAATACAACTTCAGAAAGACCAAGTGCTTTTCATTCGATTTACAAGAGAAAATAAGGTTTACCAGATTAAGCTAGTGGCTGAATAAAATCTGATCACTCGTCTGTTTTCTTAAGCCAAATTCCTAGTCTATTTTCTTGCGCAAACAATTCAGCCCTTTCTATTTGCTTCAGAAAATTATCATACGCCTTCTTTTTAATATGAACTTTCACATCCGGTTTTTCATCCGTGTCTTGATATATTTCCTTTTCCTGCTTTTCCATTTCATCCCAAGTCTTTGGTCGCATCATAGTTCCACCCGGAAAACAACCTTTTTTTACTAAATAGTTGTTCAACGTATCCTTATTATCAATCACCCAACAGTAAGTCATTTTTGTTTCAGGATCTTTAATTTCAACATGTCCAAGGGAAGAAACAGGAACAACTATCGCATCAGGATGAGTTCTGATCCAAGAATCTATTAAGCTATCAGAATTAGACGAACTCGGCGCTCTGAAGTAACCTGTTCCAAGTAAACAATAAATGTTTTTTGGTTCTTTAGCAGTAGTTCCAAAAATGGATTTGAACTTAAAATCCTCGATTTTCAACGATTTCTTTTCAGACACATCACAACCGTGTAAAATCAGGCTGGAAAGTACTATTAAAAGATAGGTTAAGTGTTTCATTATTTTCTTTATCGTTGTTGGTTGGTTTCCAAAACTCTGCGCTCTCCGCGTTCTTCTGCGGGAGATATTTATGAAGAGTAGTGCTCCAGAATCTTATCCGCTAAAACATCACTCAGCTTAAAATAACTTTCGTGGGTCCAGCCACCAATGTGCGGTGTAAGCAAAATTTCTTCGCAAGCTAGTAGTTCATCCAACTCCGGCGAACGGTCTTCATCAAAAAACGCTTCGAAACTTTTCTTTTCAAACTCATTGACATCTAATCCTGCACCCAAAACAGTTCCAGCTTTAATCGCATTAAGTAAGGCTCTGGTTTTCACTATTTTTCCTCGGGATAAATTCAATAGAACCACTTGTTTTCCAAGTGCATCAAAAAATTCCTCATTGGCAAAATGAGTGGTTTCTTCGTTTTGTGGAATATGGAATGAAATCACATCAGATTTTCTCAAAACCGCATCCAAGGTTGCTTCTGTGACATATTCAGAGCCGTAATCGTCCTTGTATTTGTCATATACCAACACATCCACATCAAATCCCCTGAGTTTCTTCGCGAATGCCTGACCATTGTTTCCAAAACCAATAATTCCGACTGTTTTCCCGTCGAGCTCCCATCCTCTATTTCCTTCTCTATCCCAAATTCCATTTCGAACCTGATTGTTGGAAATATGTAAACGATTGTAAATACTCAACAACATTCCTAAAGCCTGCTCACCAACAGCGTTTCGGTTTCCTTCAGGAGCATTAAAAAGGATGATGTTTCGAGAAGCGCAATACACCTCATCGATATTTTCCATTCCAGCACCCGAACGTGCTATGAATTGCAGTTTCTCAGCATGTTTTAAAAAATCTTCATTCATTGTAAAACGCGAACGGATTACAATTCCTGCGGCATTTTTCACTTCACTGCAACACTTTTCATAATCCCAGGAAGAAGCATCCACACATTGAAATTTGCCGGAGGCATTCAATCGTTCTTCTAAAACAGGGTGCACGGTATCAATAAAGAGTACTTTCATATACAACGAATTTAGACATTAATATAAACACATAGTCACATAGTTGTTTCACATAGAAAACATAAACAAAATAGCTTTTGAATTGTACATTTTCAATTTTCAATTGTTGTGTTGATTTTGATTGTCGTAATTTTAAACTAATGGAAACTCCACAGCATTTTACGTTAAAGCAAGTAGCCGATTCTATTCAGAAAACGATTAGTGAACGTTACTCGCGCACCTACTGGGTGACAGCGGAAATGTATAAGCTGAACGCAACGCGAAAAGGGCATTGTTATCCTGAATTGGTGCAGCGCGAAAACGACAACATTGTTGTTGAAATGCGTGCAACACTTTGGAAAACCAACTACGACAGAATTCGTCAACGCTTTTTTGATGTGGTGAAGGAACAGCTTCAGGACGGAATGGAATTGCTGTTCCAGGTAAGAATTGTTTACCATCCGATTTACAACATTGGATTAGAAATCATTGATATTGATCCCAATTACGCTTTAGGGGCTTTACAGCGAGAACGACAAATCACCATTGAACGGTTGCATAAAGAAGGATTGCTGAATAAAAATCAAACACGCGAATTGCCACTGGTTCCTAAGCGTTTGGCCATTGTTTCTCAAGGCGACAGCAAAGGATATTCTGATTTCATCAATTTACTGAACAGTTTACCGGAAAAATTCCACTTCGACACTTTTTTGTTTGAAGCCACTTTACAGGGTGATGCTGCAATCAAATCTATTCAAACTGCGCTTCAGAAAATCGAAAAAGTAAAACAACATTTTGATGCTGTAGTGATCATTAGAGGTGGTGGCGGAGAAATTGGGATGCACTGCTACAACAATTACGAACTTTCAAAAGCGGTTGCCACCTTTCCGCTTCCCGTTTTTACCGGAATTGGACATAGCACCAACCTGACTGTTTGTGAAATGGTGGCTTTTAGAAACGGAATTACACCTTCAGATACTGCTTATTTCTTCCTTGGAATTTATGAGGCTTTGTACAACGAAATCGAAAAGTCGCAAGCCTATCTTCCACAGCTCATCGAAAACGTGTTGTCTAATCACAAGAATGATTTTCGGGCAAACGTCAACCGATTCAGGGAAGTGACATCCGTTGCACAAAAATCAGAACGTCATTTACTCGAACAACAAACCAAAGACTTCTCGATGCATACACGCCGGTATTTGGATAAAACGGTTGCCGAAGTAAATGGGAAACGACAAATGATAAAACCATTGGTTGGTTCCTATCTGGAACAGCGAAGAAACAAGCAACTGCGATTGAAAGATCAGATCTCGCTTAAATCTACAACGCTTTTGCAGGAATATTCCATGAATCTATCAAAAGAACGTAATCAATTACGTTTTTCTATTGAGCAACAACTTTCACGTCAGAATGCCCATTTGGAACGAAAAGAAAATTCAGTTAAATTGCTTGATCCCAAAAATGTATTGAAACGTGGGTATGCCATTGTAAGCAATTCAAAAGGTGTGTTATCCGAAAGGAACAAGGCCAAGACAAAAGATGTTTTAAAGATTATTACGGATGCGCAGGAAATAGAAGCGGAGGTGAAGAAATTATTCTAAAAGCATTAATAATTAACTTGTTACCTGACGCAAATCGATTAAAAGTTTATATTTAGACTGTTCGATTTGTTTAAACCACTTTTCTATGAGTACAAATTCCTCTTTGAAAAACGACTTTATTTCTCTGCCCAAAGGTGGGGGTGCAATTACAGGTATTGGAGAGAAATTTTCAGCAGATCTTCACACAGGAACCGGGAATTTCAACATTCCTATTTCAATTCCGGATGGCCGTAATAAATTTCAACCTGAATTAACATTACAATACAGCACCGGAAACCCAAATGGAATAGCAGGCTTGGGTTGGTCTTTGCAAATGCCCGAAGTTCGTCGTAAAACATCGAAAGGAATTCCCACTTATAATGACTGCAATGACATTTTTGTTCTCTCCGGATTTGAGGATTTGGTAAGGACTACTGATGACAATTCGATTTTTGGACAATTTCGTCCCCGAACAGAAGGTTCGTTTGCCCATATTACTTTTGAAAACAACGAAAAAGATTCCTACTGGAAAGTCAAAAATCAAAATGGTCTTGTATCAACATATGGAAGCCCGAATTCCCCTGAAAATGATACTTCTATACTATCCAACGGTCAAAACTCAGCGCAGAAGTTTGCCTGGCGCATAACACAAACCACTGACCCATTAGGAAATAAAATCAACTATTCCTACGTCGATTTCGCTAATTCTTGCGACGGCAGATATACAGAAAGTCACATACAGCAAATTGATTATATCAACTACATAAAATCCGGGAAAGAAGAATTTCTGGTTTCCGTACAATTCGAATACGAGGATCGCCCAGATATTACATCGAATTTCAGAAGTGGATTTGAAATCAGATTGAGTAAACGTATTAAGCACATCATTGTAACAAGTAATGTTGACAATGCACTACTCGTAAAAAAGTATCGATTCGAGTATGACAACACATCACTTAACAAAAGCAGTCTTCTAACGAAAGTTCAAATCATTGGATTTGATGAAACTACACAAGCAGAAGTTATTGAATTAGCACCGATCGAATTCAAGTACACGGGTTTTGATCCTTCCTCACCAACAATTACACCTATCAAAGGATCACTTCCAGCAGAATCATTACTATCCGAAAGGTTAAACCTTTTAGATCTGGATGGTAATGGACTACCAGATATTGTTTCGATAAATGGGCAAATTTCCTGTTTCAAAAATAACGGAGACGGAACCTTTGGAACGGAACGTATAATGAAAAGGTCGCCGAATGTTTCCATGGAGAAAGGTCATTTCGCTTTTCTTGATGCTAACGGAGATGGTCGTGCAGACATTTTACAGCTAGGAGTCAACGCCGGGTATTTTTCCCTTGAGCATGATGGTGAATGGGATCTTCAATCCTTTACTCATTACAAGCAATCTCCGAATGTTAATATAAATGACTCCAATACGAAGTTGGTTGATCTCACTGGAAATGGAATCACAGACATCGTCCATTCAGGGCAAAATTTCACCTATGTTTTCAACGACGAAGTGGCAGAAAAAGCCTGGAAAAAAACAGTAACGAAACAACGAGAAAATCTTTCAACTTTCCCCAATGTAAATTTATCCGACCCAAGAATTTCTTTTGCAGACATGACGGGTGACGGAATGCAAGACCTCGTTTTTACCGATGGTAACTCCATTTCCTATTGGCCAAATAAAGGTTATGGAAATTGGGGCGAAAAGGTTAGGATGGCTGGCTTGTTAAAACTGCCAACTCTTCTTGAATTGAACCGGATGCTCATTGGAGATCTTGATGGTGATGGATTGGCAGATTTAGTCATTATTGAAAATCAGAAGATCAGACTATACATTAATCAAGGTGGTAAAACATGGAGTGAGGAAATTATTATCACCGGAACTCCTCTATTCTCATCTGGCGATGACATTCGAATAGTTGATTTATTTGGAAACGGAACCAGCGGGATTCTTTTCAGCAGTAACAAACGGCAACAGAATAGTTCGAATTACTATTTTTTAGACTTGACAAAAGGGTTTAAGCCTTACTTGCTAAACGAAGTAAACAATCACTTAGGTGCTATCACAAGAATCGAATATTCCACTTCTACTAAAGAGTTTATTAACGATAAGCTCGAGGGATTAAAATGGAAAACACATTTGCCTATTCCGGTGGATGTTGTCAAGAAAACAGAGACTATTGATCAAGTTTCAAAATCAAAAACAACAACTAGCTATAGTTACCATCACGGACATTGGGATGGTGAAGAAAGAGAGTTCAGAGGTTTCGGAATGGTAGAACAATTTGATACTGAAACCTTTGATGACAACAATTCGCTCAGTCTTTTTCTAAACGAAATTGGTTTTAATTCGATTGAAGAAAAACACTTTTCACCACCTAGTTCTCTAAAAACATGGTTTCATCTTGGACCTGTCAGAAACACAAAGGGAAGTTGGGAAACCATTGATTATCTCGATGAGTTCAATGTATTCGATCAACCCGTTTTTGAAACTTCAGCAGATACGATATCGGAACTAGCCAAATTGTCTCAACCAACACATTATCGGGATACGTTGAGAGCTTTAAGTTCAAAACCGATTAGAACCGAATCATTTGTTCACGATGAAATAGAACGATCCAACAAACCAGTAGTTGTTCAAGAGTTTCAATATTCTCAACGCATAGAGCAAATTCCTTCAGAAAGTTCTGAAAAACCCGTTGTATTTACCTTTCCCATTGCTCAACGAACCACTACATGGGAACGCGGTGAAGACCCAAAAACACAATTTACCTTTACAGGCGAATACAATGAACTCGGTCATCCTCAAACAAGCACCGTTGTTGCAATGCCCAGAAGACTTTCTAAACGGATCAACACGATAGGGAAAAACTACAATGAAGATCTGAATGAAAACAAAATTTTGAGTTCACACACCAAAACAACTTACTCCAATAACATTTCTGCCAACACGTTTATACATGACCGCATTTGTGAAGTAACTAAATTCGATTACCTCGATACAACAGCTAGTTATTTTGAGACCGATTCGAACAATCTTTCACAGATTTTGAAAGATCAATTGATTCAGGCAGAGCAAATTCATCAGGTTGTTTTTAGTAAACTGCTGCCATCAGAAACAAAATTGGCATTTCATCAGCTCAATTATTTCGATGGACATGCTTTTCTAGGATTACCTTTTAAACAAATTGGAACCTTCGGCTGTCTGGTGAGAAGCGAAGTGCTCGCTTTCTCCGATGTTGAGTTAAATTCAGCTTATAGAAATGGCTTTTCTGCAGACAGAAGGCCTGTCTATCTGGATGGCTCTGCCCCTTCCATCTCCAAAACACCGGTAAATTTTGGAAAAAACAGTGGGTACACTCTTAAAAACACAATACCACATAAAACAGGATACTATGTTCAGACAGAACAGTATCAATTTGCATTTCAACAAGCGGGCAATCAGTTTTTCAAAGGATTACTTCTTTCGTTCAAGGACTCAAAAGGAAACGAGACAAAAATTGATTATGATAAATTTGATTTGCTTCCCACAAAGGTTGTGGACGCTATTGGAAACGAAACGCTAGCTGTCAATTCTTACCAATTTTTCGCACCAAAAACGGCTATTGATCTTAACAAGAACAAGACGAACATCACATATAACTCAGCGGGACTTCCACTAAAAATATGGAGAGAAAATCATGATGCAACGCAAGGAGGAACGGTAAGCAAACCAGATCTTTCATTTAGTTATAATTTCAAATATGATGCTCAAGCAAAACTGCCGGCTTCAATAAGTACCGTAAGTCGCATCAACCATTCATTAACTCCAAACACAGCAGATGACACCATCAAAATGACGGAATATTCAGATGGTTTTGGAAGAGTTATACAACAGATAGCGCAAGCAGATAATGTACTCTTTGGAAATCTGGGGGATGATAACGGTTTAAATAAAAATCAAGGTGGAGCAAATCAATCAGCAATTGGAATTGTAAGCCCAGCTGGTAAAACAAGAACTGTTGTTTCTGGTTGGACCAAGTTTAACAACAAAGGTTTACCAGTTGAAAAGTACGAGCCCTTCTTTCATGATGATTTCGATTTTATGGATGATGCCTTTTTTGGAAAACACGTTGAATTGTACTACGATGCATTAGGTAGAGAGCAACGAATACTTATGCCGGATGGCTCTCAATCCTTAAACGTATATGGAACGATTTCTGATCTTTCAAAACCCGAAAATTTCGAACCGTCTGCCTGGGAACATTTTTTATATGATGCCAACGATCTGGATTCCGCTAACCATAAAAACACACCGTCAAGCACTATTTTAGACGCATTTGGACGAAAAACAGCATTGATTAACCGTAACGGACAAAATCAATCTGCCGATTGGCTGATCACTAAAAACGCTTATGATGTTAGAGGAAACCTCATAAAAACTACAGACACTAAGAATAGAGTCGCATTCACTTATCAGTTTGACTTACTTAACCGAATTTTGCGAATTGATAGTATTGATGGTGGTAAGCGAACAAAAGTATACGATAGTCAAGGAAACATTATTGAGTATCAAGATGATAAAGGAAGTGCCATTTTAAAGGAATATGACAAGTTGAGCAGGTTGGCACAAACCTGGGCAAGAAACGATCAAAGCTTCAATTCGCTTCGTCTCATCGAAAAAATCATTTACGGAGATGATCCGACTTTATCTTCAACAATAACCGCAAACAACAACTTAAAAGGAAAACCCTTCAAGTGTTTTGACGAAGCCGGATTGACAACCTACTCGAGCTATGATTTTAAAAACAACCTGCTTGAGAAGAGTCGCCAAATTTTTCAGCAGCAACACCTCGATTCGGCGATTGATTGGTCGACCCTCAACGAAGGCAATTTAGATCCCAAAACCTATCAATCGACTTATAGCTATGATGCATTAAATCGCATTTCAGCATTCCTTTATCCAGCCGATGTAAATAACCATCGTGCTCTGTTAAAGACGGAATACAATCCTTCAGGTAAACTAAGACAAATCTTACTGGACAACAATGTGTTTGTTGATCACCTGGCATACAATGCGAAAAACCAACGGCTATTGATTGCCTATGGAAATAAGATCGTAACACGTTACGCGTATGACGAAGATAATTTTAGACTGAAGCGTCTTAGAACCGAATCGTATATATCTCCCAATCCGTTTGAGTTCAAGCCCAACGGATCTGTTCATCAGGACATTGCTTATGATTATGACCTTGTTGGAAACATTACAGGAATTCATCACCGTGAGAACGAAAGCGGTGTTTCTAATGATTTGAATAAGCTCGACCGATTGTTTGAATACGATGCGCTTTATCAATTAATCAGTTCATCGGGAAGAGAAACTGACCAGCAAAATCCAATGGCAGATGTTATGGGTCTTCCCAAATCTTCTGATCCAACTGTCGCCAAATTGTATTCAGAAAAATACAGTTACGATGAAATGGGGAATTTTATAACCTTAAAGCATCTACAGGGCAGCACACAAAGCGTTCGAACCTTTACCAATGAGGCCAGTAATAATCGAATGAAAGAAGTTGATTATTCCGGAACAGTTGTGAAATACATTTACGATGCGAATGGAAACCTTACAGATGAAGGTTTATCTCGCAGAATGAGCTGGGATCATAGTGACCGAATGAGCTCGTTTGTAATACACGACAACAACGGCAACAACAGCGTAGAAGCCAATTATTATTACGACGCAGGAGGGAATCGTGTGGTGAAAAAGGTAAAAAAGGGAACAAATACTGTTATTACAATTACTATCGATGGGCTGTTCGAGCATACGATCGATGTAACGCAGAATAAAGAAAACAATCACCTGCACGTAATGGACGACAAAAGCAGAATAGCACTTTCACGTGTTGGTGATTCCATGGGAGACAACAAACCCGCAGTTCAATATCATTTGGGCGATCATTTGGGCAGCAGCAGCATTTGTATCGGTGGGAACGATTCCAGTGGAAGCACCAAGATATCGCAGGAAGAATACTATCCATATGGCGAAACCTCCTTTGGAAGCCATGCCAAAAAACGCTACAGATACAGCGGAAAAGAGCGTGATGAAGAAAGCGGCATGTATTATTATGGCGCCCGTTATTACATGTCATGGGCGGCACGCTGGGTAAATTGTGATCCAATTGGCGCGGCAGGCGGGATGAATTTGTATCAGTTTGTGAAAGGAAATCCTATGAATTTGATTGATAGGATGGGATTTGCGCCTGATGGAAATGACACTGATGTAGTTACAGTTGGAGCAATCAACACCAAAAACACTATTCTAACTGACAACCCTGTAGATTGGGAGAATCCTGACAACATTCGATTAGCAGAGAATGACCAAGTGATGATTATTAATGAAGGTGAAGACAAATCTTTTAACAAAACCGATCCAACATATAAATGGAGAGAAGTTAAAATTTTGAGTGGTGCGTCAGAAGGAAAAACGGGTTGGATCATGGAAGTGTTAATGGACTGGGACACAGTAATTCCGGAACAGACATTTTTTGATGAAGATATTGACATACCAACCACATCCTCTACACCACATAAAGAAGGTACTGGCGAAAGTTCCATAGTTAATGACAACCGTTTTGGTTGCAGCAATGGAGAGTGTGTTTTTGGTTTCTCTCAGAAAAACGGTGATAATCTCGCTAAGGTTTCCCGATTAGAAATAAAAACTGGGAGTGATCCAAATGGTTTTTTAGGAGCTAAAGGATCTTTCGCATTATTCCACGCCGAGGGAAAACATGTAGGTGTGGACAATTTTACAGCCAATGCTGAAGCCTATTGGGACAATTCTCCAAACGAATTCAAAGCAGGGATTGGGGCCCAAGTAACTGCTATTGGTGGTAATATTACTAGGATTCCGATCTTAGGAACAGAAGTTGAAATTGGAGCAAGTCTTGGTGAGGGACTTGGTGCAACCGTAAGCACATCGATTGATGATGAAAACCAATCTCACTTTGGCGGGACGGTGGATTTCCTCTTTTTCCACATAGGAATTAGCAATTAAATTTTAAACACATTTAGATAAACACTATGAAAACACCCAATCTTATTAAAGACAGCGTAAAGGCCAAGAAAGCGCTTACAGCTGCGCAGTTGACATCCTGGATAAAGGAATTTTCTGATTTTTCGAACGCGCAAATTGTTCCGGACAAGGCAATTAAGGAAACCATTTTGTCGGCTCTTCAAAAGAAGGAAAAGATCAGTAATGCTGTGTTGGCGAATTTAAGTGAAGGTTATAAAAACTTCTCTATACTCAAATTGGGTAAAGCAGACTTCAAAAACAACTACCAGCTAGCACTGAATGAGAAAATCAAAACAAGTGTTGTAGCAATTGTAACTGCTCAGGAAATTGCAGAAACGACGTTTGCAGAAGAAACGCTCCAACGCATTTTTGAAAGTCATACGAAAACGGTTAATGGAATCGAAGATTTCCCGATATCGCCTGATCTTATTGTTTTCAAGGCAAAAATGGATTTTGAGAACGGGAAGAAACCCGCCGTGTTAGTAAAGGAATTATCATCATCGTTAGCAGTAAACAAAGCTGATCGTAAACTAAGTCGTGCTTTAGCTCATTATGCTTTAATTGACGGCAACAATGCTTTAGCAAAGAAAACACTGGATCAGATTCCGATCGATCCAACTAGTTTTCATGAAATGACTTTGAGGAAAAGACTTGATCCCCACAATGATTTTGGCGGAATTGGTAATCCCGGTGGTCCCGATTTTCCCTTTCCCGATCATGGTAATCAAGGTCTTCCCGGATTCCCGGATTTGGATAAGCCCACAAAACCAGGACGTGGAGATATTTTTCCTCCTGGAGGTCGACCGTTTGATGAAGATCCCATTGGAGACCTTATAGCTGATCGAAATCGTGAAGAAAACATCCCAAAACCATTTACTGATACTATATCGGTAAAGTTTCCGGAGAATTTCTATCTCTATCATTACAGTTTACTCAACGAAACCAAATTAGAGGAGCTTAAAAAGTATATTGCCACCGATTCCGCTGTAAAAGGAAATCCAACACATATTCTAAATGTGCTTTACAATGCGCATAAAAATTGGTCTGTTGCATTAGATGAATTACACAAACAACGGTTTTCTTCCGCTCTCATAAAACTGAATGCCGCTCAGGATTCGGCTTTGGGTATTTTGCGCTGTATCTTCAACACAACAAAATCAGAAAACGCCAGATTGGCGCGTGTAGCAGAACGAAGAAATCCCGTAAACGGTAATAAACCAACCGATCCTTTACTTTTTGATCTGCAAAAAGTACTTGAAGAGTATACAAAAAAAAACAGACCAACTAGCTCTCCCTTTTCAAGAAAAAAAGATGATCGCAATGCTTTTATCGATCTCGATTCATTGCATTATATGGATTGGTTAGAGCCCATCTCTCGATATACACCAGGTCAAAAACCTTTGAAAGCGAATGTAGGAACCGATGAGTTTTTGGGAGAAAGCTGGTTCACAAAACAAACCATCAGTGATTTCAATGCTTTGACTGAGGATGAAAAAATAGCCTTTAGACAACGTGTGTCGTTTTTCGATTTCCAATTGTTTTGTTTAGCTTATATTTTTATTCCCTTTTCTAAAATAGAAGCATATCGTTTTTCAAAACAATATGAAAACGCTTTAACAGAAATTGATCGCTTAAAGACACTAGATAACCAGTTTAAATTCCTGAACCAAGCAATGGAAAAACCATTTCTTGCCATTTTACAGTCACAAATCTTAATTGAAAAGGCAGAAAAAGAATATAAATCAGGGACTGTTCTCAAAAATCTTATTGACTCAACAACCAATCCAAAAGGTTTAGTTGCAAAAACAACTTATGAAAGTGCCGTGTTGGCATTTAGTGATTTTCCGAAGTATGCCGAGTACGTTCAAAAAACGATCGATGATTTTCCATTAACCAAAAACACTGGTAACCGACTTGATGACAGAAAAGCAAATTTAATGCGGGCTAAGGAAATGCGATCGTTACAAATTGCAGCAACGGAAGCAAATAGACTGGCTCTTGTGCCAAAAAAAGATTTTCCATGGAAAAACCAGATAAAAATAAACCTGACAAATGAAAATGGTACATGCGCCAATCCTCTAATTTATTCCCTGATCATGCAGGCGAAAAGCAGGTTACTTCAAATAAAGAATGATTTCAATTATTTGGGTTACAAAGACAATTTTCTCCCACCCTGGAAATTCAGCTTTTTACTCGACCGTGCACGCTATTATACTGATCAAACAAAGAATCTGCAACGTGATTACCTGAATTTTATTTCCAATGCCGAAAGGGAAGAATTACAGGAAATGAGCGCTGGACAGGCCCTTTCCATGGAGCGTATGAATGTCACCATCGAAAATGCAAGGGTAGATTTGAGTCTTAATGAAGTAGAAACAGCTCAGGAAAGCAACGAATTAGCACTACTTCAGATAGACAATGCTTCCAAAAGGAAGCAAAATTTTGATGATTATGACAAAACTGCTGATGCTGCTGACTTTGTTGTCGGAGTGTACAGTGTGGTCAGCGCTATACCTGCCATCGCTGGAGCGATTGCGGGAGGTGTTGCGGGAACAGCCGTTAATCCAGGGGTGGGTTCATCCGTAGGCGCATTTATGGGAGCAAGTGCTACAGGAGCAGGAGCAATAACTCAACTAGCACAACTATTTAAGGAATCTGCTCAACGTGATATGGAGCAGAAAAACCTTGATTTGGCAATAAGTGAGGCCACTAAGGCAGAAGATGTTTCGAAAGAACAATTGGAATCAGCTGAACAAAGTCTCAAGATAGCTAATCTACAGGCCCAATCTGCTATGATGCGACTGGAGTTTGCAAAAGACAATTACGAATACCTGAGAAATCGTTTAACAAATGCTGAACTATGGTTTAGATTGGCACACCAAATTCGCGAAATTTCAAACATCTATTTCAGACGTGCAATTGAAATTTCTTTTCTTGCGGAGCAGGCTTATGAATTTATGGTTGACAAAAAAGTTGATGTCATCCGATTTGATTACGATAATGACGAATTAGGAAGCATGTTGGGAGCCGACTACTTAAAGGCGGATCTTGACTATTTGGAAAATCACCTCATCGTTAACCAAAGAGAAAAACAACAGCAAGTAAAGTGTGTGATTTCTATGGCACGTGATTTCCCTCAGGCTTTACAAGATCTGCGCGAAAACGGACAAAGTCTGGTTCCAGTAACTTTAGCTTATCTCGAAAAAAGATTCCCGGGATTGTACCAGATGAAAGTAGCCGCAATCGAAGTGCAGCCGTTTGTAATCACAAATCCAACGCGTTTCAATGTAGAATTGAGCTTTTTGGGATCTGGCCTGCTTCGTACTCAAACCACACCTGCTTACGATGATGGAAGTGGTGAAAATGTAATCAATAATTTCGGCGGATATGGAACACCAGCTTGGATCTCAAATGCAGAAACACTTTTCCCGGTTAAAACATTACTTAGCTCGGTGGAAACAAGTATTTACTCTGGACTTTCAGCGAGTGAAGAAAGTAGTTATTTCCAATCGTTTAGTGCGCAACAAAAAGCAGCGTTCGAAGATTGTCCCGCAGCAGGTGGATGGATGCTAGATATGAGTATGACTGAGAATGAAGTAGTTCCAGGATCGATGGCCGACATGGTGCTAACATTCTACCTAACAGGTTACTACTCTACCGAACTGAAAAATGAAATTGAAAACGCCGTACGCACAGAAGAGACACTCGTAACCAATACGTTCTCTGCACAACGCGAATTTCCAGATGCTCTATTTGATTTCCAGCGTTCAGGAAAAATTGGTCTTCCAATCTCCCCTGAAATGTTAGCACTGAACAAACGTATCGGAAAACTCAATGAACTTTCTTTACGATTCATTCCATCAAAAATTGATGTTGGTTTCACGCGCTTTTCGTCAATTAGTGTTTCTAAATTTTTCTGTACCAAAAACGTCAAGCTGGAAGTGATTAGTGAAACTCCTCAAGTGTTCTTAGAAGGAAAAAACATGGTGTTAAACATTACTTTGTCAAATGTAAAAAACAAAGAAATCGTAATTTTCGCTCAGGAAGATCCATCTGTTCAATTGAGCAGAAACGCTGCTTCGAACGACACACATGATTTTGGTAAAATTGAGTTCAAAAAACAAGGAAAACAGATTGTTATTATTCGTGAAACTACTGGCGGGGTATTGAATGACTACTCTTTGGAAGTCTTTGTTTCGAAAAACGAAAAAATGATTCTTCCCACAACTACGTTCACTAAAACAAGCATCGATTCCAATAAAAAGTTGGCGTTTTCAATGAACCAATTGAAGAAAAAATCGAATGGGTCTTTCGACACTGTTTCTTATGAGAAGCAAGATGAAAATGCGCAATGCCTGGTTTTGGATCAAGATGGTAAGCTTCTTGGAGAAACAACGACAGATAAACTTTCTGGTTTTAACGTAAACATCAGTGGACAAAAGGAACAAAACTTATACGTAATTGTTCTATATACAAAGAAAGTAACTAGTTCATTTCAGTGTAACCAAGACATCAAGCCGTTCAGCAATAGCACAAATAATGCTCCTCTTCGAACAAACGTGAAAAATCACGATGCCCAAAATCCTCTAACACCTTTTGCAGAGCATTTGTTTGGAGCTGATTTGAAGAAGGTTAAATCTCCAGTGGATAATTGGCAACTTGCTATTACACCAGCACAAAATCCTTTTTTAGAATGCTATGATTGCAATGGGGTAAAAAAACTCGACGCAACGATGTTTAACGATGTTATTCTAAGCATGGAATATTACTTGCATCCGTAAACAGGTTTAAATATCTTCTCCATTTTACTGGCGACTTCGAGAGCCTCAGTCGCCAGTAAGGAGAGAACTATAACAAAACTAAAATTCGTAAATTCGAAGGGTGAAAGAAAAACAACTGACATACGAAGAGGCATACAAAGAACTTGAAGCAATCATTTCCGACATTGAAGATGGTGAAATTGGTGTGGATGTGCTTTCTGAAAAAGTAAAACGCGCTGCAGAATTAATTGCATTCTGTAAACAAAAGCTTGCAACCACAGAAAGTGACGTTCAGAAGATCTTAGATGATTTAAAAGACTAACATCTCGACTCCGCTGCGCCTATGCTGAAGCTTTAGCGCAAGCATTCGATGACCGGAGCTCAGTCATCTTCCAAAAAAGTGATAATCGACGCTTTCAGAATGAATACCGTTTTCGAGGTAGTTTTTAAAGCTGACTTTTACCTAAATTTGCGCCTCTCTGCCAAATACGGCAGAACCGATTTCCTCACAATCGATAAATGAAAAAGCTATCCGATTTAAAACCAGGTGATATTACCCGAGTAATTGGAATTCAATCTTCCGAGTTGAAACCCAAATTGCTTGAAATGGGTTTGGTCGAAAATCAGGAAATCAAGGTTCTTTTTAAAGCACCATTCGGCGATCCAATTGCTGTTGAAGTTGGAGATTACGTGCTTTCCATGCGCAAAGACGAAGCCGCTTTAGTTAATGTAGAATGAGAAAAGTAGCACTCTTCGGTAATCCGAATACAGGAAAAAGTTCCTTGTTTAATCGACTAACCGGTTTGAACCAGAAAGTTGGAAATTTTCCGGGTGTTACCATTGATAAATCTGTAGGAAAGCTTCATCACAATAACGTTGACATTGAGATCATTGATTTACCAGGAACGTACTCTATTTATCCGCGATCCAAAGACGAAGAAGTAGTTTACAATATTCTTTCCGACAAAAATCACAAGGATTATCCAGAACTAGCTGTTGTGGTAATCGATGCTACGAATCTGGAACGAAATCTTCTGCTTTGCTCACAGGTTTACGAATTAGGAATTCCTACGATTTTGGTGCTAAACATGACAGATGTTGCACACAAAAAGAAGTTGACCATTGACGATCAAAAACTGAATTCTTACTTCCCAAACGCAAAAATTGTACGCTGTAATGCCCGAATTGGAACTGGAATCCCAGAGTTAAAAGACTTCATTTCCACACATGATCAACCGAATTCAGAAAGTGAAAAACCGCCAATTTCGATTAACGATTTAGAAGCTCAATCAACCGACACAGAAAACAAATTCCGCAAAATTAAAGCAATTTGTGCGGAGGTTATCCGAAAGCAACCTGATGTTATCAACTTTAGCAGGAAGATAGATCGTTGGTTGATTCACCCGGTTTTTGGATATTTATTCTTCTTTGCCTTACTGCTGATCATTTTTCAATCGGTATTTACGCTGGCCGCTTATCCAATGGACTGGATCGACGCCGGCTTCTCAAACCTAACATCCTGGATGCATGAAATAATGCCTGCAGGCTTATTCACTGATTTGCTTACAGACGGATTAATTGCAGGAATTGGAGGCGTTGTTATCTTCCTTCCACAAATCATTTTGCTCTTCTTCTTGCTCGGAATTTTGGAAGAAACGGGATACATGTCACGTGTGGTATTCATTATGGACAAATTGGTTCGCCCCTTTGGTTTAAATGGAAAAAGTGTTGTTCCGTTAATTTCAAGTGCTGCGTGTGCCATTCCTGGTATTATGGCTGCGAGAACGATTTCATCATGGAAAGAGAGAATCACAACCATTATGGTTTCGCCATTGATGAGTTGCTCGGCAAGAATCCCGGTTTATACGTTACTTATTGCTTTGATCATCCCTAACAAAACTGTTGGCGGAATATTCAATCTTCAAGGCTTGGTGCTTTTTGGAATGTACGCCCTTGGATTGGCTGCAGCACTATTGGTCGCATTTGTTCTGAAGAAAATTCTGAAGAGTAAAGAGCTGAGTATTTTCTTGCTGGAGTTGCCCGACTACAAATCGCCGCGCTGGGGAAATGTGCTCCTTGACGTTTACAAAAAAGGCAAAACCTTTCTTTTCGATGCAGGAAAAATCATTGTTGCTATTTCCATCATTCTTTGGGCACTGTCAACATTTGGTCCGGGAAATAGTTTAGAAACCGCTGAAAAAAACGCGTTAGCATTAACCAAAAACCAAAGTGAGGATCTTCAGCAAGAAGCCGTAGCATCCGCAAAACTGGAAGCAAGCTATATTGGAATGTTAGGTCACGCCATTGAACCAGTTATCAAACCGCTGGGTTACGACTGGAAAATGGGAATTGCTTTGCTCACCTCATTTGCAGCACGAGAAGTGTTTGTTGGATCACTTTCTACGATTTATTCTGTTCATCAGGAAGACGACAATCAGCAACCATTGATTGAAAAGATGCGGGCTCAGGAATATCCGAATGGAAAATCAATTTTCACCTTTGCCAGCGGAATGTCGCTAATGGTTTTTTACGCATTTGCAATGCAATGTATGGCAACTTTAGCGGTTGTAAAACGTGAAACAAAAAGCTGGAAATGGCCGCTCATCCAACTAGGATATATGGGCGCAATGGCGTATCTTGGAGCATTGTTAACGTATCAGTTACTAAGTTAAATGCAGGTTACGCTGGTTGTCATATTAGTTGTTGCGGCGGTGGGCTTTATGAGCTATCGTTTTTACAGAACTTGGTTTTCGAAGAAGAATCAGGGGTGTGATAAGTGCGTCTCGACTCCGCTCGACGACCATAAATAATTGACGCTTGACAAAAGACAATAGACTTTATTTTGTAGTATAAAGCGTATTTTCTCATCTCCAAATGAATGGATCATTCTCAAATTCAGCGTTCTATAGTGAACTTCAATTATCTCTTCCATCTAGCACGTTAGAACAGCGCAAAATCTGGATAACGACAATTCTAGAGAACAACATTTCACTTGCCGAACTTGCAGATTTACTGAAGTGTGACAAGAAAATTGCCACCCGTTTTTTGTGGTTATTAAGTGAATTGGGAATGACATATCCCGACAAATTGTTTACTGAACTTCCTTTCTTATTGCGTTTTTGCGAAAATGCGAATCCGGTTTATCTTCAATCTTTTGCCAACTATTGGCGATTTGCAGGTGTTCCGGAAGAAAATGAAGCCGAGGTGATCGAGATACTATTCCACTGGATATTATCACCAGAAATAAATGTAACCATTAAGTCGAGAGCTATTTTTGTGTTGTTTGAATTGACAAAGAAATATCCGGAACTTAAATCTGAAATGCGACTTTGTTTGGAAGATCAGAAGGACAACTATTCGAAAGACTTTCAGAAAAGGGTTGAGAAGGTTTTGATTGAACTGAGCTAACAATCATTCTTCCACATAATTTCATTTCCTTCACCATTTCTGGAAACAAAATTCTATTTTCGGTAAATTGTTGTATTTCAAGCTTAAATGAAAAAAACATACCTGATCTTCCTTTTATTGATCAATTGCAGCTCTGTTAATGCGCAAAATTATATTGACCTCCTGAAGTTCGATTATTCAATTACGCCGTCAAATCCTTTTAAAAATAACTCGACTGGAACCACACTTCAGGAAATGAACGGAGAAACAACAGTCCCAATCAAACTGAATGATCAGTTTACATTCTTAACCGGGCTGAATTATGAATCCAATACGGCTTCGTTTAATCCGGGTAGAAAAGTAGAAACAATCTTCGGAACCACGCTGAAACTTGGAGCAAATATTAAACACAATGCGAACTGGAGTGGAACTTACGTATTGCTTCCCAAACTTTCGAGCGATCTGAAAACAATATCAAATCAGGATTTTCAAATAGGAGCTTGTGCTTTAATGCAATACTCCAAATCAACCCATCTGAATTACAAGTTTGGTGCTTACGTTAATGCTGATCTATTCGGACCTTTTATCGTTCCATTATTGGGCATTTATTACCAGAATTCAACGGAGAAGTTGGAATTCAAAGCGCTCTTACCTGTAAATCTCGATCTCAATTATGTTATAGCAAAAAACACGCGCATTGGTTTCAGCTTCAAAGGTCAGGTCCGCAGTTATCATATGAACACGCCTATTGAGTACGAACAAAACCGCTATTTGGTAAAATCAACCAATGATCTTTATGCCTATTTACAGTATGGTTTTAACAATGGGTTGAACTTTCAACTCGCATTTGGTCGTTCCCTGGCAAGATCTTACCGCATTTATGAGGAAAAGGTGGATTTCGGCATGCCGCTGTTTTATGCGGGCGATAACCGAACACAGCTGAATTCAGACTTTAAAGACGGTTGGTTATTCAAACTTGCTTTATTCTACCGGTTGAAAATTAATTCATAGGTGTATCAATTTTCACTTGTCCCGCCTATCAAACTATTTCACTACTTTTCCGCATGATTTGGATGGGAATAATTATCGCAGTAATTCTGTTTCTTCTGGTGCTTTTTGTAGTACTAAGAAATAAACTGATCACTGCCAAAAACCTGGTCGATTCGGCCTACGCCGATGTTGATTCTCAGTTATTGCTTCGTTTTGAATTGATCCCGAAACTGGTTCAAATCACCCAGCATTATGCCACTTACGAAGCTGGGATTTTGGAGAAAATTGCAGAAAGTCGCGACATCTCTATTTGGAAAGAAAGCGATAATTATCCGCAAATTTTAAGCAAAATCCGCGTAATTAAAGAAAATCATCCCGACCTGAAAGCCAATATGACCTTTGAAGATCTAATGATCCAAATCAAAAAGGTGGAAGATCATTTACGCTCCTCTCGACGATTTTATAATGGCACCGTTGAAGTTTACAACAACCGCGTTGCACAGTTTCCGTATTCGTTGATCAGTTTCGCAACCGGACATCAACAGCAACCTTATATTTCAGCAGAATAAAACGGCTATACATGAAAACAGCTTTACTCTTCTTCCTCATTTTTATTACTTCCACATCGTTAACCGCTCAAGATGAATCAGATGTAGCACAATATGAACACATCCTATTGTTTGATGCCACATTCGATATTAAAAAGGATTGCAGTATGGAAATCACAGAAAAAATTGTGGTTTACGCGAATGGCTTTTTAATCAAACATGGTATTTATCGGGACATTCCTCTGCTTTATGAATATCAAGGCGGAGTCACAGAAGTTGATTTCGAAATCGTTTCTTTGAAGCGCGATGGACAAGCAGAAGATTTAAAAGTTGAAAACCGTGAAAATGGTAAACGCATTTATTTTGGAAGTGAGGCAATCATTCTTCCAACCGGCTCCTATACTTACGAGTTCAAATATCGTGTAAACCATGTTTTGCGTTTTCTAAAGAAACAGGATGAAATTTATTGGAACGCCAACGGAACAGGTTGGGATTTTTGGATTGATACGTTAAAAGCTCACGTTAAACTCCCGGCTGGAATCAAATTCAATAAATTCAAGGCATATACCGGGCGATACGGAAAAAGCAACAGCAACTATACCTCAAAGCAAATCAGTGACAATGAGCTTCTTTTTGTAAACACAATTCCATTTGCCAGTGGCGAGAACCTTACATTCGCTGCTTCATGGGATAAAAACAAATTGACCTATCCAACTGCTGCGGAAGAATTGTTGTATTGGATAAAATC
The DNA here is from genome assembly GCA_965650275.1 of uncultured Fluviicola sp. Taxonomy (GTDB): domain Bacteria; phylum Bacteroidota; class Bacteroidia; order Flavobacteriales_D; family Crocinitomicaceae; genus Fluviicola. The sequence goes on along the minus strand of CBFGNV010000016.1, from coordinate 18,382 downwards.
GCATTTATTGGGCCTTTTCTGCGGATTTGTGCTGCTCTTTATGTTTCTCAGAAGTTTTATCCTTTGGAGAAAATATGGCGTTGACCCAAAACCTGGAACCATAATGCCTCAATACGAAGCTCCGGAAGGTTTTTCACCAGCTGAATTAAGAGCCATCATGAAACGCGGCTCGGTAGACGGAACATCATTTACTGCAGAATTAATATCCATAGCCGTGAAAGGCTGGATGAGCATCAAAAATGATAATGAAGGCAGTAGACGAAAGAAATATACCTTCACGAAACTAGAAGATACGAAAAAACCGCTGTCTAAAACCGAACAGCTGGTGTTCAATAAAATAATGTCAAACTCAGGCCAATTCACGTTTACTGAAGGAACTTACTCTACCCGATTGGATAACGGTTTAGAATTGCTAAAAGTAAAAATGCATGAGTTTCATGGTGAAAGATACAGAAAGTACAATACACTGTTAAGCATGAAACAATACGGTTATTTAGCCGTTGCAATCATTCTTAGCTTTGGAATTAAATACTTTTTCGGCGGACATGGATTGTTCATTGCCGGACTCGCATTTTTTGGAATCGGTATTTCCGCACTGTTTGGTTATTTACTAGAACAACCAACGAAAGAAGGACGAAGAATTCTTGATCACATTGCCGGAATGAAAATGTACATTTCCTATGCAGAAAAGGATCAGATCAATTTCCATAATCCACCCACAATGGATTTTACACATTTCGAGCAGATGCTTCCTTACGCGATTGCTTTCGATCTGGCAAAAGACTGGGAAAACAAGTTTGAATCGGATGTACTTACAACAGGCTACAGTCATGCTGGCTGGTATATGGCAACAGGCGGTGCGCTAATGTTTTCAGCTTCAAGCTTCGACTCACTTTCTTCAAGCATTTCTTCCGCGTCTGTTCCACCAAGCGCAACATCCAGCGGCGGCAGTAGCGGCGGAGGATTTTCCAGTGGTGGTGGATTCTCCGGCGGCGGAGGAGGCGGAGGAGGCGGAGGAGGCTGGTGATTTCGTTTTTTCTCAGTTACTCAACTATCTGTAAAAAACGGGTTATCAATCCTCACTATCCTCATCTTCCAACCACTCAAAGAAAGAATCCATATGATCTCTGTCTTTACGTGATGGACGACCAGTTCCGTATTCACGGTAAGTACTTTGCGCAGACTGATATGTTTTGAATTTTTCCAACTCCATTGGGTCAGTAATATCGATAAGGTAATCGGTTACTAGTTTCGCTCCTACTCTTCTATCGAGCAGGTCTTTAATCTTATAGCTGAATTCTGCATTGTTTTTTACAATGGAAACCGTATCACCAATTTTCACTTCTTTCGAAGGTTTCACATTCTGCTTGTTCAGCTTAATTCTTCCTTTCTGAATTTGTTCTGTAGCTGTGGTTCTTGTTTTCGCCAAACGCACAAACCAAACATATTTATCAACCCTTAAGCTCATCTCTCAATTTTTTTGGTAACGATTTCACAACAAGTTCGTAAGAATTTACGATCATTTCTTGAATTAGTGATTCCTTAAGGTTTCCACGAAGATTCACGGTGTTCCAATGTGTTTTATTCATGTGCCAGCCCGGAGTAATTTCTTCGTGACGCTCGCGCAAGTCAACCGCCCTTTCCGGATCGCATTTCAAATTTATGGTGTTCGATTCATTGATGTCGATAAGCGCATACATCTTGTTCTTCACTTTGAAAACCAAGGTCGTTTTATCAAACGGGAAAGTTTCCTCAGTTGCCGGAAGCGTATTGCAAAATGTGAGAATGTCGTTTAAAGTCATGGCTACTAAGTTAAAAAATCTCCCGCAGACGGGCGCTGAAGGACGCAGAAGTATTAAATATAACCCTCAATAAATTCACAATTAATCATCAAAACATCTGCGTTCCTCTGTGTTCCTCCGCGGGAAACAAGAAACAGGAATATAATTCCGTAATTTTGTTGTAAACAATCTTTTATGTCGACTGAAAAACTTCCGTTTTGCCCAGATTTATTCAACAGAAAACGTTTCGAAACACGTGAAGTGAAAGTCGGAATCACATCTATTGGCGGACAAAATCCCATTCGTATTCAGTCGATGACGACAACTGACACCATGGATACTGAAGGTTCCGTGGAACAATCCATCCGAATGATCGACGTAGGTTGCGAGTTGGTTCGATTGACGGCCCCAAGCAAAAAAGAAGCAGAAAATCTTGGAGTAATCAAGGCAGAATTAGTAAAACGAGGATACAATACACCACTTGTTGCCGACATCCACTTTACACCTAACGCTGCTGAAGTTGCTGCAAAGCTGATTGAAAAAGTTCGTGTGAATCCAGGAAACTACGCTGATAAGAAGAAATTTGAAGAAATCGATTATACAGATGATGCGTATGCTGCCGAGTTGATTCGCATAGAAGAGAAGTTTACACCGCTGGTGTTGCTTTGCAAAGAACATGGAACGGCAATGCGCATTGGAACCAATCACGGATCGCTTTCAGATCGCATTTTAAGTCGTTTTGGAGATACTCCGGAGGGGATGGTGGAATCTGCTATGGAATTCATTCATATCTGTCGTAAAAACGATTACCATGAGCTTGTAATTTCCATGAAAGCCAGTAATACGCTTGTGATGGTTCAGGCCTATCGTTTGTTGGTTGCAACCATGCGTGAACAAGGAATGAACTATCCTTTGCATTTGGGTGTAACCGAAGCTGGTGATGGTGAAGACGGAAGAATCAAATCTGCGGTTGGAATTGGTGCACTTTTGGAAGATGGAATTGGGGATACTATTCGCGTTTCACTGACAGAAGATCCCGAGGCTGAAATTCCGGTTGCCCAAAAACTAGCAGCGAAATTTGACTTCGACTCCACTCAGTCACCTATCGCTTTCAACAACAAAAATCTGAAGCAAATCGACTATTACCATTACAACCGAAGAAAAACAAAACAGGTTGGAAATATTGGAGACCACAAAACACCGGTTGTTATTGGAAATCTGGCGAACAAGGAATCAATTACTCCAGCCAACCTTTTTGCTTTCGGATATTTATATTCTATTGAATTAGACAAATGGAACCTCACCGATCAAGCTGCAGATTTCATTTATATCGGAAATCATTCTATAGATTTTGAACTACCCGGAACCTTGCAGATTATTCAGGATTTGAATACCTGGAAAAAAGAAAAAAAGAACCAACACATCCCTCTTTGCCTCCTTGAAGAATACACTTCAGATTTACCAACAGGAACAATTATCAGATTAAATGCAGACGAAGAAATCAACTATAAACTTCTTCCAAAAGAAAATGTAGTATTTCTCATCGAGAGTTCAGAAAAGCAGAAGACTCAACTAATTCGCAAAATTCAATATAATTTTATAGAAAACACAATTGAATTACCTGTGATTCTACATTTTTCTTATGCTTCAAGCGAATTGGAAACTGTACAACTTTATTCCGGCTCAGATGCAGGTATTCATTTCATCGATGGATTCGGAGATGGAATTTGGATTGATGCACCAATTCCCAATAGAGAGCTGAACTCAATCGCATTCGGAATACTTCAGGCAACAAGAACCAGAATATCCAAAACGGAATACATTTCATGTCCGTCGTGTGGAAGAACATTATTTGACCTTCAGGAAACCACTGCGAAGATTCGCGAAAAGACACAACACCTGAAAGGAATCAAAATAGGAATCATGGGCTGCATTGTAAATGGTCCAGGCGAAATGGCCGATGCAGATTACGGTTATGTAGGAAGCGGTCCGGGAAAAATTCACTTGTACAAAGAGAAGACCATCATCAAGAAAAATGTTTCAGAAGAATTAGCCGTTGAATCGTTGATCGAGCTGATCAAAGAAAATGGAGATTGGGTCGAGCCAGTTTAAAAATGGTCGCTGAGGCTCTCGAAGCGCCATTTTTACAAAAACGTTCAAAATTTCACGTGATTTCATGCCGTTTCAGCGCACAAGCAAGGTGTTTGCCTTTCAGAACACGAAAAACACGCTTAAAACCACTAAAAACGGGCTCATTTTCTAAAAACGTAGATTTGCGAACTATAAGTTCCGTTCTTTGCCTTGATATTCGACAACAATCCAATACGGAAGGCATTCAAGATTGATCCGCCTTTATATTTCTCACTTAACATAGAGACATAGTAAGAATCGAATTTCATTGGAAGCATTTTTTCAAACTTCAACCCTTTACTTTCAACTAATTTCGTAATTGTTTTTGGTTCGAAATGATACAGATGGCGAGGAACATCATATGCTGCCCAAAACTCTTTATAATGATTTGCATCATAAGAAGTATAGTTAGGGACAGCTACAACAAAAACACCACCATCTTTCAAGGTTGCCAAAATTGATTCCAGCTCAGAATTCAAATCGTACACATGTTCTAGAACGTGCCACATAGTGATAGCATCAAAACGCGATGCATCCAATTTAGACAAACTCTCAAGCGGAAGTAACTCTACATCATTTAACTCTTTCGCCACCTTTCTAGCATCAGGATCTGGTTCTAAACCAAGCACGGTGAATCCTTCATCTTTTGCTCTCTTCAGGAAGTGTCCGGTCCCAGCACCGATATCCAACAAATGAGTTCCTGAAGTTAAGCTGCTAATCAATTTTACTTTCTTGCCAAGGGTGTAATTACGCACAACATTGTAGGCGCGATTAACAATTCCCTTTTTAGTTGAACTATGAGAAACATAGTCTTCTGATTTATAATAATCACCAATCTTTTCAAACAAAGGACGATTTTGTGTATAAACCAAAGAGCAGGATTCACATTGAACCAATTCAAAGTTTTCTCCTGTCAAAAAATGGTCCTTAACCTTAGTATGGAGTTTACTTTCTGTATGTCCACAACTTGGACATGATATGTTTTCCAAATGTTCCACGTGAAACTTTATCTTCCTAAATGAATTAATAAAACCGAAATATCTGCTGGTGAAACACCACTAACCCGAGATGCTTGACCAATAGTAACTGGTCGAATAGCGCCTAATTTCTCCTTAGCCTCTATACTCAAACTCTTCATCTGAGAATAATCCAAACTATCTGGTATTTTCACTGATTCCAATCTAGACAGCTTTAAGGCTACTTCCTCCTCGCGAGCAATATAGCCTTCATATTTCAAAAGAATCTCGGCCTGTTCAACGGCATCACCATGCTCGGCATTCAACTCAACAGCCAAAGCTCTTACATCTTCACTCATCTCCAAAACATGATCCATAGTCACATGCGGACGGGTAATGATCGATGCAAGTCTGATCTGTTGCGATAGGGGAGCACTTCCAATATTTTCAAGAATAGGGTTGGCAACCTCCGGAGAAACACCTTCCTTTCTTAACGTTGATATTAACTTTTCTGCAGCCCGAACCTTAGTATTCACCCTTTCCAACGCAAGACTATCCTGGAGACCAAGTTCATAAGCAAGAGGTGTCAAACGTACATCTGCATTATCCTGACGAAGTAAGATTCTATATTCCGCTCGAGATGTAAACATTCTATAAGGCTCTTGCGTTCCCTTCGTAATCAAATCATCAATCAAAACACCAATGTACGCATCCGAACGACCCAAAATAAACGGATCCTTTTCCTGAACCTTAAGTGCAGCATTAATTCCTGCCATTAAACCTTGGCAAGCAGCTTCCTCATAACCAGTTGTACCATTAATCTGTCCTGCGAAGTAAAGATTATCAACCAACTTTGTTTCCAAAGTGTGTTTTAGCTGAGTAGGGGGGAAGTAGTCATATTCAATTGCATAACCAGGGCGAAACATCTTTGCATTCTCAAATCCAGCTATTGATCTTAATGCTTTCTGTTGAACATCCTCAGGCAAACTCGTAGAAAACCCATTTACATAGATTTCAACAGTCTTCCAGCCTTCAGGTTCTACAAAGATCTGATGACGATCACGATCAGCAAAACGATTGATTTTATCTTCTATACTAGGACAATACCTAGGTCCAGAACTTTTGATCGCTCCATTAAACATTGGAGAGCGATCAAAACCTTCACGAAGCAAGTCGTGTGTTAGCGTAGAAGTATATGTTACATGACATGGTCGCTGAACATCCAAAGCCTTCGTATCCGTGTAACTAAACTTGCTTGGATTTTCGTCTCCTTCCTGAATCTCCATTTTAGAGTAGTCCAAAGATCGTCCGTCGATTCGTGGGGGAGTTCCAGTTTTCATGCGTCCGGCTTCAAAACCAAACTTCAGCAAATCCTCAGTAACACCTGTCGCTGCCTTCTCACCAACACGCCCACCACCAAACTGTTTTTCACCAAGGTGAATCAAACCGTTTAGGAAGGTTCCATTCGTCAACACCACAGATTTCCCATAAACCGGTAAACCTATTCCAGTATTGATTCCTTTTACCACACCATTTTCAACGATCAAACCATTACACATGTCCTGCCAAAAGTCCACATTCGGGTTTCGCTCAAGTAGCAAACGCCACTCCTCAGCGAATTTCATTCTATCGTTCTGCGTTCTTGGCGACCACATAGCAGGTCCTTTTGAACGATTCAACATTCGAAACTGTATAGCCGACAAATCAGAAACAATTCCTGACCCACCACCCAAAGCATCAATTTCACGCACAATTTGACCTTTTGCAACCCCACCCATAGCAGGATTACAACTCATTTGCGCAATTGTATTCATATTCATTGTGACCAACAACACAGAAGCACCCAGCTTTCCGGCAGCATTCGCAGCTTCACAACCGGCGTGCCCAGCACCCACAACAATCACATCGTATTCCTTCAACATACTTTTTTCAATGTTTCACGTGAAACAAAATTACTTCAGATTAACGCGACTTCAAATGTTCCACGTGAAACATTCTCTTCTCCAAAGCAGAATTTTCAGCGGTCCGCATCGCCAACTCGTCTTCCGGTGACTTATCCTTAAGTCCACACAGGTGTAGAATTCCATGAACACAAACACGATGAACCTCGTCTTGAAAGCTCACACCCTCAGTTTCCGCATTCTCACGAACACGATCGAGACTTATAAATAAATCACCCGAAACAATTCTATCCTCCGTGTAATCGAAGGTGATAATGTCCGTGTAATAATCGTGTTCCAAATGCTCACGATTCATCTTTAACAAATACTCATCATCACAAAAAATCACAGTCACATCACCAACCTGCTTCTTATAACCAGAAACAACATCTGTGTACCATGAAAACAAAAATTCCGGATTCACATCCGGAATTTCATTTATCTCTATGTATTCAATATCTACCATGATTTACTAAATAGAATAGCAACTTCATTTCCTTTATCATTGTACAGCACTTCGTCAGCTAAATTACGCATCAAAAAAATGCCACGTCCATTCTCCTTTTCAATGTTCTCCGGTGCAGTCGGATCAGGCAGATTCACATGATCAAAACCGTCACCTTTATCTTTTACTTCGAACATAAATGCATTCGACTCATCAAACACACCAACATCAACGAGTAGGGAAGAAGACTCTCTGTTTCCATGAAGGATTGCATTATTTACTGCTTCAGTAACCGCAATCAACACATTTCCATAAACATCTTCGTGCACACCAAGCTTCTTACACACATCGTCAATCAATGTTTCAACCAACGGAATACTCGAAACCTCAGATGGAACACTTAACGAATCAACCAACGAAAAACCCTCTTTATTCATTCACCTTTGTATTTAAGGTAAATTGAAATACTCTGACGCCTTTGATTTATAGTAAGGAGTAAGTACTGGATCCACAGTCTTCAGCATCTCAATTTGACCTAAATTCTGCTTCTTATACTCATCAAATCTTATAAGGTTACCAGGATTTACATTTTTTCCAGAATTACTTTCTCGCTTCTCCTCAAAGCCTCTTTCACGCATTGCTTTTTCACTTTCCAATAGGCGCGTAAGGATGTCTTGTTGACGACGAATCATCTCTGGTGTAAACTTCTTATTGATCAAATCCTTCTCCTGTTTCTCCAGTTCATTGATCAACGGATTCAAACCATTCCCTTTACCCTGACCTTCCTTATTCATCTCATTACGCAGTTTCTCCAATTGTTGACGAATTGCTGTTTGCTGTGCAGCCATTTTAGCAATCTCCTTATTACCTAAACCAGGCATTCCAGAGTTACCATCTCCAGGCTTATCACCTGGTTGCTTACCTCCAGGATTCGGACCCTTCTTCATTTGTTCCAATTGCTTCTTCAACATTTCTTTCATGTCTTCAGAACCCATCTCCCCAGATCCCTGAGAAGGTTTTCCAGAACCACTTCCTCCAGGATTATCGCAAGAACCATTTCCTTGTTGCTTGTTCCGAGCTTGTGCCTGTGCCTGCATACTCTCCAGACTTTCATTCAAAATCAAAGCGAGATTGTTATAGCTTGTCATCACCAATTGCTGATGCTGATTCAATTTCCACTTGTCATGATTGTCAATATCATCGAGAATAGAAACGAAATTGTTCTTAATACTCTTAAGCTCCGTATCGATGTATTGAGCCATTTTTGGCTGTCTCTCAGCTAGCGCAATCAACGAGTCCTCAACTACTCTGGAATCATCAATTAAAGAGCGCTGACGACGTCCTAAACGACGGTAACCAGGGTCATTGTTCTTTACCCTAGTGAACGCATTCATATTACTTTCTTCATCGAAACTAAGCACCATCAGGTTCTCCAATAACAACCGTATCAAGCCCATGTCCTCTTCATTCTGCTTCTTGTTTGACTGTTGCTGCTGATTATTCATCTGCTCCGCCATCTCCTTCATTTTATCGGCAGCCGACTTCTGACTTTTATTCGCCTTACTGTTTTTTCCTTCAGATAAATTCTCTTTGGCGTCGTTCATTTCTTTATCGATCGCATCCTCCATTTCTTTAAAGTCACCCATTTCCATCGGCTTCTTTAATTCGTCGTTGAGCTTCTTCATTTCCTCAACATCCTTCTTCACTTCTTCGAACTTCTTCTTAAGATCTTCCTGCTTTTCAACAGCTTTTTCCTTCGACAACTTTTCATTCTGAACATCTTCCTTCAGCTTTTCCTGTTCCTCAGATAGCTCCTTCAACTTATCCTCCAACGCGTCAATCTTCTCATTCACCTGAAGACGTTTCAACATCTCCATTGTACGATCCATCTGATTCTTTTTCTGTTCAGTGCTTTGTTCTAGCTGCTCAGAACTCTTCTGAAGATTCTCTTTATCGTTCTTCTTCATCATTTCTTCGAGCTGCTTAAGGAGTTCTTTCAACTCATCATCCATCAACTCTTCCATGAGCTTTTCGATCAATTCCTGCCGTTCAAGCATCTCCTCACTTTGTTCAGAAAGCTGTTGTTTTTCCTCGTTACTGGATTCCATTGTTTCCTGAATCTCTTTCAGGTCATCCATTAGACTTTGTTGTTCCTGCTGCAAGTTCTGAATCTGTTCCAAGCTCTTGAAATCATTCTTAGACTTCTCGCTCAAGCTCTTCTTTAACTTTTCTACATCCTTTTGGAAATCATCCGTGCGCTTTAAAACATCATCAAGATTCTTCTTCAAATTTTCTTGAGTTTCCTCTCGTTTATCATTCAACTCAGATAGGGTAGGAACCTCATATTTAAACGTAGTAGAATTCGAAGACTTGCTTCCATTCACACCGTCATTATCACTTACTCTGAAATAATAGAACAAGTCATCTTCCAATTTCAATTCTTCACGTGAGAAATCCACTGTGAAAAAGAACTGATCATTAATTCCAGAAACCTTCTTCACAGGAATAGAATGCTGAATTTCCTTTCCGTCTTTGCGTTTAATCTTATAAATGAACGTCAACGAGCGAAGACCATAATCATCGCTGATAACGCCTGAGAAACTTCTAATAGTTGATTTCACGCTATCCACATTCTCATTTACAACAATCAATGGAAATGCATCCTTCACAACATCCAGAACCAACGCGCTAGAATCTACTTTTCCAGTAAAACGGTTAGACATTTTAAAACGCAGCGTTCCGGAATTCTTATAAACTTCTTCCCACTTCAATTCCTCACCATCAAAACTTCTCGATTTTCCTAACCATAAAGCTTTAACATTCTTCGTGTTTTTCGTTCTGATCTGCCATTTTACCAGAGTTCCTTCCGGCATTTCAACACTCGCAACATTCGAGACTTCCTGAGATTTGCGGTTCAAATACTTAGGATAAATAAGCGTTGCTTTCACGTTACCCATGCTCGATTTTCCTATCACACCAATATCGAAAGCATTAGAAGAAAAGCCTTCACTCTCGAAATGGAAGTTCAGGTCCTGACGAAGGTTATCAAACACAAACTCCATCTCATTCTTTCTAACACGCTTCATTAAATACTTACCACGCGACGAAACAACAAAGCACTTCTCTGGAACATAAAGTCCATCGATCTTAACTCGAACTGTCACATTCTCTCCTTCATTAACTGCTTTCTTGCTACTAACAAGTTTGAACGTAAACGGAGCTTCCTGCGCCTTCGAATAGTTAATAACGTTTGATGATCCATCCACAATCCAACGAGGAGCCAACACGCACACAGATACGAATAACAATATTATTGGAATTCCAAACTTGAGGTACTTCTTTAACTCATCCTGTCGAACAGCATCCACAAAAGGAACTACCGTCAATTCTTGAGAACGCTGTGAAACACTGGCAGCCAAAAGTTCATAAGAACGATCGTTCTCATTCAACATACTATTCAACTGAAGCGTATTCAACAATCTATCAGAAACATTCGGAAAGAACTTACCAATAATAACAGCTGCCTGCTCCCGGCCAATTCTCTTTCCAAATTCAAACAACCTTAATAAGGGAATTGCACAAAAGCGAATAATCAAGTATCCATTTCCCAGAATAAAAGCAAAAAACAGAATTCCACGAACGAGGCTATTAAAACGACCGAAATATTCTACGGTAGCAAAAATCAGCCATGACGCAAAAAGAAATGAAGTCCAAAAGACAAGACCCTTCCATAACTCATTCTTGTAATATTTACGAATGAATGAATCTATTTGAAGTAAAAGATTATCGAGCGCCGACATGATTTAGAATTGTATTAACACACTAAGTTATGAAAGTGGTTATACAACTACATCACAAAATGGTTGAACACATTGTTAACAAGGCTTAAAAAACAGCAGAGGTCAACCAAACAGACAGCAGTGAAATGATTAACTTTGCACAAAATTTGAATTCATGGATAACAACACCGTTAGAGTACGATTCGCACCATCACCAACCGGACCATTACATATGGGAGGAGTTCGTACTGCATTATACAATTACTTATTCGCAAAGAACAATAACGGTACTTTCATTATTAGAATCGAAGACACCGACCAAACTCGTTTTGTTCCAGGTGCACAAGAATACATTCTCGACTCGTTAAAATGGTGTGGAATAATCCCTGACGAAGGTCCGGGAATTGGAGGTGAATACGGACCATATGTTCAAAGTGAACGTAAACACCTTTATGCACCATATGCTCAACAATTGGTTGATACAGATAAAGCTTATTACGCATTTGATACTCCGGAAGAACTGGAAGATGTTCGTGAAAAAGCAAAACAAATGGGAATGCCAAATTGGCAATACAACAGCGTTACACGTGTATCATTGAAGAACTCATTGACGCTTTCAGCTGAAGAAGTAGCAAAACGTCTGGAAGCAGGTGAACCATATGTTATTCGTATGAAAATGCCTCGTAATCAAGATGTTAGATTAGAAGATACCATTAGAGGATGGGTAGTTGTGAATACCAACAATCTGGATGACAAAGTATTATACAAGAGCGACGGAATGCCAACATATCATCTTGCTAATATCGTTGATGATCATTTAATGAAGATCACACATGTAATCCGTGGTGAGGAATGGTTACCATCTGCACCTTTACATGTTCTGCTTTACGATGCATTTGGTTGGAAAGCTCCGGAATTCGCTCATCTACCATTATTACTTCGTCCTGATGGAAATGGAAAACTATCTAAGCGTGATGGCGACCGATTAGGTTTCCCGGTTTTCCCTGCCAACTGGACAACTGCCGAAGGAGAACTATATTCAGGATATAGAGAAAACGGATACTTCTCAGGAGCATTCGTAAACATGCTAGCATTCTTAGGTTGGAACCCGGGAACTACTCAAGAGATCTTTAGTATGGAACAATTGATTGAGGCATTTACTTTGGACAGAGTAGGAAAAGCAGGAGCAAAATTTGATCCGGATAAGACACGTTGGTTCCAACAACAATACCTGAAGAACACAAGCAACGAAGAATTGGCTCGTTTACTTAAGGCTGAATTCAACCTGACGGAATCTGACGATAAGATCATTGCTTTCTGCTCATTGATGAAAGAACGTGCTGTATTTGTAAAGGATTTGATGAGTGAAGGAAGATATCTTTTGGAAACACCAACTACTTATGATGAAGGAACTGTTTCTAAGAAGTGGAAGCCAGAATCTAATGCATTAATGACGGAATGGAAAAACAAACTTGCAGGTTTGAGTTCATTCAATGCTGCAGAAGTTGAAACAACATTTAAAGCATTCCTGGAAGAGAAACAATTGGGAATTGGTGCCGTTCTACCTTTATTTAGATTGCTCGTAACAGGAGTAGGCATGGGACCATCTATGTTCGAAATTGCTCAGTATCTAGGAAAAGAAGAATGTATTTCAAGAATGGAAACAGGTTTAGCTAAGCTTTCATGAAACATACAATAGAGGTCAACAATATTAAACTATATGGTTATCATGGCTGCCTTGATGAAGAAGCTTTGATAGGTCAGAATTATTCTGTTGACATTGCTATTTGTTTTGATTTTACTGAGGCCGCATTGGAAGATGATTTAAACAAAACGATAAGTTACGTAGATCTAAATCTGATTGCTGCAGAAGAAATGTCAGTAAGAGCAAAGCTCATCGAAACCGTTGGTTTGAGAATTCTAAACAGAATTAAAGCGTTGAATTCGAGCATAAAAGGAATAAAAGTAAAGGTGATCAAACATTGTCCACCAATTAACGGAGATGTTGAAAACACAGCTATTATTCTAGAAGATGGAACGTGGGACTAGAATAAATGAAATAAATACTTATTTTTGTCGCCGAACAATGTTCAAAACGGTCTCGTGGCCGAGCGGTTAGGCACCGGTCTGCAAAACCGTCTACTCCGGTTCGAATCCGGACGAGACCTCTCAAAACCTCAGTAGAAATACTGGGGTTTTTTGTTTTCATATATTTCCATTTTCATATAAACAAATAGGGATCCGCCGCGGCGGATCCCTACCATATATTCAAATAAAATAATTATAACGTCTTAATACGATTCGTCAAGTCATCACGATAAGACCCACCAATTGGAATCAACTTTCTATCGTTCTCTAATAAAAGATTCGGGAAGTCGATAGAAGCGATTTTATCCAGGCGAACAATGAATGAACGGTGTACACGAATAAACTGATCTCCTCCCAATTTCGACTCAATGTCTTTCATTGTGGAGTGAATTGTATAACGTGAATCACTTGTATTGATCACAACATAATCCTTCAATGCTTCAATGAAGAAAATATCTGCTGTGTTTAGTTTTACCAATTTGCTGTTTGACTTCACGAAAATGAAATCCAACGAAGTTTCTTTTTCTTTATTCTCTACAATCTGGAACAACATATCACGCTCACGTTCAATTGCTTGTTCCTTCTTGTGTTTATAAAGTGCCATTTCAATTGATGTGTGAAGATCAATTTCTTTGAAAGGCTTCAAGATATAACCGTACGGTTCTGTTACTTTCGCTTTCGCAAGAGTAGCTTCATCTGCATATGCAGTTAGATAAATAACAGGAATAGAAAATTGAGACTTAACGATTTCGGCAGTTTCAATACCGTTCATTTCGCCCTTCAACATAATATCCATTAACACGATGTCAGGAGTTCCCTCAGCCAAAAGTTCCAATGCTTTCTCGCCAGAAGGTGCAGCACCAATAACGTGATAACCAAGTTTTTTTAAGCTCGATTGTATATCCTTAGAAACGATGAATTCATCCTCTACGACCAATACATTTGCTTTTACCATTCCCTGTTTTTGCTTAAGTTTCAAAAGTAGTAAAAATCCCTATCAACTAGACTGTAGTTAAGATTAAAAGTGAATTTCCTACGATTAGTTATCCTAAAGTAGTTCTTACAATTCATATTTGCAAGCATTTACGGTATCCAAACTTTTTCTATATAATAAGAATAAAGAATATATAATTTATTAATCTATTTACTACTATTATATAGGCTGTTGAAATGTGTAGAACTAAAAATGGAATTTCTTGTTTTTGTTGCTTATCACAGTTTGGATATGGTTTGTTAACATGTTATTCATTTATAAAACATCATGTAATCAATACTTTGCTGTGATATTAACAAAAAAGCTATTTATGTGAACTGCGTATAACTTTTATGTTTTCTCGTTAACATTTCAGGTCCATTTACCGTGTATAAACTTGTATAATTGATTTGCTTTTACACATTGTCAATCCAAAGTTTTTGACATATAGAACAGAATATTGAATCCTGCAAGCTTTCTTTTTCAGAAGTAATGAACAGCTATTAACAATCTCGTCGGATATTACGTTCACAAGTAAAAATCAACATCCCTTGTTTTTCAATGCATTACGAAATTTACTTTTTTATGATTGTCAACTGTTTGTTCCTTTTGTTGATAAGCTCTAACTTTGATTCATACAAGTAAGTTATGAGCAAATTAGTACCAATTGGGGCAGATCATGCCGGATTCTCTTTAAAGGAAGAAGTAAAGAAACACTTAATTTCATTGGGTTACGAACCAGATGATAAAGGCTGTTACAGTGAAGAAAGCATTGACTATGCTGATTATGGTCACCCGGTTGCGTCTGCCGTTGAAGCAAATGAAGGAGTGAAAGGTATTGTTATTTGTGGAAGCGGAAACGGTATTAATATGACTGTGAATAAACATCAGGGAATTCGTGGAGCATTGTGTTGGAAGAAAGAAATAGCACAACTGGCGCGTGAACATAATGATGCAAATATATTAACACTTCCAGCTCGATTTATTTCTACAGAAGAAGCATTGGAAATGGTGACTATTTTCTTCAATACTGCTTTTGAAGGCGGAAGACATAAAACACGTATTGATAAAATTCCTTGTGCCTAAACAAGTTTAATATGTTCAAAGAGTTCAAAAGATTAAACACTTGAATTCTTTGAACCCTTTTGATCTTTTTCTATGAAACTTCTCTCTTCTATTTTATTAAGTTGTGTTGGAACGTTGAGTTTTGCGCAGGATAGTGTTGATTGGTCGAAACTTTCGGCAAAGAAAATCGACACAACAGATTTGAAAGCACATCTTATGGTGTTGGCTTCCGATGCTTATGAAGGAAGAGAAACCGGAAAAAATGGTCAGCGAATGGCAGCAACTTACATTGAAAAACGTTTCAAGGAGTTGGGTTGCGCAATGGCTCCAGGAATGACAAGCTATCAACAATATTTCGATGTTATTGAAACTACACCAGGTGGATCTCTAACATTTGGCAAAGCGATTCTGAATTTCCGCACCGACTTTATATATATGGGTGCGAAGTCACATGTGAGTTTGGCGAATGTGGAAATGTATACTAAGGATGCACTTTTATTAAAGAAGGACCAGAAGGATTATGCTATCGTGCACAAACTGGAAGGACTTGGTGTTCGGGAAGAAGTTACCAAACTGAAGAAGGATGCTCCTCAAGGCTTGAAAGCAATTGTTCTATTGGTGGAGGATTACGAAACCATGTACGAATATCTTGAACATTACACCACGAATAAAACCATGCGGTTGGCAGATCAGAAAATGCAAGCCGAAACTCCAGTGATCATAGTTCGTTCAAGTTCGGTTTCTGCACAGGTACCAAAACGCTTTTTAGGATTAATTTCCGCGAAAAAAAACAAGAAATCGCGAAAATTGATACCTGTATCCACTTTAGGAGCAGACCTGAACACGAACGAGCAGAAACTGACCAGCTCAAACGTATTGGCTTATATAGAGGGTTCTGACCCTAAATTGAAGCATGAAGTTTTGGTAATAACCGCCCATTACGATCATATCGGTATTGATAATGGAGTGGTGTTTAACGGAGCAGATGATGACGGAACAGGTACGGTTGCACTTTTGGAATTGGCCGAAGCTTATATGGATGCCAAAAATTCCGGATATGGAACAAAGCGATCAGTATTGATAATGACAGTATCTGGAGAAGAAAAAGGATTACTTGGTTCTTCTTATTATACATCACATCCGATTATTCCTTTGGAAAATACCATTGCTGACTTGAACATTGATATGATTGGTCGTTACGATATTGCACATGAAGCCGACATGGTTTTGGGCAAAGAATACATTTATGTTATTGGTTCAAATATGCTGAGTGATGACTTACACAATGCAAACGAATTAGCAAATAAGAAGCATACACATCTGAATCTGGATTACAAGTTCAACAGCTTAACGGACCCCAATCAGTTCTATTTTCGCTCAGATCATTACAATTTTGCGAAAAACGGCATTCCGTCTATCTTTTACTTCAGCGGAGTTCATGAAGATTATCATCAACCAACAGACGATGTGGAGAAGATCAACTTCCTGAAAACTGAAACCGTTGCGCGATTGGTTTTCTATACAGGTTGGGAATTATTGAATGCAGTTTCGCGTCCGGTAGTGAATCACTAAACAATGTCCTTTTCGATACATTTCGCATGTGTCAATTCGAGTGTCAGCTTTCAGCTGATGTATCGAGAATAACATGCGAAACACTCAAAGTGACATTGTTGTGTTCTATTGTGCTAGCAACTGCTGAATAAGCGCATGTGTTTTCTGAACATACTCTTCATAATACGAACCTGTTCCCGGACCATTAAATCCAGTATGAATTCGTTTTACCTGTCCATCTCTTCCTATATATATAGAAGTAGGGAAAGAGATCACCTCGTTCAGCATATGGAATTGTTCTGAAGCCAGTTTCTTGTTTGCTTTTCCACCAACTAGAAACGTAAAGTCGAGATTATGACGCTCTTTTAGGGTTTGAATTTTCTTTGCTTGCTCTTCAAATTGATCAGCGTATTCATAACCTATGGAAACGATTTCCAAACCTTTGTCGTGATAAGCATCGTACAACTCTTTGTAGAACTTCGTTTCGTCCATGCAATTCGGACACCAGGTTCCCATAATTTGAATGATGACTACTTTGCCGCTTACCTGAGGATTTGGGAATGTGTAATTATTTCCGTTGATATCCTTTAATTCAAAAAGCACTTGGTTTTCATCACCCTTCATCACCGTAATTGAATCTCCGTCACGCAATTCTGCAAACGGATTGAAAGTTCCAACAAAAGCTGTTTCGTAATGTTTTCCGCTGTAGAAATTTCCTTCAATGGTTTTGTCTTTCAGTGTTCCATTCAAAAGAAAAGCATGTGTACCATCGAAAGCTGATAAATAGAAATGATTTCCATCGATTATGCCTTGTAAGTAGCGGTAATCACCGGTTTCTGTAAGAACAGTTCCAGTAAGTTGATTTCCGTTTTGCTGCAGCACAGCAATGGTTTTTTCTTTATCTGTAGAATTCGGATCGAAATACGTTTCCCATTTTCCATTCAAATCACCCTTTGGAGCTTCGTATGTTTTATCGCCAGACAATAATTTAGCTGTAAAAGGAATACGGTAGTTTCCGGCTTTGTTATAGTTTACCCAGAAACCATCAATCTTCGATTTCTTGGAAAGAACAACACGTAATTCTGAGTCGAAATCAGGAAAACCAAAAACGATCGTGTCTTTAATTTTCGTCTTCAGCAACAAATGAATTTCTTCAGCGTCATTATTAATAACGAGTTCCTTTTCTTTCCCCTTGGCAATTACAGACAAGTGCACAGGAAGTTGAACAGTTTTCGTTAACTGTAAGTGAGAATCGTAAGAACCTTCTCTCAACGGGATTTTTCCTGCTAAGACTTGGAGTGCAAGGACGCAGGAAAAAATTCCTGCAAGGGTGTGTTTTTTCATTTTATTCGGCACGCCTAATTTACTCAAAATAGACTAATCGCACAATATTGATGCAACCTTTTTCCTTACTTTAGAGTCTACAGAATCAGCGAGTGCTATGAATGATGAAACATTGGTAATTGAATGCGCCAAAAGTAATTCAAAAGCACAGCGAGCGTTGTTTGATAAATTTGCTCCTAAAATGTTGACGGTTTGTTACCGATACATGGGGAAAACCGAAGAAGCGGAAGACGTTTTGCAGGATGCCTTCGTAAAGATCTTTCAGAAAATTCTTGAATTTAAAATGGAAGGTTCTCTAGAAGGTTGGATTCGTAGAATTGTTGTGAATAC
>CBFGNV010000015.1:0-72210 GCA_965650275.1 uncultured Fluviicola sp. | reverse complement strand
ATCAACAGTAGCGTTGTAAGAATCGTTTTTGTAGTTTACTGCGTCACCCAAACAAACCATCTGTTTTCTAACGTGGAAGTCTGCAATTGGAGCACACTGAATAACAGGAGCATCCCAAACTGTACCAGTTAATACAAGGTTGCTGTCAACCCAAAGGTTATTTCTGTAAGCTGTTTGTTCATTCAATGTGTTTCTCATTTGAGTAACCTGCATTTTAGAGAACATCATTGAACAGTACGAGTAGTCCATGTAGTTTTGAACTTGATCTACAACGTCTGTAGCCCAGTAGCCACTGCTTCCCTGATCAATATCGCTACACGTATTTGCGTTTAAATTACAAACACCAGTTGGAGAACCTTTTGTTTCAGGAGTATCCAAAGCAGCATCATCACCACAAGCAACATTGTTTTCGTTGTTATTACCCCAAGTATGAGATAATGATAACCAGTGACCGATCTCATGAGTCAAAGCTCGTGATGATCCAGGGTTACTTGTACCAATACTTCCGATGTAATCGTTTAGGATGTAAATACCGTCAGCCCAGAAGAAGTTTCCTTCTGTTGAATTCGGGTAGTAAGCATAACCTGCTACACCTGAACTTCCGATAGTGTTCGTTACCCAAACATTTAAATACTCTTTACGGTTCCATTGGTGCAATTTTGAATAATCGTCACCGAAGTTCGCCATGTGAGTGTAAATGTGTTCGATCCCGTTAGTACAGTTCCCGTAAGGGTCTAAACCTGCTAGTTTGAATCGGATTTTTGCTGTTCCAACAACAGTGTCGAACGTAGCCACTTGTGAACCAGCATCAGGGTTTGTGTTAGAGTAATCCTCGTTCAAAATTGCGACAGCATCAATTACTTGTGCGTCTGTAATGTTTTCAGATCCATACTCATGTAAGATGTGAAATACAATTGGAATGGTGTATACAGTCGTATCATCACCGCTTTTGTTTTTACCTGTAGTTTTGCTCTTGTGCAATAAATGGTAGTAATCTGATTCCAATTCTGGGTGTTCTGCCCACAACTTCAATGTTTGCTCCTTGTAATTTCCACAATTAAAGTGTTTTTCCTGAGCTATTACTGTTGTTGACAAACCCAAAACTGCAAATGCTCCTAAAAGTAGATTTTTGCGCATGTTTTCAAAGTTTATTTTTTTAAAAAAAATTGCATAACCAACGAGTTAACCATGAACAATCATGGAAATCATCAATTATTGCGCGAACAACTAAGGTTTAGAAAGTTGGCTTTGTTACGAGTTTAATTATCTGAATATCAAACGTTAATGACATTCAATTAACTCTTTTCTAACTATTCCCTGCTATTAACACAGCGTAAATATATGTTAAAATTTATGAGATGAAAATTTGATTGGGCTATGATTGATTGAAGTGTATCAAATTTTGTTTAAAAAGTAGCTGAGTGGATTTAAGAGAATTGATAAAGTGAACAAAAAACTGTGAATCAGGATTTAAGTTCGGTTTTTTTACTTTGATATGATGCAATGTCAAGTAAGAAATCAATGCTTTCTTCGATTTTATTCCCTATTACCACAATGTTAGCTCCTGCATCTGTCAGTTCCTGAATCTTCTCAATAGATCGAATACCGCCTCCAACAATAATAGGAGCATCGATTTTTTTATTGATAGATGTTATCATTTGTGCGGGGACCGTGTATTTTGCACCGCTGCCAGCATCAAGATAAACCAGTTTATGTCCGATTAGATTTCCCGCTTTTGCAGTGTTTAATGCAATATTTACCTGGTCGCGGGGAATAGGAGTAGTTTGACTAACATAGCCTACACTGCTTAATGTTCCTCCATCAACCAAAAGATAACTGGTTGAAAGAATTTCAAAATCCAAGTCAAATATTTCCTCGGCTGCTGCAATTTGGTGACCGATCAAGTAATCCGGATTGCGACCGGAAATCAAATTCAGAAATAGCAACCCGTCTGCCTCCTTACTAATTTGATGGCTTGCACCTGGGAAAATAATAACCGGAATTGTTGAATTGGACTTCAGGTAATTTACAACAACTTCAATTGCACCGCGGGAAACGGTACTTCCACCAACAAAAAAGAAATCGATTTTTCCAATTACTGCTTTTTCTACCAGTGAACTAAGAAGTTGTGCCGAATTGGTTTTTTCAGGATCTATTAGCAGTGCAATTTGACCTTTTTTTTGTGCTATCTTATTGATTAGTTGCATGAAGCAGAGTAAATGAGTGATTGCAAGTTAGGAATAATTCTTCTATTTTAACGAAGGACAAATCAACAATTAGTTGACCATTTGACATTAGTACTGAGCCCTTAAATTCATTCCCTTCCTTGAAAACTTTAATATCGGTTTTAAAGATCAAGCCATTTCTGTCTGAAAGTTTGTAAAGTGTTTCTTTAAAACTCCATAAAAGTGTCATGTCTGATTCAGACTGAGTGTCAAAAAGTTTTGATTCCTCTTCCGAGCAGAATTTCGGGGCGAGTTTCACGCTTTTTGGTCCAATAAGTTCTAGGTCAATAGCTACGGGAAAAGAGCTGCTGAGAGAAATAGCGGTTAAATGGTAAGAGTGTGTGATGCTTAACAGTGTAGGGGTGTTGTTTAGGCTAATGAACGGACTTCCGTGTTCGAGATAGCTAATTTCAACATTTCCATAAAGTTGATGTTTTAAAAAACGAGATGCGGCGAATTCTAATTTTTTGTTCGAATGATTGATAGAATCATACCGCTTTATTTCATGAAATGTAAGTGTTTTCAGGTATTGCGGGAGGTTTTCCGGTTGAATTACCATTAAATCAATAATAACGCCATTTAAATTAATAGTAAACTGCTTTTCCATTGGCTCAAAATTAAAACAGAAGTTACTAACAACGATTTATTTAGGTGTTTTTTTATTGAAATATCAATAAAATCAAGGGTTTAGCGTGTGTAGGTTCTGAGTGAAAATGTTAACAGAATGCTAACGTTGGAAAAAGCAAGTTTTTTTTAAGAACAATTAACAAATTGATTTTTTCTATATTTGGAGGCTTTGTTACACTAAATTTTGATGTATAATTAAACTGTACTTATGTTGCGTAAACTTAACTTGTTGCTTGCAGGTATCTTGTTTACAATGGCTTACAGTTATGGTCAAACCGGTCTCGGAACCATACGTGGGAGTATTGTAGATAAGGAATCTAAGGAGCCAATTCCGTTCACTACGGTGGCTGTAAAGCAAAGTGGACAACTACGTGGAAATGCCACAACGGATTTCGACGGAAAGTTCCAAATTAACTCACTACAACCAGGTGAATATGAGGTCGAGTTTAGTAATCCTGGTGAGGGTTACCAAACACGCGCTATTTCTGGCGTTGTTGTGAAGTCTGATAGAATTACCTTCTTGGACAATGAAGAAATGGGGCTTCCTGAAAAAGGAAACTTGATTGAGGTAGTGATTACTGCTTACCGTGTTCCTTTGATTGAAAAAGATGGTGGGCCGTCTGGTGCGACGATTACTCGCGAAGATATTGCTCGTCTTCCTTCACGTAGTGCTGCTGGTGTAGCATCTACAGTTGGTGGTGTTGCCACTGATGAGGGATCGGGTTCAATCTCAGTTCGTGGATCGCGTTCAGAAGGAACTTATTTCTACATCGATGGTGTGAAGGTTCGTGGTTCAGCGAACTTGCCAAAAGGTGCTTTAGAAGAGGTGTCGGTTATTACAGGTGGTCTTCCTGCAAGTTACGGTGACGTAACTGGAGGTATTATCTCTGTTACAACTCGTGGACCTTCAGCTAAGTACTTCGGTTCAATTGAGGGAGTAACTTCTGGTTTCTACTTTAAAGGAGCAGATCCAAACGGATACGATGGAAACGTTGTTGGTTTGGATAAATTTGGTTACAACCTTATTGAAGGATTGTTGTCAGGTCCGCTTTTGATGAAGAAAGATTCAACTGGAAAGAAAACAAAACCAATTTTAGGTTTCTTACTTTCGTTGAACTACACAAACGAATTGGATAACCGTCCTCTTAATGGTGGTTCGTACCGTGTTAAGAAAGAAGTGCGTGATGAATTGTTGCAAAACCCAATTCGTCCTAGTACTACCGGAACTTCAACTTACCACAACGCTTACTTCTTAAGAGCAGAGGATTTTGAAAAAACACCTTGGAGAATGAACGCTGCAACACGCACGTTGACT
Source organism: uncultured Fluviicola sp. (assembly GCA_965650275.1). Classification (GTDB taxonomy): domain Bacteria; phylum Bacteroidota; class Bacteroidia; order Flavobacteriales_D; family Crocinitomicaceae; genus Fluviicola. Next base: position 68,043 of record CBFGNV010000015.1, on the reverse strand, counting down.
GCTTCAGGTAAAATTGATGTGAATACAGGACCATCAGTGAACTTAACGTTTGGTGGATCATTGAACTTCAACGGTGGAAGTAACTACGATTACAACAATTCACTGTTGAACTTTACAAACTACGGAGTTTACAAACAATTGGATTACCGTGTTTACGGACGTTTCACTCAACGTTTCACTAACAAAGAAGAGGGAAGCAGCTCTAAAATTAAGTCTGCATTCTACTCATTGATGGTGGATTACTCTAACTCTCAATCTGAGTCTTACGACAAAAACCACAAATGGAACTTGTTTAACTACGGTTATGTTGGTTCATTTGACAGAACATTTGTTCCTACTTACGAATTCGTAGATGGAAACCGTGTTCATAATGGATTTGCTGAAACAAATGTAAGATACACTCCTTCTGAAGTGAATTCTGCATTAGCAGCGATTACAACTCAATACTTTGATATTTATGCGAATGATCCTGAAGGTCATACTACAACATTGTTGGAAATTCAGCAAGGTCGTGGTTTGAGAAACGGTGACGTTCCTTCTGATGTTTACGGTATCTGGTACAACGTTGGTACTCCTAATAACGGTTTTGCTAAAAGTGAAACAAACCAAATCCGTGCTACGGGTTCTGGATCTGTTAACATTGGTGACCACACTGTATCATTAGGATTTGAATACGAGCAACGTTTCGATAGAGGTTGGTCAAGTGGAAATGCAGGACCAATTGAAATGTGGACTGTTGCACGTTTGTTAGCTAACAAGCACATTTCTGAGTTAGATTACAGTAAGAGTACTGTTGTTGATTATGGATTCTACCAGGAGATTACTTATGACCGTTTGAATGCAGGTTATGCATACACTTCGGGAACAGGAACTTATGGTGGTCAGCAAAACAACGACAACCAATCATTCTTTGACTACAATCTACGTCAGAAATTAGGACTTGATGTTGCTGGAACTGATTACCTGATCATTGACAAGTACGATCCATCGATGTATAGTTTGGATATGTTCTCACCAGATGAGTTATTTAATCAAGGTAACAACTTCGTTTCTTACTACGGTTATGATCATACAGGTAAGAAAGTTCGTGGAAACACAGATATCCGTTCTTACTTCAACGATTTTGATGCTAATGGAAACTACAAACGCTTTATCGGTTCATACCAACCAACTTACATTGCTGGTTACTTGATGGATAAGTTTGCTTTCCGTGACATCGTATTCAACGTTGGTGTTCGTGTTGACGTATTCGATGCAAACCAACCAGTTTTGAAAGATAAATACTTGGTTTATACAGCTAATACAGTTGCTGAAGCTAGAGCAAAAATGGAAGCTGATCCGGGAACTTACCCTTGGGTAAATATTCCTGCATCAATGGGAGATGATTATGTGGTTTATGTAAACGATGTAAACAATCCAACTGCGATCAATGGTTACCGTAATGGTGATACTTGGTACAATGCTGAAGGTATCGCAATCGAAGATCCAAAAACAATTCGTGGTGCAGCAGGTATCGCGCCTTGGTTGAAAGATCCGGGAGCAGCAATTAACTCAAAAGTTAGTGCAGATGCATTTGAAGATTACAAACCTCAGATCAATGTAATGCCACGTGTGGCGTTCTCATTCCCAATTTCTGATGAAGCTTCTTTCTTTGCGCATTATGATATCTTGACAAAACGTCCAACTACTGGAGCTCGTTTTAATCCGATTGATTACCAATTTATCGAATCAAGATCAAATACAATTCAAAACCCGAATTTGAAGCCGGAGCAAACAATTTCTTACGAGATTGGATTCCAACAGGTATTGACGCCATCTTCATCTTTGAAAATTTCAGCGTTCTACAACGAACAAAGAAACATGGTTCAGTTGATGAACGTATTTGAGGCATATCCAAACACATACCGTACGTTCGGTAACCGTGACTTTGGTACTGTTAAAGGTTTGACTGTTTCTTACGATTTACGTAGAACAGGAAACTTGAGAATGACTGCAGCTTATACATTGCAATTTGCAGACGGAACTGGTTCTGATGCAACATCTGCAGCGTCGTTGTTAACAGGTCTTCAGTCAGCTGGTATTCCAAACTTGAGAAACGTGTTCCCTTATTCTTACAACAACCGTCATGCATTCGCAATTTCTGCGGATTACCGTTACGGTGAAGGATCTGATTACAATGGACCAATGATTGGAGACTTTAAAGTATTGGAAAACACAGGTATTAATATTCAATCGAATATTTACTCTGGATCTTCATACTCTGGTCAAAATGGAATCACTGGTGATGCATTGTTAAGTCCAAATGCTGCAGGTATTTCGGGAACGTTGAATGGTTCTAATTTGCCTTGGCAATACCGTTTAGATGTTCAGATGGATAGAACAATTCCATTGACATTTGGAGAAGGTGACAAGAAAAAAGCAACATTCTTGAATGTTTATTTAAGAGTTACCAACCTTTTCAATGCAATGAACGTTCTTGGTGTATACCGAGCAACTGGTAACTGGAATGACGATGGTTATTTGGCTGCTGCACAATACCAATCATCAATTCAAAATCAATTGGATGAGCAATCATTCAGAGATTATTACATGATGAAAGTGCAGAATCCATTCAACATTAGTGTTCCACGCACCATTCGCTTAGGAGTTAAGTTTGATTTCTAAGTAAAAAAATGAAGAGAATATGAAACGAACAATTAAATATTTATCATTAATCGTTGGATTGACAGTAGCAGGTAATGCTGCGGCTTTCAACCACGATTTCGGTAAGGCAAAGAGTGGTGAAAAACCAAACAAGCCAACACCTACTGCAAAAGGTGCGCTTTGTTCTCCTGCGACATACCGTAAAACAATGGCGTTTAACGACGTTAGTTGCCAGCTTGAAACAGGAGGTTTGCTTTTCCTGGATCGCGCAAATAACCTGGCAACATATAAAGTGCCGAAAACTGGAAATGTAACTGCAATTTACGCAGGTGCACTTTGGATGGGAGGTACTGATATCAATGGTCAGTTGAAATTGGCAGCGGTTAAATTCCGTGGCGATGGAAATGACTTTTGGCCTGGACCACTTTCTACAATTGAAGGTACAGGTAACTTTGATCCACATGAAGTACAATTAGATAGTGCTCGTCGTGATTATGGTGATGCAAACATTGATGCAGATCAGTGTTTACTTTACGATAACATCTTCACGGTTACAAAAGCGGGAGTTATCTCTTTCGTATCTTGGAAAAACTGTCCAAGTGGTGAAACATGTACGCAGCCAACAAATGAGGTATTAGCTCAAATTTATGCTTGGCCGGGTAATGGTGATCCAACACGTGGACAAGATCCATTCTTGGCTCCGTTTAAGGATGTTGATGAGAATGATGTATATGATCCGGAAGAAGGTGATTACCCTTGGTACGATGATATCTTAGGTGTTGATGACATCGAATGTGGATCTGACCGTCGTGTAAGTTTATTTGGTGACCAAACCAATTGGTGGGTTTTCAACGATAAAGGAAATATCCACACTGAATCAGGTGGTGATCCAATCGGAATGGAGATCAGAGCTCAGGCTTTTGCTTTTGCTACAGATGATGAGATCAACAAAATGACGTTCTTCAACTACGAGTTGATCAACCGTGGTACTCAAACACTTTACAATACATACTTCTCTCAGTACGTTGATATCGATTTAGGAAACTATAACGATGACTATGCTGGTTGTGACGTTACTCGTGGTTTAGGGTATATGTACAATGGTGACCTTGATGACGAGCCAAATGCGGGTCGTCCTGGTTACGGTTCAAATCCTCCTGCTCTTGGTATCGACTTCTTTGAAGGACCTTATCAGGATGCTGACGGACAAGATAACCCAGGTCCTGTATTCGATGAGAATACACAACAATATGTAATCCCAAGTGTTGCTGCTGCAATTGCTGGTGGGGGTATTGTTTACAAAGGATTAGGAATTGGATACGGTGATGGAATTATAGATAATGAGCGTTACGGTATGCGTAACTTCTCGATCTATACAGGTACAGGTGGTGGACCAGGTCAAACTGACCCGGGTGCAGCAGTACAGTACTATAACTATATGCAAGGTTTATGGCAGTTTGGTGATCAAATGGTTTATGGTGGAACTGGATTCCCAGGTGGAACAGGTTCAACAAGCATTCCAACAAACTACATGTTCCCAGCTGATTCAGATACATTGGATTGGGCAACTGAAGGAGTTGATCCAGGTTTTGATTGGTCAGAATTTGAGCCAACAGGACAAGGTTCTACATCAAACCCTCCAGGTGACCGTCGTTTCGTTCAGTCTGCAGGACCATTTACATTGAAACCAGGTGCGGTAAATAACATTACAGTTGGTATCGTATACGCTAGAAGCTTCCAGGGAGAAATTTTCTCTTCAGTAAATTCATTGAAAGTTGCTGATACGAAAGCGCAGGCATTATTTGATAACTGTTTCCGTATTCTTGAGCCACCAACGGCTCCAGTTCTATCTTGTCAGGAATTAGGAAATGAATTGATTCTAATGTTAGAGAATCCAATTGGAACATCTAACAACGAAAACGAAGGCTACATTGAGGAAGATAAGATCAATATTCCAGAGCAAGGTCCAAATGGTGAAAACTATGACAGATACTACCGCTTTGAAGGATACCAAATCTTCCAAATGAAAGATGAGTTAGCTGGTGTTGGTGACTTGGATGATGCTACAAAAGCTCGTTTGGTTGCTCAATGTGATAAGAAAAATGGTGTTGATCGTTTGATTAACTTCGAATTTGACGAAGAGCTTGGATTCTCTATTCCAGTTGAAAAAGTGGATGGTGAAGACCAAGGTATCCGTCACTCATTCAGAGTTACAGAAGATTTATTTGCTACAGGTACTCGTACTTTGGTAAATAACAAAACATACTACTTTATCGCAGTTGCTTACGGTTACAACAACTATAAGAATTACGACCCTTCTGATCCATTGTACTTAGATGGTCAAAAATTACCTTACTTGCGTTCTCGTATCAATGCAGATGGATCGCCTTTATCAGCGCTTCCTGTTGTTCCTCACATTGTTGCACCAGAATTGGGTGGAACAGTTCAGAACTCTGTATATGGACAAACACCACGTATTACTCGTCTTGACGGTAAAGGTAACGGAGGAAGTTCATTGTCTTTGACTGCAGCTTCAGAAGCTCAGATCGTTGCTAATGGATCTATGGAGAATCCAGAGTACGATTACAACGCAGGACCAATTAACGTTAAAGTAATTGACCCATTGAATGTGGTTGGTGGATACTTCGAATGTGTATTTGGAGATTACCAGTCTAACCAAATTGACAGTGCAAACTGGACTGTAAACCGTTATGAATATGATGGTGGACCGTTGATCGATTTCGTTACTTCAGAAACTACAATTGCACAAGGTAATGAGCAATTAGTTCCTCAATGGGGAGTTTCAATTGAAATTAACCAGAAGAAAGCTTACTTCCCAGGAAGTACCGGACCTTCTCAAAATAAAATTGTAAGTCCTATCGAAGCTTCTGTAGTGTACGCTGATTCAACTAAACCTTGGTTGTCGTTTGTAAAAGATGATGCATCATTTACACCATTCAACTGGATTAGAACTGGAACTTACACGCCGGATCAGGTAAATGACTGTGATGCAGCACCAGATGATTACTTCAACCCTTGTTGTTACAAAGATGAAGTTGGTCGTGACCCTAAAGAGCTTTATAGCAAGTTGCTTGGTGGTGGTGTGAGTGTTCACCGTGTTACCGGTTACCAATGTGATTTCCAACCATTAGCAGTTCCTGCAGCGTTTGGATCATATTCAAGTGCACGTGGACAGTCTAGTATTGCATACACACCAAGTGTGGATATTGTGATCACTTCTGACAAATCTAAATGGACACGTTGTGTTGTAATTGAAATGGGTAGAGATGCGAACTTGAACCAAAATGGTACTTTGCCAGGTGAACTTCGTGATGTTCCATCTGTTGATAAGTTTGGTAATGCTGACGGTTCTGGTACAAACGGAATGGGATGGTTCCCAGGATATGCAATCGATCTTGAAACAGGTGTTCGTTTACACATGGCATTCGGTGAAAATTCATTCTTTGGTGGAGATAATGGTGCAGACATGATCTGGAATCCAACTTCTACTTTGGTTGATGCTAATGGAATGTATGTATTCGGTGGACAGCAGCCAATTTGGGTGTACGGTTATGATATCGATGGTGAAGGTTGTCCTAACTACGATGGAGTTAACAACTGGGTTTACGACAGATACCAAGAAGGTACAAGTGCAGCTTACAGAGCATTGTTCAAAAGCTTAACTTGGATCGCTAACACGGTAACTACTCCAGGTAAAAACTTGATGGAAACTGAAACACGTATTAAATTACATGTTGAGCGTCCATACGAAGATTACATCGCAACTGGTGAAAACGGTGGTAAACCAAAATACTCTTGGAACATGGATGCATTGATGACTACAACTGCTAGTCAGGATGCCTTGGTAAGCGCGCTTGATCTAATTAATGTAGTGCCAAATCCTTACTATGCGTTCTCTGATTACGAGAGAAATCGTTTGGATACACGTGTTAAGATCACAAACTTACCTGACCAATGTACGGTGTCTATTTACAACGTAGGTGGAAAAATGATTCGTCAATTTAAGAAAGACAACACAGTTACTTCTATCGATTGGGATATGAAGAACTCAATTGGTGTTCCAATTGCAAGTGGGGTTTATCTAATTCACGTTGATGTTCCAGGAGTTGGTGAGAAAGTAGTTAAGTTCTTTGGCGGTATGCGTCAAATTGACCTTGAGAATATTTAATCGTTACTGAATAAGTATGAAATCAATTAATAAAGTATTAAAATATACAGCGTTGGCTGGAGTAGTGTTAAGCTACTCCACTGCCTTCGCGGGTAACGAGGATCGTGTTGGTTCTGCCGGAGCTACGCAGTTACTAATTAACCCTTGGACTCGCAGTATTGGTTATGGGGATGCAGGTTGTGCTTTTACAACTGGTTTAGAAGCATCTTACTCTAACATTGCTGGTTTGGCTTTTACCGATAAAACGCAAATTAAATTCAGCCACACGAACTGGTTAGGTCGTGCTAATATTGGATTGAATTCTGCAGGTTTGGCTCAGAGAATTAATGATAACACTGTTATCGCCGTTTCAATTCAGTCTATGAATTTTGGTGATAATATGGTTACTACAGTTGATCTTCCTGAGGGTGGAATTGGAAACTTTTCTCCAAGATACAATGTGTTTAACATTGGTTTTGCAAAAAGCTTCTCTTCTTCTATCTATGGTGGATTGAACTTTAAAGTTCTATCTGAGAATATCTCAAACCTGAAAGCAACTGGTATTGCATTTGATGCAGGTATCCGTTATGTTACTGGAGAACAAGAGCAAATCAAATTCGGAATCAACTTGAAAAACGTTGGTCCGGTTGTGAAGTACAAAGGTGATGGTTTAGGAACTGAAGTAACTTATAATTCAAATGGTGAAATTGCTACATTGGAGCAACGTTCAGCTACGTATGAGTTACCTTCATTGTTGAACATCGGTGCTTCTTACGACTTCAATTTTGATGAAGCTAATCGTTTGACTGTAATGGGAACATTCACAGCAAATTCATTCCAAAATGATCAATACCGTTTAGGATTTGATTATGGAATGACGTTGGACAAAGCAGCATTCAATTTCCGTGCAGGGTATGTGTTGGAGAAAAATATTTTCTCTACTGAAAACCGCACAAACGCACTTATCGGACCAACTGCAGGTATCTCTGTTGATGCTTTAGTTGGAAAGAACAAAAGTGCTCTAGGAATTGATTATGCAGTTCGTATTGCAGGTTCTCTTGGAACTATTCATACTGTAGGAGCTACTATTAGTTTGAAGTAATTATTTAATTACATATATTTGTTAGAACAGGAGAGTCCATTGGGCTCTCTTGTTTGTGTTATATAAGGAACCAAATACTATACAAAATGGCTGATGTAGCTTATTATACTGAGGAAGGTCTTAAGAAATTGAAAGATGAATTGCACCATATGAAAACCGTGCAGCGTCCGTCAATTTCCGAACAGATCGCTGAAGCTCGAGATAAAGGAGATCTTTCTGAAAATGCTGAATACGATGCGGCTAAGGAAGCTCAGGGATTGTTGGAAATGAAGATTTCTAAAATGGAAACACTTATTTCTAAAGCGAGATTGATTGACAACGATTCGATTGATAACTCTAAGGTATTCATCTTGTCAAACGTGACGATTAAGAATGTAGATAACGGAATGACCGTTCAATATACGCTTGTTGCTGAAAGTGAAGCCGATCTTAAGGCTAAAAAGATATCAGTTGATTCTCCGATTGGAAAAGGTTTGTTAGGTAAAAAGGTTGGTGATATTGCCGACATTCAAACGCCTAATGGAATCATGAAATTTGAAGTTGTCGAAATTACACGCTAATGGCAACTATTTTCTCCAAGATTATTGCTGGTGAGATTCCTTGCCATAAAGTGGCTGAGAACGATAAATATTTGGCGTTTTTGGATATCCAGCCCATTCGAATGGGACATGTGTTGGTGATTCCTAAAAAAGAAACAGATTATTTATTCGATCTAGAAGACAACGAGCTTTCTGAATTGATGGTTTTTGCCAAATCCGTTGCAAAGGCAATAAAAGAAGTTTATCCTTGCAGAAAAGTAGGGGTTACTGTAATTGGATTGGAGGTTCCGCATGCACATGTTCATCTGCTTCCTATGAATCAGTTACATGATATGGATTTTACCAAAGAAAAATTGAAACCAAGCCAGGAAGAATTGGCTGAGTCTGCTCAGTTGCTTTCGGAGGCGTTTATGAAATAATCTCAAATGAGATACAATGGAAAAGGAGCACATCATGTGCTCCTTTTCGTGTTTTGGGCAGAGACGCGATGCATCGTGTCTTTACACTTATATCTCTATGCTAATTCTTCTTTTTCTTCGGCGAACTCGTCGCATACTTATCATCCTTAGAAACAGTAATTCGTTTCTTTAGTGTGTAGGTATGACAATCTTTTGTGGCGGTTAAGGTAATGGTATATGTGCCCGATTTCGCATAATAGTGCTTTTTCGGATTAGCCAGCTTACTGCTTGTTCCGTCACCAAAATTCCAATGATAGGAAGTACAGTTCTTCGATTTATTAGAAACGGATACAGCCAGCCAGGCTTCTGAAGCTTTGAAACTCAGATACGGAGATATTTCCGGAGCTGGATGCTGCACCTGATTCAGATGATATAAATTGTAATTCGCAAGGACAAAACTAGAAGCAATCGTCGCGAGTGGTTTCACCATTGTGGAGTCTACTCCTTTTGGGGCGGTGGCGCCCACCGAAGATTCCTTAAAGAAAGCCGTATAAAAGCAACTGGCGATCACAAAACTTCCGGTTACATTCGGATGATGATCGTCGATATAATAAAGATTCACATTTGGATATTCCTGCTTGATTTGAGCCCAGGTTAGTCCAACTGGTACAATTGGGTAGTTAAAATGCTTTTGAAGCTGTAAATAGCCCTCTTTTACCCGTTGCTGCATCTTTTCATTCGTATTTATTTCTTCTACTTCAGGATAACCGTATCGGTAACCCCAGGTCATATAGAAATAGACATTCGCGCAAGGACTTGTTTTGTATAAACTGTCAAGAATCTGCTGAACATACGGAATGGTGTTTTTGCTGATCGTATCGGCAGGATGGGCTAACTCTCTACTGAATCCCTGAACAACAACGTAATCCCATTTGCGGGACTTTAGTTTTTTGTACGTCGAAGCTCTTCCCGCGTGTTCCTTTAAAGACGAACCACTAACCGCAATTGAATCGGCATAAACATCTTTACCTTTTGAACGGGCAATTTTCTCAAAGATCTTCGGCATGTTGTTCATGTGAGTATAACTATTCCCGATGAATAATACGTTGGTGGTTTGTGCAAAACCTAACCATGAACAACTGATAAATGCAACTAGTGTGGCTAACTTCATTTCTTTTCTTTTTTCCTTCTGAAGTATAAGAATCCAAATACTTTATAATACAACTCCGTTAACGGCTCTATGTATTTAACCATGAAAACGAAGAAGGTTATGAAAAATGCTGAAATTCCTGCTGCAGCCCACGGATTGAAAGCATGATGGTACCATGGATGTGGGCTGGAAGCATCGTCTAAACCAATTCCAATGATTCCCTGATACAAAATCACGACGTGAACAATGTAAACCGGGAAAGTGGTTTGTCCCATTTTCAGGAACAACGGTGCTTTCACATTAAAGCGCGCGTCAATTGTCATTAATACTCCGAACAGCATAGCCACTTGACCTAAACGGGCAAAACCGGTCGTATTATTTTCGAAACACCCAATGTATTTGGTCACGATTTCGCCATGTGAATTCACTGCTTTAACTCCAAAATTGTGAAGATCAATTAATCCAATCCAATCTAAGAAATGATCCAACTGTTGGAACATGAATTGTCCGGCAACGTTGAATAACAATCCAATTCCAAAGAAAAGACCTGCAAACCAAAGTTTACGAACATTGCCTTCAAATTTTCGAATGACTGCTCCGATGAATCCACCCATAATAGTGTATCCTGCATATCTAACAAAACTAAAGTCGGAGAATTGTCCGTAGATCATGTTCTGCATGAACTTTGGAGCTCCCTGCGGAATAAATGCATTCGGGTCTTTTACAGGAATAAAATCACGGGGATCAGCTACAGCTTTCAATCCTTGAATGGCTTCGTGAGAATTGATATGGTCTTTCAAAAATCCGTATACAACGAATATAGTAAGCGCACCAAACAGGTAATAGAGGTAAAGCGGGCCTTTATTAATGATTTTATAAATTCCGAAAATGATCAAAAGGAAAGTGATTCCAAATGCAATCGATTGCAGTACGTGGAAGGCCTGAAACCAGTCCAGATGATAAACAAAACCTCTGCCTCCACCTTTAAACAAATCCTCGAAACCGTAATAAGTGTCTTTACAAAATGCAATAAGATCAAATTGGATTAAATATCCCCAGAACAACAGCATGGTAACTCTTCGGAACCCTTTGGAAACCCGATCGTTCTCGAAAAGGGGCTTACTCGTAGAATTACTCAAAAGATATACGAATACCACTCCGGTAACACAGAAGAACAAAGGAGAAGTTAACCCGTGAAGGTTATGCCAAAAGCTATATAGCCAATTGTTGTCATCACGATATTGGTCGGCAAGCGCTGAACCCGTGAAGTGACCTTCGAGCATCATCAATATGGCAATTGATCGAGCCATGTCGATGAATTTCAATCGTGGTTTCTGTGCTAGAGGCAAAATAATTTCTGCTTGTTCGGCCATGAGTTTCGTTTATTGTGACAAAGATAAACGTTTTACTAAGTTTTCGCTATTTGGTTTCTCCCAGCACCATATACTTCAATGGACTTGGGTAACCAACAAAGTAAATAAGGATCTGTTTATTGAAAATCCCGAAAGGTAAATTCGAAACTTGTTCCACTTCAATCGTGGTAGATGATGAAGCTGAAATTGTAGCCGAGTAGTTGAACTTAAATAAGTTATCGGCGCATTCTATTTTCTCTATTTTCAATTCTTCACCAGATGTGTTGTATATTTTGAAATTCGTTTTTACCGAAGTTGACGGGGATACCTGTCCCAGAATCAGTGATGTTGGAGCCAAATCAATTTTAAAGAATAAGCTATCCGTATCCATATAGCTCACGCTTTGGATCTCAATTTTGCGCTCAATTGCCGCAGCTCTGGAGAAAACAGAGTTCTTCACATCGTTAGGGTTATCACTCGTAATTTGATTGGCTGTAAATTCTCCAAAAGGCACACCTACAACTTCCAGTTTGCCACCATTCACAGCTGTTCCGTTCAGGTAAGGTGCAAAACTTCCGTTGTCAGAGATCATCAAATGGTTCACCAGCGAAGCAATTCTGCGTTTTGTTAATGCGACGTTGTATTCTGTTTTTGCTAGTGGGGATGCAAATCCACGAACCGATAATCTGATTTTGTAACCTTTCTCCAGCTCTTCTAAAAGTAAAGACTTGAACAACTCTAAATCTTTTACTCCTTGTTCTACATACTGCGTAAAGAAACTTTCTATATCTTCTTCCGCATCACTGACTTTTTCTCCCGATAATCCTTTCGAATATTCCTTTTTGTATTCTGGAATCATTCCTATATAATCTTTGTAAGCGTCAGTATAATTGACATTGGTTGTTGTTTCCTTCGAACGCGGATTTGGAATATCGTTATGGAAATATAGTGTAACAGGTAAACGTTTGCTTAATTCAGCCAATGTTTCTTTTTTCGTGATTGGTGGTTCATCTACTTTTTTAATAGGAATGGTGTATGCGAAAACATCACTGCAGCAGGTTGGATTTTTAGCATACAAAACTCCCAATCGGTTGCTGGATACAAAGGTTGAATCTCCGAATTTGAAGTAGTAAACGTCATTAGCTGGACTATTAACAGGCAATCCGGCATTAATAGGTTCACCAAAAGCACCATTTTTCAATTCCATGTAGTGGACATCATAACCGCCAAAACCATTCCACCAGGTAGATGAGAAGTACACACGGTTATTGATGCTGTCAAACCAAGGTGCAATTTCATTATCAATAGAGTTTGCTCTTCCCAACTTTTTCACTTTTGTGATCTGATTTCCTTCGTTCTTCATGATTGCGAAGTACAGATCCATTCCGCCTTCACCGTTTTCTCTGTCGGAAGAGAACAACAGCCATTCCTCATTTTCGATATAGGCAATTCCAGGAGTTGTATTGCTAGTGCCCGGCTCGTTCACCGTTTCTCCCAACGGTTCTGGTTTAATCCATTTCCCGTTTAGCATATAGGAAACCATTATCTGGCAATGATTGGTATCGTTTTCTGAAGTACAAGAACTGTAATAAAACCGTTTATAATCTTTACTGAAAACACCATTCCCTGTATTCAGGGCGGAATTCAGATCTGAGATTTCTTTAGATCTTGAGTTAGAGTCAGCAAAAGAGAACTGATATAATTTGTGTTTGTATTCAGTTCCGTAAACTTCTTCATTTTCACTCGTTGAATCTCCTCTTAGCGAAGAATAAATGAATTCATCATTGAAAATAGTATGACCGAATTCTGCATTTTTTGTATTCAATCCTTTTGGAAGTTCAACTTCAAGTAATTTTACGGTGTCCTTGATGGCACTTTTTGCCCATAAGCAAGATTCTAGTTCCTGCTTCGACTTCAAATACAAATATCCCTTTTTGTCTTTCGCATATTTCTTTTTCGCATCCTTCAGTAATTCAATTGCCTTACTATAATTTCCGCATTGTTTTTCCATCATTGCATACTGCAACAAACTTGCTGGGAACAATTTGGTTTCTTCCAATTCGAAAACCTCCTTGTAATATTTTCGTGCCGTCTGGTAATCTTTGTATGCCCTATTGGTTTCTGCCAATTTCCATTTTATCGCAATAGCATTCGAATCGATTTCCAGTGCTTTTTGATAATATTCCAATGCATAGGCATAATCGCCTTTTTTGAATTGCTGATCAGCAAAGTCGAGGTATTTGCCCAGCATATTCTGACCAAAACCGCCAATGGGCAGGAGTAGGAATAGAATTAAATATAATCTGGACATATTCTATGCTTTACAGATGCCGGCTTGAAGCGACGAATGATATAATGTGCTGAAAGTTCGAGTCCACCACGTGCATTACTTGCCGGAATCAGCTTTGAAATATTGGTATCATAACTCATGGCGAACGACCAGTTGTTGATGGCTATTCCTGCTCGTACAATTATGGCATCTTTGCTTCTGAACCAAATTCCACCATCCACAGCCCGGTATTCTCCTAATCTGTCAACAAGATAATACCTCACCTGAGCTCCTGGAAGTAGTTCTCGGTATTTACCCTGAACGTTGAAACTCAAACCGGGAATAACCGCCAAATCATAATTGATTCTGTAATCATAGATTCCGAAAAGACTTACGCGAACATCTCTTTTCAAAGGTTCACCATAAAAACTTTGGTCCGGACGATTGAGGTTATGCGCACTTAAGCCAGCCGTCAATTTCTCATCTTTTGATTTATTCCATTGATAAACCAAACCTGTGGAAACATTGATATTGGCTTTACTGTTGTTGTTCAGATATTCGTTTGTTGGAAGATTCGGATCAAAATTCACTCCGTTAAACTGACTGTCGAAATAGAATTTTGTTGGGTCAAGCGTTCTGTAATTCAGTCCAAATTGAAGCGCTGCCGAAACGGTGTGAATAGAGTCAACATCCAATTGAATGGTTTTCCCAACAGCTCCCATCAATTCCAGCGTCTGAAATTTTCCATCACCAACTTTATCATGGAAAAGCAATAAACTGTAATTCAATGCCTTTTTCTTCCATTTTGAATCCATTGCTATTGCAACAGTTGAAAACGGAACGCTAACATGTCGCCATTGGTCTTTGTAATTTGCTGTAAACCGAAAATCACCATCGAATAAGCCGGAATTTGCCGGGTTTTGATAAATGGGCTGACGGTTAACGTGAGAGAAATGAATGTCCTGAGAATAGCCGGTCAAACCGCAAATCGCGAGAGCGAAAAATGTAGTAATGAACCGGGTAGCAGATAATCTCAAGATACAGTTTTTGTATTTCTAAAAATAAGCTAAACATTCTTAAACTCCTGTATTTATTGCGAAAAATGTCGTCACTTAGTGGTTAGACGTTCCATTGATGTGAAAAGTAACGCAGTTAGTGGTGCAATAGTTAAAAATTGAAGGAATTTATTAAATTCGAGGAAATATCAGGTTATGTCACGTTTTACAAAGGTTTTTGTTTTTTTTCTGTTCGGTTCAATGTTGTTATCAGCAACCAGTTCAGTGCAGGGTGTAATAAAGAGCCAGTATAAATTTCTTATTGGTGAATACGAATTGATCTCAGTTCAGGATCAGGGAAAGATCATTACTCCAAACGTTACCGGGAAGATTACAATGAAAGTAACCAAGAAAGATAAATTGCTGATTTATAAAGATGGCGATCTGATTAATGAATATCATTTTAATGGTGGAAGATCACCTTTACCTACAGAAACTGAAAAATACGTTTTGTTCAATTCGGAAACCGATATTTATCCACTCTTTTTTAAAGGAGATAGCGTAATTCAGTTCATTTATCCTAACGAATATTACGAAAACTATTTCCGGAAGATTATAGCTAAATGAGTTTTCTTCGACCAAATACTGACTACTACAGCGATTACATAGATAAGCGAAAGTTCATTATGCTTTGGCGTACAACCTTGTTCCTGGGGTTGGTGTTTTTCATTCTCGCATTTTGGACCTTGTTTTACGACAGAACATCTTCAGTAGTTTATCTTTTGATTTTTCTCATAGCAGCAAGCTGTCTCACCTATCTTCACGTCACCAAGAAATACAAACCTCTGCTTTACCTGTATTCAGTAACTGGAATGGTAATTATTGCCATAACCTGTAACTTGCCAACGGGAATTCCGCATGCGCCTGATTTTATGTGGGGATTAAGTTTGGTGATTTTTACGTTCACCACTTTGGGCAGGAAGTATGGATGGATTTCTCTGTGTTCGTTTGCATTAATTTCTGGAATTCATTTCGTGTATTTCTATGAGATGATCGAATTACAGTATAAGCCACTTACCACTATTGATTTGATTGGGATTTCAACTGAAATTTTCCTTGCACTTTGTTTATGTGGATATTTCATTTCTCAGCATTTGTCGTTTACAAAATATACCGAAGGACAGATGTCGCTTGCCAATGCTGAGTTAGAACTTCAAAATCAGATCATTCAGCGTAAAAGTGATGAGAATGCCATTTTGGTGAAAGAGATTCATCACCGCGTAAAGAACAATCTTCAAATAATCATTAGTTTATTGAGAATGCATCGCGACGAAGTTTCTTCTCCAGAAGCTCAAAAAGATTTTGATGAAGCAATCAATCGAATTCTTTCAATGGCCTTGCTTCATCAACAGATGTATAGAGAAAAAGAGCTTTCACGTTTTAATCTGGAGGAGTATGTTACGATTTTGATTCATGACATCGTAGAATCTTACAGAAGCGCTAATCAGGAAATTGAAACTAAGATCAAGATCCAGAATGTTGCTTTGAAGCTGGAATCTATTGTTCCGTTAGGCCTACTTATTAATGAACTGGTTTCTAATTCATTGAAACACGCCTTTTCAAACGAACAAAAAGGAACCATCCAATTGAGTATAAAACGAATCGATGAAGGTTTTTTATTGGTTTATTCTGATGATGGCGTTTGGGTTGAAAGTGATTTAATGGTGAAAGGGTTCGGCTCAGAATTGGTTGAAATGCTTTCTGAACAATTGAACGGGAAACTAACCAGAAACGGCAGTTCTTATGAATTACTAGTGAACGTTGACGATAAATAGATCTGAACGTGCGCCAATGGCAATGATTTCTCCTTTTTTCATCTTCTTACCAGCCTTGATTTTCCACACAACATTTGAATAGCTTGCTTTGGCTGTTACAAAATTGGATTTCATTTTACCTTCTTGTTTCGCTATTTCTATATAGAGTTGTGTCACATTCTCGCTTCCAAAATGAATTCCTTCCTCTTTGTATTGGATTTTGGGAAAGTTAGGTAAAAGTGTATCTGATCTTAAGGAAGAATGAAAAATCTGCCATTTCTCTTTTACGAATTTCAAATCACCAGTGGCAGTTTGTATTAAAGAGTCCATGAGCAAATTCAATTGCTTCTTCTTTTCGTCGATGGAATAAAAGGCTTCTGAATTCTCGTAACCGTAGAGGGTTTGCCCTTTTTTTATTTTCTTTCTTCCGGCTATCCATTCAACTATACCACTTCTTGTTGCACGGATGGTATCGTAGATTATTTCGGTTTCATTGTGATATTCCTCCTCAATTGCAGGATTACCTGATTTGGATGGTAAAGTTCTTAAATCTTCCTGTTTGTTGGTGGTTTGACTTATCTTCTCTTCACTATTTCCGCACGAGAAGAGCGATGCAATTACAAGTAAAGTTAAGATTGACTTCATAAGTTAAATATAAGTTATTCAGGCATACAATTCATTAATTTTTTGGTTCATTACTTCGGAATTGTTGTTAATAACTTCGTTAACATTTACATAACGACTACCTGTAAATGGGTAGCGCATTCGTTTATTTTTGTGTTAGACGTAGACGATATGCTGGTATTTAAGAAGAAAGTTTCCGATAATCAATTAGCCAACGTTTTTTTGAACGGTGTGCTGGATGTGGTAGAGCTAGGGTTTCCTGAAATAGCGAGCTTAATTAATGACGATCCTGCTTTTGTGCAATCGCCAAATATTGGACCAGAAGACAGTGATCAATTTGCTGTAATTATACTGGTTGCCAATCTTTCGACATTGGAAAACACATTCGAAGTTCAACAAGCATCTCGAATTGAAGCCATTATATTTGAGAAACTTGCAGTTATCATGCAGGCAACTCCAGCCGAAGTTGAACAAACGGTTCGTGAATATCAAAAGTTCTTGTCACGTGTGAATCATCCATCAAAAAACATGATTTACGCAATTTCAAAATCCATTTTCCATAAATATGAGTTGAATGCTTATCAAGATGAGTACTTCAAACGTTTACATGCACCTAATCCGTTATTCCTTAAACGAATGGATCAAGTTGTTGATCAGTTTTTGTGGGATTGGGACGCGTTCTTCAAAAAGTATAAGATAGAGGAGTAAATTTCTTTTTTTATTATGATATTTATGTAGGGATAGGTCGTGGCCTGTCCCTATATGTTTTATAGTGAATCCAAATTCCGTTGTATGAGCAATTTTCGCATAAATTCATTTCAGGATTATCAAAATCAATACAAGTTAAGTGTCGAAAATCCAGAAGGTTTCTGGGCTGAAATTGCCAATAGTTTTCAATGGAGAAAACCGTTTTCGAAAATACTTTCATGGAATTTTGATGAACCGAATGTACGTTGGTTCGAAGATGGAAGCTTGAACATTACGGAAAACATGCTCGACCGTCATGTCGCTGTTCATCCCAATAAAGTGGCTATTTTATGGGAACCAAATAATCCGAGCGAATCCACAAAAAGTTTTACTTACGAACAAACCTTGAAAGAAGTCAACAGAATTGCAAATGCACTTCGAAATGTTGGTGTAGGAAAAGGCGACAGAGTTTGTTTATATATGCCGATGATTCCAGAATTGGCTTTCTCAGTAATGGCTTGTGCTAGAGTAGGAGCAATACATTCCGTCGTTTTTGCCGGATTTTCCGCTTCCAGTTTAGCGGATAGAATCAACGATGCCGGAGCAAAAGTGGTGATGACTTCTGACGGATTGAACAGGGGCGAAAAACTGGTTCCAATTAAACCAATTGTTGATGAAGCCTTGAATTCGTGTTCTACTATTCAAAATGTTTTCGTTTTTAAATGTACTGGAAACGAAGTAGAAATGAAATCCGGACGAGATCTTTGGTGGAATGATGCCTTGGAAGGAATGTCGGATGTCTGCATTGCTGAAGAAATGAATGCGGAAGATCCGCTTTTCATTCTTTACACTTCTGGTTCAACCGGAAAACCAAAAGGAATTGTGCATACCTGCGGTGGTTACATGGTTTATACGGCTTATTCGTTTCAGAATGTTTATCAATACGATGAGAAAGATGTCTTCTGGTGTACGGCAGATATTGGCTGGATTACCGGACATTCATACATTGTTTATGGTCCGCTTTTAAGTGGCGCAACTACGGTAATGTTTGAAGGAATTCCAACTT
Organism: uncultured Fluviicola sp.; assembly: GCA_965650275.1. Classification (GTDB taxonomy): domain Bacteria; phylum Bacteroidota; class Bacteroidia; order Flavobacteriales_D; family Crocinitomicaceae; genus Fluviicola. The sequence continues at coordinate 49,236 of CBFGNV010000015.1, read as the reverse complement.
ATCAGGATGCTTCGCGTTTTTGGAAGATCATTGAGAAACATAAAGTCAATCAGTTTTTAACTGCTCCAACCGCCATCCGTTCCTTAATGCCTTTTGGTACTGATCCTGTGAACTCAGCAAATCTGAATTCGTTAAAAGTAATCGGTTCAGTTGGTGAGCCCATTAATGAAGAAGCCTGGAATTGGTACTATGAAAACGTTGGGAAGAACAAATGCGCGGTGGTAGACAATTGGTGGCAGACAGAAACCGGTGGAATCATGATCTCTGGTTTGGGTAATTTGTCTCCCTTGAAACCTACATATGCTGGTTTTCCACTTCCGGGAATTCAACCTGTTCTTTTGAGGCAAAACGGAGAAGAAATTCAGGAAGCGAATGAAGAAGGATATTTATGCGTGAAGTTTCCATGGCCTTCCATGTTGAGAACCACATGGGGCGATCATGAGCGTTGTCGACAAACATACTTTTCGCAATATTCAGGATATTACTTTACAGGCGATGGAGCAAAACGTGATGAAGAAGGAATGTTCCGGATTATAGGGCGAATTGATGATGTAATCAATGTATCTGGTCACCGTTTTGGAACTGCGGAAATTGAAAATGCAATTAACGAAAGTGAATGGGTGGTTGAATCGGCGGTTGTAGGTTATCCGCATGATATCAAAGGACAAAGTATTTACGCTTTTGTGGTTTGCGACGGTAAAATTGAAAACGAGGCTGATGTTCGAAAAAACATTGCTGAAACGGTAGCCAAAGAAATAGGGAAGATCGCTCTGCCTGAAAAAGTGCAGTTTGTAAGTGGGTTACCTAAAACACGTTCGGGTAAAATCATGCGTAGAATTCTCCGTAAAGTGGCCGAAGGTGATGTTAGTTCACTTGGAGATACATCAACTTTGCTTGATCCGGGTGTTGTAGATGAAATTGTGAAAGGAGCTATTTAAGAAGTTGTTTATTCCTGCTGACCCGCGAGAATTGGATTATTGATGGTATGATTAAATCCGAAGGATAATAGCTGAAGCTTGAATTCTGTGCTTGACTTGTTAATCTTTAACCAGCCGTAGTTGTATCCAGAGCCATTTTTCAAACGCACTCCGAGGAATTTTGTGCCCGAAAACCCGTAGGATCCTTGACCTGCTGCAAAAGCTCCTCCAGTTCTAAAAAGGCTAGCACCTGATGACCAAACTATAGGATTATCAGATGTATTCCATTTAATCTCGTCATCTTCTTCAAATAATCTTCCATTGAAATAGGCTTGAGGTGATGATAGGGCTACTTCTGCGTTAGAATTTGATGAAGTAATAGACATTGAATAACTGTAGTTGACTGAGTTCGCTGTGTGCGGATTTCCCGCCCCGTTGGTATACCAATGGTACCAATGTCTCATTGTAATATTAAAATCAGTTATGCTGTCATTGTTTATGTCCAGAGAATCCATTGTTATTGAATCGCTTGGAATTGGCGCTCCCCAGTAATAACCTGTTGCAGTTGTCATTTCAGCAATTGGATTGATTTCTTGGTAAGAAATATCATCTGGTGGAGGAATGTTGGGTGTGGAGTCTTTCTTACAAGCTGTGAGAGCAATCAGAACAAAAAGACAAACGAGGAATGGGTTGATGCGTAACATTTGATTTGGTTTTATTTCATGATACTGGAACAGTTCTAAGGTTGGAAGCTATAGCACCACTCCATGAATATTTTTCTCGTCAATAAATCCGTATATCCTGGAATCAGCGCTGTTGTGACGATTATCTCCCATAACGAAGTATTTTCCTTTCGGAATACGCAATGGCCCAAAATTGTCAATGCTCCAGTGCTGCTGAAATGCTCTAAAGATCATTGGTTCCATCGTATCCATTCGTTGCCGTGTAGCTTTTCTTCTATTCACGGAGTTTAATTTTCTATCTTCAATAGAAACCAATACTGAATCTCCGTAAGGTCCAAAATCATAGATTAACACCATATCTGAAACCAATTTGTCCCATTTAAAGTCAGAGTAATCACCTTTTGAAACCATGTAGTTATGCATAACCCTCAACCTTTTGTCCGCGTTTCGGCCGTTGACATATAAAGTTCCGTTCTTTATTTCAATCAAATCGTTTGGCATACCAACCAATCGGTGCATCCAAGTTCCTTTTTGAGGAGCCATTGAGCTCACTTGATTATATGCGATTAAATCGAAACGTTTATAATCCGGAATATTGGAAGTGTAAATTTTGGTCCCAGGCGTAATTGTAGGCATGTTTGCCACGGTTGGAATTTCATATGAGTTCAATCCGCCTGTAATACTCAGAACACCGCGAATAGCGATAAGTATTGTGATAAAAACTACAATTCGCCAAAGCCATTTTCCTGTTTTTCCTTTTAGCATAGTTCTGATTAACCTAGAAATGGAACAGCAGCGCTGCTTTGAAACCAGCATTTGAAATAACTGCATTTGGCACACGTGGAGCATTTTCCGGTTTTGTAAATTGCTGAGAGAGTATAAAACTCTTGAAAAAGGTGAACTCCAGATTGATCGATTTTTTCTCCTGAACCATAAATTGAAATCCATGTCCGAAGTTAAAATCAAGTGCATTTAACGTAACCGGAATTTCCGTTTGAGTTGGGTAAGACCATCCAGTGTTTGTGAATGTAGTGTCTGCAACATCGTACAAAAAGATTGGTTTCATGTTGCTGTAATGAAGTTCAAATGGAACATAGAAGGCTGTATTCTTTTTATTTCCGTCGTATTGGTATTGATAACGCAAACCTGCTTTGAAGTATTTCATGTCTGAGATCAAAGGAACTTCGGCGGTTAGCCCAACGAAATGTTGACGGCTCAAATATTTTCCGGCTCCAAACTTAAATGCAATCGGAATACTGGTGTTTGTGGCACCAAAGGAATTCAGGTAATAATCGTCAGGTGTCAGATTATTGTTATAGTTTGCATATTCAGTTGTGACTCCGGCATAAAACGCAAGTTCGCCATCTTTCCTTGGGTAAATGACTTTCTCAGCACGCTTTTTCTTTCTATTGACAACCACTTTATCCTGAATGAAGTAGTCATAATCGTCTCTTCCCAAAGAATATGTTTTGCCATATTGATCCTTGAAAACAATACCACCTGTAACTTCATCAAAAGAGGTGATCTCCCCCCAAAGTGTACCACCTTTTTTTAGATAGATGACGTCGTAAATGAGGTAATCAGAAGTGTCTTTTTGAGCGCTTGCAGAAGTATTGAAGCAGAAAATAGTTAGGAGTACGAATACGAATTTAAGTAGCAGCGTATTTGATTTCATAAGGTAATCATCAAGGTTTTACGTCGCAAGTATAGTGAAAATGCCTCAAAGAGTTTCAATGATTTGTCGTTCTGCTACTTGATATTTGTTTAGAGAGTTATAGTTATTCACCAATGATCAGTTTCCCGTTTAATTGTCTTTCGTTGTTCTGAATAGATAAAATGTATAAACCACTTTGCAGATGATCGATGTTAATCAGTGTCTTTCCGGTCGAAGAGCTTGTGGTTCGTTTTTGCACTTGTCCAAGTTGATCATAGAACGTGATCTCTGTATTTTGAAAAGATTCGGGAAGTTCGATCTCAACGAAATTATTCGCCGGATTTGGATACATTGTAAAAGCAAATTCCTGAGTCAATTCTGGAGTGGAAACCACTTGATTTGATTCGGATAATCCTATTTTGAAGTAGAAATTCGTTTCATCAACTCCAGTATACCACATTCTCCCAGTTCCATTGTCGTTGATTACTGCTGGAAATGCTCCGTCGGTTCCCGTTGTCTCAAAGGATTGTGTTCCCATGCACAAAATGGGATTTATAGAAACGGGAGTAAACGGACCAAATGGAGTATTTCCGATCGCGTGGAAAATTCCCACTTTACTATTCGGACAAGCATTGTCGACACCATAAAAGAGCGAATATGTTCCATCTGCATCAAGCATTACATCCGGATGCTGAAGCCCCATTGTTCCCGTTGGATCCAGCAGACCTTGTTTGGTCCAGGAATGACCATTGTCAACAGAAATTGCTTTCAGCGAATAAAATGCAGGCGCCCCACCATTCATACTGCATGATTGCGTGCACCATCCCACATAGATCATGAATAAAGTGTCATTCAATTCAACAATTGTAGGGTCTAGTATTCCATCTTGATCATACCAGTTTGGGGTTCTCGTCATAACGGGTGGACCAACTTTTGTATAAGTAGTTCCATTCGAAGATTCTGCCAGACCCAAATCGCCCCATACCAAATAGTTGGAAGCATCCCTTACTGCCGGGTCGTATCCGGCGTAAAAGAGCGAATAACCAGCAGAAGTTTTAATTATTTCGGGTGTTTCCATGCTCTCATCCCAATCACCAACATAACCCGTCACCACCACACCATTTTGACTATTCGATAAAGTCGACCATGTAATTCCATCAGAAGATACTGCTTGTAAAAGTGCATTACCTTCTGCACTTCCGGCACTTGTTCCGCCGTCTCCTGAAACAATCATTACATAGTTTGAACCATCTTTTATTACAGTTGGATCTGAAGCAATGTTCCATGCTCCGGAAGAACTGTGGGAATACACCGGGTTAGCATTGTATTTTGTCCAGGTTGTCCAGGACGATTGGGCTACTGCCTGATTAGACATGAATAAAATTAGCAGTACAAAGTTTAGATTTTTGAAAGTCATACGTAAAATTATAAAGGTCCAACAGCATAACGCACTGTGACGGCATATTTAGTTTTAGAAATCTTCTCAATACGATCTAATGATACGTATGTTCCTATTTCGCTGTCGTTAATCGGATGTTGAACACCAAGTTCAGGAGATTCTGATTCCAAATAGAATTTTTCCAAAACAGCATAGCTTTTATCGATCATAACAGGTGCATCAACATTTTTCTCTATGCTCTTCATTAATTGAACTGCGGCATCACACCAATAAACCAAATCAGTAGTGTCACCTTTAAAACGAGTGGTGGTAAACGTAAATTCCAGTACATAATACTCGCAGCCTGCGTTCGTTATTTCCAGAATATCACCGTTTTTCAAAGTCGCTTTTTCATGACCCACATGTGTTGAAGTAGTTGTGCTGTCAACGCGGAATGAATGGCTTTTAAATGCTCCTTTTTTGCAAATAGCTTCAGGTTCACTTCGCACACAATCTTCCCATTGCCATTCTCCTGAGGTATCTCGCTTTACTTTTGATTTTTGATTACCGGAAGATGCACTTCCCTTTTGTTCAGTTGGGTCCGTAGAATTGACCATTGATTTGTCCTCCTTTTTTACGTTTGAAGAACAAGAACTGAAAAGGTAAAGAATGAAACTGATTGAAAGAATAAACCTCATGACACTGTTTTGAACAGTAAAGTACGATTTTTTAATAGTTTGTTGTGAGTAACTGGTCGAATTTTCCTTCGTTGATTTTCAACATCTTTGTAACTTAGCGACCACTTAGGATTATTTGTAAAAGCCCACATGAAGCCTATTTTTGTCTTGCTCATACTTTTTTGTGTGATGTCGCCACGACTTCATGCGCAAGAGCCTGTGCCTACAGATACACTTCGTAAAGTGGATTCCTTAGTAGTTGTAACTCCAAAGCTGGTTGAAGATTCGCTCGATTTGAAGTACTACGTTGTTGAAGACACGAGTAAGTATACCTTCGATATGATCATGGAGGATGTCTCTTTTTTTGAAACCAATTGGCCACAATATGTGAAAACCAACACCATTGGATTTTCTGAATTTGGTTTACCGCTTAAAGGTTTTACGATCTCAAAAAATAACAATCCAAAACCATTGGTATTCTTTGTAGGGAATATTCATGCACGCGAAGATTTCAGCTCAAAGATGGTGATGAAAACGGCCAATGTGATTCTTCTTTCGTTAAGTGGAAAAAGTACTATCTACAAGGATATCTCATCTATTTTGGATTCTGTTGATCTCTACCTGCTTCCAGTTGCAAATCCGGATGGATTGAAAATTGCGCACAATGATTTCAAAGGGATTGAAGAGCAGACGAAAATGTGGTTTAATTTCATTCATATTGATGAAACCATATACGAATGGAAGGCGAATGGAAAAGGAATAGATCTCAATTCTTCTTTCGACGATAATCACTGGACGGTGAAAAAAGCAGGTAATTATCATGCGGATCGAGCCAGTGAAGGGTTCAAAGGAAATTATCCTGCCGAGCCAATAGAAACCCAATTACTTCAGGCATTCATTCAGAAATACAAACCAATCTGTACGCTCTCATTCCACACCAAAGGAAATATCCTTTATTGGGCAGACAATCAAACACATCCTTTCTTTAATGATGTAGATACAAAGATGACCACTGAAGCTCAAAAAGTATCGGGATTCACCATGGGGAAAATTGGAACGAAACCTGCTGATTTTGGATGTGGTTTGGAAAATTACGTTCGATCAAAAAGTGGTTCTATCGGTGTTTGTGTTGAACTCTCTTGCGGTGGTGGTGGTAAAAAACAGCACGCAGATTCGCTTTTCAATACCTTGGTTTGGGATAAAGCATATCAAATACCATTTTCTTATTTGAGAACTTCAGCGTTCTATAGTAATGAGTTGATTGCTATTCAACAGTTGTTCTACGCTAGAAAAGAAGAACTAAATAAACCATAAAAAAACCGAAAGCACTTGCCTTCGGTTTTTTTATTTCGTTTTTATCTGTTATTCCGCTGCGCTATCTCGGCTACGCTCGATGACCGAGCGGAGTCTTAAAGGTAGTCGAGCGGAGTCGAGACTATCCTCTTCTTCTTTCCAAAAGCAGCATCATCATTAGCGACAAGATGGTTGCTTGCTCTTCGTCGTTTGCGATATCACCCACTTTCTCAGCTGAGAATTTACGTCCTACCATTGATTTGTCTTTCTTCAATTTGAAGACAACAGTTCCATCTTCTTTTTTAACCGAATAGCTTGGGTTAAACATCAAGCCCGTGAACAAACTGATAATCGGAAGCTCTCCGATAATAGCATCAAAAACTTTTGTCCAACCGTTGTCTTCTTGAATCAAGAACAGGTAATTGTCATTTTCATCAAAAATTTCGTAACGCGCTTTCCAGATAGAAGCCATTCCTTTACGTGCAACACGACCTAATTTATTTCCGTTTGCATCAGTGAAAAGATAAGAAGCAGAAAAATCGATCCACTTGTTTGCTTTAATCGTGTAACATAGTTCTGATTTTGATTCATTGCTGAAAACTTGAATCTCATCTACGAACTTGAACATTTTTTGACGCACATAATTTACAGTAGATCCATTCGCATCCTTCATAACGAAGTCGTTTGCCAATGTTCCGATTTTGAAAGTAAACTTTAGCGGATATGCAAAGTTTCTAGTAGCGATGTCTTGTGTTTGAAACGTAGTTTCGTTGTCTAGTAGTTCACTCATTGTGATGTATTTATTTAGTTGTTCTTTTTAATGCGCTTTCGTACCTGTCAATCCACTGATCAACAGTCATTTTTGCACTCAATTCACCAATTAGATCAAACGGAATCTGATCTGGCTTTTTGAATCGAATACAGCTTTTTCCCATATCTAATTTCGTCTTTACACGTTTCGCATATTCGGTGGTAAACCATTCCAATAGTTCGGGACTGGAATAAACACCCATGTGATAAACGGCAATGAAATTTTTCTGGGAAGCAATTGCCAGAAAGGGTAAGGGATCTTTTGGATTACAATGATATCCGGCCGGATAAATACTGTGTGGAACATTGTAACTTATAAAGCCTTGACTCACGCTTTCAGAAAAGCCGTCAGGCAAGTTCTCCGTAATTGCATCGCGCAATTGGTGCAGTGCATCTCGTCTGTCTTCCGGACAATTCTCAATGTAGTCTCTAACCGTATTTCCTTCTACTCTCATAATATGGGTAGTGAATATACAAAATTTCAAGAAATACGCTACAAATAGAATTGAACTATCTAATATTCTATGACTGCCGGATTACTCGCATTATTGTTATTGGGAACGGTAACGGAATATGAAGTACTTGTTCCATTTCGTTTTACAGTATAATCTATAATTACTGGCCCTTCATAGATGTAGTTATTGCCACTTTTTGAACCACATCCCTTTTTTAACTCATTGTAATAAAGATAATCGTCATAGTAATAACGCTTCATGGAGTAAATTAATGAATCTGTTGGTCCACCGCAGTTTACATTTACGAACTTGTAGTAAAAAGTTCGTTTGTCGATCATGTGGAGATTAACTGAGGTTTTTCCGTTGATGTTGATATCTTTAAAGTTGGTTTTGTCAGAGTAAGTAGCTCCATCATTTGTTGTCCATCCCACGGGATAAAGAACACCCGCATCTTCATAAGTAAGCACAAGATTCCTTTTTCGTAGGGTGTTTTTAGCAATGAAGAAGTAGCCATCACTATCTGTTCGAACCGACTCTATACTGTATTTTTTGCCTGACTTTTCTTGATAAAGTTTGATGCCGCAATTTATTCCTTGTCCAGTTACAGGGTTCAGAACTCTTCCTGTAATATAAATCTGTTTACTCTCATTTGAACAACTTGTGAGCAATAAGAAAATGAAAGCTAAGAACGATAAGTATTTCATGTTGATAAGGTTGCAGGCTAATTTACGGGTTTATGTATTCACTTTCACATACACAACCGCTTTGGTATCAAAGAACTCCTCTTCGAAAATTTCCTTCAAGGGATGGATGATAAACGGATGTTTGATGGTTGCGAATTCTTCGGTTAAATCACCACCCTTTAAATAAAGAATTCCGTTGTTTAACGGATTGATATCACGTTTCAGGAATTTACCTTTTGTCCAGGGCATAAACTGCGGCATTGCGGTAACCGCCCGGCTCACAATAAAGTCGAACTGTTCCTTGATGTCTTCAGCTCGTGCATGTGTGGCGCGAACGTTGGTTAATCCAAGTTCATTTTCTACTTCCTTTACCACTTTTATTTTCTTTCCAATAGAATCCACTAAATGGAATTGAACGTTTGGAAAAAGAATAGCTAATGGAATTCCCGGAAAACCGCCACCAGTTCCAATGTCCAGTACAGTTGATTCATCAGCAAACTCCATAATCTTTGCTATTCCAAGAGAATGTAGTACGTGACGTTCATAGAAGTCATCCGTATCCTTTCTGGAAATCACATTGATCTGCGCATTCCAATGGCCATACAATTCTTGTAATCGACCAAATTTTTCTTTCTGGTCATTTGTAAGATTTGGGAAATATTTGAGGATTAACTCCATCTTAATTATGAATTGGCTAATTATAAATTATCAAGGGGCTTCGATTAATACCTTAGCCCCTTGATAATTAATTTATTTATAATTGATAATTCAAATTATCCTTCAATTAATTTTCCTAAAGCATTATCAAAGATCTCTTTCGCTTCTGAAATAAATCCGAAATGCTCATCGTCAACCATCATTTTACCTTTAGTAACGTGACCAAGAAGTGTGTAGCTTACACCGCTTCCCATCATAAATTCGATGAACTCTTCTTCTGTTTCTTCAGGAACTGTGATTACAATTCTACTTTGTGCTTCACCGAATAGGAAGGCATCTTCACGAACTTCAGAATCTGTAACAATGTCGAATCCTAATCCGCGTGGCATTGACATTTCAACAAGTGTAACAAACAAACCACCATCAGAACAGTCATGAGCAGAGTTTATCAATTCCATTCCGATCAATCCTTTCACAGCCTCTTGTAGAGTGTATTCTTTGTCCAAGTCGAAGTGAGGAGCTGGAGAAGCATCAATTTTATGGTATTTCGCCAAGTATTCAGATGAAGCGATATCGTTTACTGTGTCTCCAAGAATGAAGATCAAATCTCCTTTTTGCTTGAAATCAAGTGACATAATTTTAGACTTGTCTTCAACAACACCGATCATTCCAATCGTTGGAGTAGGGAATACAGGAATTTCCTTCCCACCAATAACACTTTGGTTGTAGAACGAAACGTTTCCACCAGTTACAGGTGTTTCAAACTTCAAACATGCTTTCGACATTCCTTTGATGGCTCCAACAAACTGCCAGTAAGATTCTGGGTTGTATGGATTTCCAAAATTCAAACAGTTAGTGATCGCACTTGGAATACCTCCTGAAACTACGATGTTACGCGCTGCTTCTGAAACCGCGATTGCAGTTCCAACTTCAGGATCTGCATTCACATAACGAGAATTACAGTCAACTGTCATTGCCAAAGCTTTCTCTGTTCCTTTCAGGTTCACAATTCCAGCGTCTGTCGGACGGTTTGTAGTCATTGTTTTAGTTCCTACCATTGAATCGTATTGCTCATAAACCCAACGCTTAGAAGCGATGTTTGGCTGACCAAGCAAGAAGAAACCAACTTCCTTCAAGTTTTCTGGCTGAGGAACATTGTCAATATTGAATTTTTTGTATTCCTGGTAGTAAGCTGGTTCAGAATACTCACGTTGGTTTTGTGGTGCGCCACCTCCAAGTACCAATGATTCAGCCGGAACATCTCCAACCAATTCACCGTGCATGTAATAACGAACTCTTCCATCGTCAGTAACTGTTCCAATTTCTTCAGCGTGTAAATCCCACTTATCAAAAATGCTTTTTACAACAGCTTCCTGTCCTTTCTTGATCACAACAAGCATTCGCTCCTGAGATTCCGAAAGAAGAATTTCGTAAGGCAACATGTTTTCCTGACGAGTTGGAACGCGATCCAAATGGATTTCCATTCCAACACCACCACCAGCACTCATTTCACAAGTTGAACAAGTAATTCCGGCAGCTCCCATGTCCTGCATACCAACAATTGCGTCTGTATTTGCCAATTCCATTGTTGCTTCAAGCAATAGTTTTTCCATGAATGGATCACCAACTTGAACTGAAGGTAAATCAGAAGCACTTTCTTCTGTAATATCTTTTGATGCGAATGCAGCACCGGCAATTCCGTCTTTACCTGTAGATGAACCTACAATGTAAACTGGGTTCCCCGGACCTTTAGCTTTCGCGGAGATCACTTTTTTAGTATCAATGATTCCCGCAGAGAATGCATTCACCAATGGGTTTTGGTTATACGATTTGTCGAAGAAAACTTCACCTCCAACAATCGGAATACCGAAAGCGTTTCCGTAATCACCAATTCCTTTTACTACACCTTTTACCAACCATTTCGTACGCGCTTCCTCAATGTCTCCAAAACGAAGAGAGTTCAATTGCGCAACAGGACGAGCTCCCATCGTGAAAATATCACGATTGATTCCTCCAACTCCTGTTGCCGCACCTTGGTAAGGCTCTAATGCAGAAGGGTGATTGTGAGATTCAATTTTGAATACACATCCAATTCCGTCACCCAAATCAACAAGTCCAGCGTTTTCCTCGCCAGCTTTTACAAGCATGTGTGGACCATCTTTTGGTAATTGTTTTAACCAATAAATGGAGTTTTTATAAGAACAGTGCTCCGACCACATCACTGAATAAACAGCTGTTTCTGTAAAGTTTGGCGTACGACCCAAAACTCCTTTGATCATTTCAAATTCATCTGCGCGTAATCCTAATTCTACCGCTTGTTCTAATGTTGCCTCTTGTTGAAGTGTGCTATTGCTACTCATCTGCAAAAATTTGTTTCGGCAAAGTTAATCATTCCTCTTCATTTAGAAAGGAAGGATTTGTTGACAGTTTTCCACATAATAGTGACGAATGACTATTTACTAATTACAAATGACCAATATTCATATTTAATCGCATTCGTAACTTGTAATTCGTCATTAGTAATTGGAAGTTCGTTTTCGTAACTTTGCCAGAAATAAAAGTTGTTGATTCGTAAAGCGCTCATATATTCTTTGTTGATTCTCTTTGTAACAAACGGGAAGGCGCTGGAATTTACTAAAATCCCAAGTTTACTCGAGCACTATTCGCAACACAAAAATCAGAATGCCCAATTGAGTTTCGGGGACTTTATGTTCATGCATTATGTGGGTGATGATGCCAATGATCAGGACAATAGCTCAGATGAACAATTGCCTTTTAAAAGTACTTCTGAAAATTGCGGACTCAATTTGATTGGAATCTGGGTGCCGAATGCTTCTATGAAAATGAATGAATTGGTTGAACTAAGATCCGAACGGGTTGTTGGTTTTTACGACCAAAATTATTTTCACAAACACCAAACCACTCTTTTTCGACCTCCTGTTTTAGTGTAGAATGATGAAATGTTGTTGTGAGACAACTCAATTATTTACACAAAGAACTTAGAAATGAAATCAAAAATAGTTTTTGCTGCACTTTTGTTTGCAGCGCAATTTACACAAGCTCAGGATTGGACTGGTGCTGTAAATTCAGATTGGAATAATCCGGCAAATTGGAACGGATTTCCTGCTAACGGCGACGATATAACAGTCTCATTTTCCAATTATTCAGGCGCAATGGCGCATCCTGTGATCAATTCAAATTCTGCCTTTTCTCCTGCCGAAATGCTGGTTGATGGTGGTGCAATTTTAACAATAAATGCTAATCTGACAACTACGGATCGTGTCGAAATTATAGGCATCGGAACCAAAGTGATTCTCAATGCCGGAATCTTGAATATTTCAGGTGGTGCTGGAAATGCACGCTTCGTTTTCGCAGAACAATCTCAATTCATTATGACAGGTGGTGAATTGAATGTTGGGCAACGGCTATTGTTTGAACTTGGTGCTTCCGGACAAATTTCGGACGGAACCATTGATATCGTTGAAACGTTTGCTCTAATCGATGGTGTTGGAGCAATTTCCAGCTCTTTTACTCAGATGGGTGGATTTATTCAAACTGAGGAATTTGGTTTTGAAAACGAAGCTGGAAATTTTCATCCGTTATACAAAATGGAAGATGGTGTTCTAAATGTAAATGGAGCTTTTTTAGTTGAGGGCGCTGCGCCTGGTTCAGGTTTAGGTGAATTTTACGCAACAGAAGGTGTAGCTAATTTCTTTGGAACGGTTGGAAATCTTGCCGGAAGTACAATGAATTACGTTTTGCGTTTTGAGGGAAATGCGATCATGAATATGCATGGGACGACAATTGATCAATTGGCTGGTGATTCAATAGTAATTACGAATCAAGGTACAATGAACATCAATTCGAATCTGGTTTGGAACAATGCTGGAGTTTTGACAGGTGAAACAGCAGAAGTGGTAGTCAATGCAAATGTTCTGCTCAACGGAGAAGGTGAATACCAATTTCCTTATTTAACTGTTCCCGTTGGAAAATCAATCACTCAAATGACTCCGAAGGTAATTGCTGTAAACGGTGATTTTGTACTTGCAGGAACTTACAATCAGCTGAACCATGTATTAGAATTCAATGGGAATGCTGAGCAGGATTTTTCGCTTTCACAAGCTTTAATACTCGATGCGATGATCATGAATAATTCAGATGCAGGAGTTTCTGTTTCTGGAAACTTGACGATTTCTGATAGTTTGAAATGGTTGGACGGGATTTTGAATATGAATGGAAATGAATTGCTGTTTTCCAACGGTTCGCTATCGCTTTTGGCTTCTGAAAACAGCTATGCAATTGGAGAAGTGACGAAAATTGGAAATCAGCTATTTGTGTTTCCAGTTGGAAGTGAAATGAATAGATTTCGTCCGCTTGGAATAAGTGCGCCAGCTTCTGCCTCAACAGCCATAACGGTAAATTATCATCCGGAGAGCTATAGTTCAACAACTCCGGTTAACAGTCCGTTACAAACTGTTTCATCACTCGAGTATTGGGATATTTCCAGAACTGGGTCAAGTGATTTGGTTTCCGTAAATGCAGGATGGAACAATGCCAATGAAAGTGGCTTGGTTGATTGTGCTTCCATCAGCTTAGCGCGTTGGGACAATTTAAGCTGGACAATGGTTCCTTCGATAGCTTCAGGCTTGTGCAGTGGATCAGGAAGCGGAAATCTTCAGTCGACAAGCGAAATTGAAGATTATGGAGTTTACACGATTGGATTTACTGAAGGAGTTTACCAGCAAGCTGTAACCATTTGTTTTGGAGAATCTTTTTCCGTTGGGAGCAATGTTTATGATTCGACAGGTGTCTATTTCGATCAGTTTACGGATGCAAATGGCGATGATAGTTTGGTTGTAACTGCTTTAACCCTTCTTCCTCAGCTTGATCTAACCGTGCAGGAAAATACAATCTATCTTTCTGCAAATGCAAATGGCGCAAGCTATCAATGGCTTGATTGTGACAATAATTTCGCGATCATTCCGGGTGCTCAATCACAAACGTTTTATCCCGCTCAAAACGGAAGTTATGCCGTTGTTGTTCAAATGAACAATTGTTCTGATACAAGTGAATGTTATTTGATAGATGAATTAGGGGTGAGCGAATTGGCTGTAAATGCATTGATTTACCCCAATCCAGTAAATGCAGGAGAACATGTAAAAGTAATTTCGAATCAGAACGCTTTGTCTGCAAATTGGATAACAATTGATGGTGCAATCCTTTCTGCAGAATTCCTTGATGATAAAACAATTCGTGTTCCGGATTTTTCGGGACTTTACTTCCTGCAATTGAACTACGAAAATGGAATGCAGTTGAAACAAAGAATTGCTGTAATCGATTGATCAAACCCTGGATCGGCATTTTTGGTTAATGTTTCAAAAGCCCGTTTCATAAACTTGAAACGGGCTTTTTATTCGTAACCTACAAGTGATTACACAAATACTGTGTAAATTCGAACAATGATTTTTGCACTGTTTCTGCTATTTGCTTTTGCATTCCTCTGGTTTAAACCAACGCAGGGACTAAAATCAATTGACTTAACTGGTGTTTTTCTGTTCAAAATCTTGCTTGGGTGGTTGTTCATGTATGTTTATTCCCGGATTTACGGAGTTGGTGCAGAGACGGTTGACTGGGAGGAATTTATCCATGATAGTGTTGTTTTGCGAAATGTAGCTTTCGAAGATTTTGGAACTTATTTGAAATTTCTCTTTGGATTTAGCTCAGAAGCAGATGTTCAGCACTATTTGATGAATACCAATCACTGGGCGGCAGGTGACTTGGCCTTGATGAATGATTCTCGAAATGTACTCCGGGTAAATAGCTTAATTGCATTTTTGTTTAACGGAAATGTATACTATCACATTGGATTTATTTCGTTTTTCGTTGTGCTGTGTTTTAGAGAATTGTACCATGCACTTTACACTAAAGTTTGGTTGAACAAGCGAATGTTTTGGTGGATTTTGCTGTTGTTTCCAAGTGTTGCTTTCTGGACAGCTTCCATGCTGAAAGAGCCGTTCATGATCATGGGAATATGTTTACTTCTTGCAGCGCTATTTGGCAGTCATAAAAAATATTCCCTTTGGTGGCGATTGATCTTAGGTTTGTTGCTTCTTCTTGGATTTAAACCTTACGTTTTCATCTGTATTATCATTCCAGTGGTTGTGTATATCATTTCTTACTGGCTGAAACTTCGTCAAGGAATTTTGTACTCCGTTTTCGCTGGTGTTATTGCGATAATTCTCATTGGCTCGTCAGGAATTCGAAACAAAGTAGTACATCAATTAACCCGCATGCAATTTGATTTTATCAACGTGGGAAGAGGTGGTGTTCATGTGGTGCACGGAAATGATTTTTACTTTTTCTCTCCCGAACAGCTTTCCAATGTGGAAATGAAGAACGATAGTCTTTATCTGTTGAAGCCAGTAACAGCAAAATTGGTGACTACAGGAATGAAATTGCCATTTGATGATGTGCGTTTGCTTCCGAAGGATGGTCCGTGGATTGTTTACTTTAGAGGATTAAGCTGTGGAAGTTATTTCGAATTGACACCAATTAACGGTTCATTCGGTAATTTATTAAAAATGACACCTGAAGCAATTTCAAACGCAGCATTCCGACCTTTTCCGAATGACAAAGGAAGCTGGTTGAAGTGGTTGAATTTCCTTGAAACCGTTTTTCTTTTTGGAGGAATAGTATTCACCTTGTTTTCAAAAAGGATAAATAGAGATAAGAAACAGAAACAGATGATTTTGATGCTTCTGGTATTTTCCGTTTGTTTATTCTTACTTATTGGATTGGTCACTCCGGTAATGGGTGCACTTGTACGATACAGAATGCCTGCCTATTTGGCTCTTTTACTTATTGCTTGCATTGGAACTAAAAGCGTTCAACGAAAATGAAAAAATACATAATGATTACCGGCGCAACGGCTGGTTTTGGAGAAGCAACCGCTGAAATGTTTGCTGAAAACGGCTGGAGTTTAATTCTTACCGGTCGACGTGAAGATCGGCTCTTAGCTTTGAAAAATAAACTTCAGACCAATGAAATCGATGTGATCTCGCTTTGTTTTGATGTTCGTGATGAGCTTGCTGTAAATACTGCGATCGCTGGTTTGTCTGATGAAGTGAAATCGCAACTTTCTATTCTGGTAAATAATGCTGGTTTGGCTGTTGGACGTGGACCAATTGACTCTGGTTTAACGGACGATTGGAATAGAATGATTGATACAAATATCAAAGGATTACTTTATGTTACACGTGCAGTGGCACCTATTCTGAAAAAGAATGGCTCAGGGCATATTGTCAATTTAGGAAGCATTGCCGGGAAAGAGGTTTACGCTGGAGGTAACGTTTATTGTGGAACCAAACATGCGGTTGATGCGCTTTCACGTTCAATGCGAATCGACTTGGTTCATGACAACATTAAAGTGACAAATATTGCTCCGGGAGCAGCAGACACAGAGTTTTCAATGGTTCGTTTTAAAGGTGATGAAACGATTGCAAATGCAGTTTATGATGGTTTTGATCCGTTGGTTGCTGCTGATATTGCTGATGCCATTCATTATGTTTGTACACGTCCGGCGCACGTTACCATAAACGATTTGGTGATTATGCCAACTGCACAAGCTTCATCAACAGTGTTTCACAAAAAGTAATATCGAAATGAGACTATTCTATTTTCTTCCAATCCTGGTTTTACTTGCTTTTTCATCATGCATGAAAGGTCAATCCGCAGATGTGGTTGTGCACAATGCCAAGATCCATTCTATGGATGAGCAGGATCATATTTATGAAGCAATGGCTATTCGTGATGGGAAAATCATTGAACTTGGTCCGGAACGCGAGATCCTCAATAAATATTCCTACGATGAAGAAATAGATGCGGAAGGAAAAGAGGTTTATCCCGGATTTACAGATGCGCATGGACATATTATGAGTTATGCACAATTGAAGATGTCAGCAGATTTGTTAGGTTCAAGCTCGTATGATGATTTGATTGTTCGAATTGAGAAATATGACCAAAAGAAGAATCCGAAAGCGTTGATTGGTCGTGGCTGGGATCAGGCGAGCTGGGGGACAAATGAGCTTCCGTCAAACGAAAGAATAAACAAACTTTTTCCGAAGAAACCTGTTTTGCTAATTCGCGTGGACGGACATGCGGCATTGGTGAATCAAAAAGCATTGGATTTGGCTGGAATTACTCCTGATACAAAAGTTGTTGGTGGTGAGGTAGAAGTAAAGGACGGAAAGTGTACCGGAATTTTATTGGATAATGCTATTGAGTTGGTGAGTAAGAAAATGCCAGCGTTTTCAAAATCAGAAACAAAAAAAGCGATCAAAGAAATTCAGGATGAGCTGTTTCAATATGGAATTACCGGAGTTCATGAAGCTGGGGTCTATCAAAAGGATCTACAGTTGCTGAAAAAAATGACTGAAACTGGTGAATTGAAGTTAGATATGTATGTAATGCTTTATCCAACAGACGATAACATTAGCTGGGCTAAACAACATGGCGTTTATAAGAAAAAAAATCTAACCGTACGTTCATTTAAAGTTGTTGGAGATGGTGCACTGGGCTCGCGAGGAGCATTTTTAAAGAAAGAGTATTCTGATGCACACGGACATTCGGGTTTCTTGACAACGACTCCTGAAAAAATGGAAAGTGTCGCAAAATTGTGTGTTAACCTGGGCTATCAGATGAACACGCATGCCATTGGAGATAGCGCAAACCGATTGGTGATTGACGTGATTTCAAAATACACAAAAGGTAAAGTAGATCATCGCTGGAGAATCGAGCATGCACAGGTATTGGCTCCTGCAGACATTGAACTATTGACTAAATCTGGAGCCATACCATCCGTTCAGCCAACGCATGCTGTAAGTGATCAACGCTGGGCAAAACTGCGTTTGGGACCAAATCGTTTGGCTGGAGCTTATGCGTATCAGAGTATTTTGATGAGTAGAGGAATTGTAGCCTTAGGAACAGACTTTCCTGTGGAATCACCGAATCCCTTTGCCACAATGCGGGCAGCGATTTTAAGAACAAATGCAGAAGGTGAGCCAATGGGCGGATTTCAGCCACAGGAAGCAATTTCGTTGCATGATTGTTTACTTGGAATGACCTTATGGGCTGCAATTTCAGGTTTTCAGGAAGAAGAATTAGGGACGTTGGAAGTAGGAAAAAATGCAACCTTCTTTATTGCATCAGCTCCAATCTCAGCTTCAAGTAATTTTGATGAAATGTACTCCTACAGAACTGTTATTCGCGGTAAGACAGTGTATGGAATGAAAGACTAGTTCTCGAAACTTATTATTTTATTTCAACTAGTTTCGAGATTACGATTCTGTCCTTTTCAGGAATGCCTTTGCTTTGTGCTACTGGAAAAGGTGTGTAAATTGAAATGTTCATGTAAGTGTCGCCCTCGCAGTAAACACTATAAAGTGTAGTGTCGCTAATTAGTTTGGGAGAAGAACCATTGGCTGAAAAATAAAACAATTCATTTTGATTATACTTATAATCAAATTTGAAAAAGTAAAGTTTACTTGGTGATTTCCTGATGGATTGAGATACCTTGAAGTCCGAAATATTCTCTTTGCCATTAACGACAATTGTATACACCTTGTCTGGTTTTGCATCTTCATATTTAGGATATGTACTACCAACTTTAGGAAACCAGTAGCAGCGCTTATTGTTGTTTAGCTGATCAAAATAATATGCACAAGTTTCAATTTTATTTTTGTCAAGATTAAACATTTTCAATGTCTCATTCAGTTCTTTTTCAGTAGCATATTCTGAATATATCGATGTGTTTGTATTAAAAAGAAACCAAAGTTTTTCTTTAGTCATCCCGTAAATGTAGTTTTTTGAAACTCCGAAAGATTCTACGTGAATTGCTCCAAATTCATTTTCACCTAAGTGGATTTCCTCAGATCCGCTAATAAGCCATTCATCTGGATAAGTGCTTGAAGCTCTAAATGGCGGGAAAATAGGAATGTATTTTATGTCCCAATCAGAAATTGAACTGTAAAAATCTTCAGTTGCTGTTTTCTTTCTTTCGCTACTAAAGTCACAACCAGATATGACAAGAAGCACTAGAATAATTAAGGTGTAATGTGGTTTCATAAATGATATACTTTTGACGTCTTTCAGGCTAATTTCGAGACTTCAAACTTAACTATTTAATTTAAGGCATAGATGAAAGTCTTATGCGTCAGTTCGAGTGAAGCGAAGTTGTCAGATGAAGTTGCGGTCATCGAGCGTAGTCGAGATGGGGCAACAAAAAAGGCTCGCCGGCAAACGAACCTTTTTACAAACCAAAAACCAAAGACAATCAAATGCAAGTTATTCAAAAAAACAAACCATGTCATATAAGGCTTGCACTTGATTGTAGTTTAGAAAACTATTTTTCCCACACATCAAATTTAATGTTTGATTATCTGTACTTTGTGTTAAAAAAAACAAACCCTATTTTTGAATGAACATTTTGTTGTTATTGCCTAATTTTTAAATCCTACATTGTGGAAACCATTACTAGAACTATGAACGAGGTGAAACGATTATTCGATTTACCTGATTACCAACTTCGTAACTTCCCTAAGGTTTCGATGTTTGTTACGAAAAATGACGGAAGTTGGAACGCTACTTCAACGGAAACCTTTGTGGATAAGGTTTTACTGTTGTCGAAGGGATTAGTTGGATTGGGTGTTTCGCAAGGAGATCGCATTGGATTGGTCTCAACAAACCGTTTGGAGTGGAATCTTATGGATATCGCCATTCAACAAGTTGGAGCAACGGTTGTCCCTATTTACCCAAATATTTCTTCAGCAGATTATGTTTACATCTTTAACGATGCTGATCTGAAATACGCTTTTGTGGGGTCGCAGGAACTTTACAAGAAGATCTCTGCAAAAAAAGAGCAGATTCCTTGTTTGAAGGAGCTCTTTACTTTTGATGAGGTTGAAGGCGCTAGGGGTTATTGGGATATCGTTGAGTTAGGTAATGAAATTGACAACAGTAAAATAAAAGAACTCAAAGCCAATGTCCGAAATGAAGATTTGGCGACAATCATTTATACTTCCGGAACAACAGGAAATCCGAAAGGGGTTATGCTCTCACACAGTAACCTTCTTTCAAATGTATTTGCATGTTCTACAATTATTCCAGCCGATTCAGAATCGCGTGTACTTACCTTTTTGCCGACCTGTCATGTGTATGAGCGCATGCTGCATTATTTGTACATGTATGTTGGCGCAAGTATTTATTACGCAGAGTCAATGGATACAATTGGAGAGAATATCCGTGAAGTAAAACCTCATGTATTCACGGCTGTTCCGCGATTGCTCGAAAAAGTATTCGATCGAATCATGGCAAAAGGTGATGAACTTCGTGGAATTAAACGCAAGTTGTTCTTTTGGTCGGTTAGTGTTGCTGAGCGATATGAAATTAAAGGAACATCCTTTTGGTATAGAATGAAATTAGGGATTGCACGCAAACTGGTGTTTTCTAAATGGCAGGAAGCATTGGGAGGTGAAGTGAAAGCAATTGCTTCTGGTTCTGCAGCGTTACAGCCACGCTTGGCTCGAATCTTTATAGCAGCTGGAATCAATATTCTGGAAGGTTATGGTTTATCTGAAACTTCGCCCGTAATTTCTGTGAACGACTTGAAACGTGGTGTTTGTATAGGAACTGTTGGTCCGCTCATTGGAAATGTAAAAGTGAAAATTGCTGAAGACGGCGAAATCCTGGTAAAAGGTCCCAATGTAATGATGGGTTACTACAATTTGCCAGAGAAAACTGCTGAAGTAATGGATGCTCAAGGTTGGTTTCATACTGGTGATATTGGTGAGTTTGTTGACGATTTCTTCCTGAAGATTACCGATAGAAAGAAAGAAATTTTCAAAACTTCTGGTGGGAAATACATTGTTCCGCAGGCTATGGAAAACAAGTTCAAGGAATCTCGTTTCTTTGAGCAGATGATGGTGATTGGAGAAGGTGAGAAATATCCGGCGGCACTCATTGTTCCAGGGTTCCAGTTTATAAAGGATTGGGCGCAACGCAAGCAGCTTGACTTTTCTGCGCTTTCAAATGAAGAATTGATCCAGCGACCCGAAGTTATTGAACGCATTCAGCAGGAAGTAGATAAGATGAATGAGTTTTACGGCAGTTGGGAGAAAATCAAGAAATTCTGTTTGTTACCAAAAGAATGGAGCGTTGAAAGCGGTGAATTGACACCAACGTTGAAACTGAAACGTAAAATCATCATGGAAAAATACAAGGCGGAAGTGCTAAATTGTTTTCCTGAAGAGCACGAATAAATAAGTGAAAAGTAAAAAGGTAAAAGTCAAAAAGTAAATTCTCGAATATTTTGACTTTATACTTTTGATTTTTGATTTAGATTGTGTCCTTCGTTTTCTCCATCATTTGAGCCAGGAAATCTCGTGCTCTGAACAATTGTGCTTTTACTGTTCCTAACGGAAGGTTCAATTCATCTGCAATTTCTTCGTAGCTCAATTCTTCGAAATAACGCTTCTCAACCAATTCACGGTAACGAGGTTTCAATTTGCTAACCAACTGGCGCATGTGTTTCACCTTTTGGTTTTGAACCAATGTTTCTTCCGGATCAAGCGTATTCGATTTAGCGTCGATGCGAATGCTTTCTCCATCGTCGTTCGTGTAACCTGTGTCCATCGAAGTCAATTTCACACGTTTTTTACGAATGAAGTCGATACAGTTATTGGATGCAATTTTGAATAGCCATGTTGAAAAGGCGTAGCTTGGAGAGTATTGTTCTAAACGGCTAAATGCTTTCCCGAAAGCTTCAATCGTTAAATCATCCGCGTCGTCAGCATTTCGAACCATTTTCATCATCATGAAATAGATGGATTCTCTGTAACGGTCCATTAAAGTGGCGTACGCTCCCTGATCTCCCAATCTTGCTTGATCTACCAGAACCAAATCGGCCTTTGCCTTGTCTGATAAATGTTCACTAGCTATTTCCATGATGCGCTCTTTTTTTGCAACGTTGAGTAGTAGAATAAAGGCAAATAGAGAACATACAACATGTCGAGTAGTGGAAGCAAACCAACAAAACCTTTACCGCTTAAACGGTTAAAGCATTTTCCAAGTAGCCACCATTTTACTACAAGAACAAGTGTAAATCCGGCAAGTGCATGAATCCACCACTGTACTTTTGTTAGCAAAATAACAAACGAAATCATCAGAATCAGCAGGGTAAGGGGATAGATTCCTAACATTAGTTTCTTAATAACCTTGTAATGAGGAGAAGTACTGTAGTGTCGACGCTTCTGAATGGTCAGTGTTTCCCACGATTTCTTTCCTTCACTGTACATGAAACTTTCAGGGTGAAGCTGTATGGTATAATTCCTTTTTCTTGCTGCATCCTGAACAAACAAATCATCGTCGCCACTTGGTAAAGCATAATGTGATTTAAATCCACTTACACTATTAAAAAGTGTTTTGGTGTAAGCCA
Source organism: uncultured Fluviicola sp. (assembly GCA_965650275.1). Taxonomy (GTDB): domain Bacteria; phylum Bacteroidota; class Bacteroidia; order Flavobacteriales_D; family Crocinitomicaceae; genus Fluviicola. The sequence goes on along the minus strand of CBFGNV010000015.1, from coordinate 26,540 downwards.
TATTTCGACCAACACCCATGTAAGGCAATCTATTCAAAGCCATTGAGCAATAATGAATGGCAATCATTAATGTATCGAAACGTATCAGTTTATTGATAAATCCTTTTTCTGTTGTATATGGCCCAACTCCCAAAATCAGTTGATGCTGATCTGTAAATGTTCCAGCCATTCGCTTTAACCATTGATCGCTGGCAGGACTGCAATCAGCATCCGTTAAAAGCAAGTGTTCATATCGTGCTTTTTTGATCCCAAGGGTTAATGGAAGTTTCTTACTCGCTTTTAAGTGCTTGCTTTTTTCTACTTCCATTACCTGTAAATGCTTGTATTCGCGCTGCAAAGCGTTCAGCAAATATTTCGATTCATCGATCGATTGGTGATTCACAACAACCACTTCAAAAGGTGCCGGATAATCCTGAGACAAGAGTTTTGGAAGGTTTTCAAATAGATTGTCTGCCTCGTTTCGGGCTGCAACTACAATGGAAACCGGTGGAAATTCAGTTGGTAAAGGTTTGATTTTATGAAACGCTAATTTCCCAAAGAAGAAGCAAGTGTAAAGTATTTGCACCAGCATCGTTCCGATAAAAATCCAGAAAACAATAGCCACTATAGGCTGGGAAAAATCAGGTACAATTTGCATTTTTTCTCAATCAGAGCACAAAGATAGTAAGAATGACAAAAGACCGTCCCGAAAAATCGGGACTGAATGACAAAAGATAAAAGACATTAATTTATACCATTAAATGAATCAAGTCTTTGAGCGAAGCGGTCTTTTATCTTTGAGCGAAGCGGTCTAAATTCTATTAACTTTGCAGCAGTTATTTTTCAACAACAATTACTTTTTATAGCGCATGCAGTTTGAACTTTGTCATACTGATTCTCAGTCGAAGGCCAGAGCCGGATTACTCCAAACCGATCATGGAACAATTGAAACTCCCATTTTTATGCCTGTTGGAACACAGGGTTCAGTGAAGGGTGTTCATCAACAGGAATTAAGAGAAGAGGTAGAAGCGCAAATTATTTTGGGAAATACATTTCACCTGTATTTACGTCCGGGATTAGAAGTAATGGAAGCTGCTGGTGGTTTGCATCAGTTTATTGGTTGGGAACGACCAATTTTGACAGATAGCGGTGGTTACCAAGTTTATTCTTTGGCTAAAAGCAGAAAAATCACAGAAGAAGGTGTGCGTTTTCAATCGCATCATGATGGGAGTTATCATTTCTTTAGTCCCGAAAGAGCAATTGATATTCAGCGAACAATTGGTGCTGATATCATCATGGCTTTTGATGAGTGTACACCGTATCCGTGCGATTACAACTATGCAAAGCGTTCTATGCACATGACACACCGTTGGTTGAAACGTTGTATTGCTCAAATGGATGCAACTGAGCCAAAATACGGTTATAATCAGGCATTATTCCCAATTGTACAAGGAAGCGTTTATAAGGATCTGCGTGAAGAATCGGCGACATTTATTGCTGAACAAGGTGCAATTGGAAATGCAATCGGCGGATTATCGGTTGGTGAGCCTGACGAAGATTTGTACGAAATGACGGATTTAGTGTGTTCTATTTTACCTAAAGACAAGCCGCGTTATTTGATGGGAGTTGGGACACCGGTAAACCTTTTGGAAGCCATTGCACTTGGAGTGGATATGTTTGACTGTGTAATGCCAAGTAGGAATGCACGTCATGGAATGCTCTTTACTTCTGAAGGAACAATCAATATTAAAAACCAAAAATGGGCACTCGATTTTTCTCCGGTAGATCCAAACGGAACAGCAGGAGTTGATCAGGTGTATACCAAAGCATATTTACACCATTTGGTGAAAGCGAAAGAAAATTTAGCAATTCAGATTGCAACAATTCATAATTTGGCTTTTTATTTAGCGTTAGTGAAAGAGGCCAGAAGAAGAATTTTGGATGGAACTTTTACTACCTGGAAAAACGAACAAGTTAAAAAACTAGGACGAAGAATATAAATGTTACCCATTCTCGATAAATATATCATCCGCAAGTTTCTCTCTACATTCTTTTTTATGTTGGGGATCATCATGTTGCTTGCCATGGTTTTCGATTTATCGGAACGTTTGGGGGAGTTTATCGATAACGAAGCTCCTGTTTCTGACATCGTTTTCGGGTACTATCTCAATTTCATCGTCTTCTACGGAAATACGTTTTCGTCGTTGATCATTTTCATCGCGGTAATTTGGTTTACGGCAAAAATGGCACAGGAAACGGAGATCATTCCCATGCTGTTTATGGGACGTCCGTTTACTCGAATTCTGCGTCCATATGTCATTGCTTCAACCATTTTGACCATTTTCTCTTTGATTTTGAATCATATGGTAATTCCACGGTCGAATAGAGTGCGTTTGGAGTTTGAAGAACGGTACTATCGCGATAATTTGGTGGTAGAGAATTACAATGCAGAATTTCCCGGACATCAATTCGTTCACTTCGGCGTGTATTATGCTTCAGAGAATAAAGTCACCGACTTCGAGATCCAGCAATTCGACGATAACAAGCAACTCATTTACTATCTGAAAGCGAGATATGCAATTGGAACTCCAGGTACCAGGAATTGGAAATTGAATGACTTTTACCAAAAGAACATTGAAGCACCCCGAAAAGTGAAGAATGATTTAGGCGAATGGGAATGGTTCTATCCAAAACAAAAAGTGATAGAACGCAGAGAAAAGGATACAATTTTCCCCTTCAAGATAAATGAAATGGCTATTCGTGATAATCAGGCTGAAGCAATGACGTATAGTGAACTTCGGGATTTTATAGCCAAGGAAAAAAAGAAAGGAAATCCGAATATTCCAGCCTACGAAATCGAATTACATCAGCGTACCAGTTATCCTTTTGCAACTTATGTACTTACGTTAATCGCGGTTTCGGTCGCGAGTAGGAAAAAGCGAGGTGGAATTGGAATCAATATTGCCATCGGCTTCGTGTTTGTGTTCGTTTACATTTTTGCAATGAAAGTGACTACGGTTGCTGCGATTAAAGTTGGTTTTCCACCAGTTGCTGCGGTTTGGATTCCGAATGTCATTTTCGGTGTGATGGCTTATTTCATGTATAAGTTGGCGCCTAAATAGTCGATTCATAACTTACATTTTACACAATCAACGAATGACAAGCGAACGAAAAGTAGGAATTATCACTTTTGTGTCTCTAATTGCCCTAATAGCTCAAATGTTCTTGTACCGCAAGACATTCATCAATTTCTGGATTCCGTTTTCCATTTTTCTGGTTGGTGGATTTGTTCTGTTTACGTTATTCAGAAAGCGTTTTCAGTATTATATAGAAACAAAACATGCCTTTTATCTTCAGGTATTTCATGGAACCATCATGTTTGGTGGAATATTAGTGTTCACTTTCATGGGATTGAACTATTACCTTCCAACGGATAAAGATCATGAAGTTGAAATGCGTGTGCTTCATACGGATTATCTCTCGGCTGGTCGACGTGGAGGTTGTGGAAATCCTTATGCGATAGTTCACTACAACGGAATGGAAAAACAATTGGTCTTTCCTTGCAATACAAATTTGATTCAAGGTCAGAATATCAAGGTTTCGCTGAATAAAGGACTTTTTGGATTTTTGATTGTAGAAGAAATGACTTCGTTAGTAACACAGGAAGATTTGGACCAATTACAGATTAAGGAAGAAACTGATCAGTATCATAAAATTTTAGACGCAGCTGAGTCAAATCTTCAAAAAGGTGACACTGCAAAAGCCATTGAGTATTTCCAAAGAGCCGTTGGTTTTAAGCCATCCCATAAAGCAACAAAGAAACGCTTAGAAGAAATTTCAGGGAAATAGATTCAATGTTTGACTAAATTTGTCTCGAATTATTATCATGCGCTTACCAATAATCTTCTTTTTCCTTTCAGTTGTAAATTGCTCGCTTGCTCAAATCGTCAATATTGAAAACAAGCGTATTTATGATGATACCGCGGGATGGAGTGGAAGCCTGGATGCCTCGGTAAGCGCTGCGCAGAACGATGAATTGTATTACTCGGCTGGATTTCGACCAAAAGTGCAATACAAAACCCGCAAAAATTATTGGTTCTTAATTTCGGATTTGAGTTACGCGGGCTCGCAAACAAAAACCTATGCAAACTCTGGAATGAGTCATTTGCGGTATGCACGACGTTTAAACAACGGTCCCTGGAAATGGGAAAGTTATGCTCAGGTACAATATAATGAGTTGTTGAATCAGAAACTGCGTGCGCTTACTGGAACTGGTCTGCGATGGAAATTCATTGACACGAATAATATTCGTTTCTTTGTGGGAAGTTCATTGTTCTACGAGTACGAAGAATTGCAGGATGAACACATCATTAACGAAGCTGTTCGCTGGAGTAACTACCTGAGCTGGATGATCAACTTGAAATCGGGATTCTATTTTACAGCAGTAAGCTATGTTCAGCCAAATGTTGAAGATTTTGCAGATGTGCGTTTTTCAGGACAATATTCACTCGGAATGGCCATTGCAAAACATGTCGATTTCCGATTTGAGTTAAATATTTATCACGACAGCAGACCACCGGTAAATGTACGTGAGTTTGTGTTTGGCTCCTCTGCAGGTTTACGCTTACGACTTGGAGAGTAATTACGAATTACGAATAATTTGTAATTAGTCACTAGTCATTTCTAATTATAAAGCTGTACAAAACACCCAATAATAGCCGTAACCACCTTCAACCTCTGCCATTCCAATTCCAACGTATTTACTGATTTTATTAAACATGTTTTCATAATGTCCAGGGCTGTTGAACCATTGATCATAGGTTTCCGATGCAGTTGAATTTCCGGCCGCAATGTTTTCAGAATTGACGAAAGTAGCAGAATAAAATTTCCCGATTCTGTCGAACGTTCCTCCAATTTCCACCAGTTTCCCTTTGACAATGTCGTAACTGTTATGATCGAAATAATCCTGTGTTCCCATATCGAGCGCGTGATACCTGCATGCACGAGTTAGATCAGCATTCCAGATCAATGTGTCCATTTTCAAACGTTTTCGTTCTTTGTTGATCATGATTAGCAGCTCCTTCTCGCTTTGAAAATTGAAAGCCGGAATGTTTTCTGTTCCTTTTGGCATTCCGGTAAAGGAAACGTTTGTTACCAGTACTTTGCTTTTATTTTCCGTAACTGTTTCTTCCTTTGATGGTGTAACGATTTCTTTCTCCACTTTTGCCATTTTCGGTTTTAGTTTATTTCCCGAGTATTTCTCCCATTTGCTGTCGAGCTGTTTGATGTTGGAATTCAAATTCTCCTCATCTAAACCTTCACGAATTTCAGTCGCGGTAATAAACAGAGACTCCTGAACAGTATCCCATTCTGTTTTTGACTTCAATTCTTTGGAAGCGTTCTCCTCGAAATACCTGGCGTAGTCAATCGCTTTGATGATTCTGGTGTTTTTTGCTTTGAACTTCGCTTGTTCTTTAGCGTCATTCAACTGAATTTTCATTGCAAAGAAATAGGGACTTTCCTCATTTGGGAATAAGTTCATTATGGTTTGACAACGATCATAACAACGTTCAGGATTCTTACTGTACAGCTTATTCAGGTAATTGAAGCTCCAATCAGACGCAAATGCGTTGGAAGCTAGAATAACAAAAAAGAGGGTTGTGATAATTGTTTTCATGATGCAGGATTGATTCTCGCCCTTTGAAGCCTGCCTGTGTGAAGTCAGACAGGGGGAATCAAGGGAGGAGACATTGTATGTTTTCAACGAGCTCGTATAGAATCGTTACAGTCTGACTGAGCAAATACTACAAATGCGCTACTAACTGCTAATTACAAATGACCAGTTACTAATTACTAATTGTGATCTGCTAGTTGAGAGTTCATTTGTCATTCGCCATTCGGAATTAGTAATTACTTTAGATCACTTACTTGCTTATGAAACAACTACTTCTGCTTAGCGCATTATTCTGTTTATTATTTACCACTTCTTGTGATGAAGATATTGCTGAGGACGGTACCAAACGTGGAAAATTGTTCTACGTTGGAAACGTGAAGGAGAAAGGAAAAGAATACACCGTTTTCGTTTACAATCGTTATGAAACCATTGAGTCAGCAGACCAGAGTTCGGCTACATTTTGGTATTGGCTGACTTATACTGTTGATGCGAAAACAGGTAAGATCGTTCATCAAACAGAATACGATGTGGATGAGAACTCAGGTTCATTTCTTGGCGTTTCTGATAACTATGCTTTCTTTTTAAGGGAAGACGGTGTTTCAGCAATCAATCTTCATAAAGACAATTCAATTATTGATCCCGAAGCACTCAAGAAACGTATTGGAAACAAAACACCACAATTAAAAGGGAACATTGCTTACATGGAGGTGGACGGATACAATACCGTAAGAGTTACGACCGAAAAAGGAGATATTTTTTTGTTGAATCCTACAACGCTTAAGGGAAGATTAATTAGCGACGGATTAAACCTAAATCCAGAATTTCAGTTGAAACTGAAGTTGGTGGATTACGGAAATTCAACCTTGATCAACGGACGAATTCATGGATATATAACAAACGACACAACTACCTTGGCGCTTGAATCTTATGATGAGAACAATACGCACAAACGCTATTTGTATACACTTCATCATTCATCACGTGAGAATTTTTATGAAATGATGAAAAGCATGACGCAGACAAAAGCGGATAGCACCGTTTTTCTGGAGGGAGATATGCTTGGTTTAAACGATTCTATTGTTACTGTAGAATACATGTCGGCATTGGGAAATAGCGGAGTAAAGAAAATTGGAGCGTATAGTTTGACAAAACGCAAATTCCTGTGGTCGAAGCCCGCTAAATCACTTTATGAGTATTCGGAGATGGGTAATTACTATGAGCTTTATTGGACAGAAGATGGTAATTCGTTCTTTATTTATTCGCAAGAAAATGCATACAAACCTGTTAGTTTGGTGAATGCCAAAACTGGAAAAATAATCTGGAAATTTTAAGCTATGAGTAAGAAACAAAAGAAACCAGCTACGAAGAAGCAGAAACTCTTTATTATATTGGGCTGCATGGCTTTAATGGCGGCTGTAATGATAGTGCTAAACTTCGTTTCCGCCAAGGAGCCTAAATGGAAATATGCCCATAGTTTCGACAATAACCGTTATTTGGTTTGTGTTGATAAAACTTTCAAGCAGTATAAGACCAGCAGTAAGGAATACTTCTACCTCATTCATATCTACGATTTTCAGACAAATGATTACTTAGATCAGATTAAAATTCCAATTGCTGAAGGACAGGATTATCGTTCTGAATTTATGGGATACAGTAGTCGTTATGTTTGGTTAACAGCTCCAGATTGGACAGCCGTAGATATGTTGTCGAAAGACAAGAAAGTTTTGGATTTTGCTGCTATAAAGAAACTCATCTGTGCTAAGAATCCTGCATTCAGGGATGTGGTCGAAATCGGGAAGGCCGAAGATTATCTGAAAGTAACGAATCAGGAAGGCGACGAATATTATTTGAATCTTGAAACTTTTGCAACGACTAAAATTAGTCCTGAACCGCATTACGCTTATCACAAAGAATATACGATTCTGCAAGAGCTTCCCAAAACGTTTAATGGTGACGAATATTCAACGGAACGGGATTATTCAATCACTCTCGATAAAACCAATTATCTGTTGCGGGTAGCAGATGAAAATAACCCACTGAAATTTTCTTTTTACAGCAAACCGGCTACTGGACCAGAGAAAATCGCGATTTCTGTTACGGATTCGACACAAGCTGTAATTCAGGATGGAACAGAAATTAAGCCAGTTCCTCAAACTCCGCTTGATACGGTAAAGGAAACAAGTTTAACGTCAAAGACATTCGTCAATGCAATAGCACTTGGTGTGAACAACAATCGTTTTGTATTCCGTTACCAGAAAACTGTTGGTTCAATGTCGCCTTGGTATTTAGCTTGGTTTGATTTGAAGACAAAATCAATTGTAAAAGAGATCAATCTGGAAACGAAAGGAGTGAAGATCGAAACGCAATCGGAATACTTCACAAGCTGGGTTTCCATTGATGGGAAATGGGCGTTCTTCGGAATTGAGAATAAAGTTCCGGTAAGGGTTAAACTTTAACCGAAAGAGTAAATGAAAAAAATATCACCGCAAAGAAAGGAGGACGCAAAGGAAAGTAAATCTCTGCGCTCTTCTTTCTTTGCGGTTTAATTATTAAAACGTTGATTCTTTTGTTTATTTCGTCGAAAACGAATACGGAAAATCCCCTGCAACAAAACTTCTCGTTACAGGCGTTTTACTCATCTTAAACTCAATGGTTGCACCGTTTTGAATTGCAGAATGATTGATGTATAATTTCGAATAGTTTTTCTTGTTCCAGCTTGTGGAAGCAACATAACGGTTCTCTGCTGAATTCTGCGGAGCATTCAACACCAATTGTTTTCCGTTTGATAAATGGATCACAGCCTTCTTGAATAAAGGAGCTCCCAAAACGTATTCATCGGTTGCCGGACAAACAGGATAAAATCCAAGTGCCGAGAAAACATACCAGGCTGATGTCTGTCCGTTGTCTTCGTCGCCACAATAGCCATCGGGAGTTGGTTTATACAATCTATTCAACGCTTCTCTTGTCCAATATTGTGTTTTTTCTGGAGCACCTGCATAATTGTACAGATAAATCATGTGTTGAATGGGCTGATTTCCATGTGCATATTGTCCCATGTTCGCAATTTGCATTTCTTTGATTTCATGAATCATTCCGCCATAGTAACTGTCGTCGTAAATAGGTGGAAGACTGAAAACTGAATCCAGTTTTGAGACAAAACGTGATTTACCGCCCATCAGATCGATTAATCCCTGAACATCATGGAAAACCGACCACGTGTAATGCCAGCTGTTGCCTTCAGTAAATGCATCGCCCCATTTGAAGGGATTGAATGGCGATTGAAATTCTCCATTTTCGTTTTTACCACGCATCATTCCTGTTGAAGGGTCGAAGAGATTTCTATAATTCTGACAACGTTTGGCGTACAAGTCAATTTCTTCTTGCGGACGTTTTAATGCCTTTGCTAATTGATAAATTGCAAAATCATCGTAAGCGTATTCCAATGTTCTGGCCGCATTTTCATCGATCTTCACATCATAAGGAACGTAGCCAAGTTTGTTGTAATATTCCACGCCTTCACGTCCAACAGCGCTCATTGGACCTTCATTGTTTGCGCCGTGAAGTAATGCTTCGTATAATTTTTCAATGTCGTAACCACGCAAACCTTTCATGTAAGCATCAGAAACGATGGATGCCGAATTATTTCCAATCATGATATCTGCAAAACCCGGACTCGACCATTCGGGTAAGAAGCCGCCTTCCAGATAATCATTCACCAATCCTTCCTGCATTTCTTTGTTGATTTCAGGATAAACCAGATTCAACAATGGATAAAGTGCGCGGAATGTGTCCCAGAATCCAGTTCCCCCAAACATTTTTCCAGGAAGAATTTGACCGTTATACGGACTCCAATGCATTTCTTTTCCGTTGGTATCTATTTCGTATAATTTATTGGGGAAGAAAAGTGTTCTGTACAAGCAAGAATAGAAGGTTTGCATTTGTTCATCAGTTCCGCCTGAAACTTCAATTTTGCCAAGTTGGTCATTCCATGCCTTTTCTGCTCCGAGCTGAAGGGTTTCGAACCAAAGTACGCCAATCTCACGTTCCAGGTTCAACGCAGCCTGTTCTTCAGAAATGAATGAGGAAGCAACTCTCAGATGAACTTGTTCTCCTTTTTTCGTTTTGAAACCGATTACCAATCCAGAATGATTTGATGTTGATTCGTCTTTCTTACCTATGAGTTTACCGTTCTCTGCTATGGAATAAAAGTCGATGTCTTTGTCGACATAAATCACAAAATAATTCTTGAAGTTGGTCAGTTTTCCTCTGGCATAACGTGTTGTGTAGCCAACAATTTTTCGCTCTTTGGGAAAGACTTTGACATATGAACCACGATCCAAAGCATCAATAACAATGAACGAGCTATCGTTTTCAGGAAAGGTGAAGCGAAACATCGCTGCGCGTTCGGTTGGCGTGATTTCAGTGGTTACATCACAATCTGCCAAATAAACACTGTAATAATGCGGCTTCGCAATTTCTGATTTATGCGAGAACCAACTGGCTCTTTCGTTTTGATCGAAAACTGGTTTTCCGCTTCCCGGCATGATGGCGAATTGTCCATAATCGTTCATCCACGGAGACGGTTGATGGGTTTGTTTGAATCCTCGAATTTGTTCTGCATCGTACTGATAAGCCCAACCGTCGCCCATAACATTTGTTTGAGGTGTCCACATGTTCATTCCCCAGGGCAAGCCAATTGCAGGATAGGTATTTCCGTTGGAAAGCTCCATTTTGGAATCGGTTCCCATTAACGGATTGACGTAATCGACAGGTTTCTTTTGACCAAAAACAGCCAAAGGAAAAAGCAGGAATGCAAAATACTTCATCATAGAATTAAAGATACTCAGAGAAATGAAAAGTTGAAAGGGTAGGCAGTTTTTCTAACGTTCTCCTATCTCCATTTATTTATATGTTCTATTTCTTTATCGCTTAATTGGGCGGAAAGTGATTTGATGCGTGATTTAAGTAAGAGTTTACGTCCGCTCACGGTTCTTGTATAAATCAAGTTGCATGAACCAACCAAAGTGCGCCATTGTTCTGCAAAATATTCAGCGTTGGTTTTGGCTCTACCAATTGTTTCAGGAACAGAATGGTAATCAATCTGTTTGAAAACTAAACCTAGTTTGCTTCTTCTCTCAATGATGTATCGGGGATTATCGACGGGGTTAACAATTTCTTGAAGTAGTTGTATAAAAGTCGATTTTTCAAACGTGGTTCCTCCTTCCAGATGACAGAAAACCTCTCCCCAACGGTTTTTTGAAGATTCAACCTTCAATTTCGCAACATCCGAGGTAAAAACCTTTGTTTGAATTAATGTTCTTAAAAGTGATTCACCAATCTTCTGAATATCTTTTGATATATCTCTGTAATTGATATAAAGCCGAAGTGTTTTGTAAGTCATTCTTCCAAAAAGGAGAACTCCACCAACTCCAATTACGGTTAGTAGTAAATATAAATCCTGAAGTGTTTTTAAATGTCTGGAAGCCCTTGCAAAACCTTGAACTATGGATTCCAGATAAATCAAAACGGAAAAGCCTAAACTGGCTATTAAACTAGCAATTGTTTTTCGTAGGTGAATTGTTTGTACGGTTCGATAGTCTTTTTCATTTGGAAATGGAATTTTGATTTCCTCAATCAGTATAGCACCATTTTCCAAAGCACTTTTCCATCGTTTTTTTAATTCTTCCCGGTCCGATGCAAATTTGAGCAACTCCTTATTTTTGAGGTGAATAATCTCTTTGGATGAAAAATCCGAAGGAAGATCTAGTCGACCGATACCATTCTCAATATAGGGTTCATCTTTTATTGAAACTCCTACAAAACTCTTGAATCGCCGTTTTAGTAGTTCTATATCCGTTCCCCCGCTTTTTATACTTGGGTCAATAGTAGCCAAATGCCAAATGTTGCCAGTTTTTCCGGGATTGTCTTTTTGGGTTCGAATTGCTCTTCCACGCATTTGATTGGATAAAACAAAAGAACCAACAAAGCTGGCTAGAACCAGGGAATTTATTGCTGGGGCATCCCAACCTTCACCTAAAAGTGATTTTGTTCCGATAAGAATTTCAATTTCTCCTTGTTGGAATATTTCAGTTGTAATGTGAACGATATGGTTTTTAATGCGTTCATTATAAGTTATTTGTACGAAACTTGAATCATAAGTTAAAGGAGATGAATCAATTCCTTCAACCCCGTATTTTGAAGCGCAACGAAGGAAGACATCCGAAGCAGATGTCGGAATAATAATCAATGATCCTGTAAGAATGCCAATTTTTTTATGGTTAGAATTTTGCCTTCTTAATTTCTCGAAGACAGGAACTACTCCCAAACGATTAATTTCAAGCGTGTTTTCAGAAGTGCTGACAAAATACTCTTTTCGTATATAATCACAGAGAATTACCATCCGTAAATCATTTCCTAACTCCTGATATTCAAAGTCCGTAATTTCCTGAATGCTCTCTAGTTTGCCTATACTCGAAGTTAGTGAACTTTCTACTGACTGATTTTTTGAAAAATTTATTTGTTTACGCTCTATCAAACCATTTTGTCTCAACAGAAGTTCGAGTTTTCGCTGATGTTCGCTATTGACGAAGTGTTCATTTTCAGAAAAGAGGTAAAAGTGCAGAACGGTTTCAAACCATGTGTAATCCAAATTCGGAACCTTCATTTTTTTATCTCCAACAACTTCAAGATGCGTTTCGGGGATGATTCTCTTGTTTGCGTTCAGAAATATAATTGTAGCAGAATAGAACGAAAGATTATTATAAATCCATTCTAGATTTTCTAATGGATTTTTCCAAACGGGATGTGCCTCAAATGCTTCAATTAGTACTTTGTCCGTTCTTATTTCGTTAAATATATGTTCCGATTTAGTTCTAAAGGCAAGGATTTTTTTGTGTTCAGTTTCGGTTGGTAAATTGAAGTATAGATAATCCTGATGCGGACATAAATCGCCTTCAATGACAAGTTCTGGAACCGAGATTTCGGCATCAACCGGACCATTTAACTGAATATATCTTTGCCATTCATTTAAGGTTACGTCATATGGAGGAGTTGCGGTCAAGCCAACAATAACAGGATCGATATGGGTCTTTATCTTTGAAAGTGTCTGCCACCATTCGTTTTTCAAGTGATGGGCTTCATCAACCACAATCGTTTGAATTTTTTTCGCTTTTAAACCGGAAACAATCTGATTTAACTTCTTGTCTGCTGATTTTGATTTTTTGACTTTATCGCTTTCTTCTTCTTCAGTGCTGGATTCGTCGTCCTTAATGTCGTTACATGCAGCATGCATTCCTTGATAGGTGACAACTGTCAAGAACTTAGGATTTCGAATGTCGTATGAAATCCAATCAGGAACGTTGTCCACTTGTAAAAACAAATCGCAAAACCGTTGAATCCATTGATTTCTTATCGCAATTGATGGAGTAAGAATGAGAGTTGGTTTGTTTAATTGAAGAGCAACCTCGAGTCCCAAAATTGTTTTGCCTGATCCAGGTGGGGCGATAACATGTAAATGTTTGTCACCTAAATGATTTTGTAGCTCTCCAAGAATTCTACTTTGATATTTTCTCCAAGGATATTTAAAGGTAGTTTCTTTCGGGAACTCTGTCAAATTTGTTTTATTGGTAGGATGATCTATCATTTATGCTAACTGAAGTATTGAAATTAATATAATTTCTAGTTTTTGACTCATTTCTAAGTTCAGAATCAGATGTACCACATCTTTATCGAATTACATTTTTATATTTCTTGTTCTTTTAGATGTAAGTATCAAAATGGACTATTTCGATAACCATTCAATCAGGAATTATAACCGTTCGTTCAACGGATGAAAAATCAACCCAACGCGGTTAGTGAACAATTCGTTTAGGTTAGAAATACTTACTGTATGAAAATAGCGGCTGTCATATTAATTTCGTTTTGGGCTTTTCTTCCCAACGTTTTCGGACAGCCTTGTACAAGTTCGCTGCTATTCGATAATCAATCCATAGGCGTTCAACTTCCTTCATCAAATCAATATTATTCCGGAAATAATGGAGGTTATACTTGGGAATGCTGGTTTAAGCTGAATCAACCGTTTAACGGACAGTCTCGTCCTCTGATTTCTGCAATTGATGCTACGATTTTTGAAGATATGTGGCTTGGATTTGGCTGGCAGGGTGGTTTTTTTAATGAACCTGTAACCAAGTTGGTCTTTAAAGTTGATGGCCCCAACAGTACAGTTCCTTCAGGTCCAAATTGCAGTTATGCACCAACAAGCGGATTTCAACTTAACGTTTGGTACCACGCAGCTGGTGTAATGGATTACACAAGTCAAACAGCGAAGCTTTACGTGAATGGTTTGTTGGTAGATACGAAACCCGTGACCACTCCTCCAATTACAAGAACGATTCCTGCGGAACTTAGCTACGGTTATTCCGGAGCTCCGTTATCCCTTAATGGAAACATGGATGAGGTACGTATTTGGGATCGAGCATTAACAGGAACTGAAATTGCAGCAAACTACAATCATTGTTTAGCTGGTACAGAACAAAATCTATTGCTTTACTACCGCTGTAATGAAAATCAAGGCATTGCAGTTTCCGATGCGACTTCAAATAATATGATAGGTGTTTTTACCGATGCGATTGGCTGGTCTTTAACTGCACCAACATTGTCTGGAGGATTTTGTACAACTGGATGTAACGTGGAAATTTGTGGAAACGGAACGGATGATGATCTGGATGGACTGATTGATGAAGATTGTGGTTGTCCGGTAATGACGGCTTCAAACGATACAACTGTTTGTTCTGGTCAGTCGGTTCAGTTAAGTGCTTCTGCGGGATTCGATTCCTATTCGTGGTCGCCTGCAACTGGATTATCAAATCCATCCATTCAAAATCCGGTACTTGTTGCTCAAACCACAACAACTTACACAGTCACTGGAGAGCATTTCGGACCGAACTTGATTTTGAATCCTGATTTTTCTCAGGGATCATTCGCTGTAGCAACAGATTATCCAAGTAGTCCATCTTCACAACCTTGTTATTCACACATCGGTTCCATGTTTTTTACCGACCAAAGTACGGCATGGTTTTCAGATCATTCACCGGGTAGTGACAATATGTATTTGTCTATTGATGGCTGTTACAATCCGGTTGCGCTGTGGAAACAACAGATCCAGATTGAGCCTAATATGGATTATGAATTTTCCTATTGGGCTACTTGCGCAGGTGTATATCAACCAATCTTTGAGATTCACATGATCGGAAATATTACTGGTGATCAAATCATCAGTACGCAAAATGGTCTGCCTCCTGTGAATAATGTTTGGGCTTGGGACGAGTATACCGCACCTGTTTGGAATTCCGGTCCGAATACCAGCGTGATAGTTGAAATTAGAAATCTTGAACCCAACGGATATGGAGTAGATTTTGGAATGGATGATTTCCTGTTTCAAAAAGTATGTCGTGCTACCGAATCCGTGGTCTTAACGGTTAACAATGTTGGTCCGCCGCTTGACCTTGGTCCGGATCTCGGAAGTTGTATTCCGCAATCGGTAACATTAAATGCAGGAACAGGTTTTACTTCTTATTTGTGGAGCGATGGAAGTGCAAATCAAACCCTGATCGTTTCGCAACCAGGAACATATTGGGTTTCTGTAACCGATGCTTGCGGAAATACGAAATCGGATACAATGAATACCTACCTTTTTCCTTCGGTAAACTTCGATCTGGGACCGGATCTTGAAATTTGCAAGGGTGAGAATGTGGTAATAACTGCTCCTGCCTTTGGTTTTACGAATCACCTGTGGAGTGGAATTGGCTTAAGTTGTTTTAACTGTGTTCAGACAATTGCAGAACCTCAATTGACTACAAATTATTCTGTTTCAGCAATTACTTCAAATGGATGTCAGGTAGTTGACACCATACAAGTTGTTGTCAAAGATGACGCTCCAACGGATGTTATTTTCACTGTAACTGAAGCGGATTGTTACACGAGAGGAAGTTTGTTGATCAATCAGGTTGTGGGAGGGAATGCGCAAACAGAATATGCATTTGGCAATCAGGATTTTTCAATGGAAACTAGTTACCCGGATTTGGAGGTTGGAAATTATCCGTTGGTTGTAAGAAACGGGCACGATGGATGTCCTTATACTGAAATTGTTCAGATTACCGGGGAAGAATATGTTGTTTATATTCCAAATGCGTTTACGCCGGATGGAAATGAGCACAACAATTCATGGTTTGTTCAGGGAACTTGCGTTGAAGAGATAACATGCCATATTTATGATCGTTGGGGGCAGGAAGTGGTACAGTTGTCTAATATGGACGATTTCTGGGACGGAACATACAAAGGACTTCCGGTTCCAGATGGAATCTATTCCTATAGTATTGTTCTTAAATACAGCTCGAATGCAATTGAAGTGAAAACAGGGTTTGTTGCTGTTTTACGGTAATCAATTTTGACTTTTCAATTCGATAACAGTGTCTCCATCCCAATCGTCCGGATCTTTGTATTTCAAAACAAACTTTTCGCCCGATTCAAACTCCAGAGTTATTTCGTTATCGGCACAGTATGCAGCTTGAATAATTTTACCCTCCAATTCAAACTGCTTTCCGTAATTGGGATAGGTATAAGAATCGTCATCCGTATCAATTTCGCCCCAATTTTCCCAAACACCGAAGCATTCTTCCAGAAAGTATTGCGACCAGCTAACACCTTCCAATTTGATATAAATGAGGATTGGTCCGCCGTTTTCCTTTTCAGGATTTTCTACACCAATTAATTGTTCCAGTTTCTTGCCTTTTGCGCTTTTTACTTTGAAACTGATTTCCTGGAACATGCGTCCCGCTGCTTTTTTACTCATATTTCTTTTTCCAAAATTGCCACCACTTCCGTTTTTTTACAGGATAGAATAACCCTATTTCCGTTAGATCGGTACTGCTATTTAAACGGATTTCAATCTTCGAGGTGTTTTTACTTCTGTCAATCAATATTCTCTCGGGTAGAACATCATGCCCTTCCGCTGAAATATATACATATTGTAGATCCACTGAATCGGGAATGACCAATTTGAATTTTCCGTCTATATCAGTAACCGTTAGAATGTGCGCTTCTGGCATTTCAATTTTAATCCAAGGGTAGAATTCACCAATTTCATTCATTACAACACCCTCAATGACTTTACTAAGAGAATCTTTGGGAGAACGATTTTGAGAATCTTCTTTGGCGTTTTGAGCGTTCGCGGTGATAGTTGAATTCAGCGTAAGGGCTGTCGAAGCGGATACATTTTTACTGGCAGCAAACAAAAATAATCCTGCAAGGTATTTCGACGGTGAGAACATGCTTCGTTGTCTCTCGGTAGCAACCACTTTATTCAGTTGTTCCTTTCGAAACCTTCCACACATACTTTCCGAATTGGATGAGAATTTCTCGGCCAATTCGCTGTTCGTGTATTTAGTGAAATCAACTACCGTTTTCGCGCAATGATCACAGAATTTACCTCGCTCATTCAAAGTCATTTCTGACCAAGGCTTATCGCAAGGATTTTCAATTTTGATAATTACGCGTTGGTTTCTCATTTCTGTGGAAGTTGATTCATTACAAAAATGAACATTAAAATTGTTCTATGAATTGATAATCAGTCAATACAAAGGACATTTCACAATTATTTAATGGTTAACGCTCCGATTTCTAAACAAAAAGTAAAACCAATGTCAAAACAATCCCACCAAGAGTGAAAAGCATTCCGCGTTTGAAAACACTTGTTTTTGGCATATACATCCAGAAAGCCGAGATCACGAAAAACAGTAGTGAAAATCCGAAGAAAATATTGAGCCAGTATATTGGATCATCTGAAGTAGCTTTGTTCAAGTGTGTCATTTTATCCAGTACATTTGGAATTTCCATGCTCTTTATATGCGCTACACCTGTTGTTTTGTTTTAATCTCCATTTCCGAAATACACCATGTTTCCTTCTTCTTTTTCAACCTCAAATCGACGCATTTCAAGTGCTTTTCCGATGTTCTCTTTTTCAAGATTGGGCGCAATTTTGAATTCTTCAGTAACTTCTGATTTCAGGAAATCAGTATCCCTGAAGATCAATACAATTCCACTGATGGCATAAACAGCCATAATTCCGGCTAAGAAAAATCCGAGGTAGCGGTGTAATACGCGCATTCTTGTTGATGTGTTATTCATATTCTAAAATTATCAATTATCAACGGAACAATTAGCAAGTGAGTACAAGCTTCTAAAACAAGTACAATTGATAATTCAGAATTGTTTCATTGATAATTTATTTCAATCTTTCTATCGCGTCTTCCATGCTCACAAAATTTTCTTTTGAGTCGATTAGTGGAGCATAAGGGTAATCGCCAAACAAATTCGACAGTTGATTGATTCCGAAAACACTTTTGGTGTAGTGGTTAGAGATGATTATCATACATGCATTGTCTTCCACCATATGCGCATAACATCCCGTATTTCCGTGCCACCAGCCTGTATGAAAAATGAAGGTGCTTTTACCTTTTTCTTCACGCAAACGGAAGCCAAGACCGTAATTACTTTTCCCTGCCTTTTCATAACTGTAACCGCGCATCATTTCTTTTTTTACTTTTTCCGATAGGAAATTGTCGGAATAAAGTGCTTTGTCGAGTAAGAACAAGTCGCGAGCTGTAGTGTACAAATTTTTATCCCCGTAAACAGCGTCCAGGGTATTGTATTCCTGAAATTCTTTTTTCGAATTATAAGACAGCGCTGCGTTTTTCGGTAAAATGGTATCTGAAGCAATGAATGAATGCGTCATTTTCAAGGGATCGAAAAGCGTTTGCTTGACGTACTTTGGAAACGGAGTTTTAGTCACCTTCTCAACTATTAGGGCTAAAAGTGCATAGTTGCTATTGCAATAGGAGAAATGGGTTCCTGAAGGGAAGTATTGTGGATAGTTGTATTTCTTCAGTAAACGAAGAACGCCTTGCGTGCTCAACATGTTTTTACTAGGTAGTAAACTGTCAGGGAAATAAGCGTAATTCGGAATTCCGGAACGGTGATTCAACAAATGACGAACCTTCACATCTTTGTAAGGGAAATCTTTCAGGTACTTGGTTACCGGAACGTCCAGCTCAATGAGCTTTTGGTCAACCAAGCGTAAAACCGTAACCGCAGTAATTACTTTCGAAATGGAAGCAACATGTATTGGAGTTTCTTTGCTGATGTTTAATCCCGTTTTTTCATTGGCTTTTCCTAAGTAGCGTTCATAAACGATTTTTCCGTTTTTAGCCACTAATACCATTCCGTTGAAGTTTTCGAACGGAACAACGGTTTTGAAAAGTGCGTAAAGTGAATCGCGGAGTTCTTTCGTGGTACTATCGGAAATAGATGGAAATTTGTGAGCGAATGAATCTACAACTTCTACTTTTTTAGGAGCGTTGTCAGTTTTTGCTTTGTTGTTTTCACATGAAATTGAAAGCGTGCAAATGCTTAAAAAAGTAAGGAAGAATGTCCAACGGAATAATTTCATGTGACAAAAATAAATTTCTAATTCGTTGTATTCACGAGTTCGATATGGATTTCACCAACAAGGTTATCAACGTCAATGATCGTAACTCAATTCGTGAATTGGTGACGATAAAATGTATTTTTGTAGTATGCGTTGGTTGCGAGATGTTTTTGTTTGGATTTTGGTGATTCCTGTGAAGTTATACCAATGGATTCTCTCGCCAATTCTTCCCAATGCTTGTCGTTATTCTCCCACTTGTTCAGAATACGCCATTCAGGCTTTACGCGTTCACGGACCTTTTGTTGGTTTGTGGCTGGGAACCAAACGCATTCTTTCCTGCCATCCCTGGGGTGGAATGGGGGATGATCCTGTTCCGGAGAAGCGAAAGTGTAATTGTAAATAGTTAACCAATTTCTCCCATTGAGGCCTTTCTGTGTGCTGTCAGACAGGGGAGACCAAATGGTGAGAGGCACCTAACTTTACTGTATCACCGTTTGTAAAATCAATAGCACTGCTTTCTTTACAAATTGTTTTACCAATAAACGGTCAAAAATCTCCAAACGTCACTTTTCCGAAATCTTTCTGTGTTTCAACTGTAGAGTGAGTAATGACTTCATGTTCTTCCGTAAGGTCGTTGCAATTCCAGTCCGTTCGCGTGGATTGAAAAAGATACCAGTTGTTCTTTTTAGTACTGTACTTGAAAATGTGTTCGTTTGCTGTTCTGTCACAAGCTCCATATAATGTGTTGAAGGTGATTGTTCCATTCTCAATGATTATTGACTGATATGGATCACCAACACCGCCGCCTCCACATTTAGTACATTCTATGATATTGGGGTTGTTTGCTACAATCTTGTATTGACCATCTTTTTGAATGAGGAATACAACAATTCTGTCGATTGCAAATTCATTTTCTTCATATTCTGCTTCACTCACAATTCTTTCCAAAAGAGCTACACAGTCCAATTCATCATCCATATTGAGTTCGCCGGCAATGGTGTCAATCACATAATAATTCTGGAATTTGGCGGAAAGTACAGTTTGTATTTTTTCGAATGAACCGGGAGTTAGATGGGTTTCGGTATTCTCGTCTTGCGCATTTAGCGAAACGAAAATTGAAAATACCATCAAGAAAGAAAGGAGGTAAGAAAGTCTCATGCTCTGAAATTGCAAATTATTTATGAAAAAAAACGAGTTCCCCGCTACAGAGAACTCGTTTCCACTACCTAACACTATCATTTAACTAACAATTTCCTCATGCCAAACTATACTTCGCTTTTGGAGCGAAATGAAAACTGAGGAACCTCAGTTACGTATGAAATTTGATCTTGGATTTCGAAAGACAAAGAAAAAGCGGCACCTAAATCGGAATCCGCTTTTATAAATGTTAAAGTTATGTATGAAGAATTACGCTTTTACCAATTGTAAATCACCACGTAATTTCACGTCTTCGCTAACCAAAACACCACCAGTTTCTAAGGCTGCGTTCCATCCAAGACCGAAGTCCTTACGGTTAATTGTCGACTCAAAACTGAAAGCTGCTTTTTCATTTCCCCAAGGATCTTTTCCCGTTCCGTGGAATTCAACGTTCAATTCAATTGGTTTTGTAACACCGTGCATTGTGAAATCCCCAGTGATTTTTCCTGTTTTGAATTCGTTTGCCGTAGCATTGAATGTAATTACAGGATGATTCTCTACGTCGAAGAAGTCTGCACTTTTCAAGTGTCCATCACGTTGTTCGTTACGTGTGTTAATAGACGCTGCTTGAATCGTTGCGTTGATCTTTGCATTGTTCATTGAATCTGAATCGGCTTCGATAGAAGCTTCTACATCATCAAAGGTTCCATTTACTTTGGTAAACATCATGTGTTTTACGCTGAAACCTACTTCACTGTGTGTTGGGTCAATTACCCATTTTGTTGTACTCATATTTTCTAGATATTAAGACTTCAAGATATTCGGATTTCAAGACTTTGTTTGAAACTCTATATTATGAAATCGTGTTTTTTTATTCAGAGACGCGATGCATCACGTCTTTACTGTTTACTTTATTATTACTAAATCAGAAAGTTGTTTTCTGACCTTTTTATTGTGTTGCGTTGCGTCTTCTTCAGAACGGTATCCAAGCGCCAACATCACCACTGCTGTTTTATCTTTCAAGCCCAAAACTTCGTTTACCGCTTGAGGATTGAATCCTTCCATTGGTGAACTGTCAATTTGCTGAATTGCTGCTTCTGCCAAACCAAACCCTAAACCAATGTATGCTTGCTTCGCATTCCAACTGATCGTTTGGTCTTCGTTCATTGTAGAAATTGTTCCATTGATATAATCTGCAAAACCATTAAGGTTTTCTCTTTCTACATTACGAACTTCCGAAATTCTGTTCATGTATGATTCAACATGTTCTGAATCCAATTTTGTAGGAACAACGAAGATCAATAATTCTGCTGCTTCTGTAATTTGTGGCTGACCGAAAGAAGCTGGGCTCAACTGTGCTCTCAATTCCTCAGAACGAACTCTTACCACTTGATAAGGTTGTAATCCGTACGCTGTTGGAGCGTGATTGATTGCGTCAAGTACCGCGTTTACTTGTTCTTCAGATAGTTTCTTCGTGCTATCGTATCTTTTTGTGGCGTATCGCCACTTCATTGCATTTGCCATTTTATTTTTTTTAGATTAAAGACTAAGGACAATAGACTAAAGACTGTAAAAACGATTATGTAAACGAATACATGATCTTTTATCTTTAGTCTTTCGTCTTATGTCGATTTAATAATTAATTTCTAGAGGAACTTCCATTAATAATAAGGTAGAACCCTTTTTTATATCAAGAACAACTGTGTCGCTTTCAACGATTCCAATTGCGTCTCTTCTTTTTAGTATTTGTCCAGCTACTGAACTTTCGCCTTCCACTTGCATTACAAACAATCCGTTTGTTTTGTCATTCAACTTGTATTCAACTTGTTTGTCTTCGGTGAATTTCCCCATGTTGAACCATGCATTTTGGTGAATCCAAACGTTATCGTCTTCCGCATTTGGAGAAAGGATCTGAGCAAATTGATTGTTCATTTTTGCCTCATCCAACGGACGTTGATCATAACGTGGTACATGACCTCTTTTGTTTGGAAATAACCAGATTTGAAACAACGTCAAGTCTTCTGTGCTACTTGGGTTTGTTTCCGAATGTTGGATTCCAGTTCCAGCACTCATTACTTGAATTTCGCCAGCTTTCACAATTGCTTGGTTTCCCATAGTGTCTTGGTGACGAATTGAACCACTTAATGGAATCGTGATGATTTCCATATTATCGTGTGGGTGCTGACCAAATCCCATTCCTCCAGCAACTCTATCGTCGTTTAAAACGCGAAGAACACCAAAGTTCATTTTTTCAGGATTGTACCAGGAAGCGAAACTAAATGTGTGATGAGCATCTAACCAACCGTGGTTTGCGTGCCCTCTTTCGTTCTCTGGATAGAATATTGTTTTCATATTATTTGTAGTGCATTTGAGCGTGCTACATGACAAAGGTAGAAATTAATTTCAATTAGTTACCATGGTAAATATATTTTTATGATTTTTTTTGAAAGAGTTCACTCACTGGGTAATATAGAAGCGATAGATTTTTCGCAGACGGCGCGGAGGGACGATCCTACGGACGCTCAATAGTTGCGTTGTAGCTTCCCCTGATTTTTGGCAACTGCTTTACAATGTTCTTTTTCAACCCGTTCGTGTACTGAATTTAGTTACCATGGAAACAATTACTTTATTTTAACAGTTTCCTTGCATAAATCTGCTTTTTACTTGATAGATTTAATGCATGAAAAAAGGCATTGTCTTCTCCCCATATCAGGCTCCGGAAACTACTGTTTTTGACCGACTTCTCGATTTGTTCAAGGAAATCATTATTCATACTTCTGGTGATTTTGATGAAGCCATTAACTGGATGCGGATCGTGGATGAAGAATACAAACTCACAACTCCGGAATATACCATGGATGATTTTGTAGAAGACCTGAAAAAGAAAAATTATATCCGTGATAAAAATGGTATAAACGGAGAAGGCGGTATGGAGATTACAGCCAAAACAGAACAAGCCATTCGAAAACACGCATTGGAACAATTGTTTGGAAATCTTCAAAAATCAGGAAGTGGCAATCACCGAACGAAATTTGCAGGACAAGGTGATGAATTAAGTGGTGAATTTCGAAATTTCGAATTTGGCGACAACCTCGATCGCATTTCCATGACGGAAAGTATTCGCAACGCACAAATCAACAATGGTGCTGCTGAATTTCAATTGCACGAACGCGACTTAATGGTGGAAGAATCCTTTTTCAAAGCGCAAATGAGTACTGTTTTGATGATTGATATCAGCCACAGTATGATTTTGTACGGTGAAGACCGCATCACACCAGCCAAAAAAGTAGCAATGGCACTGGCTGAATTGATCAAAACACGCTATCCCAAAGATACCTTAGACATCATTGTTTTTGGAAACGATTCCTGGTCAATCGACCTCAAGGAAGTTCCTTTTTTGAACGTTGGTCCATATCACACAAATACAGTTGCTGGGCTGCAACTAGCTATGGATATTTTGCGCAGAAAACGAAACACGAACAAACAAATTTTCATGATTACCGATGGTAAACCCAGTTGTGTTATTGAGCCGGATGGTTCGTATTACATGAACAGCAATGGTTTAGATCAGTACATTGTGGACCAATGTTACAGTCAGGCACAACAAGCAAGGAAACTCCACATTCCGATTACAACTTTTATGATTGCGCAAGATCCTTATTTACGTCAGTTTATACAATTGTTTACTGCCGCCAATCAGGGAAAAGCGTTTTACACAGGAATAGAAGGCTTGGGACAAATGATATTTGAAGATTACAAAGCAAACAGAATCAAACGCATTCGCGGATAAAATAAAGACAATGAATAAGATACAAACACTGGGTGATTTAAAAAAATCCGGATACCAATCCAAATCAATCAAAGATGAACTACGTTCAAATTTGATTCGCGCTATCGAAAATGGGGAAAAACCTTTTCAAGGAATCCATGGTTACGAAACCACTGTCATTCCTGAATTGGAGCGCGCCATTTTATCAAAGCACAACATCAATTTATTAGGTTTGCGCGGACAGGCAAAAACGCGTTTGGCGCGCCTGATGGTTGGCTTGCTGGATGAATACATGCCCATCGTTGCCGGTTCTGAAGTCAATGATGATCCGTTAGCACCACTTTCGCGATTCGCCCATGATTTAATCGAAGAGCTCGGAGACAAAACACCCATACAGTGGGTACATCGTTCAGATCGATTCAGTGAAAAGCTGGCAACACCGGATGTTACCATTGCGGATATTATTGGCGATGTAGATCCGATTAAGGCAGCCAATATGAAGCTTTCCTACGCCGACGAAAGAGTGATTCACTTTGGAATGATTCCTCGTTCCAATCGCTGTATTTTTGTCATCAACGAATTACCTGATTTACAAGCACGTATTCAGGTTGCCCTTTTCAATATTTTGCAGGAAGGCGACATACAAATTCGCGGGTTCAAATTGCGCTTTCCGTTAGACATCCAATTTGTGTTTACAGCAAATCCTGAAGATTACACCAATCGCGGAAGTATTGTTACTCCTTTAAAAGACCGTATTGGTTCTCAGATCTTAACGCATTATCCTGAAAATATTGGTATTGCGCGCACGATCACCGAACAGGAAGCCGCTTTAACACCAGAGCAGCAGCAACGCATTTATGTTCCCGGATTGGCACGCGATATTATCGAACAAATTGGATTCGAAGCACGCAACAGTCCGTATATCGACGAAAAAAGCGGTGTGAGTGCACGTATGAGCATTACGGCTTTTGAAAATTTGATCAGTACAGCCGAATTGCGCACGTTGAAACACAAGCAAAAACAAACCAGTGTGCGCTTAAGCGATTTCGAAGGATTGATTCCAGCCTTAACCGGTAAAATGGAATTGGTGTACGAAGGCGAACAGGAAGGAGCACGTTTTGTTGCCGAACAATTGATTGGTGCCGCTGTACTCACTTTGTTCACCAAATACTTCCCGAAAATTGAAAAGCTTGAAAAACCGAACGTCCGCGGTCCATACCAGGATATTATTGACTGGTTTTTTGACGCTGATGAGGTGGTTCTATCCGAAGAACAAGACGACAAAACATACAACACGTCATTAGACAGCATTACGCCGCTCGAAGATTTGTTGATGAAATATCAACCGAATGTATCCAAAGAAGACAAGCATTTCTTTAAAGAATTCATTCTTTGGGGCTTGGTAGAAAGCAAGAAGCTCAGTAAATCGAGCGTAGATTCGAGCACCACTTTCCGGGACCGGATGAGTGACTATGTGAGAGGAAATATTTAATTGAAAAGCGCTGAGAGGCGCTTTTTTTTGTGGAATCCTGAAAAAATTTCAGGAAAATTTGTCAGATTTTCTGAAAAAATTTCAGTTGAAAGTGAATGGCATTCTCATTGATAGAGATTGTTTAAGGCACTGCCTTATAGTTCTTTTAAATTTTGTTTAACTAAAAAAAGTAGGTTATGACTCCAGCAAAGAGAAATGGGAATAGATTCCCGGTATTTTCCCCTATGTTCGATGATTTTTTTGGCCGTGAGCTTTTTAATTGGGGAAGCAACAATTTTTCAACAACCAGTACCACTATGCCGTCGGTAAATATCCGCGAGACAGCTGACAATTTTGAGGTCGAAGTTGCCGCGCCGGGTATGGAGAAAAAAGATTTCAAGATCTCACTAGACGGTAATCTGCTGACAATCTCTTCTTTGAAACAATTCAGCAATGAAGAGACGAATGAGCGTTACACACGCAGAGAGTTCAGCTATCAGTCATTCCAAAGAAGTTTCGAACTTCCGAAAGACGTGGTTGACCAGGAAAACATCAAAGCCCGTTACGATAACGGCTTGTTGTACCTGAGCATCCCGAAAAAGGAAGAAGCGAAAAAGAAAGAGCCAAAGCTGATCGAAATAGCTTAAGGCCGGTAAAAGTTAAAGGATGGTCGTCTTTTGGGACGGCCATTTTTTTTGAATCGGGACTTTATTTATAGAAGTTAAAGGTTCGAGTCCCGTCCAGACTTTAATCGATAAAAGCGGCTTTTTAACTCAAAGAAGATTCATTAGAACAATATTAATCTTCTGATAACGAGTATTTATCGTACATTACTCAAAAGAAAAGCATATTTTTTTTCGTGAAGTACTTGCAGAAATGAAATTTGACTGTATCTTTGCAACGCTTTTAACGTAAAGCATTACACAATTTCTTAATCAAGCTGTTGCTTGAGTTCGAAAGAGCAAGAAAATTGGTTTGGTAGTTCAGTTGGTTAGAATACATGCCTGTCACGCATGGGGTCGCGGGT
>CBFGNV010000014.1:0-75132 GCA_965650275.1 uncultured Fluviicola sp. | reverse complement strand
TGTTTATGATAAAAGAACTTCAACTTGGTCAACTCCTCAAAACATGGGGCCAGAGATCAATACTGCTGGTGATGAGTTATTCCCTTCATTGGCGAAAAACGGAGATTTGATCTACTCTTCTAACGGAATGCCTGGAATGGGTGGTTTAGATTTGTACCGTGCAACTAAAATTGGAACGGATAACAAATGGGAGAATCCAACAAACTACGGAGCTCCGATCAACTCTGATCACAACGATTATTCAATGGTAGAGATTGACGACCGTTCAGGTTATTTTACTTCTGAGCGTAAAGGTGGTCAAAGTGCTAACAAGCCAGATATCTACAAATACGAGTTACCTCCAAACTTGTTTACGCTTCGTGTGAATGTATTTGATCTTTCAGATCCAAAGCGCGGAACTATGATTGCTGGAGTTAAAGTAATGGTACAAGGAAATAATCCTGCAGATAAATGGGAAGGTCTTACAGCGTCTGACGGTTCTATTTTCTGGGATAAAAGACCAAACGGAGATCGTTACATTAACGAGAACAGCTCTTACAAGATCATGATCGGTAAAGAGAAGTACTATGAAGATAAAAAAGGTGCTGAGTTTACAACAGTTGGTTTGAAGTATGATCAGGATTTCGTAATTGATATGGGATTATACCCAATCAAACCGATTAAGCTACCTGAGGTACGTTACATCGTTGCTACGCACATTTTTGTGAATGACTCTACAATTAACTCTCTGGATTCATTAAACTACGTAATTACCATGTTGGATGAGAACCCGGGATTGGTTATCGAGTTGAGTTCACATACCGATCCACGTGGAGGTACAATTTACAATCAGGTACTTTCTGAAAACCGTTCTAAAGCGTGCTACGAATACCTGGTAAAACAAAAAGGTGTTGATCCTCGCCGTATTGTTCCAGTTGGTCGTGGTGAAAGCCAGCCACGTAAAGTTTTCTTAATGGATGGTAAATATTACGAGAAACAACCAGTAGATCCTGTAACGAATCTTCCGAATCCAAATGCAAAAGAGATTGTGTTGACAGAAGCTTACATGAATCCGTTTAAGAAAACAGATAGAAAGAAGTTCGAGGTTTTACAACAGTTTAATCGTAGAACTGAAGCGGCGATAGTTACATTGGATTTCGATCCAGCGAAAGCTCCGCCAGCAAATCCTGATTATTTGGTGTTCAAGAAATTGCCACCGTCCAATAAATAAAATAATTAAAGCCTCGATTTATCGGGGCTTTTTTTTTGCTCGGATGTGATGCGTCCCGTCTCTTGAGATTTTCGTAACTTTGCGCAATATTTCGCTACATGTCTGATATTCGATACAATTTAAGAGGAGTTTCCGCAGGAAAAGAAGAAGTGCATAACGCAATTAAGAACGTTGATAAAGGATTGTTTCCGCAAGCGTTTTGTAAAATTGTTCCCGACTACTTAACCGGAGATCCCGAATATTGTATTGTAATGCATGCGGATGGCGCTGGTACAAAATCGTCTTTGGCATACATGTACTGGAAAGAAACCGGCGATGTTTCGGTTTGGAAAGGAATTGCACAGGATGCATTGATAATGAATATCGATGATTTGCTTTGTGTTGGAGCAACAGAGAATATTCTTCTTTCTTCAACTATCGGACGAAATAAAAACCTGATCACAGGTGAAGTGATTGCCGCAATCATCAACGGAACTGAAGAGTTGCTTGATACCTTGAGAAATCAGGGGATTGGAATTTACTCGACAGGTGGTGAAACTGCAGATGTTGGCGACTTGGTTCGCACAATCATCGTAGATTCAACGGTGGTTTGTAGAATGAAGCGTTCTGAAGTGATTTCTAACCATACAATCCAAGGTGGAGATGTTATCGTTGGTTTGGCGTCTTACGGACAAGCTTCTTACGAAACAGAATACAATGGTGGAATGGGGTCGAATGGTTTGACTTCTGCGCGCCATGATGTGTTCTCGAAAGAACTGGCTGCGAAATTTCCTGAAAGTTATGATGCTGCAGTTCCTGAAGAATTGGTTTACTCTGGATCTAAAAAATTGACTGAGTCTGTTGACGGTGTTCCATTGGACGCTGGAAAATTGGTTCTATCACCAACAAGAACTTATGCACCAGTAATCAAGAAAATTCTTGATGAGCAAAGAGCGAATATTCACGGAATGGTTCATTGTTCTGGTGGTGCGCAAACAAAAGTGTTGCATTTCGTTGAAAATGTTCACGTTATTAAAGACAATCTGTTCCCAATTCCTCCGCTTTTCAAAATGATTCAGGAAGAGTCAAAAACGGATTGGAAAGAAATGTATAAAGTGTTTAACATGGGACACAGAATGGAAATTTACGTTTCTCCTGATTATGCAGATGCTATCATCCAGATTTCAAAATCATTTGGAATTGATGCGCAGATCATTGGTAGAGTTGAGACTTTTGAAGGTAAACAGGTAACTGTTTCTTCTGAAGTTGGTAAATTCCAATACTAAGAAATTATGCAAGAGTTATTGAGCAAATTGGAAGCGATTCATTTTCGCTTTATTGAAGTTGGAAAAATGATTACCGATCCGGAGATTATCTCGGATATGGATCGTTACGTGAAGCTGAATAAGGAATACCGCGATTTAGAAGAAGTTGATAACGCCTACAAAGCGTATAAGAATGTGTTGGATAATCTGAAAAGCGCAAAAGAACTTCTTGAGACGGAAACGGATCCTGAAATGCGTGAAATGGCGAAGATGGAAATCGACGAACTGGAAGGACAAAGACCGGGTTTAGAAGAAGACATCAAAATATTGCTTATCCCGAAAGATCCTGAAGACGATAAAAATGCCATTATGGAATTACGTGCCGGAACCGGTGGTGATGAAGCATGTATTTTCGTTGAAGATGTTTTCCGCATGTATACCATGTATTTCAAAGAATTGGGTTGGCATTACGAAATCATCAACTCTTCAGAAGGAAGTACAAAGGGCTACAAAGAAATTTCTATGTCAATTGAAGGTGCCGGAATTTACGGAATGCTGAAATTCGAATCAGGAGTTCACCGTGTTCAACGTGTTCCTGAAACAGAATCTCAAGGTCGTGTACATACTTCTGCAATCACTGTAGCGGTTTTACCGGAAGCTGAAGAAGTAGATTTCGAACTGGACATGAATGATGTAAGAAAGGATACGTTCCGTGCATCAGGAGCGGGAGGTCAGCACATTAACAAAACTGAATCTGCCATTCGTTTAACGCACATACCAACAGGTGTTGTAGTGGAATGTCAGGACGGTCGTTCACAACATAAAAACTTAGCACAGGCAATTTCTGTTTTACGTTCTCGCTTGTACCAGGCGGAGTTAGACAGAGTGCATCAGGAACGTGCAGCACAGCGTAAAACCTTGGTTTCTACGGGTGACCGTTCGGCAAAGATCAGAACTTACAATTATCCGCAAGGAAGAATCACTGATCACCGCATCAACAAAACCATTTACAACCTTGGACCTTTCATGAATGGAGATATTCAGGAAATGATCGATTCATTGAAAATGGCGGAAAATGCGGAGAAAATGAAAGGTGAGGCAGTTTAATGCTTTCTACGAATTGTTTTTAAGAATTGCTCAAAAATAAGGTTATGAATTGCAGAGTATTCTGCAATTTTTCTTTGCGCACTCATTTCTTTGCGTTTGGTATAGGAAACTAACAAGAGTGGGTCTTAAAATTTTACCGCGAAGAAAGAAGAACGCAAAGATACGGTACGTCTTAGACGTCACTAATTTTTAAAACAAAGCCACCCTATTCTAGAACAAGACATTTTTTAATTAAAATCGGTAAAAGGTACTCATTCATTGAAATTTAGGTTGCAACTTTGCGCTAGAATTTCCACAAAAACAGTTCACACTGTAACTTATTGTCAGTTGAACGGTCGTACAAAAAAAGCTGAATGAAATTAAAATTACTTTTCACCCTTATTTTCCTATCAGGAATACAGGTTTTCGCACAGGAAAAAGCCACCTTGAGTGGAAATATCAGAGATAAATCTGACGGTGAAGATGTGATCGGTGCACGTATAAAAGTGAAAAACGAAACTATTGGTGCCGTTACGAATGAATATGGATTCTATTCATTAACACTGCCAAAAGGAAAATATATCATTGTTTTTTCATTCCCTGGATACAAAGACATTGAGGAAGAATTTAACCTCGATCAAAATATTACGAAAGATGTTTCGCTTGAAGTAGCTTCTACAATTAAGGAAATTAAAGAAGTAGAAATTACCGGCGTTCGACCTGATCAAAACGTAAAAGATCCGTTGATGGGAGTTGAACGTCTCGACCCTAAAGAGTTAGCCAAACTTCCTGTAATTTTCGGAGAAAAAGATATCATTAAAACCATGCAGCTTTTACCAGGTGTGAAAAGTGCAGGTGAAGGTGGTTCCGGATTCTATGTTCGTGGTGGTGGAGCTGATCAGAATTTGATTCTTCTGGACGAAGCACCAGTTTATAACGCTTCGCACTTACTTGGATTTTTCTCAACGTTCAACTCTGACGCATTGAAAGATGCATTCTTGTACAAAGGAAATCAACCGGCAAATTTTGGTGGACGATTAGCTTCTGTAATGGATGTTCGTATGAGTGAAGGAAACAATCAGCGCTACAACGTTGGTGGTGGAATTGGTTTGATCTCGTCGAGATTAAGTGTTGAAGGTCCAATTGTGAAAGATAAAAGTTCATTCCTGGTTACAGGACGAAGAACTTATGCAGATGTATTCCTTAAGCTGACAGACAGGTTCAAAGAGAACAAATTGTACTTCTACGACTTGAATACGAAATTAAATTACAAGCTGGGTAAAAAAGACAAGATCTATCTTTCCGGGTATTTTGGTCGGGATGTTTTGGGCTTAGGAAAGTCGTTTGGAATTGATTGGGGAAACGCAACCGGAACCGCACGCTGGAATCACATTTACAGTTCTAAACTGTTCTCGAACACCTCTTTCATTTACAGTTCATTCGATTACAAATTCAAGATTAAAACAGACGATATAGAGTTTAGTATCAAATCGAAAATTGAAGATGTAAACGTAAAGCATGAGTTTCAGTACTATTTAAGTCAGCGCCATAAATTCAAATTTGGTTTGAACTCTATTTTACACGGAATTGTAACCGGACAAGTGGAAGCAAATGCAGCTGCTGGATTTAACGTTAAGAAGTTGGTTCCGAATAAAACAGTTGAAAACGCAGTGTTTTTTGTAGATGAATGGTCACTTTCTGAAAATTTCAATGTCAACCTGGGAGTTCGTGGAAGTTCATTAACCGTATTGGGTAATGGTGATGAAATGTACACTTATGATTCAGAAGGAACCGTTTCTTCGACTACAGTTTACAAGAACAATTCTTTTTTGAAAACTTACGCTTTCATTGAACCGCGTGTTTCTTTTAGCTGGCAGTTGGTTGAAGGAATGTCAGTAAAAGGCGCTTATTCCCGAAATGTACAGAACATTCAACAGGTTTCAAGTTCAACAGCTTCGTCGCCAACAGACGTTTGGTTGACTTCAAGTTTGAACACAAAACCCGGAGTTTCGGATCAGGTAGCAGTTGGATGGTTTAAAAACTTGAAAGATAATACGTACGAAATCAATGTGGAGACGTATTATAAAGCAATGCAGAACCAACTGGATTTCAAAAATGGAGCAAATTCGCAAGCAAACGAGAAGTTGGAAGGTGAATTGTTGTCGGGAATTGGAAGAGCTTACGGTTTGGAGATCTTATTGAAAAAGAAAAGCGGCGCATTTACAGGTTGGGTTTCATACACGCTTTCAAAAACGGAACGTAAGATAGATGGAATCAACAATAACAATTGGTACAATGCTCGTCAGGATAGAACGCACGATTTGTCAGTAGTTGGAATGTACGATATCAACAAACAACTTTCGGTTTCGGCCTTATTCATTTTCTATACAGGAAATGCAATTACTTTCCCAAGTGGGAAATACCAATACGATGGACAAACGTACTTCGTTTACACGGAAAGAAACGGCTACCGAATGCCAAATTACCATCGTTTAGACTTTGGTTTGACTTGGTATAGAAAAAATACAGAGAAATTTGAAAGCAGTTGGACGGTTTCTATTTACAATGTTTATGCACGTGAAAATGCATATTCAATTGATTTCAGAGAGAACGCCGACGATCCAAGTAAAACAGAAGCAGTTCAAACCACGTTGTTCAAGATTGTTCCTGCAGTAACGTATAACTTTAAATTTAAGTAACATGAAAGCGACTCTTTATTCTCTTGGAATTCTAAGCTTCTTAGCAAGTTTGTTGTTTGTTACTTCTTGTCAGAAAGTAATTAATGTTGATCTGAATGATGCTTCTGCAAATATTGTGGTGGAAGGCGAAGTTTTGGTTGGCGATACAACACATCGTGTAAAAATTACACGTACAATGAACTTTGATGAACCATCCAATTTTCCTACAGTTGAAAACGCGGTGGTGACGGTGGTGGATAATTTGGGAAATGTAGGAACCTTCACGCATGTTGGTGCTGGAGTTTATGAATTGTCTTCATACCCCGGAGTGGAAGGAAGAACGTACACTTTGACCGTTGTTGTTGATGGAAAAACATATTCAGCATCCAGCACAATGCCGCAAAATGTATTGATGGATAGTTTGTATGTGGAACAAATCCCGTTTGGCGCTGATACATTTAGTTTGGTGACACCGGAGCGTTTAGATCCCACGGGAATCGCCAACTATTATCAATTCCGGATTACCCAAAACGGTGAAGTTTATGACGGGATTACGCTTCAAACAGATCAATTGTACGATGGAAATGTAATTGTTGAACCTTTGTTTTTAGAGGAATTGGAAATCAACGATACGATTAAAGTGGATATGTTCAGTATTACCAAAGCGGCATGGACTTATCACAATCAGTTGCTGAACAACTCTACCGGACAAAGTACACCTGCCAATCCGGTAAGTAATTTCTCCGGAGGCTGTTTGGGATTCTTTTCTACCAGAGGCGCAAGCTCGAAGACAATCATTTTCCAGTAACAGATATCCGCTTTTTTCCTGTAAAGACTTAAATGGCGGCTGGTAAGCGCCATAAAAAATCTGTGCATCTGTGGGAATGGGAAAAGAGTGTCTGTCAATATAATATGTATTGAAGTTATGATCAAGTGGTTGTCTTTTTAAGGCTATTTCCCTGAATAACCTTATTTTTGTGCCCTTGAATCCATTGGCATGACAAAACAAGAATTAGTAAACGAGATCAAATCGAAAAAATCTTTTCTGTGTGTTGGTTTAGACACTGATCTGGAAAAAATTCCTCAACACTTGCTTTCAACCGAAGATCCGATCTTTGAATTCAACAAGGCAATTATTGACGCAACGAGTGATTTGTGTGTTGCTTATAAACCGAATATCGCGTTTTACGAATGTCTTGGACCAAAAGGATGGGAATCGCTGAAAAAGACAATCGATTATATTCCAAAACACTGTATGACAATTGCTGATGCGAAACGCGGTGATATTGGAAACACATCAACATATTACGCTAAAACGTTTTTTGAATACCTGAATTGTGATGCGGTAACTGTTGCACCTTATATGGGCGAAGATTCGGTTACGCCCTTCCAGGAATTCAAGGACAAATGGGTTATTCTATTGGCGTTGACATCAAATAAAGGGGCTCTTGATTTTCAGTTTACTACCGATCAAAATGGTGAAGAATTGTTTAAGAAAGTACTGCGTAAATCTTCTAAATGGGGAAGTGATGAAAATCTGATGTATGTTGTTGGTGCTACCCGCGCTGAAGGAATCGCTGAAGTTCGAAAATTGGTACCAAATCATTTCTTCCTTGTTCCCGGAGTTGGTGCGCAGGGCGGAAGTCTTGAAGATGTAGCTAACTACGGTTGGAATAATGACTGTGGACTTTTGGTCAATGCATCCCGTTCTATCATTTACGCTTCTGATGGTGAAGATTTTGCCAAAAAAGCAAGAGCAGAAGCCCTACAACTTCAGGCTGAAATGGAAACAATTCTGGTACAGAAACAGTTCGTTTAAATTCGAATCCTAATACATCACAATGGTTGATTACATTGAGAAACTGATCATTTTTATAAGTACGCCAATTTATGCTGTGCTTATTTTGGGTGAGATTATTCTCAGTAATTACCACAACAGAAAACTTTATACAGTTGGCGATACTGTTCAGAATGTTTATCTCATGTTGGCTAATATGGGAATCGACGTTTTGATGCGTGCAATAACGCTCTTTGTTCTTGGATACTATTTCAGTTTTCATTTTGTAAGTTGGAACCAAAGTTCATGGTATTACTGGGCGTTACTTTTCCTTGCAGAAGATTTTATTTTCTACTGGATTCATCGTATCGATCATATCGTTCGCTTTTTCTGGGCGATCCATGTTACACATCATTCGTCCGATAAATTCAATCTGACAACGGGTTTCCGGTCTTCCGTTTTTCAGCCGCTTTACCGATTTGTTTGGTTCGTTCCGTTGGTATTAGTGGGCTTCGAGCCGTTCGATATTTTTATCATGTATTCGATAACGCAAACCTATGGAATCCTGGTTCATACAAAAGCGGTGAAGAAAATGGGCGTTTTGGAATATGTTTTGGTTACTCCATCTCATCACCGGGTACATCACGCTTCCAATGTGGAATACCTGGACAAGAATATGGGAATGATTCTCATTGTTTGGGATAAACTTTTCGGAACGTTTCAGGAAGAGTTGGATGAAGTTCCAATTCAATTTGGCTTGTATGAGAAAACCCTTGATAATAATCCTGCAAACGTGATCTTTCACGAATGGGTGGCTATTATCAAGGATGTAAAACGCGCAAAAGGATTTCGAAATAAGTGGAATTACGTGGTTCGACCACCGGGTTGGAGTCACGACGGCACAACACTTACTTCAAAACAACTTCGTAAATTAAAGGACGAAAACAACGGAAATGAATAAGATTGAAGAGTTAAAAAGAGAATTGGCTGAGGTAATTCGTAACTATCATCAAAAAGGTTGGTCGCCGGCTACGTCTACCAATTATTCCTTTCGTTCCGAAGAAAATTCGAACGTTATTTTCGTTTCAAAATCAGGAATTGATAAGTCAAAATTCTCTGAAAACGATTTTATGACTGTCGATTTTAATGGTCGGCCAACTCCCGAGTTTGCAGGTGTTCGTCCCTCTGCTGAAACGTTAATTCATTGTAAACTGTACCATTTGTTTCCTGAGATGATGTGCATTGTTCACAGCCATTCTGTTTATTCGGTTCTTCAGTCAATCAAAAATGATTCTTTTGTTGAACTTGAAGGATATGAAGTATTGAAAGGATTTGAAGGAATCAAAACGCATGAAACGACAGTTCAGGTTCCTATATTCGATAATACCCAGGATATGGATGAGTTTTCAGCAACCTTAGGAAATAATAAACACCGCTTAACGGTTCCTGCGTTCATTATGCGCAAACATGGAACTTACGCCTGGGGACGAAACTTATTTGAAGCGAAAAGACACTTGGAAACTGCCGAATATTTGTTTGAAGTAGACTTTAAATTAAAGTGAAAAATCAAAAGGTAAAAGTCAAAAGTCAAAAGATGAATGGTATTGACTTGCTTTTATTGCTCGGCATTTTGTCGGGAACTCTTCAGATTTCCTTGTTGGTTTATTCCATCTTTTGGATAAAAGCAAAATTCGGAGATTTCTTTTTCCCTTTGTGAAACTACTTCGAATTTTATAATCACTCATTTTTACTTTAATTGATCAAAGAATAAGAGAAAATATGTCTATTGTCTTTAGTCTGTCGTCTTCAGTTTGCTAGTCACCATTCTATCTCAAAATCATACGTTTTTCCATTGTAATAAAGAATCGTTTTTCGTTCATGTTGTTCTGTAGTTGTTGCATGACAATTACCATTCTCGTCATTTTCTGAAATTACAATTGAGGCCTTTTCCTTGATTATTAAATTGAAATATCCGTTTGAGGACTCTGTATCTATTGCAATTGTCCCTGATATAAAAAGTTGTTTTAGATTACAATCACTTGATCCTCTTTCACCATTTTCAACATGAATTTCGTAATCACCAAATACACAACGTAATTTACTGCCGTCGCGGATGTATAAAGAAATGTCCGTTTTGAAGTAGGGGTTTGGATAACTTGAATTTCTGTAATTAACACGAACTCCAAACGCTCTAACTTCCTTTGAGAGCATGTATGGCGCAGTGTCGATCATGAATCCGCTGATTCGCACAGCATCAGACTCCAAAAGATGTTCACCTTCACTTCTTTGAATGATCTTTCCGGTTTGGTTATTTACAACCACGATTATAGCATCAATGGTAAAACCATATTCATTATTTTCTTCGTCTTTCTCTGTTGAAATCACTTTCGGGATTACCATCACTGTTTCTGTTTTGGAATAAGGAAGTGTTTTCGTTTCAAAAAGATCTTCTCTACAATCGGAAATTTTGAGTTTTAGTTGTTTTAAAGCCAGTGAAGTAAGAGAATCATTTGATAATGTTGGTGGTTGAAGGTTTGATTCCATTCCAAAAGCGGAAAGAAAAGAAAAAATGATCAGTAGGAGTAGAATGGCTTTTTTCATCTTTAATTTGATTTCTCCAAAGATATCTGCAGTCGGAATAAATATCGTTTTAAACTAACGAAAAGGCGAACAATGAAATGTTTAAAGTGCTGAATGCGAAAGAACCGTTGATTTGAAACGAATATTATCTATATTTGTTACCAGGGTAAATAATCTATATGAATAAGAACGTATCCAGAAGAAACTTTGTTCAGCGTTTGTCAATAGCTACAGGTGCTGCAGTCATTTTTCCATGGCTTAATGGAAATGCACGTGAAAATGAAAAATCCAAAACAATAGTAGCGCAGTCTCCAGTTAAATCCATTCATCCGCTGGGTTTTCAATGGGAAACTCAGGATCCGTTTTTGTTTTGTGTCCATCATGAAGATGCATTTCCCAAAGGCAATAATCAAATGGGACCGGAAGCAACACATTTTACAGGTCGTCATATGGGTGATGATTTCATCATAAAGGACGGATTCCGAATGTATCATGGAAAAACAGTTCCTGGGTTTCCTGGTCATCCGCATCGGGGCTTTGAAACCATTACTGTTGTTCGGAAAGGAATTGTTGATCACGCAGATTCTTTGGGTGCTGCCGGAAGATACGGTGACGGAGACGTACAATGGATGACCGCGGGAAAAGGTGTTCAACATTCAGAGATGTTTCCTTTGCTGTCAACGGATAAAGATAATCCGATGGAATTGTTTCAGGTGTGGTTGAATTTGCCGAAAAAAGATAAAATGGTGGATCCGCATTTTAAAATGCTTTGGCGTGATGTTATTCCAAACATTATTTCACAGAAAGAAGGCGAAGGAAAAGTATTGGTAGAATTGATCGCAGGAAATTGGGGAAAAGATCTTGCGCCGTCACCACCACCTAATTCCTGGGCGAATCCACAGGAAAATGAAGTGCTGATCGTCAACATTAAAATGGAACCTAATGCTTCAATTGAATTGCCGATTGCAAGTACTGGGGTGAATCGGAGTTTGTATTTCTACGAAGGAGATAAGTTGACTATAGCAGACACTGAAATTTCTTCTTATTCGGGTGTTTTCCTTGATCCTGCTCAGTCCGTTCATTTGAAATCTCACGATAGCGAAGTAAGTATTTTCATACTGCAGGGAAAACCGATAGGTGAACAGGTAATGCAGTATGGACCATTCGTTATGAATACGAAGGAAGAGATCAAACAGGCGTTTGATGACTATCACGCAACCCAATTCGGCGGTTGGCCATGGCCAAGATACGACCAGGTTCACGACCGCAGCCAATCACGATTT
Organism: uncultured Fluviicola sp.; assembly: GCA_965650275.1. Classification (GTDB taxonomy): domain Bacteria; phylum Bacteroidota; class Bacteroidia; order Flavobacteriales_D; family Crocinitomicaceae; genus Fluviicola. The sequence continues at coordinate 63,274 of CBFGNV010000014.1, read as the reverse complement.
GCAAAACACGCAGACGGTACGCTGGAAGAGAAGAAAGCTTGAGGTCTGGCCAATAGAGTCAGCCTTCATATCTTTCAATCACTTTTTATCAGAGATATAATGTTCTGTTTTGAATGATCAGAATGCTTCTCCCACAAAAATATAAATTCCGTGTCCTTCATTGGTCAAGGCAAAATCTGCTCTAATCCAAACGTCTTTCTTCGGAAATAACAGGAACCTGAGTCCGGCTCCACCAGCAACCAAAACATGATCGCGCTCAATATGCTGCAGTTGATTGTACACCAATCCTGTACTTGCAAAAACAGTTGCTCCCCAGCGTTTTGCGAAGGAAACCGGCAGCATTCTGTATTCTATTTGTGCAGCGAGAAGGTTTCGATCTCTAAATCGACCCAAATAATAACCCCGCATAATGCTTTCACCTCCCATTAATGCCAATTGGTTAAAAGGTGGATTTCCGGATGTAAATTGTCCAACGGCATGCATTGCCAGCACATTCCGTTTTTTAATCGGATGAAACCAGCGAACATCACTAAAGATCGAAGTAAATTCATACTTGCTTCCTAAACTTGGATTGTAGTGGAGAAAAGCAAGCTCAGAGAAAAATCCGTGGCGAACGTTCAGAACATTATGACGATTGTCGTAAAGCGCGCCAAGTCCAACTCCAAAATTCGTGGAACCTTCATGACCGTTTGGTCGAACATAAGCAACTGCGGTATCGTAATCATTGAATTCCACATTTCCCAAATGCTGAAGGTCAACCTCCAAACCACCGTAAAAGTTTCCGTATATCTTTCTCAATGCGCGTTCCTTGATCTGAAATTGAAAAGCTTCCACATTTGCCAATTTCACGTTTGGCGATTCAGCACCAATGCCATAAAACGTAAGAGGAAAACTTTGAAACTTCAGCTTACCAAGCGAGAACCAAAGATTTTTATCGGAGTAAAGCGCATGCTCAATAATTCCACCGTACTGACCACGCAAAGTGTAGAATGCAAGTGCATTTACTTCACTCAAACGGTTGTTGGTATCGCCTTTTGCATAGCGAACAAACAAACTACTTACGCCAAATTCAAAACTGGTTTCGGGAGAATAAGCGGCAATGGGATAAACGAGAAATTGAGATTCTGCTTTTGCGGTAGTATCGAAAAATACCTTCTTCACATAACGAACGGGCCAGGCTTGCTTTTTCTGAGCAAAAACGGGCTGAAAGAAGAAAATTAAAGTCGGAATGAGTAAAAGATATTTCAAAGTCATGATTTCACCTTAAAATTAGCATTTTTACGCGCTTTTGCATTTGAAATGCGGAATTATCTTTTCAATTTTACATTTTTGAAATTCTCAATTTATTATGGCTGTTCTATCCATTCCAGATTTGAATATCACGGAGCGCAATCCGGAGAAAATTCGTGCATTCATGAACGAAAGAGGAATCTTTTTCGACCAATGGACCGCTGATGTTGTATTTGAAGATACGGCGAGTCAGGAAGAAATTCTGAAAGCATATGAATCGAGTCTTGCACCGTTCATGAAAGCAGGTGGTTACCAGACAGCTGATGTGATTACCATCAACAAGCTAACGGATAATTACGAAGCCATTCGCGCAAAGTTTTTGTCGGAACATATACATACGGAAGATGAAATTCGCTTCTTCGTTGACGGAAAAGGACTGTTTTGGTTCAACCTGGAAACGGAGCCTGTGTTCAATTTACTTTGTGAGCAAGGAGATTTGATCTCTGTCCCGGAAGGGACAAAGCATTGGTTTGATGCTGGAGAAACGAACCCATTTGTCAAAGCCATCCGCATTTTCATTGATATGAGCGGCTGGGTTCCTCATTACACAGAAGCAGGTACAGAAAAAAAATTCGAATCTTTCGTTGTTCCGAAATCGTCTTAAGAATATGAATTAAAGCGTGTACCGTTGATGATTGGTGCATCCGAAAATTCCATAACCGTTTTCAACGTTCGTAAACACCTTCACTGGTTCTGAGAAAGTAGGATCGGTATTGGCTTGTTTCTGTACACTTTTATGATACAGGTAAGTTTCATAGTTGATGGAAGTTAAACTGTAAGTCACTGTAGATACGGTATTCGGATCTGGGTAGGCGAACGGATTGTTCGAGTAACTTTCGAATGTTTTGATCGCAGAGGCAAAGGTTTCATCTGAAAAAACAAAATAGATTCCACCATTGTAATCATCAAGTGGTTCATCCGAACCGTTATTTGCTATCGGATCATTCGAGCCCATGAAACCATAATGGTTGAAATAACCATAAACGGTGTCCTCCATGTTTATGAATGTTCGAACCATGTAATAATTGTCTCCCGGAGGGTCTTGCCATTTCCAGGTAGCCAAAAGTTCGTCGTATCCGTCAGGATTTATTGTTGCCGTATCAATGGATAGAATCGGAACAATTCCAACGGTTGTAGTTGTAGCAGTAACTGTTGGATAGTCAGGATGAGTAACCGTTATTTTGTAAGTGGTGTTCGCAGTTACGGTAAATGGAAATTCATATCGGTTATCATATACTGGAGTTGTAACCACGTAGGATGTTCCGGCTGTCAGATTTTCAATTGTCAGTGTTGCGCCTGAAGTGATTTCCGTATTCGGATAGTCTTCCATGAAGTTGTAGGTTCGTTCCAGGTAAATAACACACATGGAATCTACTTCTAACAAACCTTGTACAACCAGTTTTGGCTCCAACAATTCTTCGTCATACTTGACTTCTTTTTGACATGAAACTCCAACGAGAATCAATATCAGTAATAGAAAAAGGCTACTTCTTTTCATTTTGCTTAATCTCTTTAACTTTTTGAAGATTGAACTGGAATTTCCAGCTCACCGATGGAATAATTGGGAATAATGCTACCTGCATCAGGCGTTTTTCATTGTTCTTGTTGTAACCCACATAAACCATGAATGGATTTTGACGATTGTACACGTTGTAAATGGAGAATGACCAGGTAGAAGTTCCTGCTTTTCGAACTTTGGTTTTATTTGCTCCTAAGTCCAAACGATGATAATCGGGCATCTTGAAATTGTTGATCTTTTCATAACTCTCCAGTTGTGGGATCTGATAGCCAAATTGAGACATTGGATCATTGGCAGAACCGTAGATGTGCGTTGGAATGGTGAGTGAATTCCCTGAACTGTAAACGAAAACAAGACCAAAATCCCATCCTTCTTTTTCCGGATTAGGATCGTAGGTAAGCGCTAAACTCAGATCATGTCTTCTGTCGTATTTGTAGAAGAAACGCTCCCCGTCGTTAATGTCATCAAACTGACGCTCTGTCCAACTCAAGGTATACCCAATCCAACCGGTAAAATTTCCTTTTTTCTTTTCCAGCAAAAATTCTGCACCGTATGACCAGCCCTGACCACTTGTGACTTTATTCTGCCAATCCGTTCCGCCTGAAATGAAACTTGCACCTTCTTTATATTGGATCAGGTTCTGCATGTCTTTGTAATAACCCTCAATAGAGAATTGGAAACTTTTCGGAAGTTCAAGATAGTATCCCAAATTGTACTGATTCGAATAAATAGGTTTGGTTTTGTCCGTTGCAGGAACCCAAAGATCGGTTGGTAGTCCGATTGTTGAATTGGTCAATAAGTGTAGGAATTGCGCCATTCTGCTTCCACCAAATTTGATGCTCGATTTTTCATTCAACTGTACATTTCCGGCAATTCTTGGTTGGGGTACATGATACCAAACGCCGTTGGTTAAGAATGCAGAATAGTGAAGTCCAACATTTAGTTTTATCCGTTCACCAATTTTCATATCGTCTTCAATGTATGTATTCATCTCATGTGAATATTGACGAGGTGAACCGTCTTCGCTTTTATTTGTGCTACCATCAACTGTCTCAGTAGAATACGAAATTCCCGGAGTAAAGGTGTGATAGGTATCTCCGGCTCCAAAACGAATAGTATGATTTGGATGAGGAAAATAACTTACGTCACTTTTTACTGACCAATCCAATATTCCCGAGTTGTATCCGTAATTCGTTTCGTCTTTTCCCTCATCTGTTTCTGAACTTTCTTCAAAACCAATTTTAAAATGGTACTTAGAAAAGGTGGCGGTGGTATTCATGAACATTTTTGGGTTGATCTTGTAGTTCCATCTCAATGCCGAAATAGCATTTCCCCATTCCAAACCAGATTTTGTCTTGTAATTTTCCTCTTTTTCCGACATGTAAAACTTGTCTTTACCAAAATATCCACTGAGGTAAAGGTGATGTTTGTCGTTGATCTTATGCTGAACTTTGGCATTGAAATCCTGGAAAAAGTATCCGGCAAACATATCCTGACTCGCATAAATGAAAGGTTGTGTCAAAAGATCAATATACGTTCGTCTTGCTGAAACAATGAACGAAGTTCTGTCCTTAATGATCGGCCCTTCAAGTAAAACACGGGTTGCAATTAAACCTACCGAACCTTCCACATTGTAATACTTTGTATTTCCTTCTTTCATCCGCATGTCAATTACAGACGACGCGCGTCCGCCGTAACGGGCAGGAAAACCGCCTTTGTGTAAAGTAACGCTTGAAATAGCGTCGGAATTAAACGTGGAGAAAAAACCGAAAAGGTGTGAAGCATTGTAAACAGGAACGCCATCCAGTAGAATCAGATTTTGGTCTGGTCCACCACCACGAACATACAAACCACTTGAAGCTTCACCTCCGGATTTAACACCTGGTAAAAGCTGTAGCACTTTGAATACATCCCGTTCACCTAAAATAACCGGAAGTTTATCCACTTTATCCATGTCCAGCTCCATCGTTCCCATTTCGGAATTCTGTACTGCTCTGCTTCCCTGAATTTCAACTTCAGCAAGGTTACCAGCGACTTCCATTGCTACATTCAGTTGCTGCTGATTTTCAGGAACAGGAATAAAAGTGGTTTTTAATCCGGAATATGAAATTCGCAGAACAGCGTTGTTTGATGGCAGTGTAACACTGTAATATCCATATTCGTTGGTCACGCTTCCTTTCTTCGAAATGGTGTCGTAAACGATGGCTCCAAAAAGTAATTCACCGTTTTCTGAACTGGAGATGGTTCCTGAAATGGTTCGTTGCTGTGCGTTCACTGAGAACAGCACAAAAAGCGCAGCAAGGCACAAAAAGTGTTTTTGCATATGATTTTTTATGCTAATTATGAAGTGTTTTTCTGATAACTCTTACCTGAACGTTAAATTGAAGATAACATTGTAAGCGAGGCGATTTTGTGGATCGTTCAAGCAGAGAATGCTCAAAATTAATCGTATTAACCTTAATAATGTGCTACTTTTGCAATCGAAATACCTAAATACATGAAATACATCCTTTCATTCACCTTTCTTTTCGTGCTCACAACAGGGTTTTCTCAATATGGCTTTCGACCATTTGTATTTCAGCCTGTGGGCGAACTTGGAGCCACCATGAAAACCACAGGTTCTGTAGATGTTACGTTTACGGAATTCTTTGAAGAATCAAAAGTACGTTGGCTTTATGGGTTCAATCTGCTTTGGCTTCGACCACGTTTAGATACGTTCCGTGTTTACTCAACTGTTACCGGCGGTTATGAAGGAACTCAGGTTTATCCTGGAACTCAGGTTATCGATGATTATATCATTCTAAATGCAAGTGCCGGTTTCGATTGGGCGCCTTTCGATTCGGACAAGTATTTCCCTTACATCGGTTTCGATTTTGTTCCCGGATTTTATCATTACAGAGATCAGGTGAGTATTCCGGGAGTGAAGAATATGGATCAAAGCATTTTCGGTGTTTTATTGGGATACCGAGCAAAATTGGGCTTCGAGTACCAATACTCAGGAGATATGGCCTTCTTTTTTCAAACCAGCAGAAATGGCTGGATAAATCTAGATCCTCAGTTTACAGCAGGTGGACTGGAGTTCGGTTTAGGAGTTCGAATTTATTACTAGAAATATGAAAACAGTAATTAAGCATATTTTATTTTCAATTGTCATTCTGGCGTTTGGCCTCGGATGTAAAAAAGTACTCAAAGATCCAATGGATTATTATCCTGAGGTAAAAATCGTGAGTGCTACAGTTCAACAAGACGGAACGGTGTTGGTTGAAGGTGAAGTTATTCATCCTGGAAAACATAAAAACTCGCATATAGAAGACGTAGGATTTTGTGCAAGCTCAACTGGTGAACCAGCAATGCTGGATAAACAGATCATAGCTTATTTGAATGGCAATACGTTTTCTGCGGTATATCCTATTGGCTATTTTGATGAGAACGAAACGTATAAAATTGCTGCCTGGGCTACAAACGATTTTGGTTATGGAATGAGTGAGTCAATGACTTTTGATTCCTTATTCCTGAATATAGATCCGCCATGCACTATATCAGATATGTTTTATCAGGCAGGAGGAAACTCTGGTTATTATGACGGAGTGGTAGAAACGAGCACCAACGACTTTTGGGCTTCTCATGGTAACAATCGATTTTCAATTGAGTTTCCGACGACTCCCCATGCTGGAGTTTATATGACTTATCCTTACGCATACGATAATGATAAAGTTAAATGCTCGGTTGATTTTGGTGGTTGGAGAGCTGTTAACTCTGGCGCATCTGTTTATGTAGAGAAGATCAATGCAACATCTTATCGTGTAACTATTTGTGATGCGATTTTCATGGTTTCGTCCAGCCAGGTTGATTACTCTGGAAGTTTCATTATCGAAATATGATCATCTTTTGATTCACGCTTAGGATGTTTATCTTTGAATTATGATAACACTTACTCCAAAGTTCATATTGACTGATATAGAAGGAACAACAACTTCTATTTCATTTGTTGCAGATGAATTGTTTCCGTATTTCCGTGAACACATCACTGAATTGTTGGAATTGAAAAGTCATCCGGTAGTTGCCGAGGCTTTTGCAGAAACTGTTCGTTTGGCAGAAGAACAGGACAATGAGATTTTAACTTCCGACGACGATATCATTTGGAAATTGCGTCATTGGAGTTTGGAGGATAGAAAGATTACACCACTAAAAACCTTACAAGGTGTGCTTTGGGACACAGGTTACAAAAATGGTTCTTTGAAAGGACACGTTTATGGAGATGTTGCCCCACAATTGGAAGAATGGGCGGAACAAGGAATTCAGTTGGGCGTTTTTTCTTCAGGTTCAATCGCCGCACAAAAGCTGATCTTCGGTTATAGTTTGGCTGGTGATTTAACACCTTGCTTTTCAGCGTATTTTGATACAACAACAGGCGGAAAACGTGAAACCGAAACGTATTCTAAAATAGCAGGGATCTTGAATTTACCAGCGAATGAGATCTTGTTTCTAAGTGATGTAGTAGAAGAATTAGAAGCAGCGAAGGAAGCTGGCTTTCAAACCATTCAATTGGTTCGTCCGGGAACTGAAGCAAATTGGCCTTTGGTAGCTGCCGATTTCAACGAGATTTTTATCCCATAATTCCGTTCAATCAATAGAAATTACCGTTTAAGGTAACACCAGCAACTAGTTGAACCGTTTCATCGTCAAGGCAATACTATTTGATTGTCTAACAAATTCAGATCTTATGAAACAAAAACTTCTACTCTCAACAGCTCTTGTTATTTCGTTCTTTTCTCAGGCTCAGGTTCCCAATGGAACTTTTGAAACGCTGAACACTGAAAACAGAATAAGTCAATGGGCGAAAAATTACCTCATGTCTGTGGTCATTGATACTACTGGTGAAGTGACTGGCGATTCCATTGTGTTTGACAATCCAGATAATCAGTTATACAGAGCAACAACAGATGCGCATTCGGGTGTATATGCCCTGGAAATGACCAACGGATTTAATTATACCACCAATTCTGGTTACGTTGGTGGCGCTTTTCTAGCGAGTTCGGATTTCTATTCGGCAATCTTCCCTGAAATGGTTTACGTAGACCCGATTCAACCGGAAACGTTTAGCTTTTATTACAAGTATTTTCCGCAGGCAACAGATTCGGCAATTGCGGTACTCACGCTTTTTGATTCCGATTTAAACCAGATAGGACAAACTTCAGTAGTTCTCGGCGGAACAGTTTCTGATTACACTTTGGTAAGTTTGCCAATTCAATATGATGTATTGGCTCCTGTAAATGCAATGAGTATCACCTTTGCAACTGCAACACCATCAAATCAGCCAACACCTGGAACCAGGTTTATTGTCGATGATGTTGAACTGAGTGGAAACTTAAGCGTTGAAGAATCTGAAATGGAATTCGCTATGTTTCCAAATCCTGCAAATTCTGCTTTTCTTATTAATTCAGGTTCTGAAGCAGAAATATCAATTTTCACTGCTTCCGGAACGGAAATGGAAGTTTCTTTTACACCAGAAGGAAAAGTGGATTGCAGTGCCTGGGCAAATGGATGCTATCTGGTTAAGTTGACAAATGATGATAAAACTTCAACACGAAGAATCGTTGTTTCACATTAATATCCTCTCTAAATTTCCAAAGGATTGATAAACGGTACGCTTAAAATAATAAGTCGTACCGTTTAGATTTTTATCCATTTTCTGCACTTCGTTTTTGATAGATTTATTATTGTAAAAACTACAAATACAGTCACTTATGAAAAAAGTTCTACTTACACTTTCATTGTTTTCGTTTGGTTTAAGTTGGGGACAACGCCAAATGGATTTCAAAACAACCATTACCTCGCCGGCAAATAACGCGCAGGTGAACCTGAATGAAGTGGTGTTTTTCAATCTGGAGATTGAGAACCAGGGAAATGTAAATTTTCTCGCTTCCGATACCTTGAACATTTACGTCGAAATAAATGGTCAGCAAATTATTTTTCAACCGGAGAATATTGATCATTTGATTCGAACCGGAAATGTGATAAATGCAGGGTCAACTTATTCAATGGCCATGCAAACCGCTTTTTCGAATGGCTATGAGAACACTACGAATCAAATTTGTTTTTTAGTTGCACCTGTAAATTCAACGGATGAAATTCAGGAATTGACTATGAACGATAATTCAGATTGTATTTATTTCTCTGTTGTAGAAGACAATGCAGCATTGAATGAAAATACTGCAGATAACATTTCCATTCTTCCTAATCCTGCGAGTCAATCGTTTTCAATTGATGGATTAGAAGCTAATTCAACATTTCAAATTACGGATGTGAATGGAAAGTTGATTTCTGTAGATGAGAATTCCAGCACTGTTGATTGCTCTTCGTGGCCAAATGGCTGTTATCTGGTTCAAATTCAGCAGAACGACGTAATGGTGATGAAACGGGTGATCATAAATCACTAAAATCATAAAAATAGAAGCGAAGACGGATTTCTGTAATCTACAGTCTTTCGTCTTTCGTCTTTTGTCTCTACTTTTGCCCCATGAGCAAATTCAGAACTATTTGGACAACACAAGACGGTTATGTTGAAGTAATTGATCAGCGAAAACTTCCGCATGAATGGGTGGTTGAAAAGTTGATCTCTTATAAAGATGCCGAACGTGCAATCAAGGATATGACAGTTCGTGGTGCACCTTTGATTGGAGCAACTGCGGCTTATGGAATATATTTGGCAGCTCGTGAAGGAGCAAATATGGAAGAAGCTTTTGCTGCATTACGCGCTTCTCGTCCAACTGCGGTAAACTTGTTTTGGGCGTTAGACCGAATGAAAGCGAAATTGAATGGCGCTTCCGATTTGGTAGAAACGGCGTGGAATGAAGCTGCTCAAATTGTGGAAGATGATGTAGAAACGTGTCGAATGATTGGTGTTCATGGACTTCCGTTGATCGAAGAGATTTCGAAAAGAAAGAATGGTGAAACAGTTCATATTTTGACACATTGCAATGCTGGAATGCTAGGTTGTATTGAATGGGGAACCATTTCTTCTCCCATTTATCAGGCTGCTGAAAAAGGAATTAAAGTACACGTTTGGGTTGATGAAACGCGTCCGCGCTTACAAGGTGCGAATTTGACTTGTTACGAATTGACGCGACACAATATTCCGCATACACTTATTGTAGATAATCAAGGCGGGCATTTGATGCAGCATGGAATGGTAGACATGTGTATTGTTGGAACGGATAGAACAACACGTCAGGGTGATGTAGCCAATAAGATTGGAACTTACCTGAAAGCGTTGGCCGCACACGATAACAAAATCCCGTTTTATGTGGCGCTTCCATCTACTACCTTGGATTGGACCATCAACGACGGTTTGAAAGAAATTCCAATTGAGCAACGCAATCAGGATGAGGTGCGTTACATCGTTGGAAAAAGCAAAGCAACTGGTAAAATGGACGAAGTGTTAATTTGTCCTGAAACTACAGGAGCAAGTAACTACGGTTTTGATGTTACTCCAGCCCGTTTGGTTACGGCACTAATTACTGAGCGTGGAGTTTGTGCAGCAAGTGAAGAAGGTTTGGTAGGCTTGTTTCCAGAGCAGAAGTAGCATTTAAAATAGAATTGCTATTTTTCGGGAATTCAATTCTTGTATGAAGCACCTGCTGTTGTTTATTTCGATTGGCATGCTGTCCAGCTCATTTGCGCAGCTCATGACAAATTATGATGACAGTTTATTGGTTGTCAAAACACCCGAGTGGAAATTTCAATCAGGATTTATTGGCGATTCAATAGTTGTTTTTCACGCTGTTGAGCGTTTGCAAGAGCCCTCAAAAGAATTCAGTGCCCGACAACGCGATAGCATAACATCGGCTTGGCTTAAGGTTCATCGCGCAGAATTTTTTGGAAGACGATTTTATTTGAATGGAAATGATGATTTTGTCTTCCAACAACGTATTAGTTGTGGAGTTGGAGCTACCAGCTATCAGTTTACACCTTTTCAATTCACATCAGGGGCATTCGAAATTTATTGGTCGGAAACGCCTTGGGAAGGAGTGCTAAGCAAACACCGATGCACTTATGTAATTTTAGAACTTTCTCACAAAGTGATGGTTTGGAAACGCATTCCTTCAGTTGAGTAAAAATAAAAAACCGTGAATCTAAATGGATCCACGGTTTTCGTTTTAAGTTGAATGAATTAGTTTTTCACGATTCGTTTCACATACTTGTTTGTTCCGTCAACAATCGAAACCATGAATACGTTTCCTTTGAACGCATCCAAAGAAATTTCAGTTTCACCGTTAATTCCGGATTGTTCAAACAACAAGCGTCCTTCAATATCATAAATAGCTATAGAGGCAGTTGGATTTACCAAACCGTCAATCTTAAATAAATTGTTCGTTGGGTTCGGATAAACCAACACATTGTCCAATTTACTTTCGATCGTTGCCAGATCTTCTTCAATCGGGTCGAAATCAATTCCACATCCTCCAGCATTCAGGTTGAAGTTGTTTTTAATGATCTCACACTTTGCGAACAAACTATTTGGAGCTTGATCGAGTGTTGTTACAACGTTAGTATCGTTACTGATAACGTATGCGATATCGTAAATAACTGTATCGCCAATAAGTAATTTTTGGAATCCCGTGGAAGCGATGAATCTTCTGTCGCCCGGAGGATTAGAAATTGAACCCGTACCTGTAGGTTCTGCCTCCGACCATGTAAATCCAGGATCAACACCTTCTGTTCCATAGTTTACCGGATCTGAATCTCCAGGGAAAACATAATGTGCTTCAATGGTTGTTGTTCCTGCATTTCCAGGGAAACCGGTTCCTCCGAAGAACACCTGATCACCAAATCTCCACAAACCATTTAAATAGTTGTTGTATTGATTGTACACGTTCGGATCAGCTTGTGAAGCAGGTGCAAAATTGGAAAAGTAAACGGAGTATTCCAGTCCCTTATATTCGTTATCAATTTGAGAATCCGAAAAGCCATAACCGTTAACCGAACCATTTTGTGAAACTCCAATTGGATTGTCTAGCCCATCTGGTTCCATTTTAGTTCCTTTTAAGACCATTATTCCTGAAGCTGGACATTTATCTTTGAACCCAATAATTCCACTATTGTTGCTGTCATATAACTGACCATTATAGTTGTAAACCAATCCCAAGTTTACATGTGTTCCAATGTAATCGTTATTGTAATAGCCTAAATCCTGATCTGCGTATGTACCCAATCTGAAAATTCCAAAATTCTCTACACGAGAGAAATAAAGTGATTTATTGAAGATTGTATTTTCGTATGATTCAGAGGTGTCGCAGTCAAACCAATACTTGTATGAATGTGTTTCAATAGAAGCAGAGTGAGAAGTATTTGGATTGTCATGAGTTATACTGAAGAAACAGTAATCTCCGTAAATGGAAGGATAGTCACCTTGATACGGTTCGTAAATGTTGTTTGCATTGATATCTACGAAAGCGGCTAATATCTCAGCCTGACCAAGAGAAACATCTCCATGTGCAGGCCAATTTCTAATTCCATGAGGAGCGACATAGTTTGCGGTTCCATTGGCCAAGGAGTCCAAATGGTCTTCAATCATTTCCCGTGTTACAAAAAATCCACGGTTGTATCGGTCTGAAACCAAATCTGTATACATTCCATTCGTAGTATAAGGTCCAGGAAGAAACTGCGGTTCAAACATAGAGCTGTTCATTCCCAAAGTATCAAAGGAGCTAACACTGAGGCCTTCGTAGAAATTCGCCATGGTATAAACAACAGGAATACTGTCATTATAATATATTCCTGAAGTGTTATTGTTTTTATGTGGAAAGAACTGATTCCCTAATCCAAGATCTACAGTGATGTTGTTTACTTTGTTCTGGTAATGGAATTCTTGTGTAGGCGATGTAAGCGGAGTCGATTTGAAAAATTCGATACTAACTGGCTGAGGCGTAATTTGATCATTTCCATCATAGAATGAGTTCACTTGATTTTCATCACTCAATGAACCAAGTAGTGCAAGTCCTCCATTGAAAGTGAAAACATCAAGGTTTTTTTGCAGTGGTGTTGCAATCGAATCAACCATGTTGAATGCAAGATCGAACTTTCTGTAATATGTTTTTGTGGCAGGATTATAAGTGATAAACTGGTGTAAATGATTGTCGAGCAGTCCAAATTCAACGGAATTCAAAGCTGATGGATCTGGAATGGCAGTTGAGTTCACTATATTGAAAGAACTGTTTAATTCAAAGAGGTCAGAATTGTTGTGGACGAATAAATTCCCATTTGGAAGTACCAACAAATTACATGAGCCAGAAGTATTTGCATTTAAAGCGTGAACAGCGTATGTACTTGCTGCCGTTCTTTCAAAAAGTTGTTTTGTACCACTTACAAACGTCGAAACTTCCTTTCCATTGAAAAGAATTACTTTTCCGCCATCTTTCCCGTTTTGTGTACCGGAAATATTCCCAATGGCGGTTAATGCACCATCAACAAGTTCTTCAGTAGTGGAGTTTAAGGTTTGAACGTCGAATGTTGTTCTGTAAAGACCATTAGAAGATTTAACCCCGTAATTGACAAGTTGGTTTCCGTTTCGAATCGTGCTTACAAAAGCTTGTTTGAAAGTTGCAGGATTCAAATAGTCACCCGTTTCTGCGCCCGTTGCTTTGTTGTATTTCAGCACATAATAATTCATTGCGGTACTTGAATTCGCCAATGAAAATGTGATGATTCGATCTGTTCCTTCATCGAAAACTCCTGTAATTAGAGGAGTTACTCCGGTTAATCCTGTTGTTCCATAATTGAATTGAGTTACGGTAAGAACATCACCATTTTTATCAATGGAGGAAGTGGTTACTAATAGTTCATTACTAGCATTCATTTCCGCTCGAACCAAATCGATTTCCTGATTGGTTTGTTCCAATGCAAAGCTCTGGTAAACCCGTAAAGTATTATAGTAATGATTGTAAGATCTTTTGAATTGAGCATTAGCACTGAAGGATACAGTGGTCGCAATGCATGCAATGATAAGGTGGAGTTTCATAAGTGATTTATTTTGCTGTAAAAGTAATAGAGACGTTTGTATAAATCAACGAATTAAATTGAAAATTGGTTGGTCCATAAGGATGTTTTTCACTAACTTATTTAAGAAACAATGAGTTATGAATGAAAAATACCTTCATTTCATCTGGAAATCGAAGCGATTACTGACCACTGAATTGAGCACTACCACTGGAGAAAACATAATCATCAGGAGCTTTGGTGAATACAACTTTGATTCTGGTCCTGATTTCTTTAACGGTTCAGTTCAGCTTGGAGATTTGGCACTGCATGGCAACATAGAAATGCATGTAAATTCTTCTGATTGGATGAAACACGGACATCAACATGATTCCGCATACAACAACGTAATTCTTCATGTGGTTTATAATCACGACATGGAGATCTTGGTAAATGGACAGCCGCTTCCAACCTTGGAATTGAAATACCTGATCGATTGGAAGCATTTTAACGAATCTCCTCACAAACTCGAATTCCAGAATAACATTCCATGCGATAAACATCTGTATGTAGTTTCTGAGAATGCAATCGATGGACAGTTGAAAAGAAATACACACGACAGATTGCAACGGAAATCAACGGAACTTGATGAACTGTTTGTAAGTTTGAATCTCAGCATTCACGAGCTCTTATTTTATAGTCTTCTTAGGGCATTCGGCGGGAAATTAAATGCGCTTCCATTCATTGAATTGGCTAATCGAATTCCAGTGTATCATTTTCTCAGATCTACTTTATCCATAAGAGAATCTATTTTGCTTGGCGCTTCGGGATTTCTGGAAGATTCGTTCGACCATGAATATGAACGCTTGCTGAAAAGCGATTGGGCATTTCAGAAACACCGTTTAACACTCAGCAATCTTGAATCTTCGTCACTGAAATTCAAGGGAGCCAGACCAGGTAGTTTTCCTGCGCTTCGTTTGGTTCAGTTCGCGAATTTTTCAGATCGCTTTGACTGGTCTTATCATTTTTGGACCGAAGAGCCCGCTGAAATTCTAAACTTGTTCCTCAAATCATTAACCGTTAAAACACACGACTATTGGTCGGAACATTATCATTTAGGCAAGAAAAAACGTAAACCAGATTCGGGTTCGTTATCGAAAGAAATGGCAGAAAACATTGTCATAAATGCAGTTGTTCCCTTTTTGTTTTGGTACGGACAAAAGCATGGAAACATTTCACTTCTCAACAAAGCCGTTGAATTGCTGGAGCTGATTCCACAGGAGAAAAACAAGATTGTTGAACGCTGGCAGAAATTGATCATCTACCCGAACAATGCCCGTTTTGGACAAGCTATTCTGGAACTCAATAATCAATGGTGCACACCCAAAAAATGCCTGAATTGTCTGATTGGAAAAGAGGTCTTGAATCTAACGCAACAATAGCTGAAAGAATATGTGTACCTTCGTATCACTAACTCGATTTCTATGAAAAAATTACTTTTTGCTTTACCATTTTTAATGCTTTTAACGGCTTGTCCAATTGGTTTGGATTATGCTCCCGGCAAAGTAGGAACCGAGGCTGTTGACACACGTTTGGAAGGAACTTGGGTTCTGGATCCTAGCACTCCAGATCATGAAGTGACGAAAGTGACATTTAAGAAACAGAATAAATTTGCTTACATGGTTACGGTTGAAGAGCGTGGCGAAATGTATGCGATGGAGACAGATGAATACTTCATGTATCAAACTGTTATTGATGGTTTGAACGTGATGTACCTGAAACCTTCTAATGAAGATAAATACTATTTGTACCAGTTTGAACTTGATGGAAAACAGTTGATCGTTGGTGATATTTCTTTGTTGGATGGAGGAACTGATGCCTTGACTTCTACAGAATCTTTGAGACAACAAATTGCAACATCTAAGTCGATGGAGGAATTTAAAAGTATTGGAAAATACGTTTTTAATAAAAAATAGGAACCGTGAAAAGAACCTTGCAAAAAATAGCTTTCTTCTTTGAAATGCGCTCTTTCGGAGTGTGTGATTGGTGGGCCTCTAAATTGGGAATTCAATCCAGTAAAGTGCGTTTGGGGTTTATTTATGCAACATGCATTGGTTTAGGCTCACCCCTTATTCCATATCTGATTATGGCATGGATTCTTGAACACAAACACTATTTCAAAATTAAGTCGAAGAAAAGATCAATCTGGGAATTGTAAAATGAAGGTTTTAATTACTGGCTCTAATGGTCTTCTTGGGCAAAAACTGGTAAAACGATGCTTAAAGCACAACATCAGTTTTGTTGCTACTTCCAAAGGCGAAAACAGGAATCCGAATTGTACTCACGAAAACTATGTTTCTGTCGACATACAAAATGCGAATGAAATAATTGAGTTGATTGCTAACGTTCATCCCGATGCAATCATTCATACTGCGGCCATCACCAATGTTGATTATTGCGAAGATCACTCGGAAGAATGTCACAATGTGAATGTAGAAAGTGTTAGAACCTTGTTTGAACTTTCACGCAAACAGAACATTCATTTTCAACTGCTTTCTACCGATTTTGTCTTCAATGGTGAAAAAGGAAATTATTCTGAAATTGATGAGGTAGATCCGCTTAGTATTTATGCAAAATCGAAAGTTGACGCTGAACACATTCTCTTGAGCAGTGATTATGACAATTGGTCTATTGCAAGAACCATCATTGTTTACGGAACCGGAGAAAATTTGTCACGCTCAAATATGATTCTTTGGGCTTTAACGGCGTTGCCTCAAAATCAACCCATGAATTTGGTGAATGATCAGTTTAGAGCACCAACTTGGGCAGATGATCTGGCTTTTGGTTGTATGGAGATTGTTCTAAGAAAGGAAAAAGGCATTTTTCACTTGTCCGGACCAGAAACACTTTCGGTGAGTGAAATTGTGCGCAGAATTGCAAAACACATCGGAGCTGATGAAAGTTTGATCAACGAGATTTCTTCATCAACACTAAATCAGGCAGCGAAACGTCCACCAAAAACCGGTTTCAATTTAACTAAAGCTCATTCCAAATTAGGATACAAACCAAAAACGATCGAAGAGACTATTGATTTGCTGTTGAGTGAATTAGGTTAGTTTGTTATTCCCGTATTTTTTCGTTTTTCAGAATTTTTTGCTAGTTTGGGCGACCAATTATTCGCTCATGTCTAACACACTGAAATTCTCAAAGTCTAACCTACGCGGTTCACTCATACTTCTTGGCATTATTGCGATTGTTTTCGTACTTCCCGACCTTATTCGTTACTATTCAAATGAAGAGATTATTTCCTTTCAGTCATTGACTTCTGAAGAAAAGGAAGCGATCAAAAAGCTTAAACATAAAGAGCGTAGAAATTACTCATTTCGTGGTGAGACTTCCCGATACGTTGTTCCACCTGAGAAATTTAATCCGGATGACTATTCGGTGGAACAATGGATGTTTTTAGGATTGTCGCGGAAGCAAGCTAATGTTTTGGTGAAATGGCACATTAACTCCAATGAAGATTTGAAAAATGTTTTCGTGGTGAATGATGAGTTGTATAACCTGATCAAAGATTCTACATTCTATACACCAAAATTTAAGCAGGAATCGAAATACAAGCAAGAGGAAACTCCTCGTCTCCAAAAAAGAGTTGATTTGAATTCAGCATCTATGGAGGAATTAATGGAAATAAAAGGAGTTGGAGAATACTTCGCCAAACAGATCATGTGGAAACGAGAAAAGTTTGGTGGTTTTGTCAGTTTTGATCAACTGAAAGACATCAAGCATGTAGATGATGAAAAATTAGAGACATGGAAAACACAAGCGTTCTTGAATGAAAAACATCTTAAGAAGATCAATATAAACACCGCTACAGCAGAAGAGTTTAAAGCTCATCCTTATATTTCTTGGAATTTGGCAAATTCTCTCGTAAAATTGCGCTCCCAAGTTGGGCATTATTCCAAAGTGGAAGATGTGAGAAAATCTGTATTGATGACAGATGATCTTTATGAGAAATTGAAGTACTATTTAGTTGTAGAATGATAGAAGAAAAGCTGAAAGCAGCCATTAGAGATGTTCCGGATTTCCCGAAAGAAGGGATTGTTTTTAAAGATATTACGCCAATTATGATGGATGCGAAACTTTCAGAAGAAGTTTTAGATCATTTGGTTAACGAGTATAAGGATAAGGGATTGACCAAGATTGCGGGAATCGAAAGTAGAGGATTCCTTTTTGGTTATCCGCTTGCAATGCGTTTGGGATTGCCATTTGTACTTGTACGTAAGGCAGGTAAATTGCCTTATCACAAGATCAGTCATTCATACGATTTGGAATACGGGTCAGCGACAATTGAGATCCATACAGATGCTATATCGGCTGGTGACAAAGTTTTGGTTCATGATGATTTATTGGCCACTGGCGGATCGGCAGGAGCGGCGGCAGAACTGATTCAAAAGTGTGGAGGAGAAGTAGCTGGGTTTTCATTCCTTGTAGGATTGGAATTTTTGGACGGTGAGTCTAAATTGGCGCAATACTCTGAGAATATTATTACATTAGCGCGCTATTTTTAAGATAGCAAACTAGATTACAACGAAAAAATAACACCCCAAAACTGCATAAAATGAATTTTGAGTTGAATGAAAATCAGCAAATGATTGCGCAAATGGTGCGTGATTTTGCTGAGAAAGAAATCCGTCCTAAACGAAACGAGTGGGATGATAAAGAAGAGTTCCCGGTTGAAGTAATGAAAAAGATGGGTGAGCTTGGCTTACTTGGAATCTATATCCCTGAAGAATACGGTGGAAGCGGCTTTGGCTACTTCGAATACGCAACAGCGTTGATGGAACTTGGAAAGGTTTGTGGTGGTGTTGGATTAAGCGTTGCAGCTCATAATTCATTATGTACAGGACATATCTATTACCACGGATCAGCTGAGCAAAAGAAAAAATACCTTCCGCTTTTAGCAAGTGGAGAATGGATTGGCGCTTGGGGATTGACTGAACCGAACACTGGATCTGATGCCATGCGCATGAAGACAACCGCTGTGAAGGATGGTGAATACTGGGTGATTAACGGAGCTAAAAACTGGATCACTCATGGACTTTCAGGTGACGTTTCTGTGGTTTTGGTTCGCACAGGTGAATTATTGGATTCGAACGGAATTACAGCATTTATCGTTGAAAAAGGAACACCTGGATTCTCTGCGGTAAAGATTAAGGATAAATTAGGTGTTCGCGCATCTGAAACTGCTGAGCTTATTTTCGACAATGTTCGTTTACACGAATCGCAAGTGATTGGTGAAGTTGGACAAGGTTTCAAACAAGCAATGCAAATTTTAGACGGTGGTCGTATTTCTATTGCAGCACTTTCTTGTGGTATTGCTCGTGGAGCTTATGAAGCTTCAGTTCAATATGCAAAAGAGCGTGAGCAGTTTGGGCAATCAATTGGAAAATTCCAGGCGATCGGATTTAAATTAGCTGATATGGCTACTGAAGTTGATGCAGCTGAGTTGTTGACTTATCAGGCGGCCGATTTGAAGAACCGTGGTGAAAAAATGACTACTCAAGGAGCTTTTGCTAAATATTTTGCATCAGAAGTTGCCGTAAAATGTGGTAATGAAGCAGTTCAGATTATGGGTGGTTACGGTTATACGAAAGAGTATCCGGCAGAGAAATACCTGCGTGATGCAAAGTTGATGACCATCGGTGAAGGAACCTCTGAGATTCAAAAATTGGTTATTTCAAGAGAACTATTGAAATAATTTTGAAATACTATTTGTTGAAAAGAAAAAAAAGTTATCTTTGCGCTCCCTATCAATAGGTAGGTAAAGAAAAGAAGCTAATAATAGAATTAAAATAGAATATGTTAATCATTCCTGTAAAAGAAGGCGAAAACATCGAAAGAGCCCTTAAGAAGTACAAAAAGAAGTTCGACAAAACGAACACGATGAAAGAATTACGTCGTCGTAAAGAATTCGTAAAACCATCTGTAGTATTGCGTCAAAACAATATTCGTGCTGCTTACGCTCAAAAGATGAAATCGTTAGAGGCATAATCTATTGAAATAGATATTTAGAAAAGGAGTTCAGTTTTGAGCTCCTTTTTTTTGTTGTTGATGGTGACTGAGGGGAGTCGAAGTACCAGCAACGTAACCTTTCTGCCAATCCCACCGTTAACCATTACATGGTTACAGAAAACTTCATTTCGTTTTTAGAGGTTGAGAAGCGTTATTCTCAGCATACGCTTATTGCGTATAAGGAAGATTTGAATCAGTTCCTGGAATTCTCTGCAATTAAAAACAATGCTGAATTAAGCGAAGTAACACACCAGGTTATTCGTGGCTGGATTGTGCAATTGATAGAATCGGGAAGTACGAACAGAACTGTTGCCCGTAAATTGAGTTGTTTACGATCTTTCTTTAAATGGTTGGTCAGTGAAGGGAAAATAGAAGTGAATCCAATGCTTCGGGTGAAAGCTCCAAAAGTCGAAAAGCGCTTACCCAATTTTGTAAAACAATCCGAAATTGAAATTGCGGACCATTCGGAATTATTCAGTTCGGATCATGATGGAAAGCGTGATCAACTCATTTTTGAATTGTTTTATCAGACCGGAATTCGTTTGTCAGAGTTAATAAACCTTAAAGAAAAGGATATTCAGGACGGACGAATAAAAGTGCTTGGAAAGAGAAATAAAGAGAGGTTAATTCCTATAAGTACTGATTTAGTTCAACTTATAAATGAATACCGATTAATTAAACCAAAGAACGGTGATGGTTTGGAGTTTTTCCTGGTCAAATTTGACGGTAGAAAATTGTCGTCAAAGTTTGTTTATAGGAAAATAAATAATTACCTTGGAAGTGTAAGCTCTGTGCAGAAAAAGAGCCCGCATGTTCTCCGTCATACATTCGCAACTCATTTATTAAACAATGGGGCAGGGCTAGAAAGCTTGAAAGAGTTATTGGGTCATGCGAGTTTGTCGGCAACACAGGTTTATACGCACAGTTCGTTTGCGCAAATTAACTCGATTTATTCACAAGCTCACCCACGTGGGCGTAAAAAGTAACAGTCATGGATATCAAAGTTCATTCAATCCACTTCAAGGCAGACCAGAAGTTATTGGATTTCATCGAAGAGAAGGTGAACAAGTTGCAATTATTTTCGGATAGTATTATTTCAAGCGAGGTTTTCCTGCGTTTGGATAAGGATTCAGAGAAAGAAAATAAGATCGCGGAAATTAAAATCTTGATTCCAGGTAAGGAGTTATTTGCCAAAAAACAGTGTAAATCATTCGAAGAAGCGGCAGATTTATGCATTGGGGCACTAGAAACTCAGGTAAAAAAACATAAAGGGAAGATTGCTGGTTAGTCCTGTAAATGAATACATTAATGAATGGAGGCAAAAAGGCCTCCATTTTTTTTTAAAATTTTATCGATTTTTTTTTGGAAAACGTTTGTGGGTATACATTTGTTTACTACATTTGCAAACCCAAATGGGAAAAACACCAAGAGAAAACGTTCTTTTACATCGTATTACCAAATAAAAAATTGCCGGTGTAGCTCAGTTGGCTAGAGCAGCTGATTTGTAATCAGCAGGTCGGGGGTTCGAGTCCCTCCACCGGCTCAAGAAAATTTTTGGGGACGTCGCATAGTGGCTATTGCAGTAGACTGTAAATCTATCACCTTACGGTATCGCTGGTTCGAGTCCAGCCGTCCCCACTTAATTTTCCTGAATAATATTATAAGCGGGAGTAGCTCAGTTGGTAGAGCGTCAGCCTTCCAAGCTGAGGGTCGCGAGTTCGAATCTCGTCTCCCGCTCAAATAAAAAACTGGTACACGATCTAAGAGAGCACCAAGCCGGTGTAGCTCAGGGGTAGAGCGCTTTCTTGGTAAGGAAGAGGTCACGAGTTCAAATCTCGTCATTGGCTCTACAAAAGAAGTTCACTCATTGGTATTTCAAATGGGTGAAATTTTGTATTAGTAAGAATAAAGGTTTATTAACTACGTAACAAATAAAACAAATGGCTAAGGAAAATTTTAATCGTTCCAAACCGCACGTTAACATTGGTACTATCGGTCACGTTGACCACGGTAAGACTACGTTGACAGCTGCAATTTCAAGCGTATTGGCTGCTAAAGGATTGGCGGCTGTTCGTGATTTCTCTTCAATTGATAACGCACCTGAAGAAAAAGAACGTGGTATTACAATTAATACTTCACACATCGAGTACGAAACTGCTAACCGTCACTACGCACACGTTGACTGTCCAGGTCACGCGGATTACGTAAAGAACATGGTTACTGGTGCTGCTCAAATGGATGGAGCGATCTTAGTTGTTGCTGCAACAGATGGTCCAATGCCACAAACACGTGAGCACATCCTATTAGGAAAACAAGTTGGTGTTCCTCGTTTAGTTGTATTCATGAATAAAGTGGATATGGTTGATGATGCTGAGTTGTTAGAGTTAGTAGAAATGGAAGTTCGTGAATTGTTGTCATTCTATGATTATGATGGTGACAATGCTCCAGTAATTCAAGGTTCTGCACTTGGTGCGTTGAACGGAGAAGCTGCTTGGGTTGCTAAAGTTGACGAATTGATGGATGCTGTAGATACTTACATCGAATTGCCTCCACGTGATGTTGATAAGCACTTCTTGATGCCAGTTGAAGACGTATTTACGATTACAGGTCGTGGTACTGTAGCAACAGGACGTATCGAAACAGGTGTAATCAACTCTGGTGATCCAGTTGAAATCTTAGGAATGGGTGAAGAGAAATTGACTTCAACTGTAACTGGGGTAGAGATGTTCCGTAAGATCTTGGATCGCGGAGAAGCTGGTGACAACGTAGGTCTTTTATTACGTGGTATTGAGAAATCTCAAATTAAGCGTGGTATGGTTATTTGTAAACCAGGATCAGTTAAGCCTCACCAAGATTTCAAAGCTGAGATCTATGTATTGAAGAAAGAAGAAGGTGGACGTCACACTCCATTCCATAACAAATACCGTCCTCAGTTCTACTTCCGTACAACTGACGTAACTGGAGAGATTTTCTTGACAGACGGACGTGAGATGGTTATGCCAGGTGATAACGTAACAATTAATGTTAAGTTGATCGTTCCTGTAGCTATGGACAAAGGTCTACGTTTCGCTATCCGTGAGGGTGGGCGTACAGTAGGTGCTGGTCAGGTTACTGAGATCGTTGGATAATTCCACAAAATAAATAAGTAGGATAGGGGAGCTTTACTCCCCTATTTTTTGCGGGTGTAGCTCAGTTGGTAGAGTAGTGGTCTCCAAAACCATTGGTCGTGGGTTCGAATCCTACCGCCCGCGCTGATTAATACAAGGTTAGCCGTGTCAAAATTTAGAAATTATTTAAGCGAAACAGTTACTGAGATGACTCAGAATGTTACGTGGCCTACTTGGAAAGAATTACAGAGCAATACACTTATCGTGGTTGTTGCCTCTATTATCTTTGCTTTGCTAGTATTTGTAATGGATGCTGGATTCGGAATTGCTCCGGATGCTAACGCAGCATGGAAGGGTGCAGTTGGTTTTATATATTCATTTTTCTTGTAATACAAGATGGGAGATATTAAAAAACGTTGGTACGTAGTTCGTGCAGTGAGCGGAAAAGAAAAGAAGGTTAAGGAATATCTTGACCTTGAAATTTCGCGTTTAAAACTGGACGATTTCGTTTCACAAGTACTTATTCCTACTGAGAAAGTATTCCAAATCCGTAATGGAAAGAAAGTTTCTAAGGAAAAAGCGTATTTACCAGGTTACGTGTTGATTGAAGCAGCTCTTTTGGGAGAGGTTCCTCACGTAATTAAAGGTATTCCTAATGTGATTGGTTTCTTAGGTGCAGAAAAAGGTGGAGATCCTCAACCTATGCGCCTTTCTGAAGTGAATCGTATTTTAGGTAAAGTCGACGAATTGTCGGAATCGGAAGAAGAAATGAAAATTCCTTTCGTTGTTGGTGAATCTGTTAAGGTTATTGACGGACCATTCAACAACTTCTCTGGTGTGATCGATGAGATCAATGAAGAGAAGAAGAAATTGAAAGTAATGGTGAAAATCTTCGGACGTAAAAACCTTCTCGAGCTTAGCTATATGCAAGTAGAGAAAGAAGGTTAATTAGTTTGTATTAACCGCAGCAGTGGAATTATTGATTAAAGCTTCCCTTTAACGTCCACGTTACGACTGCATAATTTAAATAACAATGGCTAAAGAAGTAGCAGCATTGATCAAATTACAGATCAAAGGTGGTCAAGCCAATCCAGCTCCTCCAGTTGGTCCCGCACTTGGTGCAAAAGGGGTTAACATTATGGAATTTTGCAAGCAGTATAATGCTCGTACGCAAGATAAGCCAGGAAAGGTATTACCATGTGTGATTACTGTTTACAGCGACAAGTCGTTTGACTTCGTCATCAAAACTCCTCCAGCAGCAGTACAAATTATCGACAGTACTAAGCTTAAGAAAGGTTCTTCTGAGCCTAACAAAAGCAAAGTGGGATCAATGACATGGGATCAAATCCGTGTGATCGCTGAAGATAAGATGCCTGATATGAACTGTTTTACAGTTGATTCAGCAATGTCTATGATTGCAGGAACAGCACGTAGTATGGGTGTAATCGTTAAAGGAGGTGAAGCTCCGGCAACTAAATAACAAGAGTCATGGGTAGAATTTCTAAGAAAAGAAAAGAGGTTTTAGCAAAGTACGATTTGACTAAAATCTACACATTGACTGAAGCTTGTGATTTGGTTAAGGACGTTACAACAACGAAGTTTGATGCTTCTGTTGACATCTCTGTGCGTTTAGGAGTAGATCCACGTAAAGCGAATCAAATGGTTCGTGGTACCGTAGCTCTTCCTCACGGAACTGGTAAGGATGTACGAGTATTAGTACTTTGTACTCCAGACAAAGAAGCTGAGGCGAAAGCAGCAGGTGCTGAATTTGTTGGATTAGACGAATTCATCGACAAAATCAAAGGTGGTTGGACAGATATCGACGTTATTATTACAATGCCGTCTGTTATGGGTAAAGTTGGTGCATTAGGTCGCGTTTTGGGACCTCGTGGATTGATGCCAAACCCTAAGACTGGTACTGTAACAATGGAAGTTGGTAAAGCAGTAGAAGAAGTTAAAGCTGGTAAAATCGACTTTAAAGTTGATAAGTACGGTAACATTCACTCGTCTATCGGGAAAGCTAGTTTCGAAGGAACTAAAATTCGTGAGAACGCGTTTGAATTGATCAATCAATTGAACAAATTGAAACCGTCAGCAGCGAAGGGGACTTACATTAAGTCTATCTTCATTAGCTCTACGATGTCTCCAAGTATCCAAATTGATGCTAAATCTGTAACGGCTTAAACATCTTGAAGTATGAATAAAGATCAAAAAGCACAGTACATAGACGATCTTGCGGCAGATTTATCTAATGCAAACATCTTCTACTTAGCAGATACGTCTGAATTGTCAGTGGAAACTATCAATCAGTTACGTCGCAAATGTTTTCAGCAAAATATTGAATTACGTGTAGTAAAAAATACTTTGTTGGCAAAAGCAATGGAACGTGTTGAAGGAAGAGATTACGGTCAGTTACCTGAAGTATTGGGTGGACCAACATCAATTCTTTTCGCTGAAGTTGGTAACGTACCAGCTAAATTAATTAAAGAATTCCGTAAGAAGAATGATAAGCCAATCCTTAAAGGAGCTTACATTGACGAAGCAGTATTTATTGGTGATAACCAATTGGATACGCTAGACGCATTGAAATCTCGTGAAGAATTGCTTGGTGAAATCATCGGATTGTTACAAAGCCCTGCTAAGAATGTTATTTCTGGCTTAATGAGCGGTGGTAACAAGATTGCTGGAATCCTTAAAACGCTCGAAGAAAGAGCATAACAAAAATTATTAAGAACCTTTTTAAATTCAATAAAAATGGCTGATTTAAAACAAATCGCAGAAACATTAGTTAACCTTACAGTAAAAGAAGTTAACGAGTTAGCAACAATTATGAAAGACGAGTACGGTATCGAGCCTGCTGCTGCTGCACCTGTAATGGTTGCTGGTGGAGGTGCTGGTGCTGGTGAAGCTGCTGCTGAGAAAACAGAATTCGATGTAATTTTGAAAGCTGGTGGAGCTAACAAACTTGCAGTAGTTAAGTTGGTTAAAGAATTGACTGGTAACGGATTGAAAGAGTCTAAAGACATCGTTGATGGAGCTCCTGCTACATTGAAAGAAGGTGTTTCTAAAGACGAAGCAGCTGCTTTGAAGACACAGCTTGAAGAGGCTGGTGCTGAAGTAGAGATCAAGTAATTAGTTACTACATTTTTCAGGAAAGGTGTCCGCCTCAGGCGGATGCCTTGTCCTGTTTTTCGGCGTTTAGCCGATTTTAAAGTCCTTTTTGAATTAAAATTTTTTCGCCTTGGCAACAACAAGCAATACATCTACAAGAATTAATTTTGCTTCAAGCAAAAATCAGTTCGCTTATCCAGATTTCCTGGATATACAGCTTAAATCCTTCCAAGAGTTCTTCCAATTGGAAACAACTCCTGAAAACAGAGAAAGTGAAGGATTGTACAAGGTATTTGCGGAAAACTTCCCAATTACTGATACACGCAACCAATTCGTGTTGGAGTTCCTTGATTATTTCATCGACCCACCACGCTATACAATTGAAGAGTGTATCGAACGTGGTTTAACTTATTCAGTTCCACTTAAAGCAAAACTGAAATTATACTGTACAGATCCGGAACACGAAGATTTCGAAACGATCGTTCAGGACGTGTATTTGGGAACTATCCCATACATGACTCCGAAAGGTTCATTCGTTATTAACGGTGCTGAGCGTGTTATCGTTTCTCAGTTGCACCGTTCTCCAGGTGTGTTCTTTGGTCAAAGCCGTCACGCAAATGGTACTAAATTGTACTCTGCACGTGTTATTCCTTTTAAAGGATCTTGGATCGAATTTGCAACAGATATTAATAGTGTCATGTACGCATACATCGACCGTAAGAAAAAGCTTCCTGTAACGACGCTTTTCCGCGCGATCGGATATGAAACAGATAAAGACATTCTTGAAATATTCGGCCTTGCTGATGAAGTTAAGGCTAATAAAGCAGCATTGAAAAAATGCGTAGGTAGAAGATTAGCTGCACGTGTATTGAAGTCTTGGATTGAGGACTTTGGAGATGAAGATACAGGTGAGGTAGTATCTATCGAACGTAATGAAGTTATTTTAGATCGTGAAACTCTTTTAGAAGATCATCATATTGACCTGATTGTAGATGCAGGTGTAAAAACAGTGATTTTCCACAAAGAAGATGCTAACGCTGCAGATTACACGATTATTTATAATACACTTCAAAAAGATACTTCGAACTCTGAAAAAGAAGCAGTAGAACATATCTACCGTCAGTTACGTAACGCTGAACCACCAGATTATGAAACTGCAAAAGGAGTATTCGAGAAATTATTCTTCTCTGACGCACGTTACGACTTAGGTGAAGTAGGGCGTTACAGAATGAACAAGAAATTGAATGTTACCAATGGTGAAGAATCACGCGTATTGACGAAAAGCGATATGCTTTCTATCATCAAGTACTTAATCGAATTGATTAACTCTAAGGCCGACGTAGATGATATCGATCACTTGTCGAATCGTCGTGTTCGTACTGTAGGTGAGCAATTGTACTCTCAATTTGGAGTAGGATTGGCGCGTATGGCTCGTACAATTCGTGAGCGTATGAACGTTCGTGATAACGAGGTCTTTACTCCTATCGATTTGATCAATGCGAAAACGCTTTCTTCTGTAATCAACTCGTTCTTCGGAACAAACCAGTTGTCTCAGTTCATGGATCAAACGAATCCGCTTTCGGAAATTACCAACAAGCGTCGTTTGTCTGCACTAGGGCCAGGTGGTCTTTCTCGTGAAAGAGCTGGTTTCGAGGTTCGTGACGTTCACTACACGCACTACGGTCGTTTGTGTACAATCGAAACTCCAGAGGGACCAAACATTGGTTTGATTTCGTCTCTTTGTGTATTCGCGAAAGTGAATAAACTAGGATTCATCGAAACTCCATACCGTTCAGTAAACGCTGGTAAAGTTGATATTACTTCTGAACCAATTTACTTGTCGGCTGAAGAGGAAGATGGTAAAATGATCGCTCAGGCGAATGCAATCGTGGATGATAAAGGAAATTTCCTTTCGAATGTTGTTAAAGCACGTTACGAAGGTGACTTCCCAGTTGTTCAACCAAAAGATTTGCATTTGATGGATGTAGGTGCTAACCAAATTGCATCTATTGCGGCATCTTCAATTCCATTCCTGGAGCATGATGATGCCAACCGTGCCCTGATGGGATCTAACATGCAACGTCAGGCTGTGCCGTTATTGAAACCGCATTCGCCGATCGTTGGAACAGGAATCGAGCAATTGGTTGCACGTGATTCACGTGTATTGATCAATGCTGAAGGTCCTGGAACTGTTGAATACGTAGATGCTAACGAAATCGTAATCCGTTACGACTGGACATCTGAAGATAAATTGGTAAGTTTCGAAAGTGAGGTAATTCGTTACCCATTGACGAAATTCCAAAAGACTAACCAAAGTACAACGATCAACTTGAAACCAATTGTTCGCAAGGGGGATACAGTTGAAAAAGGTCAGGTACTTTGTGAAGGTTATGCAACTCAGGGAGGTGAACTTGCACTTGGACAAAACCTTAAAGTGGCATTCATGCCTTGGAAAGGTTATAACTTCGAGGATGCGATCGTAATTTCTGAGAAAGTTGTTCGTGATGATATCTTTACTTCAATCCACATTGATGAGTACGCACTAGAGGTACGTGACACAAAACGTGGTATGGAGGAATTGACTTCTGATATTCCAAACGTTTCTGAAGAGGCAACTAAAGACCTTGATGAAAACGGATTGATCCGTATTGGAGCTGAGATCAAGGAAGGTGACATTCTTATTGGTAAGATTACTCCAAAAGGTGAAACTGATCCGTCTCCGGAAGAAAAATTATTACGTGCAATCTTTGGTGACAAAGCGGGTGATGTGAAGGATGCTTCTTTGAAAGCTGGTCCATCGCTTCGTGGTGTTGTTATCGAGAAAAAATTGTTCTCTCGTGCAATTAAAGATCGTAAATCTAAAGCTCAGGACAAACCAGTTTTGGAAGTTCTGGATACAGAGTACGAAAAGGATTACGCTGAGTTGAAAGAGAAACTGGCTGACAAATTGATCACTATTTTGGGTGAGCACAAATCAGCAGGTGTATTCAACAACTTCAAAGAAGAGATCATTAAAAAAGGACAAAAGTTCGTTGCTAAAAACTTGTTGGCTATCGATTATACAATCGTTAATCCAACAGCTTGGACAGCTGACGCTCATGTGAACGCTCTTATTAGTAGAGTACTTCACAACTTTACAATTAAAGCAAACGATCTATTAGGGATCTATAAACGTAAGAAGTTCCATATTTCAGTTGGTGATGAGTTGCCAGCAGGAATCGTGAAAATGGCGAAAGTTTATGTTGCTCAAAAACGTAAGTTAAAAGTGGGTGATAAGATGGCAGGACGTCACGGTAACAAAGGTATCGTTGCGAATATCGTTCGTCAGGAGGATATGCCATTCTTAGAAGATGGAACACCGGTAGATATCGTATTGAATCCACTAGGGGTACCATCTCGTATGAACTTAGGTCAGATTTATGAAACTGTACTTGGTTGGGCAGGTGAGAAATTGGGTGTGAAATTCGCTACTCCAATCTTCGACGGTGCTAAACCAGAGCAAATTAACGAATGGACTGATAAAGCAGGAGTTCCGCGTTCAGGTAAAACTTACTTGTTCGATGGAGGTACGGGAGACCGTTTCCACCAACCTGCAACTGTTGGAGTTATCTACATGTTGAAATTATCTCACATGGTTGATGACAAAATGCATGCTCGTTCAATCGGACCATACTCATTAATTACACAACAACCATTGGGTGGTAAAGCTCAATTCGGAGGTCAGCGTTTTGGTGAGATGGAGGTTTGGGCTCTTGAAGCATTCGGTGCTGCTAATATCCTACAAGAAATCTTGACTGTTAAGTCGGATGACGTAATGGGTAGAGCGAAAGCATACGAAGCTATAGTTAAAGGTGATAACATTCCTGAACCAGGAATTCCTGAATCATTCAACGTATTGTTGCATGAATTGAGAGGTCTTGGATTGAATGTATCAATGGACTAAGCTCACGATTAAACGATTTTTGTAGAATTCAATAAAGAAAAAAATACAATGGCTTTTAGAAAAGAAACACCGAAAAAACAAAGCAGCTTCAATAAGATTACGATCTCGTTGGCTTCTCCTGAGGTGATCCTTGAGCAATCAAGTGGTGAGGTACTCAAGCCTGAAACAATTAATTACCGTACTTATAAGCCGGAAAGAGATGGTTTGTTCTGTGAGCGAATCTTCGGACCAGTGAAAGATTACGAATGTCACTGTGGTAAATACAAACGTATCCGTTACAAAGGAATCGTGTGTGACCGTTGTGGTGTTGAGGTTACTGAAAAGAAAGTACGTCGTGAGCGTATGGGACACATTTCTCTTGTTGTTCCTGTAGCGCACATCTGGTACTTCCGTTCATTGCCAAATAAAATTGGTTATTTGTTAGGACTTCCTACCAAGAAGTTGGATCAAATCATTTACTACGAGCGTTATGTAGTTATCCAAACGGGTATCGCTACAAACCTTGATGGATCATCTTTGGCTGAGAAAGATTTCTTGACTGAAGAAGAGTACCTGGATATTTTGGATACACTTCCAAAAGAAAACCAATACTTGGAAGATACAGATCCAAACAAATTCATCGCTAAGATGGGTGCTGAAGCTCTTTACGACTTATTACGTCGTTTGAAGCTGGAAGAACTCTCTTACAACTTGCGTCACCAGGCAAACAACGAAACTTCAGTTCAACGTAAGCACGAAGCATTGAAGCGTTTGCAAGTGGTTGAAGCAATGCGTGACTCTCAAAAACGTATCGAGAACCGTCCTGAATGGATGATCGTGAAAGTAGTTCCGGTTATTCCACCAGAATTACGTCCGTTGGTTCCACTAGATGGTGGACGTTTCGCAACATCGGATTTGAACGACCTTTACCGTCGTGTAATTATCCGTAATAACCGTTTGAAGCGTTTGATCGAGATCAAAGCACCAGAGGTTATCTTGCGTAATGAGAAACGTATGTTGCAAGAGGCTGTTGACTCATTGTTCGACAACTCTCGTAAGGCTTCTGCCGTTAAAACAGAATCAAATCGTCCGTTGAAATCCCTTTCTGATTCATTGAAAGGTAAACAAGGACGTTTCCGTCAAAACTTACTTGGTAAGCGTGTTGACTACTCTGCGCGTTCAGTAATCGTTGTTGGACCAGACTTGAAATTACACGAGTGTGGTTTACCGAAAGATATGGCTGCAGAGCTTTACAAACCGTTTATCATCCGTAAAATGATTGAGCGCGGAATCGTGAAAACGGTTAAATCAGCGAAGAAAATCGTTGACCGCAAAGAGCCGGTTGTTTGGGATATCTTAGAAAACGTATTGAAAGGACACCCGGTACTATTAAACCGTGCTCCTACGCTTCACCGTTTAGGTATTCAGGCATTCCAGCCTAAATTGATCGAAGGAAAAGCGATTCGTTTGCACCCGTTGGTAACAACAGCATTCAACGCCGATTTCGATGGTGACCAGATGGCGGTTCACTTACCATTAGGTAACGCTGCAATTTTGGAAGCTCAATTATTGATGTTAGCATCACACAATATCCTGAACCCTGCGAATGGAGCACCGATTGCGGTACCTTCTCAGGATATGGTCTTGGGTCTATACTACATCACGAAAATGCGTACATCTACACCAGAACATAAAGTTCAGGGTGAAGGAAGTATTTTCTACTCTCCACAAGAGGTAATTATCGCTAACAACGAAGGTAGATTAGATCTTCATGCACCAATCAAAGTGAAGTCTTATGATTTGAATGCAGAAGGAGTTCCAACGTTGATGATGATTGATACCACATGTGGTCGTGTGTTGTTCAACGAAGTTGTTCCACGTGAGGTAGGATTTATCAATGACGTATTGACTAAGAAAGCGCTTCGCGATATTATTGGTCACGTATTGAAGATTTGTGGAACAGCTAAAACAGCTAAGTTCCTGGATGATATCAAAGAATTAGGATATGGAATGGCGTTCCGTGGAGGTTTGTCTTTCAACTTGGATCACATTATCATTCCTAAAGAAAAAGAAATTCTTGTTGCGAAAGCAGAGAACGAAGTAAAAGAGGTAATGGCCAATTACAATATGGGTCTTATTACAAATAACGAGCGTTACAACCAAATCATTGATATTTGGACGCATACAAACTCTCGTTTGACGAATACTTTGATGGAACAGTTGAAAAACGACGATCAAGGATTCAACTCTATTTACATGATGTTCGACTCTGGTGCACGTGGATCCAAAGAGCAGATTCGTCAGCTTTCCGGAATGCGTGGATTGATGGCGAAACCGCAAAAATCTGGAGCTTCTGCACAGGAAATTATCGAGAACCCGATCCTTTCCAACTTTAAAGAAGGTCTTTCGATTTTGGAGTACTTTATCTCTACTCACGGTGCGCGTAAAGGTTTGGCCGATACAGCATTGAAAACGGCGGATGCGGGTTACCTTACTCGTCGTTTGGTTGACGTTGCACAAGATGTTGTTATCAACATCGAGGATTGTGGAACATTGAGAGGTTTAGTTGCAACTTCATTGAAGAAAAATGATGATATCGTTGAACCATTGTACGATCGTATTTTAGGACGTACTTCTGTTCATGATGTTTATGAGCCTGAAACAGAAAATTTAATTGTTGCTGCAGGTGAATTGATCTCTGAAAATGTTGCTGAGGCTATCGAAAAAGCTGGTATTGATGAAGTTGAAATTCGTTCAGTATTAACTTGTGAGATGCGTCGTGGTGTTTGTTCTAAGTGTTACGGACGTAACCTTGCAACTCACCGTATCGCTCAGGATGGTGATGCAGTAGGTGTTATCGCAGCTCAGTCAATTGGTGAGCCGGGTACACAGCTTACACTTCGTACATTCCACGTTGGGGGTACCGCTTCTAACATTGCGGATGTATCGGATTTGAAGGCAAAATCTTCTGGTAAATTGGAAATCGATGAGTTACGTACAATTTCTCGTAAAGCTGCTGATGGAACTGAGAAAATTATTGTTGTAGGTCGTTCTGCTGAATTGAAAATATCTGATCCTAAGACTGGAGTTACATTGATGACATCAAACATTCCTTACGGAGCTGAGATGATGATCGATGCGAATACAACAGTGAAAAAAGGTGACGTTATTTGTAAGTGGGACCCGTACAATGCGGTAATCATTTCAGAGGTTTCTGGTAAAGTTGTATTTGAGAATATTATTGATGGTATTACTTACCGTGAAGAAGTCGATGAGCAAACAGGATTTACTGAAAAAGTAATTATTGAATCTCGCGATAAAAAGAAAAACCCTGCAATTCACATCATCGATCCTAAGACGAAAGAGGTGTTACGTGAGTACAACATTCCAGTTGATTCACATATCTCTGTAAACGAAGGTGATAAAGCTGAATTAGGAGTTATTTTGGTGAAGATTCCACGTGTCGCTGGTAAAACAGGGGATATCACAGGAGGTCTTCCACGTGTAACCGAATTATTCGAAGCACGTAACCCATCGAACCCTGCTGTAGTTTCTGAAATCGACGGAATCGTTGAGTTTGGTAAAATTAAGCGTGGTAACCGTGAGGTTCAGGTAACATCTAAAGCTGGTGATGTTCGCAAATATTTAGTTCCACTTTCTAAACATATCCTTGTACAGGAAAATGACTTCGTTCGTGCTGGTCAACCATTATCCGATGGAGCAACAACACCAAACGATATCTTGAACATTCAAGGACCTACAAAAGTACAAGAGTACATTGTAAATGAGATCCAGGAGGTTTACCGTTTACAAGGGGTGAAGATTAACGACAAACACTTCGAGGTTATCGTTCGTCAGATGATGTTGAAAGTAGAGATTATTGATGCTGGAGATACACGTTTCTTGGAAGGACAATCTGTTCACAAAGCAGATTTCATGGAAGAGAACGATGCAATCTACGGAATGAAAGTAGTAGTTGATGCTGGGGAATCTACGGAATTGAAAGCTGGAATGATTGTTACTTCTCGTAAGTTGCGTGATGAGAATTCTCAGTTGAAGCGTGCTGACAAGCAATTAGTAGAGTCACGTGATGCAGTTCCTGCAACATCAACTCCATTGCTTCAAGGTATCACACGTGCGTCATTGCAAACACAATCGTTCATCTCAGCTGCTTCCTTCCAGGAAACAACGAAAGTATTGAACGAGGCTGCAATCTCAGGAAAAGAAGATCACTTATTAGGTTTGAAAGAAAACGTAATTGTTGGTCACTTGATTCCTGCAGGTACAGGTGTACGTCGATTCAACAAAGTATTGGTTGCAAACCAAGAAGAATTAGACACGATTTCTTAAGTAGAAATAACGTTTTAAAATACGAATCCCCGCTTGGTAACAGGCGGGGATTTTTTATGTAATCTCAATTCAGATTAAATCACCTGAAGAATGGGAATAGCACTTCTTCTTTTATTTGCTTGCCTGGTGTTCGCGACACGGGCACAATCAGATTCTTTTTAGGAAACGCCTACCAAAGACAACTTCTACTGTTTTTACCAGGTCGATAAAATGTACACGGATCCCAATCGATCGTATCGAAAAGAACCCAACATTTCGTTGAAGGAAAAGTTGTTTACATCATCACTTTCGCACTCAGCACCTTATCGTCTTTCGTATAGATTTTAAGAATGTAAACGCCTTTTGACAGTTTTCCTGCACCAATTGTTACTGAATTGGTACCTTCTTTTATTGCTACATCTTTTCGGGAAATCACTTCATTTCCTGCGATATTGTACACAACAAAATTAGCACTTGACTTCTTTTTGGAACTCATTTTTACTTCAATTTCGTTGTCTGTTGCAAAACAAGAAATGAGCGTGTAGTTGCTTGAGGTAGATGTGGCCGGATCAATTGAAACGATGTTAGAGTAGCGATAGCCTTCATCGTTGTTAATCATTTTCAGGCGATAGTAAACAGTCGAGTTATGTCCTACATCGGTGTAAGAGTAGTTGCAAGGAGCGTTACCCGTACAATTCGCCTGTTTCGTATAAATTTTTGAAAACGTATTTCCGTCAAAAGAGCGCTCTAATTCATATCTTGAGAAATCCGTTTCGTTATCAACCTTCCAGGTCAGTTCAGTTCCGGTATTATCTGCTTTCGTTTCAGCTTTGAAGCTTAATAGGTCAACGGACAATGCTGTAGGTGTGGTTATGCGAATATCATCGACTGCCCCAGATGGATCCGTTCCTGATCCGTTCCCGTTATTTCTCCAGTTGAAACCGATTCTTACGTTAGGATTACTACTGAAAGCTGCTGGTAAGACTAAGTTATAAGTTGTCCATTGTCCCTGACTGTAACCATTACATGATCCGCAACAAACGCTTGTTAAGCAATACTGAAATCCTGCAGGCCATGTTGCCCCGTTGTCGGTACTTAATCGAAGTTGCAACCTGTCATCTGAACAACCAGCACTTCCATAAGCAATGAAATCGAATGTCAGGGTAATTGTTCCTGGATAAGCCGAAGTATTGATGGTTGGAGAAACTGCAGTTCTAAACGTTGCATTGACTACACCTGTTTCGTTGAAACTGGCTCCCATATCGCCTCCCGAACCCGGATCGGCACCAATGTGTAAACTAGCATCACCTATACAACTCGATCCACAACCGGGAGGCGCAATTCCTTCTTCCGCACAACTAATGAACCAATTGTTCGGAGAGCCACCAGTTGTTCCACCGTCATTGTCGAGAATAGTCCAGCCATTCCATGTACTAGCGATACAATTAGAAGCACAACCATTATTGAAATTATCTGACCAAATAGTGGTTTGACCAAAAGACTGGAATGTCGGAATTACAAAAAAGAGAAGAAGTAATTGAAGCCTGAAGTGTAGTATTAGTTTCATAGTTTAAAATTATTTTTTTTTCGCCCAGGTAAATATTCGACAATCAAATGTATTGAAAACGAGATGAATAACACTAAAAATAGTTGTAAAGTTGGAAATCCAATAAGCGGTGCACCGAAGGTTAAGTATCCAAGAAATAACAAGCCTACAGAAACCGTAGCTTGAAAAAGAGCTGACAACACCGGAATTTGCTTAAAACGTAAGGGTTTTTCGTAGAGCACAAACAGTAATCCCCAAACTATGAGTGCAGCAAAGCATGTATAAAAAGAAATACAGGCACTTGTACTCAGAATAACCAGAAAGAGGCCGTTTTGCAAACCGAAATGGTTGCTGTTGAATTGGTTATTCCGTCCGAAATGATAATAGATCCATAATGTTGTAATGAGTACGATTAACAGCGGGAAGTAATATAGCGTGGTGGGGTTAAGCTTCCAGTTCATCGGATAATTTTTTAGCGCAAGACTGGCCCCATAGGTAATCAGTCCAATTGCTATAATCAGCCGCACCAAGGCTTGCCAGGTGATGTTAAAAGAAATGGATTTACGCTTGAAACGGTATACAATGAAAAGTATGAAGAACAGATCGAGTGTAAACAACAAATAGATGGATGACTTATCGTCGGGAGCATAACTCAGGTGCAGAAGATCGTTGATTTTCCCCAAAAAAAACGGAATAGCACCCGAAAGAAAAAGTACGGTGTAAATACTGAAAGTGCCTAAAAGTGCCTTCAAAATATTCCCGGTTTTGGTATA
Source organism: uncultured Fluviicola sp. (assembly GCA_965650275.1). Taxonomy (GTDB): domain Bacteria; phylum Bacteroidota; class Bacteroidia; order Flavobacteriales_D; family Crocinitomicaceae; genus Fluviicola. Next base: position 26,625 of record CBFGNV010000014.1, on the reverse strand, counting down.
CACGTAATTGAAACTTGCAAATACCAACAGCACAATTTCGATCCTTATTCCCAGCGTTGCACCTCTGCTTAAGCTTGCTCCGCCAATCGTAACATAGGAGTAGGCGATGTCCGAGAAAGAATTAATGGCAAGATAGTTCATCTTGGAAAGTTTGCCCTGAGAAACAATGAGGTCAATAATAGGTGCCGTAAGTGCAATCGAAAAACAGCACACTACTAATCGAACGATTTTCTCCATTTTCTCACCTGAAAATAAATGCAGTTGAATCATAAACGCAACAACGATGAAGGTAAACCAGAGACCGATGTGTATTGCATCTTCAGCTCTGAATAAGCGTTGATTGGAAAAAAACTCCAAACATAAACGAACACTGAGAATGGCAAGGAATAAAAATAAATAACGCTTTAAAGGCAAGGTGTTTCCTTCTATAATGTCGACAATTTTCTTAAAAAGCTGCTGGAACTGTTTCATACGATTACAATTGATACATTACACCTTTGCCAATCAGGAGTTCGTTATTTACTAATTGTGTGTTTTCTATTCGAAAGAATCTGAGTTTACCCGTTTCTTCGGAAAAATGAATGGAAGCTTGCTTCATTTTTTTTGCGTTTTCCCAATAAATCTCATTCTCGTTAAGTATAGGTTTTCCTTCGTAGGGAAAGGTGTTGTAAAGCACATCAATATTGTTGGCATCATCTCGAGCAACGAAAAGACTAAAGTGCTGGCCGTCTTCTGTTCTTGTATCGAACCAGTAGTACGAATTCTTAGTCCGATCAAAGAGAAAACCTGCATTCCTGACAATACTGAGAAAAGCCACATATTCCTGGTTTTCTGCATTCGTACTTTCATCGTTTAGTAGGGTAAGTATGGGTTCGAAAACCCTAACTACAGTGTCATTCGTTTTTTTTAACTCAATATAAGCGTCTTTTTCGGAGTGTTTCAGTTCCCAATCGACTTCATTTTTTGAATTTTTTCCATGAAACTCGAGTTTTTGTTTTCTAATGCTCCATCGAACTTCTTCTCCAAGACTGTCATTCAAAGCTGTTCCAAATAAAATTGGAAAACGGGTTTGATTTAACTTTTCTACAGAATCAGCATAAAAACCGAAGATATTAGCACGTGTGGTATTGGGCTTTAGCAGCGTACAATACGCCAATAAACTTTGTTTGTTCTGTTCGTTAGAACTCAAGATCAGCAAACTCAACGTAGCGTTTGTAGTGTCTTTGAAAGAATTCGGAAATACAGTCAGGATATAAACCTGATCGCCGATTGCAGTATGTGAAAGTGATTGAACAACTTCCTGTTTTTTCTTTATACCGCAAGAAAAACAACATAGGAGTATACCGATCAATAATTTATTCATGACCGAGATTGTGTTGATACAATAACAGTGCTTTATAGGCCAAAGCAGTAGCAATCAGGTATTCATTCTTTCTGTACCGCTGATTGCGAATTGGAAATAAACCCCCATCCCAGCAACCATTTTGTTTTTGGCTTGCAATGAGAAATTTCAATCCTTTTTCCACTGCTGATTTGGAGTTTTGATCGGTCTCATTTCCCAGTACCTGAAGCATAAAAGCGGTGTGTAATTCTGCCGAAATATGATTGTTGACATCGTTTCCGGAGAAATTCCAACTGCCATTTTCAAGTTGTGTAGCCAGAATGAATGCCTTTGCTTTTCCAAGTTCTGTAGCGTAAATGGTGTCATTTTTTAGCGCTGGAACACATTGCCAAAGGGCATATCCAGGTGAATCATAGTATTCCCACGTTTGCCCCCAGGAACCATCTTTCAATTGATGCTGAGCAATATAATCCAACGCTGTTTTTTTGTCATACTGGTCGTAATTGGTCAATTCGAACAAATTCACAGCAAATCCGGTAACGGAAGGAAAGTAAACTTCATAAGCTACATCCGGATTTCCGATAGCCCAACGACCGTTTTTCTCCTGGAGTTGAGCGATTGTTGCAAGCTGTTTTGTGAAATCGGTTTCAGGGTTTATGCGATGCAATAGTTGAAGGTAAACGGAACTTGTTTCAATACAGTATGACGAAGCACAAGTGGCGTTATGACATATAATTCCGTCTGCGTTTTCAATGGTCTTCAACCAGTTGACTCCATGCTGTATAATGCTGTCGTTTTTTTGAGCGTCGTCGAGTAATGCGTCACATACCAGAATCGTTTCCCAAAAATTGAAAAGAACTTTCGTTGAATCCTGAAACGTGCCGTTTTCATACTGGTGCGTTTCTAAGAATTTCCGTGCTTTAGACACCGAATTCGTTAAACTCTGATCACTTATTTGAGCATAGAGAGAGTAGTTGCACAAACTGATAGTGGCCCAAACGACCAGAAAATATGTAGCGTTTATTTTCACCAGTTGTTTTTCAAAATAATGAGCGATATAAGTCCGAGAAAAAGACTGTTGTGGAGTAAGAAAAGCGGTTTTTCGTTGTACGGTTTTCGAAATAGTAAAAGTAAATGAATTGCGCACATCCCGAGTAGCAAAAGGGAAATCCAGTTTGTCTGAAAGTAAACAAATACCATCGCATAGGCAGAGATTATGAAAATTGCCAGAAGATTTTTGGCGGCTTTCATCCCCCACAAAACCGGAATGGTTTTAACCCCGGCATGCTGATCACCTTCCACATCTTTCAGATCAACAAAATTTGCCATTAGCGAAATGGGAATAAGAATGAAGAGCATCCAGAATACTGGAAATTCCTGCACTTTTCCATTCGCGGTAAGAAAACCGCAGCAGGCAGAAATGAGTGTGTTAATCCCGATGAGCAACTTGGCCAGAAAAACGAATCGCTTTAACTTGAAAGGTTTACAGGAATAGACATAGTAAACAATTGAAAGGCCGAGAATAGTGCAGAAGTAATGTAGTCCGATTGCTGCAGAAAGTAAAATGGAAACAACTAAACTCAATCTGGAAATCAAGCGGTAACTGTTCAGCGGTATACTTTCTTTTACCAACGGCCTGTTTTTATTTGAAATTTTATCAACTTCCAAATCCTCCTCATTGTTTGTTGCAATGGCGAATACAGCCGCATATGTCAAGGCGAAAAAGAAGTTTACCATTTCCAGCCAGGTTTCTGATTCGACCTGTTTTAAGTCCGGTAGAGCATTGGTGTGAAGTGAAAAACCGAAAAGAAAAACCGCAAAATAATGAAGAATCCTTCCAAGTCTAAGGTCCAGAAATAATTCACGAAACAATCCCCGATTTACAGCCCATAACGATGCAATGGGTAATAAAGCACAGATCAGAATTATCAGCTGCAGGGTCATGTGGGTATTGAATATAGTAGCAAATACACTGGAGTAAATGTACTCATTTTAATGGAATTCAGGGTTTTGAGTTAATGGTTCATCACATGATGTTAAAACTGGAGATTGTCAAGCTGTGAAGTTTCCATGTAGGTTGATTCAATAAAATTTGGCTGTTAACCAAGAGGAACATAGATGTAATTTCGCGCGAAGTAAGTTCTAAGAGATAATTCACTGATTCTTTGCACACAGAATCAAGTGATTTTTTGTATTATTCAAAATGAAACGAATTCAACTCAGCAAACGCGCCTTCTTTTTCGGATTGAATCTGTTATTCTTTCCAAATAAGCCCATTCTTTATTTCGATAGACAGTTTCTGTACTTTGAATCACGAAAGGAAAAAGGGAAATACGCTATTGAATCAATCGTTCAACTGAGCAATACCTGGAGTAAGATTAACCACCAAACGGTTTGGGAAATAGCAGGAAGAGCCGAAGGTAAATACTACAGTTTCACATTTATTACAAAGCGAATTGCTGGTTATGATCCAATTGATGCATTGAAAGGGTTGCTAGGAGAGGTGAACCCGAAGTGCAAGATAGGTTAAGCTTCTTGAGCTGTTTGGCTCATTTTTATATAGTAGTTCTTTTGTACTTGTTTTTACTGTCTTTGATTACTTTGAATCCACACAAACTAAAAATGCTGTCTCTACTAATTGTTCTGTGGGTGCCAAAAAAGTCATCAATAACCTGAAATTCATCGTATTTCATTATGTCCTCGTTAGAAATATAATTTTTGAAAACTCGTGTTGCAATTTCAGTCAAATAGTCCTCACTTTTGGTTTGTAGAGATAAAGGTACTGGACGTTTGCGCTTGTATCTAAAGAAAAACTCTTTATGTGTAAGACGATTCTGTCCTCTGCAACGCCAGAAGTGATAGACATGTTCAATTTTAGCATATTCAAATTTTTTGTCCACCATACTATCGTTCAATCGTTGTTCAGCTAGAGTCATTTTGCCAATACTATCAAACTTACAGGTTTGTTCAAAGTTGTGTTGTGCTTCTTGTTCTTCGGTAGTTGGATTACGAAAAGGCATTTGATCACAAGCAATCCATAATGGTAAGAGGAAAAGCAAAATGATAACGTGTTTCATGTTCATGTCTTTGAAGAATGTTTTTGCAAGTTGATCGTTTATCAATCAATAGATGTTAAAATGACCAATACATCGGAAGAAGCTAAAGTACGTTCTTAGGTTTTCTATTAAGCACATAAACAGCCGCAATTCCCAAACAACCGCCAACAATGGTATACCATTTCAATTCTTCACCAAGAATAAAGTAGGCAGATAATCCCGCACAAAGTGGAACGGTGAAAATAAAACTGCTTGCACGTTCAGCACCAATTTGCGATGTGGCGTAGAAATACATGGTTGTTGCAAAACTGGTAACAATTACACTTCCAAAGAGTAAATTCCCCCAGAAACGGAAATCTGTTGTATGTAGAAGTGTGTTTACCGATTTGAAATCAACGAACGGAGTAATTGCAATGATTGTAACAACGTACATCCACCACGTAAATGCCAATGGATTTCCGAATTCTTTTGACCTTGAAGAGAATTTGCTCATTATCGACCACAATAAAGCACTTGCCAGGAACAAGGCGTTGCCAATATCAGAGAGTATATTGAGGTTGTTCCACAATTGAAGCAATACAACTCCGGCAATGGCTCCCAGTAAAATTCCTATAGATTCATTGGTCTTTGGTTTTCTCCATGCCAGTAAAAGACCAAGGGTATAAGCCATGATTGGATTCAAAGTAGTTACCAAAATTCCACCTGCACCTGAATTTCCTTTCTCTAGGCCTTGCAGGAACGTATAGTTGTAAACCGACATCAGAAGTCCTGATATCACAACAAATATAACCCCGAGTTTACTGATTCGGAATTTCACTTTCATGAATAACAGAAGCGGAACCAAGCTAATAATCACCAGGGCATAACGTATAAAACCTAGGGTAAAGGGATCGCCGAACGACTTAAGTATTTTGTTAGACGGCCAACTTAAACCCCAAAACACCATTGAAACAATTAGTAGTATGCTTAGTCTACGAAGGGCTTTTTTGTCTTCCATCACCACAAAAATAGATGATTTCTGAGAAGCAGCTTATTCAATTGAAAATAAAAACGTGAAAGAAGTACCCGTAGAATTGGAAACACATTTCATCTCGCTGTGAAGTTGATCACTTAATGCTTCAACAATTTCCAATCCTAATGAAGAGTGGTTACGGAAATCGTCACTTTCAAATCCTTTTCCGTTGTCAGAAATATGCATTTCCATTCTATTGTTTTCCACTTTCGTGAGAAAGCTCAGTTTCGGAGTTTCTGTATTCCAATAGGCATGCTTCAGGGCATTACTAATAATTTCCGAGGCGATTAAACCTAATGGAACGGCTTGATCAATGCTCAATTGCTGGTCAACGAAACTGGTCTGGGTTTCAATCTTGATTGTTCTGTTCGATAATGCTTCTAACTGTAAATTCAGAATATTATGCAGGTATTTTGCACTATCCACTTTTCCAAGATCCGCATCCTTTTGATACAAACTTTGGTGCATCAACGCAATGGTTTGAATACGTGTTTTACTATTTCTTAACGCTTCAATGGCAGTTTCATCTGTTAATTGAGACTCCTGCAGATTCAACAAACTTGAAATGATCTGTAAACTGTTTTTCACACGATGATGAACCTCTTTTAAAAGAATTTCTTTTTCGTAAAGTGCCTTATCAATGGTTTTGTTTTGTTCCAGAATTTCAGAATTCGATTTCTTCAGGGCTTTATTCAGCTTTCGCGATTTTCTGTAATAGAAGATTCCAAGTACAATCAAAATCAGAGTAACGGAAAGAGCGATAAACATAACTGTGGTTTTTCGTTTACTCCGCAGCAATCTTCTTTTCTGTTCGTCAATGATCTCATTGTTGATCCGCAATTCGTAATCCGTTTCCAATCGGGTAATCAAGGCGTTGTTAGCGTAAGTATCTAAACTGTCTTTAGAAACGTGAAACAATTCATTGTACTTCAGCGCTGTTTTGTAATCCCCCTTTAAGGTATATGTCACCTCAAACGCAGAATACGCATAAGTAATGTCTTCTAAGCTATGTACTTTTTGGCCTAGTTCTAAGCATAAATTGCAGTAGTACAAAGAGGAATCAAGCATATTTGCCGCTCTGAATTGTCTGCCAATATTGTATAACACCAGTAATTCGTCTAACGGATGATTTAGCTTCCTATATTGTTTAAGCGCACGTTTATAAATGGGTAAAGCTTCTTTAGTTTTTCCAGTGTTTACCAAAATATTCGCAATGTTATTTTGAATCTTTGCCTCGAGATAAGCGTCATTGACCGTCTTTACTTTGTCTTCTGCTTCGCGATAAAATTGAAGCGCTTTTTCATTTTCTCCCGATTGAAAACAATTGTTTCCACGACCATTGATAACTTCAATTTTTAAGTGCTTGTTATGGTGACTGTTTGCGTAACGTTCAACCTGCTTAATACAGTTTTCAGATTTTTTGAATTCTTTGGTAACACTGTATGCCTGACTCAAAAGAAGATTAGCCTGGGTTATTCCCGCCTCATTCTTAATTTGGAAATAGTGTTTATGCGCCTGCAGTCCTTGTTCGAGGGCAAGGTCAAGTTCTCCACGAAATAAATGAATTCGTGCTTTAGCAAGAGTTACCTGCGCCTTCCATTGAATATTCTTCGAGTGCTGAACAATGTTGTAAGCGGAATCAATAAACATTAGAGCCGAATCAGTATTCACGCGCTGAAGACGAACTGCATTCTGGTATTGTTTTTTGCCAGTTTGCGAAAAAGTGCTCGTTGACGTTAGAATAACCAACGTGAATAAGAGAAGAATAGTAGCTCGGCAATTATTTAACATGCTGGATAACTGGATCTTTGAGGGAGGGAAGATAAGAAAAAAAATAAGAACTGTGAAAGTTGAAACTTGAGCAAAGTATTTTGTTAAACTCTTAAATTTGTGATTGATGAAATGGTTTTACGGAAAACCAAGTGCTACTAATTGCGTTTAAAATATGAACCTGAACTAAAAAAAATTATCTTCGCATCTATGGAAAAAAATGAAAACCAAATAAATATAGAGCTTTCTGAAGAATTAGCAGAAGGCGTTTATTCAAACCTTGCCATCATAACACATTCTCAAGCTGAATTTGTTACGGATTTCATTCAAATGATGCCTGGAATGCCCAAAGCGAAAGTAAGATCTCGTGTAATTATGTCGCCGCAAAGTGCAAAACGTTTAATGCACGCACTTATTGAAAATGTGCAGAAATATGAGCAGCAAAATGGAGTGATCACTGATAATGATGCACCGTCGTTTCCTCCAATGAATTTTGGTGGACCTGCAACTCAAGCGTAAAAAACTGTAATTTTCCAACACTTTTCGCGTTTAACTAAAAATGAACTGAAACTGTTGTTTAATACTTACGTATTACAAATATTAAAACTAAAACTATGAAAAACTGGATTTTTGCTTCTTTATCAGTGCTCTTCCTATTGGCGAGTGCTTGTTCAAAGCATACAACTCCACGCCGTGTTAAGCATGTATTACCTGAAGGGTCATGGAAAATCACTTCGTTTACAATTGAAGGTGTTTCCGTTACAGAAGATTACAGTACTTATTCTTTTGGATTTGATGAAGAAGGGGGGATTAGAGTATTTGGCTCTGGATTTTCAGCAAACGGAAGTTGGGAAACAGGTCTAAATAGAAATCCTTGTATTCTGTATTTAAGTTTTCCACCGGTTGGTGGTTTAGAATACCTTGCAGATGATTGGCAGGTAACCCAAATAAAAAAGGATGTCATTACATTAAAGAGAAACGACAGTAACTCTAGTAGTAACCTGACATTCAAAAGATAACTGACGTAGTTTTACGCTAAGTTTATCTATTGATTTTAAGCTGAATCTTATATTCAAGTTGAATTACTTGTTTAATTGGAGGAAGCTACTAATTTTGTACAAAAGCTATTTGGATGACCTCTGAACTTAAGGAATATATTGATCGTATTCAGGCGAAGGCTCAACACTTACATACTTTGTTAGTGACAGAGAGAGAACGCTCAGGATCTTTATTGACTGAAGTTTCACGTCTCAATGAAGTGGTTGAGAATCAAGCTCAGGAATTGCAAAGAATGCAAGGTGAGTATGATGATTTAACTTCTAAGTTGTCCGAAAGGCAAGATCAGGAGCCAATGTTTAATGATGAGTTAGACGTTGATGCGCTGGTGAAAGAAATTGATTTTTGCATTCAACAATTAAAGATAGCGAATGAGTAAGGTGTCATTAAAAGTGGTTGTAGCCGGAAGGACGTACCCTTTGACTGTTGCAGAAGCGGAAGTTCCGCGTGTTCAGGCAGCAGCAGATGACATTAATCGTGCAATAAAACAATTGCAGGATAACTTTGCTGTTCGCGATATGCAGGACTTATTGGCAATGACAGCTCTTCAGTTGTCAACAAAAGGTAGCAAAAGTGCCACCCCAGCTAGTACTGCGACCACTACAGTAGATTTTACTGAAACAGCTCAGGCTTTGAAAAAGCTGGCTGACGAATTGGATGCTCTAGGTTAATCGATTTTCTTTCATTTTTGTCTTGTCTTTGTCCAAAAGCACGTTAATATATATGTTATGGATTTTGGAATCATTGCCGCGATAATCGGTTTGGCAGTAGGAGGAGGAGGAGTTTATGTCCTTCAAGCTGTTGCCCTTAAAAAACGAAGAGAACAAGTTATTAAAGACGCTGAAAAAGACGCTGAGACGCTTAAAAAGAATAAGATTCTTGAAGCGAAAGAACGTTTTTTAAAACTGAAAGAAGAGCATGAAGATGCTGTTAAAGAGCGTGAACGTAGAGTGCAATCTAACGAAGATAAGGTTAGAGGTAAAGAGAAAACAATGAATCAAAAAATCGAAGAACTTTCCCGTAAAGAGAAAGATTCAGATCGATTGAAATCAGAGTTGGATTCTAAACTTGCTGCCAATGAAGCACGTTACCAGGAGTTGGAGAAAATGCACCAGAAACGTGTTGCTGAATTAACCAAGATCACTGGTATGTCTGTTGAGGAAGCTAAGAACATGTTGATGGAGTCATTGAAAGATGAAGCTAGAACATCAGCAATGGTGCACATCAAGGAAATTACTGAGGAAGCAAAATTGAATGCCAATCGCGAAGCAAAACGTATCGTGATTCAAACCATTCAACGTGTAGCTTCAGAACAAGCAGTTGAAAATGCTGTTTCTGTTTTCAATATTGATTCTGATGAAGTGAAAGGTAGAATTATCGGTCGTGAAGGTCGAAATATTCGTGCTTTAGAAGCTGCTACCGGAGTGGAAATTATTGTTGATGATACGCCCGAGGCAATTATCCTGTCTTGTTTCGATCCTGTAAGAAGAGAGATTGCTCGTTTGGCATTACACCAATTGGTTTCTGACGGACGTATTCACCCAGCTCGTATTGAAGAAGTTGTTGCGAAAACAAAACGTTCTTTAGAAGAGGAAATCGCTGAAACGGGTCGTAGAACGTGTATCGATTTAGGAATTCATGGTTTACATCCGGAACTGATCCGTATGGTAGGTCGTATGAAATACCGTTCATCTTACGGACAAAACCTATTGCAACACAGTCGTGAGGTAGCCAATCTTTGTGCTATTATGGCTGCAGAACTTGGGTTGAATGTTAAAGTAGCGAAGCGAGCCGGATTACTTCATGATATTGGTAAAGTTCCTGACGAAGAACCAGAATTGCCTCACGCTATTCTAGGGATGAAAATTGCTGAGAAATTTGGTGAAAAACCTGAAGTTCTCAATGCAATTGGAGCTCACCACGATGAAATTGAAATGACATCTTTGATTTCTCCGATTGTTCAAATTTGTGACTCCATTTCAGGAGCACGACCAGGAGCACGTCGTGAGGTGGTTGAGTCATACATCAAACGTATCAAAGATCTTGAAAACTTAGCGTTGTCTTACGAGGGAGTGAATTCTGCATATGCTATTCAAGCTGGACGGGAATTACGCGTTTTGGTTGAAAGTGAAAAAGTGACTGATATTCGTGCAGATGAATTGTCCTTCGCGATTTCTCAGAAAATTCAAACCGAAATGACTTATCCCGGACAAGTGAAGGTGACAGTTATTCGTGAACGTCGTTCTGTAAACTACGCAAAATAATGTACAAGCCCTTTCCTTCTTTTGTAAACGCACTGGCGGGAAAGCGGGTTCTTGTAACTGGTGGGGCTGGCTTTATTGGTTCTAATCTGGCAGAAGCTTTATTGGAAATTGGTGCTGTTGTAACTGTTCTTGATGATTTGAGTACCGGCTTACAAAGTAACGTTGATCGCTTAAGTGCTCATGCCAATTATTCCTTTGTTAAAGGAGATATTACCAATCCTTCGGACTATAGGGATTTGCTAAAGAATGTGGATTTGATTTCACATCAGGCAGCTCTTGGTTCTGTTCCCCGTTCAATCGCGTTGCCGTTAAATACACATCACGTAAACGCAACTGGATTTTTGACCATGCTGCATGAAGCTAAGGAAGCTGGAATCAAACGTTTTGTTTACGCAAGTTCTTCTTCTGTTTATGGCGATTCATTAGATTCTCCGAAACAAGAAGGTGGTGAAGGAAATATGCTGTCTCCATATGCCGTAACGAAGCAGCTGAATGAAGAGTATGCACAGGTTTATCATCGCCTGCACGGAATGGAGTGTATAGGCTTGCGTTACTTTAATGTTTTTGGACCTTATCAAAATCCGGAAGGAGTTTATGCGGCTGCAATTCCAAGATTCTTGGATAAAATGCTTTCAGGAGGTGAAATTGTGGTGAATGGTGATGGTAATCAAACACGTGATTTCACATTCGTAAGAAATGCAGTTTTGGCAAATTTGGCATCTTTAACGAATGAGAATTCATCGGCATTTGGAAAGGTTTATAATGTTGCGTGCGGAGCAAGTTGCACGCTGAACAATGTCATTGAGGCATTACATCAAGGATTACTAAAGCTGAATATCGAACCGAAACACAGTTTGGTATACGGACCTGAGCGCAGTGGTGATATTCGTGACTCTTTAGCAAATATTTCTGCAATTGAAACAAACCTTGGATATAAACCACTCTATACCTTTGAAGAAGGCGTCGATACGTATCTGGATTTTCAGTTGAATAAATGAAATTGAGTAAACAGACAGATTTTGTTAAATCGGTTTTAACTTTACTGACGGGCACCGTGCTTGCTCAAATTATAGGTTTTGCTATTTATCCGTTAATCACCCGAATATACAGTCCCGATGATATGGGGGAATTAGGGTTATTTACCCGGTTTGTTCCTTTTATAGCAACATTTGCAACTGTTAGATACGAGTTTGCGCTACCCATTGCAAAACAGGATCATCATGCTTTTGGTTTATTCAGGTTGTCGCTGCGAATTGCCTTTGTCTGTTTGTTTTCTGTATTGATATTTGGAATGTGTTATGCCATTTTTCAACCTGAACCGCAAGACTATTTAATATTTGTCCTGATGTCGGTTGGAAGCGCATATGCAAGTGTTTGGATTAGTTTGGGTACCAACTGGGCTATTCGAAAAAAGGCATTTAAGCTCATTTCTCAGCAGCGCGTAGTAAATGCCTTAGGCGTAAGCGGATTAAGGTTGGCATTTGGTTATTTAGGACTTGGCGCCTTCGGATTATTGCTTGGTACTTTTATTGGAACACTGGTTTCCAGCCTCGTGTTCTTTCGTGAATTCTTCACACTCAAAAAAGAGCATCAATCTGTTTCGCAAAAAAAGCGAATGAATGCCCTGGCAAAGGAGTATAAGAGTTTTCCAACCATGAATTTACCTCACGCACTTATCGATTTGGGTGTGGATTCAATGATTGCCTGGAGTATTGTTCACTATTTTGATAAATCTGAATTTGGACAATACAGTTTGGCGTTTCTTGTCATGAAGATTCCGCTTTCGGTTGTCGGGCAGGCCATTGGTCAGGTGTTCTTTAATCGCGTTTCTGAAATGAGTAATTTCGGCCAATCGGCAATACCTTTGATTCTCAAAACATTAAAAACCTTGTTTTTGTTTTGTATCATACCATTCACCGGAATTTATTTTTGGGGAGAAGAATTGTTTTCGTTGATTTTTGGAAAAGAATGGAATGTAGCGGGTAAGTTTGCCGAACAACTCGTTCCGTATCTCTTTTTCAACTTTATGTTGTCACCAATGTCAACATTACCTTTGATCTATGGTCGCCAAAATCAGGCCTTGTATCTGGGTATTTTGGTTGCCGTTGTTCAACTATCCAGTTTCGTTCTCATTCCTGAAATCTTTCCTTTGGTTTCCTTGTATAACATTGTGCTGTGGAATTCAATTGCTATGTCGGTGGTTCTCATTGGAGTATTTTTTGTTTACTTGCAGATTGCAAAGAAAGGAAGAGTGAATGGATAAGAATCTAGATTCCATATCGAGTTCGGAGAAATACAGAGAACTTCATTTGGCAGGTCGACAATGGTGGAAGGAAATGCTATTGGTTCTGATTCTTATTGCTCCCAATTTCACTTTTGGAAACGAATATTTGCTTCTTCTGCTTCCAGTTCTTCTTATTGTTCTCGACTACCAGCTTTGGAAAGGGGGTTTGAAGAATCCGAAACAACTGCTCAAATCTAAAGAATCTCTACGTTATCTCGGTCTTTCACTCTTGTTTGTTGGTGCTGCGGCTATAAACAAATTTGTAAATGGAGGTAGTATTGTTTGTTTGAAGGATTACTACGCGGCATTTTATTTAATACCATTTTTACTTTTTAGCTCCAGGTGCTTGTTTACTGTTCGTACCTTTCGTTTGTTCATTTATTTCGTGTTGATTGAAACTGGTTTTGCGCTTGTTCAGTATCTTTTGAATGACCGGAGTTTGATTCTCCCGCTCACAGAAGAAACACGAATAGTTTCCAAAGATCTATTGTATGATTCGAGGGTTTTTGGATTTACAGTAAACTCTTCGGTATATGCGCTCCATATTTTTATAGCCTTTCTTTTTATTATTCCGGCACGATTTAATCGACTGTTCTATTGGCTGATCTTTTCTGGATTAGCTCTTGGAATGTTGCTTTCTTTTGGACGGACGGTTGTCTTAATCACTGTGGTTTATTTCATCTTCGCACTTTTACAACTGTGTTGGATATATCGAAAACAACTCCGATCAGCAATTCGCCTAAGGCATTTTCAGAATACGGCGCTTTCGGCACTTTTCCTGTTGATATTGTTTCTTACTCCGTGGATGAGAGATAACATGACACGAGGCGGTAAGAGCGAACAAATGGAATACAATAACATCCTGTTTTCATGGGATACTATTCCGTTAACGTGCAGTGAACAACACGCGTATCCGTTAAAAGAACCAAGTGAATTAGATACTACTTCCGGATTGTCGAAGAATTTCTTGAGTTTAACCAAGAGTATCAATACTAGCGGAAGAAAGCTGATTTGGTTGAATTATGTTGACTTTTTGAGCGAGCATCCTCTCACTGGAAACGGCTCGAACAAGCTAATGTTTCGAACCCTGAATCCCAAAACAAGAGCGGTTGAACTTATTCACGCGCATAATTCTTTTTTCGTATTCTTTGCAACACACGGTTTTGTGCTGGCAACTGTATATTTGATCATTCTCATTGTTTGGTGGCGACGAAGGAACTTTGCAGTCCTTGTTGCGCTGCTGGGCTATTCGTTTCTACAATATGGAATATTCTGGGGATTTTCACTGATTGATCTTGTTTTCATGGCAATGCTCATTTCACCAATTAATTTCATCGATTTTGGATATAAAAGGCAAAATAGTTGAAGTTGAAAAACTACCTGTCGAGGACATAAAGGTAAGTCGATTCGGGAAAGACTTTGAAGTTTATCCATGGATCAAAAGTCGTATTTTCCATAAAGTTATGATGGGTAATGAAGTGCTGCAGGAAAAAACATCTTCCGTTTTTAAAGAACAGCTCCGCTCACTTTTTTATGGATTCTTTTCGTTCTTCAAGCGATATGATGCCTGGGCTTTTACCAATAGCAGCGAACGTGTTTTGCTCGAAGGAAAAATGCTTGATAAGGTGATGGACCCCTTAGCAATTGCCCGACCAATAAAATTATTGGTTGTAGAGCTCCAATTGTTTAAGCGTTTCAAAAGAAGTGAAGTGACTTCGAAAAAAGTAGTTTCCCGTGCCTGGATTGTTTTCCTCGAGGAATTCTATATGCGTATTTTTCTTAGAAAAGTGAATTTCCAGGGAGAAAAGATACTAACTGAGATTGAAACCGTTCTTAACGAAAAAGTCGAAACCTCTTCTATCATTCGGAAGTATTTGGCTCAATACCGGGTAATGAAGTTTTTGCTTTGGTTGCTGCCAAAACCAAAAGTGATTTTTCATACCGTTTCCTATGCCAATTTCGGGTACATCCGTGCCTGGAAAGAAGCTGGTATTCGAGTGGTAGAGATGCAGCACGGTTTAATTGGCGATGGACACTACGGCTACGTTTATCACAAAGCGCTGAATGAAAATCAATTTCCGGATGATATTCTGGTTTTTGGTGAACAGGATCAACAATTTTTTGAGAAACAAACAGTGATTCCAATTAAGCGCTCGGTTCCAGTTGGACGATACATTTTGGATTATTATAAAAGAACGGCAGTTTTGAATCAAGTTCCGGTCATATCAATTCTGGTGTCACTTCAAGATTCTGAATGGAGTACAGCATTACTTGATTTTGTTTTAAAAATAGATCAACAGGAACCTGGAAAGTTCAATTGGATTATTCAGCCAAGACGTACTCCTGAATCGGTATACAGAAAGCAATATGATTTTCCGGATAATTTCACTTTTTCTGAAAGCTCGGTTTACGAAGCAATTGGGAAAACGGATGCCCATATGACCATTTTTTCAACTACCGCTATCGAGTCCATTTCCATAGGAAAACCAACCTTCTTGTACGATTTTGAAAATGCAGCAACTACGTATTTGGGGCTTTTCCTGTCTTCAAATCCGAATGCTTATTTTTGTGCCTCTGTTGAATCCTTCTTTGACGCTTGCAATAATTTGAAATTGGTAAGTGCAGATGAGATTGCTGATTCCAACAGGTTAAACATTTCTTCCGATTATCTCTCAAAGATCTCGGAATATTTAGACGAAGTGCTGGATGAAGCTGCTAAAAAGTAAGATGGTTCAATCGCTTGGTATTTATACCATAGCAAATGTGATAAACGCATCAATCCCGTTTTTACTTCTCCCGTTATTAACCAATTATCTTTCAACTGAAGATTACGGAATCCTGACCAACTTTAAGCTTCTGATAGAATTACTGATTCCCTTCATTAGTTTGAATTTGATGACTTCACTGCAAGTGGTCTACGTGAACAGAAACAACGAAATTGGTTCATACATTTCTTCCGGAATGATTGCCATGTTGGTGCTGACAGGCGTTTTCACACTGGCCGCAATTGTTTTCGCAGATCAGATTGTTGCAGGAACTGGTGTCCCAGCTTCTTTTGTAATTATGACAGCCATTTATGCGCTTTATCAAAACGTGGTTGAAGTACTGCTTTCCATTTGGCGTATGCAGGACAAAGCCATTTCGTTCGGGATTTTTCGCATAGTGCGCACTGCTGTTGAATTGGGAATTGCACTTGTTCTAATCGTTGGTTTCAATCTTTCGTTCGAAGGATCAATTTATGCGCTTTCTTATTCCTACGGAATTGGAACGTTAATCGCCTTTGTAATTCTCATCAAAAACAAGTTTCTACCCTTGTCGTTTGAATGGAAACATGTGAAGCATTTGTTCTTTTATGGAGCGCCTCTTATCCCTCATGTTCTGGGTAGTGTTGCAATTACGTATACTGATAAATTGGTGATCACGGAATACATGGGATTGTCTGAAAATGGTATTTACAGCGTCGGTTTTATGGTGGGGCAGGTCATCGGATTACTTCAAAATTCCTTTAATCAGGCTTGGGTTCCTTATGTGTTTAACGGCTTGAAATCTGGTGCAGAAGCTACAAAAGAAACAATTGTAAAGTGGACTTATATTTACATGATCGCAATCATTGCCATTACACTTATATTCTATTTATGCACTCCTTTGATCTTTCATTTTTTAGGGAAAGAATTCCAGGGAGGAATGGAATTGGTTTTATGGATTGCGCTTGGTTTTGCATTTAACGGAATGTATAAAATGGTAGGTGTGTATTTTTTCTATAAAGAGAAAACAAATTTCATTGCTGTAATATCCATATTCACGGCAGTAATTAACTTTTTCTTCGCAACCTGGATGGTGCCAAGATATGGATATACTGGAGCGGCAATTGCAACTATGACCGCGTTCTTTCTTCAATTTGTGTTCACATGGATTTGGAGTACCAGAGTTCAAAAAATGCCTTGGGGAAATTGGAAAATATGGAGATAATAATAAATATCCCACAGACGGGCACAGAAGAACACGGAAGATTGATGTGCGTTAATCCAATGATAAATTTGAATAATATTCATCTGTGTACTTCCGTGCACCTCCGTGGGAGAAAATCACTACTTGGATTATGAGAACAGCAATTTCGGATTTTTGGAAAAACACCAATTGGTTGGACAAACTGATTATTCTTGCCTTTTTGCTTTCCGTAACGTGGCTCAAGTTTGCTCCAATGATCTTGGGAATTACATTCATTCTCAGTTTGTTTCAACGAAGAAGTGCATCAGAGATCAAGGCGCGTTTATTCAGTTTCAATTCCGTAGCTCTGTGGAGTATTGCTTTTTTTCTCTACCACATTGTTGGAATGGCCTGGTCTGTCAATAGTAAATTTGGTTGGGCTGATGTGGGAATGAAAGCTTCGTTTGTTGCAGTTCCGCTAATTGTTTCTATTGGAAGATTTTCCTTAAATCCAAAACGATTTGTAACCACTGTTTCATTCCTTTTGGCAGCTGTAGTTAAAGGATTGATCATTTATGCGGCAATAAAATCGGTATACTATCCCGAGGACAATCATTGGGCATATTTCTTTGAAACGGAGTACTCACATTTCATTCACAGAAGTTATTGGGCAACCTATACCGCTCTGGCTTCTACATGGATTTTGTATTTATTGCTTTCCGGACAAGTAAAGTGGAAATTCCCTTTCGTTCTGGTTTGGGGAATTCTGAGCTGTTCTACATTCCTGACCATTTCTAAGGCTGGAATCATTATTTGGATGATCTTGACGTTTACGGTTTTTCTTCAATATGTAATGCGAAAAAAATGGTGGAAATTACTTGCTACCGGAGTTGCAGGAGTTGTGTTTCTTGTTGCTTTTCTTTTGATGTCGAATTCACGAATTGCTTCACGTTTTCAGGAAATTCCAAAGGCAATTAGTGCCGTTAAAACCGAAAACAATCCTTCAGTTGAAAGCAATACCGCACGAATGATCATGTGGTCAACCTCATTTAAGGTAATCAAAGATAATTGGTTGGCTGGTGCTGGAACGGGTGATGTGAAAGACGTTCTGCATGCTAAAAATGTTCAACTCAAAAATACAGGAGCTGCAGAATTGAACCTGAATTCTCATAACCAATTTCTGAACACTTTTGTACAACTTGGTTTGGTCGGATTCTTACTTTTGGTAATGTTGTTTGTCGTGACTTTCAGAAATGCTATTCGGGTAAAAAGTGTTTATGGAGTGTTGTTTGCAGCAACCATGATCCTTACCATGTTATTTGAGTCGTTTGTAGAAACTCAGGCCGGAATTGTTCCGTTTTGTTTGTTGTTATTGCTGGTAAATCATAGACCGAATCAGATAACCACATAGGAACATAGAAAACATAGGTGATTTTCTGTCAATAAACTATGTGGCCTATGATCCTATGTGGTCAAAATTTACGCCTTATCTGTTCATCCCGGCGTAAAGCGTCTCCGCTAACCACCAGTCTTCCTGATTGTCTATATCAATAGCCTGCCATTTAGGAACGATCAACGGACGTATTTTCTCGCATTCCACCCAGCTGTGTTTACGCAATTCAGCAACTCTGAATAAGTATATCAAACCGTTCACATCGTACATCGGCGGTAAATCTTGTCGACGTACAACGAGGTTTTTCTGAAATTTACTGATGTATCCTTTTTCTTCCTGAAACAACGTATAAAACGGATGTCCGGCTGGTTCGTTAACAGCAACTACAGCATGATCTCCTGCTTCAAACAATTCGAAGGCATCCTCAATGTGTTTTGCCGTTCTGAACGGACTTGTGGGTTGCAATAGCAACAAATATTCCGGTGTTTTTTCTTGTCGGTCAATGGCGTCTAACATTACTTCCAACATTCCGGCAGTATCCGAAGCCAAATGTGGTTCACGATTGATCAATTTTATTCCGTAAGCATTTCCTTGAACCAATAGTTCCTGGTCGTCTGTACTTAATACCACTTTATTTTTCGGAAGAAAAGTTAGAGCGGTTTCAATGGCGCGTTCAACCAATGATTTTCCACCTGCAAAAGGTTTTGAATTCTTTTGAGGAACTCCTTTTGATCCGGCACGCGCTGGAATCAAAGCAATTGTATTTGTGCTGTCAGGTTTCATTAAAAGCGAATGTGTTTAATGTCTTCCTGCGCTTTTTTGAAATCTTCCGGTTTCCCAATATCCAGCCAATAATGCACAATAGGGTAGTTCACCACCTTCTTGCCTTCAGCAATCAATTCGTCCATCAAATCTGTTGCGTTATAGAATTTCCCTTTCGGTACGCGCTCTAAAAGCGATGTTTTGATGAGGTAAATTCCGGCATTTGAGAAATAAACGTAAGAGGGTTTTTCCTTCAAAGACGTAATTTGATTTCCCTCTGTTTCCAAAACACCGTAAGGAACATCAACTCTGTAAGGCGTGCTTGCAACGATCATATCGGCATCAGTTTCTTCAAACAAACGGTAGAAATCCTCAAAGTCGATATTGGTAAGCAAATCAGAATTCATCACCAAAATAGCAGGTGTTTCAATGTGATCTATCAAACGAATAGCACCAAGCGTTCCAAGTGGTTCTACCTCTTTTATATAATTGATGTTTAGTCCCTTTTCGCTGCCGTCTTTGAAATAATCCATGATTTGTTCAGCCTTGTATTTTACGGAAACGTGGAGTTTTTCCACACCATAAAGTGCTAAACGATCAATGTTGTGCTCGATAATTGGTTTTGTTCCAACCTGCAGCATTGGTTTTGGAATATCGTCTGTAAGTGGCTTCAAGCGCTCACCTCGTCCGCCGGCCATTAACAATACTTCAACTGGAAGAACGGTTCTCAATTTTTTTAGATCGAGCAACTTCACCAATTTTCCTTCTTCATCAATTACAGGAAGCATTCCAATCAATTGCTCCTTGATCTTATCGATGGTAGAAATGGAGTAGTTCTCCAGTTTAATGTGACGGAAATTGGTATGCATTACCTCACGAATGGAATCGTTGATGGTTTTACCGTTGATCAAACCACGACGAATGTCACCATCTGTTAGCGTTCCAACTACTTTTTCGTTAGAATCAAGTACGAAAACTGCCTCACCATTTACAGTGTTCAATTGTTCCAAACCATCTTTTATAGTTGCAGTATCTTGAAGCGTATGTATTGCGCAGTTTATCATAGTTGCGAAGTTGAGGATTTTATCTGTAGAATTGTAAAATGTGCTTCACTTTTTGGTAAGATTCTTCGCCTTTTTCAGCAATGAATTTTTCCTGAAGTTCTTGATAGATTTCCGGTTGATGAATGCGTTTTCCTATCGTGAAATCCTTGATTTCTTTTCCGAAATTGGATTTGAACTTGAACAGATAATCGTTTTCATCCAAACTCAGTCCGCCACCGAAATTCAGCAATTTCATTCCATTTTCCTGCGCCCAGAAAGCCATTTTTGAAAGCAAAAGGTTGGATGCCGGAACTTTCGGGTGACTCAGATTTCGAGCTGAGAGGTAATATGTCACCATTCCGCCAGAAACGAAAAATAAAGATGAAGCATAGATCTCGCCGTTTTTTTCAACTTTAGCAAGCAGTAACTTTTCTCCCAGTCCATCAATCATTTCCGAATAAAAGTCTGGTGAAAAGAAATAGAAATCGGTAGCACCAGAATGAATCATGTTCGCTCTGTAAGCTTCATCGAAAGTCGAAACGTCTTCTTTTTTAAAGATGTTCACACTCCATGTATATTCCTCCTTTTCCAGTTTTCGAACCAGATTTCTGTTGGTTCCGGAAAATTCTTTCATCCAGATTTCTTCTTTGTCCAGGGTAGGAAGCGTAACGACTCTTCTGTTTAGTACGTTCTTGATGTTTTCCTGAAAGAAATGATACTCATTATAAATGTGGTGATAGCGAACAAATTCGGTTACAATATTCTTGCGTTTTGAAACGTGCTCAATGAACAATTTCTCCGCTTCAACCATGATGTCAGGTGTATTCGAAACGGGTCCGGCATAGCCATACGGCGAACTGATATCGTAATAATTGGTTCCTTGAATAGGAAGAAGAATGTACGGATAAACCCAGATTTTTTCGCTTGAAACAAAAACAGCAATTTCGTATTCGCCATTTTGCATTTTCGCATCACAAGCTAAAAACTCGGGTTGATAGTAAATATCCAGTGTACGAATATAGTTCAGAACTTGCTCGGGGAGAAGTTTGATAGAAGTTTGATTATAAACCTGAAACTTTAAATCCATTTTCTAATGCAGAAACTATACGTTGCATGTCTTCGGAATTGTACCGTTGATCGATGGGCAAAGATAACAAAGTTTTCGCCAGGGTTTTGTCGGCTGAATCGAGCCAATGAACCGGACAAAAAATCCCGTTTTGAGCTAGTTGCTTTCTGATTTCGTCTCTTTTCTCGATGTGGATCATCACAAATAATTCGGATGTTTCAACCACTTTTATTTCGTTGGAATGAAGAAAATCAATCAGAATTTTAGCATTTGATCTTCGCTGTTCTAATATCTTATTCCAATCGTATTGATGGATTTCATCTATTGAATGAAACGAAATTTCTGAAGTTTGAAGCGCTTGTTCTGCTTCAGCGTATTTGTCTAGAAAGGTTTTTTCGTTGCTTTTCTGGTTGGAGATTTTCCATTTACGTTTGAGTTCTTCGGCTTCCTTTTTCAACTGGTAGTATTCAGATTCTTCTACGGAGCTGTTGTGCTCGTATGGACCAATAACAACAGCAATATCCACTTCCAGCCATTTTCGCAAACTCGTAAAACATGCTTTTCCAACTTGATTGTGAATTGCTTCCAGACTTTGAACACAATCTTCCAAAACAATGTGTTTTCCGTTCAATAATTCATGAGGTACAGGAATGTATCCATTGAAATGATTCCAGATGATGATTGCGGAATCGTGTTGAATTTCCCAAACAGAAGAATATCGAAATATCTCTTTTAACTCGGGCGTTTTTAGAAGAATGCGATCAATCGTTTCTTCACAATAATGTTTCGGGAAATAAACAGGATAGTTATTCACTTTCAACTCCATGGAAAGAAGCCAGGCAATTGCATCTGCGCCCGTTTCAAAACCGATTATATTCTTTTCTGACTCAAAGAAATTATTCGGACTGTTAGTGCGAAATGACTTTGAATCATCTGCCGCGAAAGCACCGCCGATATATTTATTTCCGTTCATTTAGAAAGTGGAACGTTTTAAAAGCAGTTTATTCCAATCAATTTTTGCGATAAAATCAACAATTCGCTGACTTGCATGACCATCACCATAAATGTTCGGAATTTTGTGAATATTCGCTTTAAATCCTGGTTCTATTGCTTTCGAATAAGCTTCAAGAATTTCCAAAATATTTACAGAAACATCGATTACGTTTGCATTTCGAAGACGACCATCTTGTCGGGAACCCACGTTGATAACTGGAATACCAAAACTATGCGCTTCCACCAATCCGCTGGATGAATTTCCAAGCATCAACGCACTGTGCCGTTGAGCTGCGTAGTAATTTAATCGCCCTAAACTATGAACGAAAGTTACACGCTCGTTTTGCTCACTGATTTCCTGAAGTGTTTCATTGATTTCTGCCCCACCGACATCTGTATTTGCCGCTGTGAACAAGAAATGAGCATTCGTTTGACTACAAAGTTCGTGTATGAGTTCGGTAAGAAATGCCTTGTTGATCGTTTGACCAATTGTTTCACTATGAAAGGTCGCAATTACTAAGGGTTCGATCAGCGGCAGTCCGAAGTTCTCACAAAACTCCGCTTTACTCGGAAGTTCCGTAGAAAGTATTTCGTCAAGTCCCGGTTCACCTGAAACACAAATTCTCCACGCTTCTTCTCCCATTTTCAGAAGATTTGCTCTATAGGTTTCCGTAGCCGGAAAATGAATGTGACTCATTTTTGAAACGGCATGTCGAACCTGATTATCGGTTGCGCCTTCCGTAACTTCACCACCAGAAATATGTGCAACAGGAATGGATTGAAATAGACAGGATGAAACAACAGGGATCAATTCTGATCTGTCACCAAGAACTACAACCAAATCAGGTTTGTAATTGGAGAGAAACTGCGCAAATTGTACTTGAAGTTGTCCATTGGAAATACTTACAGCAGAATCGTCTTCGGTTTCTACCATGTGGTCAATTTTGATTGCAATCGGAAAATGATCTGCATCAATTTCGTTGACGGTATAGCCTTGGCTTTTGCTTAGATGTCCGCCTGCAACGGCCAATTCTGTTTCAAATTGATCTTGTTTCAGCAAAAGTTGAATTAACGGTTTTAATAAACCATATTCGGAGCGCGCTCCTGTAAAAACGATGATTTTCTTTTTCTCTAGTCCCATGAAATATGTTTGCGACTGATCGCCATATCTTTTTCCACATCAATCGTAAGTCGTTTCCCGATAATGGATTCGTATTCTTCCATTCCGAGTTCCGCAACAGGACGTTTTCCTACTAAATGTTCTTCAGTAATGATTTCTCCTGCCTTTAAATTTGCTTTGGCGTAAATTCCTTTTTTTACTACCAATTGAGTTGCTTTTTCCACTTCCTGAATACGCTTAATGCCATCACCAAGGGAAAGTTCTATTGCACGGATGCCATCAACCAATGCTTTCAATTCGACTGGATCGAGTGAAGCTTTATGGTCGGGACCTTCCATGTTTTTATCAAGTGTGAAATGCTTTTCAATAATTCTTGCTCCGCGAGCTGCAGCTGCAAGGGAAATTGCAATTCCGTCTGTATGGTCCGAATAACCAACTGTTACCTGAAATGCTTCTTTCAAGGTGTCCATCGCTCTCAGATTCACGGTTTCTAACGGTGCCGGATATTCTGATGTACAATGCAAGATGGAAACTTCCGGAGCTCCATTTTCGATTAAAGTCAAATATGCTTTCTCTACATCAGCCAGATTACACATACCCGTCGACAAAATCACAGGACGTTTTTTGCGAGCAATTTGTTTCAGATAAAGCAGATTATTGATTTCGCCTGAACCTACTTTGATCAACGGAAGATTCAATTCATCAACCAGAAAATTTAAGCTCTCTTGTTCGTCGGGAGTAGATAGAAATTGAACCCCAACCGTGTTAGAATATGCTTGAAGTTCTTTGAAATCGGCATAAGAAAGCTCCAGTTTTTTTAGCATTTCGAACTGAGAACCTTCACCATCGTTTTCGATCTGGTAATTGGCTTTTGGAGCATCGGCTGTTAGCAGAGCTTCTGTTTTCCATGTCTGAAATTTGACGCAATCAACACCAGCAGCTTTTCCAGCATCAATCAGTTTTTTCGCAAGATTAATGTCGCCGTTGTGATTTACCCCAGCTTCTGCAATGATGTATATTTTGTCTTCGAACATGAATTCTTTCTTGTAAATCTACAAAGATATTAAACACATAGTCACATAGTAAGGACATAGAAACATAGTTTTTAATAAGGAAGATCTTAGAATTTAAGCTAACACACAATTATAAATTAACTATGTGTCTATGTGGACAAGCTATGTTTCTATGTGTTTAGATTTACACTGCTTGGCAAATTAACCACACGTTCTTCCAGCCAAATAGAATTTTCCAAGCCATCCGTTTCACAATTTTCAAAAGCGGGTAGACGGTTCATCAATGTCCAGATTGGTCTTGTCATTACACCCAAATCATTGGAGAACTTCAAAAATGCATCACGCTCTTCTCTCGACTCCAGGACAATCGTATTTAACCAGTAATTAGCAGTTGTTCCCTTATTTTCTGAAACCACATTTACACCGAATTTTGAAAGTTCATTGATGTAATGTTGTGCCGTTTCTCGTTTGTTCATTAGGATTTGAGGAAGCTGTTCTAATTGAGCGCAAGCCAACGCAGCATTGATGTTCGGCATACGGTAATTGTAGCCAACTTCATCATGAAAGAAATCCCATGCATGTGGAACTTTTGCTGTTGTTGTCAAGTATTTTGCGCGTTTTGCCCATTCTTCATTATTAGTGACAATTGCACCACCGCCGCCAGAAGTCACGGTTTTGTTCCCGTTAAAACTGAATGCAGCTATATGCCCGATAGTGCCCGTGTGTTTGTTTCCAACGTAAGAGCCCAAAGATTCAGCGGCATCTTCCACTAAAACAATATTGTATTTCTCACATATATCCAGAAGTTCGGTTACTCGCATCGGAAAACCAAAAGTGTGCATTGGAACACAAGCCTTAATTCTTCTTCCTGTTTTGGTATTGATGCATTCGTTTTTATCATTTTGGTGTGTCTCACTTTCGAGAAAACGAAGAACAGCTGTTGGAGAGAGTCCAAGCGTATCTTTATCAACGTCAATAAAAACGGGTTTGGCACCAATATATGAAATGGCATTTGCCGTTGCCACGAAAGTCAGTGCTTGTGAAAGTACTTCATCGTTTTGTTCAACTCCCGCAATGATCATTGCCATGTGAAGAGCCGCAGTTCCGTTTACAGCTGCAATGGCATGCTTTGCCCCTGTAATTTCGCACATATCTCTTTCGAAACGGTCTACGAAAGGTCCAACGGATGAAACAAACGTACTGTCAATACACTCAATCAGGTATTCCTTTTCCTTTCCTCCAAAATAGGGTGCGTGAAGTGGAATAAATCCTTCTTTCCCGAAGCGATTTCGAACGGTTTCAACGATAGCTGCGAAATCCATATGATGAATTAAATATTATAAATGTCAGCTTTGTACTGCTTCAAATTCTCTGGTTGCTTGAACCATTCAATCGTTTGTCGAAGCCCTTCTTCCAAAGTAGTTTCCGGTTTCCATCCTGTGTATTCGAACAATTTGCTATTATCTCCAAACAAACGGAAAACTTCAGAATTCTCCGGACGTAAACGTTGTTCTTCTTGTTTGATTGTCGCTCCCAGATTAATTTGTCGAATTAACTCGTTGGCTAAATCTCCAATCGAAATTTCATTGTGCGTTGCAATGTTTACATCCTGTCCGTTCAGTTTGTCACAAAGCGAGATTTCAACGAAACCTCTTGCAGTGTCTTTTGCAAAAACCAAATCGCGTGTTGGAGTTAAATCCCCTAAGTTGATTTCGTTGTATCCGTTCAATAACTGAGTGATGATAGTAGGAATAATTGCTCTTGCAGATTGACGCGGACCATAAGTGTTGAATGGGCGAACAATCGTAATGGGCATATCAAAACTTCTGTAGAACGATTCAGCTATACAGTCGGCTCCAATTTTTGTTGCTGAATAAGGTGATTGTCCCTGACGTGGATGTTTTTCATCAATTGGAACGTACTGGGCAGTTCCATAGACCTCTGAAGTAGATGTTACCAAAACACGTTCAGTCCCTAAATCTCTGGCTGCTTGAACAATGTTCAACGTTCCTTTTACATTCGTATCAACGTATGCGTCAGGAGAGTGGTAAGAGTAGGGAATGGCGATAAGTGCAGCAAGGTGATACACAATATCAATTCCTTTCATTGCAGTTCTTACTCCGTTAGGATCACGAACATCTCCGGTAAATACTTCAATTTGTTGAAGAAGTTCTTTCGGAAAACTATCCAGCCAACCCCAGCTATTGAAACTGTTATAATAACAGAAAGCACGAACCTGAGCTCCTTCCTGAATTAGTTGTTCTACCAAATGCGAACCAATGAATCCATCAGCTCCAGTTACCAATACCTTTTTTCCTTTTAATCGCATGAACGAATTTTAGGCTCCAAATATAAGAAAAAGCGTCGGCTTTTGAAGACCGAGCGAGCAATGGCAAATTGCGTCAAGCGAGAGAAAAGCGTCGGCTTTTGAAGACCGAGCGAGCAATGGCAAATTGCGTCAAGCGAGAGAAAAGCGTCGGCTTTTGAAGACCGAGCGAGCAATGGCAAATTGCGTCAAGCGAGA
>CBFGNV010000013.1:0-76873 GCA_965650275.1 uncultured Fluviicola sp. | reverse complement strand
AAAGGTGCTTTCGTAGTATTCCTTTTATTCTTGCTAACGGGTATGGCGATTGTGGTTTACCTGAATCAAAAACCTTACGAGCCACGTGAACGTGATTATGCATATGCTGCGTCGTTCTACGCCTTCGCCATGTGGATCGGATTTGGAGTTTTAGCATTGTATGAAGCCTATAAAAACTTTACGAAGAAAGAATGGACAGGAATGGGTTACGTTGGTTTAGCTGTAACTGGTTTTGTTCTTATTTTGACAATTATGGGTGGTGGTTTGATCATGCAAACGTACCTATTCATCGTTCTACTTGCTGTTGGATTTATAATTATCAGTTTAGTAATGAGGATGGCGAAAGTCAAGCCTACCATAGCCGCAATTGTAATTCTGTTAGTTACATCTTATGTTCCTTATTTAATGGGATCACAAGGTTGGGACGATCACAACAGAGCTGACAAAACTTCTGCAAGAGATTTGGCAATGAACTACCTGACTTCATGTAAACCAAACAGTATCCTTTTCACAGTTGGTGATAACGATACATTCCCACTTTGGTACTTGCAGGAAGTAGAAGGTAAATTCACTGACATCAGAGTTTGTAATACAAGTTTATTCGGAACTGACTGGTACACTGAACAAATGAAAATGAAAGCATACGGTTCAGAGGCTTTACCAATCAAATTCCGTGAAGATCAGACCTTGATGTATGAAGGACAAACAGATCAAATTTTGTTTGCATCTACACTTGACTGTATGGAAGGTGGAATGAACATTGAGAAGATCAATGAATTCAATAAGATGAAGATCAAATTGAATAAAGATAAATTCGTTCCTGAATACAGAAGCTTACAAGCAATGGCTACTAAAGTCTTGAGTTCAGCAGTGATTCAGGATCCGGCAACAAAATCAACTATTGATGCGAAGTTGAAATCTATCTCTGTTAGTGCAGATAGTGCAACGGAGCAAACGGTTATGGATATGTACGAATCAATGAACTTAATTGTTGACGGATACCAAACAAGAACCATTACTGTAAATTCAGACATGCTTTCTCAGATGTATGAAAAAGCAATGACTTGGGAAAAATCATGGGCATACTTGCCTATTGATATCGCTATGGATTTTGCAAGAAACGATGATAACATTCTTTCAAACGAAGGAAATGGTGTTCGTGCTGTTCCTTGTTTAGGATTCCGTATTCCGGTTGATAAAGAAAATGCTGTTAAATCAGGAATTATCACTGAAAAAGAGAAAAACCAGTGTGTGGAAGATGTTATTCTTGTTATGGACAACAGAGCAGCAGGAAAATCTGATTTGATGATTCTTGACATGCTTGCTAATAACGACTGGAAACGTGCAATGTACTTCTCTTCTCCGGGAGGAACTGAAGTTGGAATGTCATTGTACCACAGCGGATTCTTACGTCAAAATGGAATGGCTTGGGAGGTTTCACCAATCAAAACAAATCCAAGAGCTCCTTTCAATGTTGACGCGATGTACGACAACTTGATGAACAAGTACGAATACGGTCTGATGAACAAAAAAGGTGTTCTGACTGATTACTATGCTCGTCGTCAAACAGGAACTGTACGCGGAATGTTCGCTCAGCTTGCAGAATACTACTTGCAGGAGGCAGAGATGAAAGAAATGGCGAAAACGAATTACGGTCCTGAAATCACACGATTGAGAAGTATCGGAAATACACGTGTTGCTGATTCATTGGCAAAAACATTGGTTGGAGCTGATGCTTACATTAAGGATTGCAAGAAACGCGCAATTGCTTTGGTCGAGAAATCAATCAATGTAATGCCGATTGATCTGGTATTGGATTACGGTGAAGACCCAATGGCACGTGGATCGCTGCAAATTGATGGTGCTGAAGTAAAAGTTTATCAAGATGGTACAATTCACAACTACGTTTCTATACTATTTAGAGCAGGCGCAGTTAAAGAGGCTGAAAAATTAGGAATGGCAGTTACTGACCAATTGGAAAGTACCATGCAGTTCTTCTATAACTCTGAAGCGAGATTAGCTGCTAGCAACTACGATGTGGTTTCTGCAACTATGGCTGGTTTATTAGAAATGTATCAGGCTGCTAAAGATCCTTTGATTGGAAATCCAAATGGCAAGCTTTACAAACGTTTGGATAAACTGGTAACACAAGCTTACGATGTTGAGTTTCCTAAGTTGTATAAAGAATTAGAGAACTATACGAACGAAGACATGTTCAGTTCAAGTGGATTCAGATCTCCTAAGGAAACGTTATCCATTCATATGGATGCGGTTGCTTATCAGTTCGAATACAAAGAATTGCCACAAGAACAACAAATGCCGAACATGCCGGCTGGGCAAATGCCAATAATATCAGATTCAGATATGACTCCAGTTGCACCAATGGATTCACAAGCTGCAGCAATGGCTGGTGGAAATGGCGGTGGCTAAACTTTAGATATGATCCGTTTAAAAAGACCTCCACGTTGGATTAAGGGTATTTACTCTTCATTTACGTGGAGGTTTTTTGTTGACCAGAAAACCGTGTTTCTCACTTTCGATGATGGACCTAATCCGGAAATCACACCTTTTGTTCTCGACCTTCTTCTTCAATACAACTGGAAGGCTACATTCTTTTGCGTTGGTGAGAATATCCGCAAAAATCCTGAATTGTACGCACGTATCCTGAATGAAGGTCATACGATTGGAAATCACACGATGCGACATGAAAAAGGAACAGCAACTTCTTTTGAAGAATACATGAATTCATTCAATGAATTTCAAACTATTCATCCAACAACACTGTTTCGTCCGCCGTACGGAAAGATGACAACCAAACAGCGACATGAGATCAGAAAGAAAACGAAAATCATTATGTGGTCGTGGTTGACCTATGATTTTGATTTATCCTACTCTACAGAACAAATTCTAAAAGACGCAGATAATTTAAAAGCGGGAGACATCATAGTCCTTCACGACAACGCTAAATTCAAGGATCGTAACTTCGAGCTCTTTGCTGAAATCTTCGCGTTAATCAAAAAAAAAGGCTTTCATTCGAAAGCCATAGTATCAAATTGATAACTGGACGTTACTTCCAAACTCACGAAAGTTTTACCATTTTCAATTTTGCATTTTCAATCAAATCACTGCCTTTTCAAATCACCTGCCCGCCATTTCTGTAAGAAAGATGCCCAGGCATAAGGATTCATCAAGTTATTTACCGGACTTTGTCCCATCGTGTAAATACGTGTATTCATCTGGTTCATTGCACTTCCATAAGAAATAGAAGCATCAGCTGAAACATTCATCGCAAGTGACTCTAAACTTTTACCGGAAAGTAATTTTTGAGCACGTAGCATATCGTCATCATACGGATTCATTTCAATGAATGCCTGTGCGAAAGCTTCTCTCGACGGCCATGGGTAAATCGTTACTTCAGGCAATTGAATCGTATCTACCTCTAACATATGAATGATGCTGTATCTTGAATCTATCAATGAGTCGGGAACTACATAATAACCAACCTTGTGTCCAAGATATTTGAAAGCCAACGTATCACCGCGTTGAACAACTAAAGAAAAGAAACCGTAAACATCAGCAATTGTACCTCTCTTAGTAGAACCGTTAAAAACAGATGCAAAAGGCATTTCGCGCAAGCTGTCTTCGGAAACCACAACACCAGAGAGTTGGATCAATTTATCTTGTGCATTCGAGAAAATCGAAAGCAACAGAAATGAGCTTGTAAGGATGATTTTCAGTTGTTTCATATTAACAAGATTACGCTTTTTTTCAATCGAAGAAAAACCGTTTAATAAGTTTAACATTTCATTAGAGGAAAGACAAAAGACGAAAGAGGAAAGACTTTTCCGCTTCATCCGATTAGTGCAGTCGAAGTATTCCTCTTTTGGCTTTTCCTCTTTTCCTCAAAACAAAAAAAATGTTATTACTTCATTAATCTCACTAAATCGATTTGAAACTGGCAATTTTTGCGTATTTTTGCGGGAATTTATTTCAAAAGTAGGTTCACAACATGGCACTGTCCAATCTTAATTCCGTCCGCGAAGGTTTAACTTACGACGACGTTCTCTTAGTACCAGCTTTCTCTCAGGTTTTACCTCGAGATGTACAATTAAAAAGCAAAATCACTCGTAACATTGAAGTCAACACACCTATTGTCTCAGCGGCAATGGATACTGTTACTGGCGCCAATCTTGCGATTGCTCTTGCTCAACAAGGCGGTATCGGAGTAATTCACAAAAACATGTCTATCGAAGAACAAGCCCTTGAAGTTCGCAAAGTAAAGCGTTCTGAAAGCGGAATGATCTTGGACCCTTTAAAACTTTCTGAAACTGCATTGGTTAAAGACGCCCTTGCAATTATGAAAGAGCATAAAATTGGTGGAATTCCAGTGGTAAATGCTGAAGGAACACTAAAAGGAATTGTTACCAACAGAGATTTACGTTTCGAGAAAAATTTCGAAAGACCAATCTTAGAGGTAATGACTGCTGAAAACTTAGTTACAACGCAAGATGGAACAAGTTTGGTTACTGCGGAAGACATTCTACAACAAAATAAAATTGAAAAACTACCCGTTGTTGATGCCAACTACAAATTGGTTGGTTTGATCACATACCGAGACATCATCAAAGTAAAAACACATCCAAATTCTTGTAAAGATCAATTTGGTCGACTTAGAGTTGCTGCCGCAGTTGGTGTAACGGAAGATACGCTTGAGCGTGTTACCGCTTTGAAAGCTGCAGGGGTTGATGCTGTAGTTATTGATACGGCACACGGACACACAATGGGTGTTGTAGAGAAACTGAAAGAGGTAAAAAGAAAATTCCCGGATCTTGATGTGATTGTTGGAAACATTGCAACCGCGGAGGCAGCTAAATATCTTGCAGATGCAGGGGCAGATGCGGTTAAAGTAGGAATTGGACCTGGTTCAATTTGTACAACTCGTATTATTGCTGGTGTTGGAGTTCCACAATTAACTGCAGTGAATGATGTTGCCCTGGCTTTAGAAGGAACAGGAATTCCAGTTATTGCTGATGGTGGAATTAGATACACTGGAGATATCGTAAAAGCAATTGCCGCTGGTGCTGATGTAGTAATGATCGGTTCCATGTTTGCAGGAGTAGAAGAATCTCCGGGTGAAACCATCATTTTCGAAGGAAGAAAATTCAAATCGTACCGTGGAATGGGTTCTTTGGAAGCCATGCAAAAAGGTTCAAAAGATCGCTATTTCCAGGATGCGGAAGACGACGTGAAGAAATTAGTTCCGGAAGGAATTTCAGGGCGAGTTCCTTACAAAGGGCACTTATTCGAAGTGGTTTACCAAATTATGGGTGGTCTAAGAGCTGGAATGGGATACTGTGGTGCCCCAACAATCAGCAAATTACAAGGTGCAGAGTTCGTTCGTATTACTTCTGCCGGAATGAGAGAATCTCACCCGCATGATGTAACGATCACGAGAGAAGCTCCAAATTATAGCTTGAAATAAGAGAAAGCACTGCTTTCGATAGAAGTCGCCCACAAGGCGACTTTTTTGTTTTAGAATTCCCACAGATCATCTCGACTCCGCTCGATGTCCTCAGTATCGGTTAAACGGAATAAATGAAAGGTTGTCGAGCGGAGTCGAGACAACTTTTCCAACCTCAGGCACCACTTTTCATCTTTCTTGCGTTATAAACTTGAAAACTTAAAAAATTCATAAAACCAAAGGATACACAGGAAATACCATTTCTAAGTATTACATTTGAAACCGTATACAGAAAAACTATGAAAAAACGACTGTTAGTTGCCTTATCGCTATTATTTTGCTTACAAGTTTCCGCACAAGTTGATCCAGTAATCATGGAG
The DNA here is from genome assembly GCA_965650275.1 of uncultured Fluviicola sp. Lineage (GTDB taxonomy): Bacteria > Bacteroidota > Bacteroidia > Flavobacteriales_D > Crocinitomicaceae > Fluviicola. The sequence continues at coordinate 71,032 of CBFGNV010000013.1, read as the reverse complement.
ATCGACGGAAAAAAAGTCACAAAATCAGAATTCCTTCAGATTTATCTTAAAAACAACAACGATCCCAAGTACGATCAAAAATCGCTTGATGATTACATGGAGTTGTTCAAGAAGTTTAAGTTGAAAGTTGCTGAAGCGGAAGCATTGGGTTACGATACCATTCCTAAATTGAAAAAGGAATTGGCTGGTTACAGAAAGCAATTGTCTCAGCCATACCTGGTTGATTCTTCTCAAAACAAGGTGTTGATCGACGAAGCTTATGCGCGTATGAAAACGGAAGTGAGAGCTTCACATATTCTCATTAAGGTTGACGAAAACGCTACACCTGAGGATACACTGCGAGCTTACAATAAGCTTATGGCTTTGAGAAAGCGCATTTTGGCTGGAGAAGATTTTGCTACAGTTGCAAAAAGCAAAGGTGGCTCTGATGATAAAAGTGCTGAGAAAAATGGTGGTGACTTAGGTTATTTCACCGCATTTCAAATGGTTTATCCTTTCGAAGAAGCTGCATACAAAACGGCAATTGGAAATGTTTCAATGCCCGTTAGAACTCGCTTTGGATACCACATTATTAAAGTAGTTGATCAACGTCCTGCTCGTGGAACAATGAAAGCTGCTCATATCATGATTTCTGTACTTAAAGATGCTCCGCAAGACGAAGTGGAAAGCGCTCAGAAAAAAGTGAACGAGATTTACGCGAAAATCCAGGCTGGAGAATCTTTCGCCGATTTAGCAAAAGAATACTCTGACGATACGCAAAGTGGTGCAAAAGGTGGTGAATTGCCAAACTTTGGAACTGGAACAACAACACGTATGGTTACTGAATTTGAAGAGGCTGCTTTTGCATTGAAAGCGGATGGTGATGTTTCTCAACCGATCAGAACTGACTTCGGTTACCACATTATCAAAAGAATTCAGTTGGTTCCTTTGCGTTCTTATGACGAATTGAAGAAAGAAATTCAAACGAAAGTGAACAAAGATGAGCGTGCAATGATCACTCAAAACTCGTTCATTAAGAAGTTGAAGAAATCTTACAAATTCAAAGACAGCTTTAAAAAGACGAATAAAGTGTTTATGGCTTCCCTTGATTCAAATTACTTCAAAGGAAAATGGTCGGCTGCTAATATTACGAGCAACAAACCAATGTTTACACTTGGAAAGCAAGCATTCACACAACAACAGTTTGCAATGTTCCTTGAGAAAAATTACCGTGGAACTAAACCAATGGACATCAAAAGCCTGGTTACTACACAATATGCTAACTGGCAAAAAAGCGAGATCCTTGCTTACGAAGAAAGCCGTTTGGAAACAAAATACCCTGAATTCAAAGCTTTGATGAAAGAGTACCATGACGGTATCTTACTTTACGAAGTAATGACCGATAAAGTTTGGAACAAAGGAATTAAGGATACAACAGGGTTGAAAGATTACTTTGCAAAAAACAATGGTAAATATGCGTGGGGACAACGTTACGATTCATATGTTTACGAATGTAAGAACCAGGAAATTGCAAATAAAGTTACTGCAATGCTGAACAGCAGTGATACCATTTCTTCTAAAACCATTTTGGCTACGATCAATAAAGATTCTGAATTGAACTTGAAAGTGCGTACCGGAAAATTGGAGGCAGACAATACACCGTATCTGAAAGGACAGGCTTTGACAACCGGAATAAACAAAAGCTATGTTTACGAGGACAAAGTTTATGTGGTGAAAGTTGCACAGATCTTAAAGCCTACTCAGAAAACATTGTCTGAAGCTAAGGGTCCTGCAACGTCTGATTACCAAAGCTACCTTGAACAGGAATGGCTGGCTGAAATTGCAAAAAAACATCCGATAGTGGTGAACAAAGAAATTTTGTACTCGCTAGGAAAATAGTTATTGAATCCCTTTCATTTGAGAGGGATTTTTTTTTGAAATAAAGTACTTTTGTAAAACAATTAAGTAGTTATGAAAAGTGTAGTTGGAATCTTCGGTTTGGTGATTTTACTCAATTCTTGTTCTTCAAAAGATGAAGGAAGAATTATTGCGGTGAAACACCACGACATGAACAAGGAAACAAGTTCAGTGAAAGTTAATCCTACAAGTAAAATGACCGTTGAAGTTTCTGGAATGAGCTGTGTTCACGCTTGCGGAGGAGCTATTCGTATGGAGTTGAAAGGAACGAATGCCGTTGATCGCGTTTCATTCGACTTTGAAGATGGTAGAAAGACAAATACGTGTTATGTTACGTTCGATCAGGAAAAGATTTCGGAAAAAGAGATCATTTCAATTATCAGAAAGATCAACAACAAACAATTTACTACTGGTAAATCTTCCGTTGCACCAATTAAGGCTTAAGAGCTGATGAAACTGGAACACAAAATTTCCGGGGAGGGAAAACCCCTGATCATTCTTCATGGACTTTTTGGAAGTCTCGACAACTGGCAAACGCATGCTCGCAAGCTAAGTGAATATTTCAAAGTCATTTTGGTCGACCAAAGAAACCACGGACATTCTCCATGGTCTGATGAGCTTTCATACGAACTGATGGCAAACGACTTGTTGGAATTGATGGATGATCTTGGAATTGACAAGGCATATATTCTTGGTCATTCCATGGGTGGAAAAACTGTAATGCAGTTTACAGAAAAACATCCTGAACGCGTTGAAAAACTAATTGTTGCTGATATTGGTTTCAAACAATACCCATTGCATCACCAACAGATTATTGCCGGAATGGATGCCATTTCCGCAACCGAAAGGAATAGCAGAAGTGCTGCTGAACAATTGTTGAGTGAATACGTTCCTGATGCAGGAACACGACAATTCATTATGAAGAACTTATACTGGGTTGATAAGACACAATTGGGCTGGCGTTTCAACCTGGAAGTGCTTAAACGTGAAATGCACAACATTCTTGGTGAAATTCAATTAACAGAAAACTGGATTCCTACCCTATTCATTCGTGGTAGAAAGTCGAATTACATTGTTGACGAAGACATCAGTGACATTGAAGAGAAATATCCCGACATGCAGTTGGTGACTATCGAAAACGCCGGACATTGGGTTCACACCGAAGCGCCAGATGTTTTCATGAATGCCGTTCTGGAGTTTTTGTTGAGATAATCTTGAAGGTTATCGAGCGGAGTCGAGATAGCCATTTGAGGTCATTTATTTCTTCTCAACCGTTTCTCACGTTTTTTCTCAGCTTTCTTCTTCTCTTCATTCACCAATTCGGTTTGTCCCGAAAGAAAAATCACCACAGGAATATGTTTCATTGTACCTGCATCGAGATAGCCACTAAGCATGATCCGAACCGGAACCCTATCGTTATCTGACCAAACTTTTCGTATGGTTTCAACCGGATGATTCATGGTAAAATTCAAAGGGAATTTCAAAACTACTGAAGAGAATGGTCGAATACTGACGTCTTTCGGATATTTTCCCTTAGTGAACAGATCATCCCCAAGTGTCATTTCATACTGAATACCGCTTATGTCAAGATCCAAATTCTTTCCGTTATTGATGATTTCAAGAAACAAGTCCACATCCAGAGTCTTCTTCCTCAAATTCATATCCTTCCGTTCTGTTTTTACAACGCGCAGTTTTGGAGGAACCGGAACTTCAATCTTCTTCCCTTTTGTCAGGTTGAGCTTGAAATCGGAATAAACGATGGTTGCATGAATCTGAACTCCGGTAGAATCCTGACCCTGTAAGCTTTTGATTTTATCCTTCGTCTCGTGAATAGGAATATCCACAGCAAAAGTGACTGTATCCGATTCTCCTGGCTCCTGATTCATCCCAACAAATTGACTTGTCGACACCAGCGTAGTCCCACCCAATGATAAATCACAAACAATGCTGTCAATTTTCATGGCATATGGGGCTTTATTAACCACAATTGCACTTACCTCCACAAAAGCTGTATCACTTCGGATCTCCGCTTTTATGAGTGTAATCTCCGTCATTTCAGGAAGAATCAGATTCAACATTTTTTGTTTCCTTAGATACAGGAAAACTGCTAATCCAATAGCTCCCAAAAGAAGTAGTACCAAGGGCCATTTCCATCGGATCTTGAGAATCATTTTTTCTTCCTTTCTCTATTACGAACGGCATGTTTTCTCTTTCGCTCTGCTTTCTTCTTGTCGTTTCCTCCGAAAACTTTTTCCAGGAAGGTTTTCTTTTCATTCGCCTTCAGATTATGAATGTTGATGGAATTATCAAACGATGGTCGAATTGCATGCAAAAATGCATTTCTCAGTACATAGCTGATTGCATACCATTTATTGATTTTTGTATTGTCAAAGGTTCCGTTAATCGGAATTTTGGTTGCGAGTTTATCTGTTCTTTGATTCTGCAGAATTTCTGCTGTTGAGCCAATAACCGATTCCCAAAGAATCTGTTTGAGATCACCTTCTTGCTTATTCCATTGAACAACATCCAAATCTTCCAAAAATGGTTTGACATATCCGCCAAACTTATTGTCTTTAGCGGCAAACTCACCATACAAACTGAACCGACCTTTCTTCACGTCAAAATTAGCATATTCCCGAAGCATATCATTCAGAAGCACCAAATTCAAACCTTTCAATTCCGTATTCATATCGAAAGTGGGCACTTTTGCAAGACCGTCAAAATTGACATTCAGGAAGAATTTTCCCTCGTATGCCTCAGCGGTTCCTTTCAGTTTAGCAGGTAACAATTGATCTTTATCTACCACTGTGGTAAGATTCGTAGCCGTGATATTAATGCTCTTAAGTGCTAAATCCAATTTCGGACTTGCTTCCAAATCACGGTAATGTACTTCGCCATTGTGAATATCAAAACGGTTTACAGTTACGGGCATCAAATCATCAACCAAACCAGCAAAGTCGGCAGTATCAGCCTTCACATCTTCGCCTTTGTGTTTTTCCTTTACAAAGTTGACGACGGGCTTCTCCACACTTATTTCGCCAACAATGGCACCGTCGAAAATAGCACTCCATTCAATAGAGAGATCAATAGACGGTGATTTGAAAAATGGAATGGTATCCACTTTCCCGCCTTTCGGTACCTTCTTTACAATTTGAATCTGTTTGATTTCGTATGCTCCACGATACAGATGAATATCGATATCATTGACATGACCATAATATTCTTCCAGGTTCGCTAGCTTATTGTTGACGTATCTCAATACGATATAAGGCAACATTAGCCTGAACATGATTAAAACTCCAATGATAGACCACCAAATAATTCGACGTCTTCTTTTTCTTCTTCGTTTCTCTTCGGGCGTACGTGCTTTTTTACGCTCTCTTCGAGATAGTGGTGCTGTTTTCTCTTCCATACCAGTTGTTTTACATTACGCGGGTAAACCAAAGGTAAAGTGTAGTTGGTGTCAGTACTTGAGAGAAAAGATAAGGAAAACGAATCAGGATATTGTTACACTTTTCCAACAAAAAGTGTTAATTCGAACTTAAATAAAGGAATTTCATATTGTACAGATGCGATGCATCGCGTCTCTGCATAAGGAATACTACCTGAAAAACATTTTTAAGAAGAACTGCTCAATTAGCTATTTCTTCCGATAATTCAACGGATTATTTTCAATATACTCTTGATAAGCCGCGAACTGCTCATGATCTCTTACAATTACATCATGGAACCTTGGATGCCAATCGAATTCGAGACCACTTACTCTACACCTTTGAGTTACTGCCGATTTGAATCCTCTAATCACAGAAGCCAAATTGTTTGATTGAGATTTGAATTGATTGGATCTTGGGGCTTCCAAACTAGTAATTTGCGAAGTATCAATCGAAATCAATCCATGAAAGTGATCGGGCATAACAACGAAATTGTGCAATACCAATTTCATCTGGGGTCTTAAATCAACCGATTTCAACCACTCTTCATTAACGAAAGAACCTATTTCGGAAAGTTTCATTTTCCCATTTTCAACTTCTCCGAAATAAGGGACTGCATACTTGGTGTTAATCGTTATGAAATAGGTTGCTTTAGAAGAATAATCCCACCATTGAGCCCGAAATGTATCGATTCGATATCTTTTAATCATACTTTTCTTATATAAGTTAGTGAAAAATATGATTTATAAAAAGGCACTTTCCAAAGAAATTCACACTTGTACAGACGCGATGCATCGCGTCTCGACCAAAGAAACAACATGAGAAACCCATTTTTAATAAGAGCGTCTCAACAGAAGAAAATTTACTTCAAAGGAAACGCTTCTGCATAAGCTGCTGGAAATCCTTTCGGACCATTTTTACGGTAATTGGCTTCCAATTCTGATATTCTGGATTTAAGTCGAACGGTTTCCGCTTCAAGAAGTTGAATTCTAGGCTGTAATTCTTTATTCAACTTAACCGCTGACTCTATGCACTTTTGAGCAAGGATATTCATTTTCTGTAGTTCTTCCAACTGAGCAACATTGAAACCTAAAAGATCAATATATTGGTAGGTGAGGTTTTCCAGATAAGCATACTTTTCCTTGCTTCTCTTCGGATAGCTGCTCAATGTGTCTTTTAAAACTTCCAGACGGTATTCACTAAGATCAGAACTCAAATGAAGTTCTCTAAAGATTCCTTGTTTCCAAGTACCTAAATCAAAACTTTCCTTCACTAAAATACTGTCATTGAATAAAAATGTTGTGTTATCCTTCAATTGCTGAAGCAAGTTCATTTTTGATAAAACGCTGAGCACGTAGTCACCGTAATCAGTATTCAGTTGATTAAGTGTTGTGATCGTTTCATTATTCTTTCGGCTCGTTAATATTGAACTCACCGAATCATGTACATGTTGAATAGAATCGTAACGGTACTTCAGGGTATTGTATTCCGTTTCCAAGGTATTCCATTTCTTCTTCGATTGTCCGAAAGCAGGAATAAAAATTAACAAGAAAAATATTGATAGCGCGTTCTTCATTATCGAAATTATTGCTGCTTAAAACTTATTGGCAAATTGTAATACATGTTAACCGGTTTTCCATTGTTCTTTCCAGGAATCCATGCTGGCATTGCTTTTACAACGCGTACAGCCTCATCATCACATTCTTTACAGTCCATAACACCCCTTGTGACTTGCATGCTAGAAATTTCTCCCGTTTTAGAAACCACAAAACGCAAATAACATCTACCCGAAACTTCTCCACTCACAACTTTCGCTGGGAGAACAAGATTGTCTTTAAGATATTTTACCATTGCCTCCCTTCCTCCAGGAAATTCTGGTTCTTCTTCAACAAAAGACATAATTACCTCTTCATGAGGCGGTTCAGGTTCCTTAATTTCACGTGGCTCTGGCAAAGCCCAATCCGATTCATCCGACCTATCTTTAATCAAAATCTTATCTGTACTTAAAACCGGTTTTCTAATCTCACGTTCGTTATAAGGCTCATAATCAATGATTCTTGGAGGAATAAATACGAGTTCATTTTTATGTTTCTTTTGATATGCTTCGAGTTTCTTAATCTCCTTTTCATACTCAACACGAGCTTCTTCTTCCTGTTTCGCATTCACCTCGAACCATTTATTCGCCAGCAAATCCCCCTTCACCTCCAACTCCTTGTTAAATGCGGTATGCAATTCAGCAATTCTGATATACTCATTATTTATATCGGTTAGCTGCGACAAAAAAGCAACTGCTTCCTGCTGTTTTGCATTATTTAAAAGATTAATACTATCGTACTCGTTTATCTTTTTGGTGAACAGTTCGTTCTGTACTTTCACTTTAACATCGGTCAAATCCTGAATAGGTTCCAAAGCCAACATAGGAAATGACTTCTTTCGCATTTCATATCTATACGAAGCCTTAGGATCGATCGCCGGACCTTTTTGTGCTGATATTTCTTTTTTGGAGACCAGCGAATCTGCATTGAACCCAAGTCCTTTAAGCATCCTATGATTTTCATAAAGAATAGAACGTTTGGCAAATTCATCGCTCCTTAACCGATCGACCACTCTCATCTGCTTATGAATTTCAGATTGCATAGCACTTATTTTACCATCAAGTTCAAGCTGAGCGTTCCGAAGTGAGTCGTAGGCACTCACTTTCTGTTGCAGTTCAAGCTTTAATTGTTCGTTGATTTTCTTCTTCGATTGCCCGAATGCGGAAACGAACAAACTCAAAAACAATATTGTTACTAACTTCTTCATTATCATAGTTTTATTCAGCTTTAAACTTCACAGGCAAGGTATACCATTGATTTACTGCTTTTCCGTCATTTTTACCTGGAATCCATTTAGGCATTGTTTTAACGACACGAATCGCTTCTTGATCACATGCCTCACAATCTGCAACACCTTTCACTAATTTAATGTTCGAGATGCTCCCCGTTTCTGAGACCACAAACCTCAAATAAGCTCTTCCTGATATTCCTTGATCTGTTACTTCTTTTGGAAGTACAATATTGTCCTTTAAATATTTCAACAGTGCCTCAGTTCCACCCGGAAACGCTGCCGGATCTTCAACAACATCATGAATGATCGGTTCATTAATATTTCTCACCGGTTCTGGTTCTGGCTCGGGCTCTGGAGCTTCACCATATGAACCTCTTCTCCAGGGCGAATATTCCATCCTCTTGCTAAGCGTCGAACTTAAAATGGGTTCTTCTTCGCGCCTGCGAGGTACTACATCATCAACAATCACAGACGGTACAAACTTGTTTTTTGATTTTTTTATTGCGGCCTCATACTCCTTTTCTTCCGCCAAACGGTTCTGTTCTTCTCGTTGTTTTCGCAATTCATAAAACTTGATCGCCAATGCATCACCCTTCTCTTCCAATTGTTTGTTGAATCCCGGATAATCCAGGAAAACAGAAATATATTCTTGCTTTGTCTTCTTCAGTTGATCAATATCTTTCTTGTCATCAACAAGAAGCGAGTTGATGGACCTATTATTACGCTCGTATTCCTGAATCTTAAATGTAAGCAGCTCATTTTGAAGCTTTACTTTCATATCGGTGATCTCTTGGAGTTTCTCTACACGTTTCAATTCGATCTTCGGTTTCAAAACCTCAGTCTCCCAAATGTATTTCGCATTGGCAGCAGGAGATTTCAAAGCCATTAATGCATTTTCAGTAATGATAGAATCTGGATTCCCTCCTTGTGCAGCAAGAAGTCGCCTGTTGTATTGAATAGCTGATCGTTTCTGACCTTCTTCATGTATATAGCGCTGTATAGCTTCTTTCTTCTCATTGATCTCCATACGCAGCGATTTGATTTCAAGCTGCGCCTCCGAATATGCTATAATAAGAGAATCGTAAGTTTTCGCTTTTTGAGAAAGTTCCGACTTCAATTTTTGGTTAATCACTTTCTTAGATTGCCCGAATGTTGTGACGGACAACATTAAAAAGAATATTGATAAAACATTTTTCATATAAAAAAATTTAGGTACAGACGCGATGCATCGCGTCTCTGCGATTTATAAACCAAATTTTACCGGTAATATAAACCATGAATTTACGGCATTTCCATTATTCATTGCTGGTTTCCAGGCTGGCATTCCGCTAATCACGCGTTTCACCTCTTCTCCACATTCTTCACAATCCGGTATTCCTCGTGCTATTTGCACATTTGAAACAATTCCTTTTTTGCTAATCATAAATTTCACATACAATCTTCCGGTAGCTTCGATATATGGATATTTCAGATTCTTTCCGAGATAATTCGCCAGCCCCTCTTTTCCACCTGGGAACTCTGCTTCTACATCAACCACATCGTAAGCATAGTCTTCCGGAAGACTGACAGGTTCTGTATCTCCTCCATCACGACCTACTTTCGTATCTAATTCATCACGTACTTCCGGTTGATTTAATTGCTTTTTAACACCGAATACATCAGGAAAAATAGTGGCATACGCGTCTGAAAAACCTTTTGGACCTTGCTTTTCATAGTTCGACTTCAGCTCCAGCATTTTTTCATCTAAAGAAATTCTCATTTTCGTTAGATCTGATTCAATCTTCTCATATTCCACAGCGATAGAATCGATCATTGGCAGAAGCGTTTTCAACTCATCATTACGTTTTTCAAGTTGTTTCAAATTGTAAAGATTGTGCCCCAAACTTTGAACATATATGCTGTTTTGTAAAGCAATGACTTCATTCTGTTCCTGGATCTTCAATCCATCCAAATTCAATGTATCAAGCACATACTGGTATTCAAACTTCTCCGTAATTGCTGAAGTGTAATGATGCATTAAACTTGAAAAACCCTCAAAAGAGGTGCGTTGCAAATTACTCATATCAATAACGTTGGAAGGATCTTCTCCAAGTTGTTTCAACTGACCAATTTGCTTTTCAATATTATTATACTTCATTGAAATCAGCTGTGCCTGAGTGCCGATTGTCATTGTAGTTACCGTTAAATCCATTCGACTTCGCGAAAGTTCTGCAAACTGCATAACAAATTCAATCGCTAAGGAATCATGTTCACGTTTATAATCAGAAAGATTGTATTTAAGACGTTCATTTGTCTTCTTTTTCGACTGCGCGAAACTCTGAACTGAGCACATTATTAGGAATAACAATAGGATCTGTTTCATTCTTCAAAAATTATTTAAGACCAAATCGAACCGGCAAAGTAAAATAACTGTCAACTGCTTTTCCTTTATTCAAGGCTGGTTTCCAATTGGGCATTTCATTCACCACCCGCAGCACTTCCAAATCACATTCCTCACAATTGTCCGTTCCTTTCAAAATTTTAGCATTTGTGATTTTTCCAGTAGAAGTTATGACAAACTTCACATAAACGCTTCCAGAAATCATTCCATCTTCCAAAGTGATTTTAGGGTAACGAATGTTTTCAATTAGGTATTGACTTAATGAATCCATTCCGCCCTGAAATTCAGCTGGTTGCTCAACTACATCATAAATTTCCCTGGAAATCGGTTTTGCGGGCTCTGCACCTTGAGAGGAAACTGCTTCTACTGGCCCGGTAATCGCAGTCGGATTGTGTTTTGGAGTTGATAGGACCTTTTTATTATGAATCCATGGAAAAACTTCCGCATAATCGGATGAAAATCCTTCCGGGCCATTTTTTCTATAATCATCCGTCACAGTTCGGTAAACCGTGTACAATCGTTTTTCTATCTGCCCTCTTTCTTTATCCAGTTCATCAAACTCAGCATAAATGGAAAGTATGTTTTTCTTGTCCTCTTCCAATTGAACATTAAAATTGGATATTTGATCATTTTGGGCTTTATTGAAGGAAATTGCATTTTGATATAAGCTCAATTGCTTGGACAATTGAATATTCTGTTCTTCTTTTTTAAGACCATCTAAATGCAGCGTGTCCTGAACTTCCAAAAAAGTAATCTGTTTTTTGAGCACTTCGCCAAAATCTCTTTTTGAACTTAGAAGTAGTACTTCACTTTTATTATTTAGAGCATTCAAAGCTGCTAAGTCGAAACTATCTATTTTCAATTTTGTAAAAGCAACTACGACGTCTTTGATCAGAATCACATTGCCCTGATAATTCTCGTAATGTTTTTGAACGCCGGGTAATATAGTATTCTCAAACGCATGTCTTTCAGACTCCAACTTCTTCAGATTGGAGCGACTTACAGATAATTCCGAATAATACTGGGTTCTTACTGCTGAATATTGCTCCTTCAACTGCTTATTCAATTTTCCTTTCGACTGCGCGAAAACAACCGTAGAAAGACAAAGTAATAGAAGTGTTAGAATTGATTTCATGATCTCTTTTCGTTAAGGTGTAAACCTAATGGGAAGGTTATACCACATATTCACAGGTTTTCCTTTTATCATTCCCGGACTCCATGTAGGCATAGCCTTAATGACACGTACAGCCTCTGCATCACACTCTTCACAAAAAGGAACACCTCTGGTTACTTTTACATTGCTTACTGCTCCTTTATCTGAAATCACAAAACGCAGGTAAACACGACCACCAATTCCCATGTCGAGCGGAAAATCCGGATAATGTAAATTGTCACGAATGAATTCGCCCATCTTCGCACTTCCACCCGGAAATTGAGCTTCTTGCTCTACAAGGTCGAAAATCCCGTTAGGATCGGTTTCGTTCGATACAACTGTTTCAAGTTCATCTTGAGTGACTAGCACATCTTGACCAACTGATTTTACCGGTTTACTTTCCGTTTTTTCCGGTGTTTTAATGGCAGTTCCGGTAGTTGTTTTTCTATTAACCGACTTCCAAAGTTCAATGTCCTTATCCTGAAACAAATCAGGAAAGTATTCACGATAAATGAGATCGTATCCACTTGGTCCGGTTGAAGCATATTCTTTTAGCAACTCTTCTTTCTTCAATTGCAGTGATTTGTTGTACAGCTTCAAGACCGACAATTGATCGGAATAAGTGGTGATGTAAGTATTACTTTCGGTTTTGAATAACATCAATGTCGCTGTCTCCAAATCGATTCGGGAAATTTCAAGAATAATTTCTGACTGAAGCAGTTTCTCATGCAACAAACGTCGAGCCAATACTTCACCTTGCTCTTCCGTCTTTTTTGGAAGTGGTTCATCAAGATTTTGATTCCTCGTAGAAACCACTCGCACAGGAAATTGAGCTTCAGATTTCAACTTTGCACACAAACCATAGTAATTGGTCAATGCTTTTGGTTTGGCTCCAAGTTCTGAAAAATCAACGGAAAGATTTTTTAGGGAATCAGTAAGCTTGTTGCAGTAGTAGTTTTGTTCTTCAATGCTGTAATTAAGCGTCTTCAAAACGCCGTCAAGGTTTGCTTTGATTGTAGAAATTTCGCTGCTTACCGTATTACATCTCTTAATCAAAACGTTTTCAAGCGAATCGTTTTTCAATTTCAACGCGATCCATTCTGAATAAACAGCTTCATTCTTTTTGGCAATCTCTTGTGCAACTCCAATCGAAGTAATTGCAACAAAGATTAAGGTCAATTTTAGGTTCATTCTTTATTATTTTTTAGAAAATAGAGATCAGAAAACAGAGAATAGATGATGCTCTGATACTATTCTCCGTTTTCTATTTTCTAATCTCTAGTTTTGATCTAAGGTTTTCACCATGGTTAAAATGGTTGCAATACCAACCAACGGCTGATCTGTATCGTCTAACATTTCAACTAACCATTTTACAACACCGCGTTGAATATGTGTTTTCGGATCGTCGTCTTTTGGAGTTACATCTGTACTGATCTTTTCTTTACAAGTAAATCGGATATGAATGTTTGCTCCGGCATATACAGGTTTGGTGAAACGAAGTTCATCTATTCCGTAATTCAAAAGTACCGGATTGATGACATAACTATCTACGAACAATCCTGCCGAAAGACTCATAATGAAATATCCATGTGCAACCTGTTCGTCGAACATAGTTCCTTCAAAATTCGTTTCTACCTTGTGTGCATAGAAATTATCACCGCTTAAAGCAGCAAACGCGTCAATATCTTCAGAAGTGATCAAACGACTTTCAGTGATCAATTGATCTCCAACCTCCAATTCTTCGTAATGCTTTTTGAATGGATGAACTGAATCAATTTTCCCTGCAGCACCTTGTTGATACTGTTGCGTAATCTCTGTAATTGTAGTTGGGTGACCTTGAATTGCAGTTCTTTGTAAGTAATGAAGAACACCGCGTTTTCCGCCCATTTCTTCACCACCACCAGCACGACCGGGACCACCATGCGTTAACAAAGGCATTGGTGAACCGTGACCTGTACTTTCTTTAGCACAGTCTTTATTCAGAACCAAAATTCGTCCATTCATACAAGCTGCCTCAACAACAAACTCTCTTGCTTCCTTATTATCAGGAGTCACAATTGAAGTAACCAAAGATCCAGCTCCAAGCTTTGTCAACTCAACAGCGTCTTCCAGATTTTTGTAAGGCATAATGGTAGAAACTGGTCCAAACGCTTCAATATTGTGTACATCCAGATTGTCGAACGGATGTTCATTACGGAACAAGATTGGAGAGAAGAATGCTCCTTTATCCTTATCTGCCCCAAGTACATCAAATGTATCTAACGAACCATAAACCATTTTTTGCGAAGCGGCCAGTTTTTCAACGTTTGCACGTACACGATCAACCTGTAAACGTGTAGCCAAAGCTCCCATACGGACACCTTCTACAGATGGATCACCAATTTTTGTAGAAGCCAAACGAGCTGCAACTGCTTTCTCTACTTCTTCCAATAAATCTTCCGGAACCATAATTCTGCGAACTGCAGTACATTTTTGTCCAGCTTTGATCGTAATTTCTTTTACAACTTCCTTGGTGAATAAATCAAACTCCTCCGTTCCGGGAACAGCAGCTTTACCCAATACCATTGCATTCAATGAATCCGCTTCCAGGTTAAACGGAACCGATTCCTCCGTAATTCTTGGCAATGCTTTCAATTTCTTTCCTGTATGTGCACTTCCGGTAAATGTTACTACATCCTGACACATAACCGAATCAATCAATCCACGACCAAAACCGGAAACCAATTGTAAACTTCCTTCAGGTAATATTTTCGATTCAATAATATCGTGAACTACTACCTCCGTTAAATAACTGGTGAATTCAGAAGGCTTTACAACCGCCGGAACACCAGCCATCAGGTTCACAGCAATTTTTTCCAACATTCCCCAAATTGGGAAGTTAAACGCGTTGATGTGAACAGCAACCCCTTGTTTCGGAACCATAATGTGGTGTCCGATAAATGTTCCATTCTTCGAAAGTGGCGCAGCAGTTCCGTCCACATAATAAGGTAAATCAGGGAATTGACGACGCAATGTAGCATTCGCGAATAAGTTTCCAATTCCTCCTTCAATGTCAATCCACGAATCCACTCGTGTAGCACCTGTCCAAGCCGAAACCTGATAGTACTTTTCTTTCTTTTCTAGCAAATGAAGTGCAAGGGCTTTCAACATCTTGCCTCTTTCCTGAAAAGTCATTTTACGCAATTGCGCACCACCTACTTTTCGTCCATAAGCAAGAACATCAGAAAAATCGATACCAGCACTTGATACGCCACCAATCAGATCACCTGAAATTGCGTTATAAATATTTTGTTCTGTTCCTTCACCTGCAACCCAAGAGCCACATACATAGTTTTTTACAGTAATCATTCTTTTTTTCTTAATGAGAAGCTCAAAGATAGCAGAAATGTGCAAGTTTTTGACGCAATTTGACAACACTAACAGAACCCGAATAAGTTACCTTAACACAGGCTTAACATAAAGTTAAAACAACGCTGAACCAGTTTGACATTCAGTTGTAATAACCGATACATTAATCGAAAAAACAGACACTTTAATAAAAAACAAATAAGAAAATAGATAAGCTTTGAAAATTGTAAATCCTTTTTAATTAAGTTTGAACCCTAAACAAAAAAGTTTAAAACACTAATATTATGAGTAATTCTAAGCAAGGCGGAGGTTTTTCTTCATTGGTAGCCTCTTTAACAATTGTGATTGCAGTAGTAATCGGTTTTATCATTTACAATTTTATTCTAGGTGATAAAGGAAATTTCGAAGGTTTTGATAAGGAAGGTAATCCTACACATCCTGTTAATATCTTGGGTACAATGTATCTTGGTGGATTCATCGTTCCATTACTAATTGCAGTACTATTAATAGTAATCATTTTCGTTATTGAGCGTTTCGTTACTTTATCTCGTTCTAAAGGAAGAGGAAACATCAACAAATTCATCTCAAAGGTTAAAGCTTTGGTAGAATCTAACGATACTACAAGTGCAATCGAGGAATGTGATAAGCAAAAAGGATCTTTGGCGAATGTTGTTCGTGCTGGTTTAGAGAAATACGAAGCTATGGCTTCAGACAACTCTATTGATAAAGAGAAAAAAGTTGAGCTTTTGAAAACTGAGTTAGAAGAAGCTACAGCATTGGAGTTACCAATGTTAAGCAAGAACTTGGTTATCATTTCAACTTGTGCATCTATCGGTACGTTGATCGGTTTGATCGGAACAGTATTAGGGATGATCAAATCATTTGCTGCCATGTCATCAGGAGCTCCGGATCCAGGAAAATTAGCAGTAGGTATCTCTGAGGCACTTGTAAATACTTTATTGGGTATCTCCGCTTCAGCTTTGGCGATTATCGCTTACAACTACTTCTCTACGAAAATTGACCAAATGACGCATTCAATTGACGAAGCTGGTTTCACAATCGTACAAAACTTCAACGCTACACAGAAGTAATTTATTCATTTGAATTAAACACGGAAAATCATGGCTAGAAAAATAAGTATGCCCAAAGGATCTCCTACTATCGACATGACGCCGATGGTGGATCTTGCCTTCCTTTTGGTGACATTCTTCATGCTTGCCGCAAAAACCCGTTCAAGTGAGCCAATTGAAGTAAAATACGCTTCCAGTATTAGTGATGAGGAAGTTCCCACTAAAACAATGGTTATGATGACTGTTGATAGTGGTGGATGTGTGTATTTGAATCCAGGTCCGTACGAGATTAAGAAGGAACTTCTTATGAAAATGTCGAGCCAGTACAAGGTAGCATTCACGGAAGACCAAATTGAGTCTTTCATGAGCTTAACAAGTTTTGGATGTTCATTCAAAGAATTACCTGCATACCTAGATATGACAGATAATGAACGAATGCAATACGAAACCTTAGGCGTACCTTCAGATTCATCTGCTACATTCCCTCACAACGAATTGAAAGATTGGTTGAGCTATGCTGATGACTTACTTAAAATTCACGGGAAAAGTCTGTTCGAAAAAGCAATCAACGAAAAGAGAGCTGACGAACCAGACCCAAAAGCTGAAGACTTTAGACCAAAGTATGTTATTCGCGCGGATGGTGCTGCACCATACAATTATGCAAAACGAGTGATTGAAACTTGTCGCGATATAAAATTAAATAACTTGAATTTCGTCACCTCTTTGGAGATGAATCGCTAAAACTCATATAACATGGCAGAAATAGCAGAAGGCGGCGGCGGCGAAAGCGGCGGTAAAAAAAGAGCCAAGAAAAGCTCCACCCGTGTCGATATGACACCGATGGTAGATTTAGCATTCTTGTTGTTGACATTCTTCGTATTGACTTCAACGTTTGCTGAGCCTAAGATCATGGGACTAGCTTATCCGGCGAAACCAGATCCAAGATTCCCTCAGCCACCACCACCGCCAGTAAATAACGGTATCACCTTTATTTTGGCGAAGGACAGAATTTTCTATTACAAAGGAGAGTTCAAACCTGAAACACAATTGGAGGAAACAACATTTGATAAAAATGGGGTGCGTAAATTGTTAGCTGAAGGTAACAAATTTGTTATCCAAAGACATCAGGAGCTTGATTTGGAAATTCAGCAGGGACGAATGCATGATACTATCGCTCAGAAAGAATTGATTAAAGCAAAAAAGAACGCTAAGGCATTAAAAGTTTTGATTAAAACTGATCTTACCGTAACTTGTAGAAACTTTATCGATCTAGTTGACGAATTGAAAATTGCGGACATCGGGGTTATTGCTCCGGTGGACATGGAAAAGAAGGAAGAAGATTTATTAAAAGCTAAATTGTAAAATTATGTTAGTTACTCTTTCTACTGTAATTGGTATTGTTCTCGTGTTTTCATTGTATGATTACATTTCTTCGAAAAGCTGGTTAATGGTAACCGCTGACGATAGAAACGAGTCTGTTTTTGAAAACAGAAACAAACGTTACGGCGCTTACAAAATCCGTAGAGATTACAACATGCTTGTAATTCTAATTACTGTTTCAGTTTCTGCTGCAGTTGGTGCTACTTATGGTGTTACTGAACTTTTCGGTTCAGGTGACGTTAAAAAGGAGAAGAAAAAAGCTGTAGTTGTAAACATGGATACGTTTGCTAACGACGACAAAAAGGACGATAAGATTGAAGAACCTTTGGAAAAAGTAATTCCAGAAGATCAAAAAACATTAGCGTTCCTTCCTCCTAAAATTGTAGACAAACCTACAGATCAGGAGATGGCTACTCAGGACGAGTTAACACAAACCAACGCTGGTTCTACAACTCAGAATGGAGATCCATTAGGACAAGGTGGTTCACCAGAACCGGAACCAGAGCCAGTTAAGCCACCAGAGCCAGAACCAATCCTTGAGATCGTTGAGGAAGAAGCTGAGTTTCCAGGTGGACAAGGTGAGTTGGCAAAATACCTTATGAAAAACATCAAGTATCCTGAAATGGCTCTTGATGCTGGAATTGGAGGTCGTGTTTACTTACGTTTCGTAGTTTCTTCAAGTGGTAATATCTCAAACGTGAAAGTTACCAGAGGTATTGCTGACTGTAAAGAATGTGATGACGAGGCTGTACGCGTTGTAAGAGGTATGCCATCTTGGAAACCTGGTAAAAACAACGGTAAACCAGTTAACATGTGGTACAACTTACCAGTTAAGTTTACTCCAGGATAGAATTATCATTAATCATATTAATCCCGATCCGGTTCTTACGGGATCGGGATTTTTTATCTCTAAGAATGAACAAAAGTCTCAAATATGTAACTGGTTTCGGTGTAATTGCAATGTGTCTGGTACTTGCTTATTTCCTGCAATTCTCCAACCTATTGTACGACAGTGTTTACGGTGGACGTAGAACGGCAGTTATTTATATGCTCGTGGGATATTCCGTTTTCAGAATTATAAGATTGGTACTGGCATACAAAAAAGACAAAATCGATGAAAAACGTGCGAATTTTTAGTTTAGCAATCGTCCTTTTATTTGCTTATTCCTGTAATACTCCGGTTGGAAACGAATCTGAGTATTCGGGTCATGCAAGCTTCTATGCCGAGAAAAACATTCAGCCTTACATTGAAACTACCCTGGTAGCCTATAGCGGGTTTGCTCCGAAGGAAAGTTATACGCCAATCTTCAAAAGAGAAATTGATGTGGTCAATATCTTCCTTGCAGATAAATCCAATCTGGTTTTCATGTCTCGTGATTTGGATAAATCTGAAAAGGCATTTTTCAAAAAACAAAAGCAAACCATTCGAACCGAGAAAATAATGCTTGGAGCCATTGCCCTAATCTCGCCAATGGGAGAAGACAGCACCTATACAGAAAATGAGTTCATGGAACTTCTTGTTACAAATGATGAGAATTCACCTAAGATTTTATTTGATGATGTTCAAAGTGCCAACTTCAACTATTTCTACGACAAATTAAAAAAGCAGGGAAAGAAATTCGGTAAACACGTAAAGTGTTTGCACAGCAATACTGAAGTGATTAACTATATGAAAGATCACAAACAATGCATTGGGGTTATCGGATACAACTGGATCAGTGACATTGACGATAAGGAAGTTTTAAAAAGCATGGAGAATGTACAACTGGTTCGGGTTTCGAAAGGAAATAGTTCAAACTACGTGATTCCAACAATGTACTACGTCTACGAAAAACAATATCCTTTCACCCATTTTTGGTACGCGCATTATCATGGTGGTCAAAAAGCCTTAGAAGCTGGTTTACTGAATTATATCATTGATGAAAAAGGTCAATTGATCGCGAAAAAATCTGGTTTACAACCTTATTATCGCGTTTCAAGAGAATTTAAGTTCGTTTTTGAATAGCACAATACAATTAGCATACATTTCACTCAAAAGAAATCTTAAAATTCAGTTAATAAACAGAAGATTCTGTAATTTGGCAAGACAATTGCAAATGGCAGTTACAACAAAAAAGTTATGAATAAGAAAATCATCGTTGGACTATTAGTTATGCTTTCAGTAGGTGCTCAGGCACAAACTTTGAAAGACGCAAAAAAGAAAGCTGAAAATGAGCGCTACGAACTAGCAAAGGCAGATTTTAAAGCTTTGATACAAAAAGACCCTGCAAATGTGGAATACGCATTTTGCTATGGAAACCTTCTTTGGTCATTGGATGACGAAAAAGGAGCGATTGAGCAATTTAAATCTGCAGCATCAAAAAATCCTGAAGATAAATTGGCTCAGGTTTCTGGCGCAAAAGCAACTTACCTTTCTGGTGACACAACAACAGCTGGACAACAATTCAATGCACTTCTGAAAAGCACAAAACAAAAGAATGTTTGTGTTTTAATGGCAATTGCTGAAACATATGCTACAGGTAAAATCAAAAATTTACCATTGGCTGAAAAGTATTTGAACAAAGTATTGACTTTAGAGCCGAATAACATTCAGGCATTGCAGCTTTTAGGAGATGTGATTTTGGATCAAAGTACGAGTCGCGTTTCTGAAGCAGTTGACAAATACAACCAGGTGTTGAAATTGGAACCTACAAATGCTGAGGCGATTGTAAAAAAATCATACATCTACGAACGTGTAAATAACATTGACGCGGCTATTGAAGGTTACGAACAAGCATTTAAGATCGATCCAAATTTTGGTCCGGCATACCGTCGTATGGCAGAAGCACAAATGAGTGCGAAAAAGGACTATGCAAAAAGCGCAACCTACTGGACAAAGTATCTTGAATTAAACAACGATCCACAAGCTCGTTACCGTTATGCCACTTCTTTATTTGTTGGAAAACAATATGCTCCGGCACTTGAAGAATTGAACAAAGTAGAGCAAGCTGGTATTGTGAACTTCTATACAAAAAGAATGAAGTTCTACTCGATGTACGAATTGAATTCAACTACTGCTGATCCTGCGAAATACCAGGAAGCTTTAGGAGTTGCTCAGGATTTCTTCAACATGGTTGAACCAAGTAAAATAATCGGAAGTGATTACAATTACTTAAGTAACATTTACGTGAAATTGGGTAAAACAAATGAAGCCATTGCTACATTGGTAAAATCTGCTGATAAGAACAAAGAGGCGGGAGATCAGTTAACAGTAATTGGTAATACTGCATTTAAAGCGAAAGACTTCAAATTGGCAATTACAGCTTACCAGGCAAAGCTTGATAACATGCCAGAAAAAGTAAAAGGAACAGATGCTTTTGAATTAGGAAGAGCTTATTACTTCGACACAGATAAGAATTTCGTGAAAGCAGATTCAGCATTCTCACTTCTTACACGTTTAAACCCAAGTTTTGCACTAGGATACTTCTGGAAAGCAAGAGCTCAATCTCAATCGGATTTGGATATCAACAAAAGAACATACGTAGCTCAACCATACTACCAAATGTTCGTTGACAAATTGACTGATGCAAACAAAGCAGACGCTGGTTACAAAGATTACATCAAGGAAGCAAGTTTGTACTTAGGTGATTACTACGTAAACTCACCTGCTAAAGATCCGGTAAAAGCAAAAATGTTCTGGCAGCAAGTATTGACAATCGATCCTGCAAACGAACAAGCAAAGATCTATTTCAAGACACATTAATAGGTTATCTTCCGCCGCAGCGGACAACGACAACCTTATACAAAACATAGTAAGTCCCGGCTCAAAAGAGTCGGGACTTTTTTTATTTAATTCAACCCATATCGAGGGATAATGTATTGGCGAAATGCAATTCGCCCCATTCACCAGATTACCTAAATCAACCATCTTTATCCTTAACTCAAAAAACGCTACCGTTCAGGTTTTTTCCGATCATTCTATTGAACCAAAGGATATCTTAGATATACTATCAAACAAACAGTATAAACCTTTAATTCAATACATTATGACAGCAGGAATCATCATTGTAGCCGTAATACTCGCTTTCGCACTTTACGATTACTTCAGCACTAAAAGCTGGCAGTTGGTTACATCAGACACAAGAAACGACACCGTTTTTGAAAAGAGAAACAAAAAATACGGCGCTTACAAAATCAGACGCGATTACAACAGACAAATGATCTTGATCCTTTTGGGATTATCAGTAGGCGTTGGTGGAATTTACGCAGCTACTGCGGGAGGTGAAATTCACAAAAAGAAAGAAAACAAAGTGGTAGTGGTTGCGGGTCCCATTGACCCAATAGACGAAAAGCCAGAAATCGAAGAAAAACCAGAACAAGTAGAAAAACCTACGCAGGAGAGTACTGCGTTAGCAATTAGCTTTGTTCAATTCAAGATTACTGATAACAAACAAGATACTGCTTCTTTAAATGTTCCTACCGGAGATGTAGATATAGCTGATAAAGACACAAAAGGCACTGATCCATTTGGCGGAGACATTATTGTTCCAGACGAGCCTAAAGGCCCAACTCTTATTGTAGATGGCAATGGAATTGTAATGAACGTAGATGAGGCAGCGTATTTCATTGGTGGTGAAGAAGCACAAACAAAATTCTTCATCAAGAATGCAAAAGCACCAGAAGAAGGTTCAGGAACAACTCGCGTGAAATTCGTTGTAAGCAAAGACGGATCTATTTCCAGAGTTACTGTTAAAAAGAAAGCTGTGGATTGTCCGGAGTGTGACGACGAAGCAGTGCGCCTTGTAAAAGCAATGCCAAGATGGGAACCAGGGAAAGTAAATGGCATTCCAGTTGACAGTTACTTCACCATTCCAATCACGTTTAGATAATTAAAGACGCACATAGACATACTCCGTGTGCAAAGGATGTAAAATTTCATAGTTATTCAGTTCTACACATCCTGAAAAGAGGTTCGTATTTCGGACCTCTTTTTCTTTTTTTATCGTTTCAAAACGCACGATAAATCCCTGATTTAAAATAAAAACCGAAATAAATTCAATTCTATTTCGCTTAAAAGAATAAAAGCAGTACTTTTGTGCCCAAATTTAGGACACTTTAAAAGACAGGAACATGTCGAAAATTCAAGGAAAAATATCACAGGTAATTGGACCAGTTGTAGACGTAGCTTTTGACAAAGGATCGGCTCTACCAAACATTTTTGATGCACTAGTTGTATTCAAAGAAGACGGAACAAAAGTTGTACTTGAGGTACAGTCTCACGTAGGAGAAAACGCTGTTCGTACCATTTCGATGGACTCAACAGATGGATTCCGCAGAGGAATGGAGGTTGTTTCTACAGGAAGCGCTATCAAAATGCCTACTGGAGATCAAATCAAAGGACGTTTGTTTAACGTAGTTGGTGAAGCAATCGACGGAATCGGAGATGTAGATCAAACAAACGGACTTCCAATTCACCGTGAAGCTCCTAAATTTGACCAATTATCTACAGCAACTGAAGTACTTTTCACAGGTATTAAAGTTATCGACTTGATTGAGCCTTACGCAAAAGGAGGTAAAATTGGTCTTTTCGGTGGTGCCGGAGTAGGTAAAACAGTATTGATTCAGGAATTGATCAACAACATCGCTAAAGGACACGGAGGTTTATCTGTATTCGCTGGTGTAGGTGAGCGTACTCGTGAGGGTAACGACTTACTTCGTGAGATGTTGGAATCAGGAATTATTAAATACGGTAAAGATTTCTTGCATTCTATGGAAGAAGGCGGATGGGATCTTACCAAAGTTGATTTGAACGAAATGAAAGAGTCTAAAGCTACTTTCGTATTCGGACAAATGAATGAGCCTCCAGGGGCACGTGCTCGTGTAGCTTTGTCAGGTTTGACAATGGCTGAGTACTACCGTGATGGTGAAGGTGACGGACAAGGAAAAGACATCCTTTTCTTCGTTGATAACATCTTCCGATTTACACAAGCAGGATCTGAAGTATCTGCACTTCTTGGTCGTATGCCATCTGCAGTAGGTTACCAACCAACGTTGGCTACTGAAATGGGGGCTATGCAAGAACGTATTACTTCAACTAAAAACGGATCAATTACTTCAGTTCAGGCGGTATACGTACCTGCGGATGACTTAACGGATCCAGCTCCGGCAAATACATTTGCTCACTTAGATGCAACAACAGTACTTTCTCGTAAAATTTCTGAGCTTGGAATTTACCCGGCAGTAGATCCGTTGGATTCTACTTCTCGTATCCTTACTCCTACAATTTTGGGTGAAGAGCACTACAATACTGCTTCTCGAGTTAAAATTACACTTCAACGTTACAAAGAACTTCAGGACATCATTGCTATCCTTGGTATGGATGAGTTGTCTGAAGAAGATAAATTGATCGTTCACCGCGCTCGTCGTGTTCAACGTTTCTTGTCTCAACCGTTCCACGTTGCTGAGCAATTTACAGGGATCCCGGGATGTTTAGTTGATATCAATGATACAATCAAAGGATTCAACATGATCATGGATGGTGAAATGGATAAATATCCTGAAGCAGCATTCAACTTGAAAGGTGGAATCGAAGACGTAATTGAGGCTGGTAACAAAATGTTAGCTGAAGCATAAACAGACTGAAGACCGAAGACTAAAGACTAAAGACTCATTGTCTCTGTCTATTGTCTAATGTCTTTTGTCTCTAATCTTAGAGATATGCAAGTAGAAATTATCACTCCTGAAACGGTTCTTTACAAAGGTGAAGCTGAAGCAGTTCAACTTCCTGGGTTAGATGGCTCGTTCCAGATTTTGAATAACCACGCTCCTATCATTTCGGGATTGAAAGAAGGTTCAGTTAAGATCGATCTTACAAACGCTTTCGTTCCAAATGAAAAAACGAGTAGCGCTTTGAGCACTTCTTCTAACGGAAAAGTACTTAACGTGGCTATCAAAGGTGGAGTTTTGGAATTTCAAAACAATAAAATGATCGTATTAGCTGAATAATACGTAGTAATAAACAAAAAAAGAGGGGTCTCGGTTAACACTGAAATCCCTCTTTTTGTTAAGGTCTGTTATAAAACAATTTATTTACCGAACAATAAAAGATTCTTTCATTAATTTCGTTTAACATACATGGATTTACGAAGTCAGATCATACCTCAAGGAGTACCGCAGCATATTGCTGTGATTATGGATGGAAACGGACGCTGGGCCAAGAAACAAGGTCGCGAACGTTTGCTTGGACATTCCTTTGGTGTAGATTCCGTTAGAGCAGCTCTTACAGGTGCGAAAAATATTGGCGTGAAATTCATTACCATGTACGCCTTCTCCACAGAAAATTGGAATCGTCCGCAAGACGAAGTTGAAGGATTAATGGATCTTTTGGTAAAAACCATCGCCGGAGAAGTTGACGAATTGAACGCACAAGATGTTCGCTTGTTGAGTATCGGTGATGTTCACGGTTTGCCTGAAGATTGTCAGTTGGAATTACGCAACGCCGTTGAATCCACAAAAAACAATCAAACAATTAGCCTTGTCATAGCACTTAACTATAGCTCTCGTTGGGAAATTGCTGATACGATTAAACGTATTGCCAACGACCAACAATCGGGCAAAATTGCAAATGCTGAGATTAACGACGAATTGATTTCGTCTTATTTAAATACTGCTGGAATTCCAGACCCCGAGCTTGTTATTCGTACAAGCGGTGAACAACGATTAAGCAACTTCCTTTTGTGGCAAGCCGCTTATTCCGAGTTCTACTTCACCCCCGTTCTCTGGCCCGATTTCAGAGAAGATGATTTATACAAAGCCGTGATTGACTATCAAAACAGAGAGCGCCGCTTCGGAATGGTCTCAGAACAACTTTGAACATGAAAAACCTCTTCCTATTATTAATTTGTCTTCTTTCACTAAGTGCGTTTGCGCAAGGACCTGATTCCTTAACCGGACCAACTACAATTGGTGGTGAAGACTTCGACTATGCTAAACCAAAGAAATATATTCTTGGTCCTATCAAAATTGAAGGTGCCGATAATTACGATCATCAAGCCATTAAATTGATTGCCGGACTTCGTCAGGGTGAAGAAATCATGATTCCTTCTGATAAGATCTCCAATGCTATCAAAAACCTTTGGGATGAAGGACTTTTCTCATCCGTTGACATCGTTTCTGAACGTGTTTCCGCAGGTGTGATCTACCTTATTATTCGTTTACAGCCGCGACCAAAGATTAGCCGAATCAAGTATTCCGGTATTCCAAGACGAGATGTAGACAAAATTCGTGAGGAAGTAAAACTAAATTCCGGGAAAACAATTACCGAGAATCTCGTGTTCAACACCGAGAGCATTATCCGCAACTACTTCAAGGAAAAAGGATACAACAACGTTAACGTAAATATTATCCGCATTCAGGATACTTTGATCAATAACTCTGAAATTTTCCAGGTAGCTATTAATCGTGGTGAAAAGGTTAGAATTAAAGAAATCATTATCGACGGTGCCGTTTCAGTAAAAATGTGGAAACTGAAAAGCGCGATGAAAGACACCAAACAAAAACGTTGGTGGAGATTCTTTAAGCGCTCTAAATTCAATTCAACGGCTTACGGAAGAGACAAAGATGCTGTTCTCGACAAATTAAGAAGTACCGGGCTTCGTGATGTCTTCCTTGTTACCGATTCAGTTTATCAGATCGATGAGCGAAACATGGGAATTTACATGCGTATCGACGAAGGTGCAAAATACTATTTCGGAAACATTTCATGGGTGGGTAATACAAAGTATTCTTCAGGAATGCTGGATACCGTTCTTGGAATTAAATATGGTGATGTTTACAACAAACCTCTTTTCGAGCAGCGTGTTTTCCAAAGTCAGGATGGTAGAGACATTACTTCACTTTACATGGACCGTGGGTACTTGTTCTTCCAGATAAATCCAGTGGAAACAGGTGTAAATGAGAATCACATCAACTACGAGATGCGTATCATGGAAGGTAAAGAAGCCCGTGTTCGCAACATTATCATCAAAGGAAACAACAAAACAAACGAACACGTTATCCGTAGAGAAATACGTACCAAGCCGGGAGATTTATTCAACCGTAACGACATTATTCGTACACAACGTGAATTAGCTCAGCTGGGTTATTTCAACGAACAAGGATTCGCGGTGAATCCTATTCCTAATCCTACCGACGGAACGGTAGATATCGAATACATTGTTGAAGAGAAAAGCGCAGATCAAATCGAGCTTTCTGGAGGTTACGGTGCCGGTAGAATTATCGGAACATTGGGATTAACTTTCAGTAACTTCTCAATGCGTAATTTCTTCAAAAAAGGAGCTTGGTCGCCGCTACCAACTGGAGACGGTCAACGCCTTTCTATTCGTGCACAAAGTAATGGTAGATATTACCAGGGATACAATTTATCCTTTACTGAGCCTTGGATGGGTGGAAAGAAACCGAATTCATTTAGCTTTGGATTGAATCACACTTCATTCTCAAGTTACGCATCTGCGACATTGAAGAAATCAGATCCAAGTTATTCAGGAATTGCCATTTCAGGAGCATCAGTTGGTTTAGGAAGAAGAAAGAAAATTCCAGACGATTACTTTAGTGCTTACTACGAATTGGCTTACCAATATTACGATGTAAGAAACTATACTTCTTACTTCCCATCATTCAGCAATGGATATTCAAATGATATCAGTTTAAAATACGTTCTTCAACGTAACTCTATCAACTCACCGATTTACCCGCAAGACGGTTCACGCCTTTCGTTCAGCGCGAAAAGCTCTATCCCTTACAGCGTATTCAGAAACAAAGACTTCACGAATGCAAGTATGCAGGATCAGTACAAGTATTTGGAGTACTTTAAGTTGAAATTGACTGGTGAATATTACTTGCCATTAACGAAAGACAAAAAATTGGTACTATCTCCGCGTTTCGGATTTGGTTTAATGGGCGGATACAACAAAACAAAAGGATTAACTCCGTTTGAGCGTTTTGTACTTGGAGGTTCCGGTTTATCAGGTATGACAAGTTTTGCTGGTCGTGAGATCATTGCTTTACGCGGTTACGACGATAACGAATTGTCATCAAGTGGTGGTGATCCTGTAATTACTAAATATGCTTTGGAATTACGTTACCCCATCTCATTGAATCCACAGGCAACTGTATTCGTTCTGGCATTTGCTGAAGCAGCGAACACGTACACATCTTTGAGAACGTTTAATCCGTTCAATGTGAAAAGAAGTGCCGGAGCTGGAGTTCGTATTTTCTTACCAATGTTTGGTATGTTAGGATTGGACTACGGTTGGGGATTCGATACTTTGGATCCGCACTCAAGTGGTTATTTGAACGGTTTGGATCTACAGCGTGCTAACAAAGGTTATGCAGGTAAATTTACATTCACTATCGGTATGAACCTTGGTGAGTTGTAAGCTCATTCCGAAACATATCCAACTGTGAACAATAAAATTGCTATATTCGCCGTTCTTAGCTATTTCGCTTAAGATTTTGACTATGAGAAACCTGCTTTTCTTCCTTTTTGTAATACTTGGCACGAGCTTTGTCAGTTCGGCACAGAAGTATGGCTACATCGATTCGGAGTTCATTCTTGGCAAGATGCCAGAATACAAAGACGCCAAAGATCGATTAGACAAACTCGCTGAACGTTGGACCAAAGAAATCGAAGAACGCTATGAATTGATCAAAGTAAAAAAAGAGAATTTCTTGCGCGAACAAGACCTTCTTCCTTCAGAGGAAAAAGCAAAACGCGAACAAGAGATCAAAACGCTTGAAACAGAAGCCATGGAAATGCAGAAAATGCGTTTCGGTGTTTCAGGTGAATACTTCCAGAAACGTCAGGAACTGATTAAACCAATTCAAGATAGAGTATACGAAGCAATGCAAGCTGTTGCCTCAAAAAGAAACTACTCATTTGTTTTCGATAAAGCCAACCAAAGTAATCTGGTTTTTGCCGACAGCAAATTTGATATCAGCGACGAAGTTTTAAAAGAACTGGGAGTAAGTAAATAAGTAAGCAGATTCAACTGAATCGACCATAAACAACACAAAACACAACAAAAACAATGAAAAAACTATTTTTCGCCCTTTTATTAGCAGTTATCTCAATTACATCTGTTAACGCTCAATCTAAAATGGGTCACGTTAACTCGCAAAAAGTTCTTGACACAATTCCATCTCGTAAAAAAGCAATTCAGGAAATTGGATTGATCGAACAAAATGGAGTAAAAGAATTAACTGATATGGATAGCACATTGCAAACAATGATTGCTTTTTACCAAGCTCACCCGGAATGGTCTGACTTAGTAAAGCGCAGCTACGAAGGACAAATTCGTGATCTTCAAACACGTATCCAAACACGTGAGCAATCAATTGATCGTGATTTGCAAATGTATTCTGCTGAGTTAAATAAGAAAACATTGGATATGGTGAAGAAAGCTGTAAACACAGTTTCAACTGCCAAAAAACTGAATTACGTAATCGACGAATCGGTGCTTTTGTTCAACTCAGGTGGAACGGATATAACCAACGAAGTAATTACAGAAGTTCTTAGACTTGACGCTATCAAGTAATAAGTACTTTAAACGATATAAAAACCCCGTAGTAGATGTTTCCATCACTACGGGGTTTTTCTTTGCAGTCAAATTTCGATACGATTCCTCCTCTCGCCGGAATCACATGTTTGACTGAAGGCATTTGACAGTCAGGCTCAATCTAACAATTGATTTTTGAGAACGTGATTTCACGAATTCGTAAAATCATGAATTCATGTTTTCGTTAAGCTTCAATTATTTACCATGGTAATTATATTTTTCGTAAATTAGCACCATGGAACGTAAATCATTTATTCGATCTATGCTAGGATTTGCCGCACTTGGAAGCCTGGGCTCTGCCCTATCGCTCAAAAACCTTCTTTCTGAAGAAGATTATACTTATCCCGTTTTGTTTATCGGACACGGTTCGCCAATGAACGGAATTGAAGACAACAACTTTTCACAGCAATGGAAAAAGCAGGTGGAACATTTGCCAACTCCCAAGGCTGTTTTGGTGATCTCAGCACATTGGTTAACGCGAGGAACATACATTACGGCCATGGAACAACCCAAAACGATTCACGATTTTGGTGGTTTCCCACAAGAGTTGTTCGACGTGCAATACAAAGCTCCGGGGTCACCTCTTGTAGCTGAGCAAACCAAGAACCTGATAACGTCTACATCGGTTGGTTTGGATCACGAATGGGGATTAGATCATGGAACATGGACCGTTGTTCGACATATGTATCCGAATGCATATGTTCCGGTTTTACAATTAAGTATCGATTACAATCAACCCGCACAATATCACTACGAACTCGCAAAACAATTAAAAGAATTACGAAAAATGGGCGTTCTGATCATTGGAAGCGGAAATATGGTTCACAATCTTGGAAAAGTTGCCTGGAATAAACTCAATGAACCCAACTACGGTTATGACTGGGCAATTGAAGCTCATGAACTATTCAAAAAATTGGTTCAGGAAAAAAACCACCAATCACTTATAGATTACCAAAAACTAGGAAGTTCAGTAGCATTGGCAATTCCCACTCCCGACCATTACTATCCATTGATATACACCTTGGGTGTTTCTGATGAAAAAGACAATATTGCCCTTTTCAATGATGAATTGGTTGGGGGCAGCTTGAATATGACTTCGGTACAGTTTGGGTAAAGGTAATTTTGATTGTAATAATGATGAATTATCAAGATAGCAGGGACTTGACAATTAGTTCATTCATAATTGATAATTCATTCTATTTCTCATTACTTTTGAACCATGACTAAAGCTGGTCCAATTGGTGTTTTTGATTCCGGATACGGAGGATTATCTGTTCTAAGTGAGTTACGAAAGAAACTTCCACAGTACGATTATCTGTATTTGGGTGACAACGCTCGTGCGCCATATGGTTCGCGGAGTTTTGATGTCATCTACGAATACACCTGGGAAGCTGTTCAACATTTGTTCGACGAGGGTTGTTCGCTGGTTATTTTGGCGTGTAATACAGCTTCAGCAAAAGCACTTCGAAACATTCAGCAAAAACAATTACCGCTCTTAGATAGCACGAAAAGGGTTCTGGGAGTTATTCGTCCGAGTACGGAGGCGTTGGAAAAGAGCACAAGCTCCAAACATGTTGGAATTCTAGGTACTGAAGGAACAGTGAAATCGGAAAGCTACATTATTGAGTTGGGTAAGATGTCTCCGGAGTTAATCGTCACCCAACAAGCATGTCCTATGTGGGTTCCGCTCATTGAAAACAATGCGTTCGATTCTCCTGGCGGCACATTTTTCTTACAGCAGGATTTAATTTCACTTCTACAACAAGATCCCAAAATCGATACGATATTACTTGCTTGTACACATTACCCATTGATCAAGCATCGTTTGGAAGAATTGCTTCCTGACAATATTCAAGTCATTGCTCAAGGTGAACTTGTTGCGAATAGTTTAGTAGACTACATGCAGCGACATCCGGAAATTGATGCACTTTGTTCAAAGGAATCCAAAACGAGATACCTCACTACAGAAAACGCAACTGATTTTTCAGCAAAAGCTTCCACTTTTCTGGGAGAAGATATTGTTGCAGAGCACATCCACTTATAGTTTCGCTCTTCTCACTTAAAAAGAGGGATGACCACCCTCCTTTAATATTCATCACAAGCAGCGCTTGCTCTTCTCAAGGGAGGAGACAAAATATGCTACTAATTCAACACAAAAGTAAATGCAAGCTTCAGTGTAAGTGTTTTAGATAAATCCGGTGAAACCAATGCTCCGAATGGAACAAACGCACCAATACCAAATCCTGAAGTATTTAAAATCAAGACATTTTCCAGAAATGCTCCTGTTTCGTAATATCCTTTTCGCATATCAGGAACCACCACGTTGTGATTTTCAGCATTTGAGAAACTTCCGGTTCCCATAGCGTAATGAACTCCCAATCGTGGGGCTGTCCATTTCAGATTCGTTTTCAAGCTCTTTGTAGTGTATCGAACGAAAAACGCTGTGAACTTATCGTTGTAAAACGTAGAAGCCGACATCGTCTCAAATGAATTTGGAACAGATAAATTCCAATTTCCTCCGGTTCCCGAAGCTGCATTCAGCATAAATAAAGGAACATTACCCAATGTTTGACTTCCCATCAACTTCAATTGCAGTAAACCAGCTGCACGAATTTGAACACGTTGTGTAACTTCCAGGGCAAAACGTTGGTAGTTTAGGGTACTCATTTCCAATCCTTTTAAACCAAGCACTGCTGCAAACCGAAAATGTGGTTTATTGGATGCCGTTACAACACGTTTACCAGCTAAAAAAGTCACTTTGTCGCCAATTCCCCAAACCAATTCACCACTGATCTCGTGCTGATCCAATTTCCGCAATGTATCGTCGTTCAACTTGAACCAATAATCCTGAGTAAACGTAACTCGTTGATAAGATGTTCCTATTCTCCAACCCAGTGTTGGACGGAAATACCCATTCAATCCAACCGAAGCAATGCGCTGTTTGTCCATTTTGGAGATATAGAAATCCTGATAAACCGAATTCAATTGAATCACATCTCGCTGCGGATAGAAAATAGAACCTCCACGTTCTGCAATATCATCTTGATAGCGCATGTCCATTTTCAGAAACCGTTTAGGTGAAAGTAATACACTCATGTATGTTCCGTACTTCCAGGCTTTATCCCGATTTCCGTAAGCACCATAACCACCAATGGTCACTCGTTTCATCAGTTTCGGACTATTCTCCAATCCCAAACCAAAACGGTAACCTTCGTATTCATGATAATTGAACAATCGCGCCAAATCAAGCTGCGCATAACCGATTGGAATCTTTCCACTGGCTAATGAGCTAATGAATCCCATTTTTTTATCGAACTTGTATACCTTACCAATACTATCTATCAATTCGTAGGTTCGTTCCTCCTTCTCGGAAAGCTCATTTACCCGTTCTTTCTCCCAATGAGCTGAATCTTTATCTCCAGCATCGATATTGGTAATCACAGTAGCAGCATTAAACTTCTCACCTTTCATATCAACATCGTACTTCAAATCTTCAATGTACGTTGTTCCTTTAGCAATCATGTAGGCATCGGGAATTGAATCCGTCACCTTCAAAGAAGCAAAAACAGCTTCGGTAGACAATTTTGCAGGAAACCAACGACCTTCCACATATTGATATTCCTGAGTGATCTTCGCATAAAACGTTTCCTTTTTCTCGGCAGGTGCAGCAATTACTTTTTCAATGGCGTAGTTCCTCGAGTTAATAAAAATCTCTCCTCGCAATCCTTCAAAATTTTTGTCTTTTTGAGGACGAAACTTAATATGGAATGTAGAATCTCCGCTTTCCGAAACAATGGTTTCCATCAATTGAAAAACATAACGTCGTGTATTCCCGAAAGCAATTGGACTAATAAAGGTTTCACCAAAAATGCTGAACTGATTTTCATAAAAATGAAACGTTTGAAGTTCACTCGCAAAAGTGGAAAATGTGGGATCTTTGAAACCAGAAACTTTGTACGCAGTTATCTCTTCTTTTTCTCGAAACGGTGGTTCAAAATATTTTTTAGTTGTGCTTTCCATCAAAAACAAATGCTGTCCATCGAAGAATTTCTTCATTTCAAGGAGATTACTGTCTTTTGTATCCGCTGGAATTTTCGCCAGAGCCTCAGGATTCATGGTTACATAAAACTTGCTGTAGCCATTGTAGATGTATGATGATTTTCCATTGGGATGATTCGATTTTCGGTTGTCGGCCGCTTTCGACATAATGCGATTCGCTTCCTCATCAACACTCGAGATCACCACTTCATCCAGTGATTTGCCTGAAGATTGAAGACCAATAGAAAGCTGGTTCGTTAGTAAAATGGTTGTATCACGATAGCCCGTAACGTGAAAGGCAGCATTTGACTTTTTACAATCAATCGTAAAATAACCATCAATATCTGCAAGAAGGGTTTTGCTCTCACAAGTAATTTTCGTAAACGGAATGGGTTCACCTGTTTCTAGGTCAACAACCTGTATTTTTTGAGCGTTGGCTGAAATGGAAATAAAAACCACGCTAAGCGCGAGTAAACAGTTTTTCATAGTTGGGGTGTTGCTTTTCAGACTAAAACGATCCTAAAAAGTTACAGTAAAGTTAATATTACTTGATCGTCCGAAGTCGGTCGGTTTCCACAAATATTTAGCCAAGATTGAAAGCAAGTTCAAAACCTATGATATTCAGGGTAAAAACGAAATGAAGAGATTAAATCATTCATTCGATTTCAACTTTCCTCTTTTGTCTTTCCGTTTTCCTCTGATTCTCCGTACTTTCGTTTGTACCATGCAGAACGCCCGACGAAACGATAATTTGAATATTTTGAGACACCTCAGTGTTCGTCGTTTTTTCAATTTGGTCGCGCTGAAATTCAGCTTCTATTATTCAAGGATTACCAAACGAGCGTTAACTTTCGGGAAACCGTTTTCCTTAAGTATCGAACCAACTACGGCTTGCAATTTAGGTTGTCCGGCCTGTCCGAGTGGTTTAAAGATCTTTACCCGACCTACCGGAAAATTGGATCTAACAGAACACAGACAGTGGCTGGATCAATTGGCACCGACTGTTTTTTACATCAACTATTATTTTCAGGGCGAACCATTTTTGCATCCTCAATTTTTGGAGATTGTGAAAAGCGCAAAACAAAAACGGATATATACGGCAACATCAACCAATGCGCATTTCATTGACGATAAAAAAGCGAAGGAAATTGTTGAGTCGGGTTTGGATCGATTGATCATTTCCATAGACGGTCTTACACAAGAAACATATGAATCGTATAGAGTTAACGGCACTTTGCAAAAAGTAATCGACGGCTCAAAAGCGCTAACAAAAGCGAAAGAGGAATTGAAAAGTCAGACGCCTTACCTCATTTTTCAGTTTTTGGTGGTGAAAGCGAACGAACATCAGGTTGAAGAAGTTCAACAATTGGCCGACGAAATTGGAATAGACGAAGTACGCTTCAAAACTGCTCAGGTTTACAACTATGAAAACGGAAACGAATTGATTCCTGAAAACGAGGAATATTCTCGTTATATCAAGCAAAAAGATGGAACCTATCGCGTGAAATTTGTTGGTGGAAATCACTGTTGGCGCATGTGGAGTTCAAGTGTGATCACTTTCGACGGTCAAGTTGTTCCGTGCTGCTTTGATAAGGATGCTGAACATCCACTTGGTTCTTTGAAAACGCAATCCTTCAACCAAATCTGGAAAAGTGAAGAATACGTTGGTTTCCGAAAAGCAGTATTGACCGATAGAAATCAAATCGACATTTGCACCAATTGCTCAGAAGGTGCTAAGGTGTGGGTCGAACAATAATTATCAATTATAAATGATTTAATTATCAATTCCGACTCCAAAACCGAAAGCTATCTTGACAATTAATAATTGATCATTATTGGCGCATATTTCTCTTTTTAATTTTCCATTTTCAATTCTCAATTAAAATTATCTTTGTCCCACTAAACACGAAATTATGTACGGAAAAATAAAAGAGCACCTTTCTGGTGAACTAAATGCGATACAAGAAGGAGGAATTTTTAAGCGCGAGCGCATCATTACTACTCCGCAAGGAGCACGTGTAAATGTTAGTTCAGGTGATGAAGTGGTGATTATGTGTGCTAATAATTATTTGGGACTTTCTTCACATCCTGAAGTGATTCAAGCGGCAAAAGATGCTTTGGATACGCACGGTTTCGGAATGTCTTCTGTTCGTTTTATTTGTGGTACACAAGATATTCATAAAGAATTAGAAGCAAAAATTGCCAAGTTCTACGGAACAGAAGACACGATTCTTTATGCAGCAGCTTTCGATGCAAATGGTGGTGTTTTCGAGCCTCTTTTTGGAGAAGAAGATGCAATCATTTCTGACGAATTGAACCACGCTTCTATCATTGATGGAATCCGTTTGTGTAAAGCAGCTCGTTACCGTTACAAACACAGCGACATGGCTGATTTGGAAGCACAATTGATTAAAGCGCAAGCTCAACGTCATAGAATTATTGTTACAGATGGCGTTTTCTCTATGGACGGAGATATTGCTCGTATGAACGAAATCTGTGATTTGGCTGATAAATACGATGCATTGGTAATGACTGACGAATGTCACAGTGCTGGTTTTATTGGAAAAACGGGTCGTGGTGTTCCTGAATACCACAACTGTATGGATCGCGTTGATATCGTTACAGGAACTTTAGGAAAAGCACTTGGTGGGGCAATGGGTGGTTATACAACCGGAAAGAAAGAAGTTATTGAATTGCTACGTCAACGTTCTCGTCCATACTTATTCTCAAACTCTCTTGCTCCTTCTATCGTTGGTGCAGCTAACAAAGTGTTCGACATCTTAGGAAGCTCAACTGAGTTACGCGATAAGTTAGAATCGAACACAAAATATTTCAAGGAAAGAATTATCGCAGCTGGTTTTGATATCAAACCCGGAGATTCTCCTATCGTTCCGATTATGTTGTACGATGCTGCATTGTCTCAACAGTTCGCCGATAAATTATTGCAAGAAGGTGTTTATGCTATCGGATTCTTCTATCCAGTTGTAGCAAAAGGTGCAGCTCGTATCAGAACACAAATTTCTGCTGCTCATTCTATCGAAGATTTGGACAAAGCAATTGCAGCGTTCATCAAAGTTGGGAAAGAATTGAACGTAATAAAGTAAAGCAAAAATCAAAAGTTAAAAGTCAAAAGATGGTTGAATCCCGAAGTTTCGGGAAAGTCCTCTTTTGACTTTGATTTTTATTACTTTTGCGGTTTCCAATATTTTTGGAGCACACACTAAAAACACTTTTTACATGACAAGACCGCTTCTTGTTTTAGTCGTTGCGTTGATTTCATTGACTTCAATGGCACAAATGAAACGCGACGTTTCTGGTTATTTCCGTGACTTAAGAACCGACGGTGCATTGGATGATGTTCCAGTTCAGTTGGTAAACCAGAAAACAGGTAAGAAATACCTTACTACTACTGATGCTGACGGTAAATTCTTTTTCAAGGATGTACAGCTAGAGGCTGCAGACACCGTAAAATTCAACTTATCTGTAGCGGATAAAAACTATAAAGAAGAAACTTTCGTTGTAAAAATCGATACTGATCATACATCAGAGTACAAAATGGATCAAAAGAATCCATTCCGCTCTTCAACGAAAGTAACATGGTTGTTCAACTGGGGAGATTCAGGTGAGAAAGAACATTACTGGTCACACCTTGTGGCAAAGATCATTTTGGTGATTTATGGTATTTGTTTGGTTTTGGTATTCTTCTACTCTATTCTTCAACTTTCACTTTCAATTGCTTATGCGAGAAACAGAAAGAAGGTGGCAACTAAACCTGAGATTCCGTTTGACCCTGAAAACGCGCATAGAGTAACTATTCAGTTGCCAATGTATAACGAAGAATATGTTGCAGAACGCATCATTGAAGCATGTGCGGCTTTCGATTATCCAAGAGATAAATTCGACATTCAGGTTTTGGACGATTCAACGGACGAAACAAAAGATATTATCGCTGCAAAAGTTGCTGAAGTTGCCGCTCGCGGAATTCAAATTGCACACATTCACCGTGTTGACAGAACCGGTTACAAAGCCGGAGCACTTGATTCAGCAATGGATCAGGTAAAAGGTGATTACATTGCCATTTTTGATGCGGATTTCGTTCCTGAACCAGATTGGTTGAAACGTGTAATGCCAAACTTCGATTCAGATGATATCGGAGTAGTACAAACGCGTTGGGGACACTTGAACAAAAAATACTCATTGCTTACAGAACTTCAGGCTTTTGGTTTGAATGGTCACTTTGCCGCTGAACAAGGTGGTAGAAATGCAGCAGGACACTTTATCAATTTCAATGGAACTGGCGGTGTATGGCGCAAAAAGTGTATTGAAAGCGCTGGTGGTTGGGAACACGATACACTGACTGAAGATTTGGATTTGAGCTACCGTGCACAATTACGCGGATGGAAATTCAAATACATGGAAAACATTGTTGCACCGGCTGAATTGCCAATTACAATGTCGGCATTGAAAGCACAACAGCACCGTTGGATGAAAGGTGGAGCTGAATGTTTCGTAAAAATGTGGAAAACGATCTTAACATTTAAAGGGGTGAAATTGAGCGACCGTATTCACGGAATGTCTCACCTTTTCAATTCTTCAGTTTTCGTTTTCATTCTGATCATGTCGTTGATGAGCTTGGCAGTATTGCATATCAAAGACAGCTTCTCTGATTTGAACTACGTCATTAAATTTGGTTCGGTATTTATTTCCAGTACTGTTTTCTTAATGTATTACTACTGGTTGGCATACCGCGACAAAACAAGCAATACATTTACATCTTTCTTCCGTTTTGTTGGTCGTTTCTTCCAATTCCTTGTTGTTTCTCTAGGATTGTCATTGAGTAACACCGTCGCTGTATTGGAAGGTTATTTAGGAATTAAATCTTCGTTTGTAAGAACTCCTAAATTCAATGTAAACAGCAAAAAGGAATTCAAAGGAAACAAATACGACAAAAAGAGCATTTCACTTATCACGATCGGAGAAGGAATCTTGATGATTGTTTTTGGTTTCACTGCAGTGAATAGAGCAATCTACATGGATTTCGGAATGGTTCCGTTCCACGCGATGCTGGCTACAGGATACGGATTGGTATTCTTCAGCACATTGAAAGAATTGAAAAGATCGTAAGATCCATTTCAAATAAAAACTGAAACCATCTGTGAAAGCAGGTGGTTTTTTTGTTTTAGTGCACACGTAAACTATACAACTTTTCTTAGCAAGATTTAACACCATATCCTCATCATTATTCCTACCTTGGAAAAGATCTGTTTCCACATAAAAGAGGAAATACAATTGAAGAAGTATGGTTTACAGAATTCTGTTTTTTATCGTTTTGAACTTTGCCGCATTGGCCATTGGTAGTTATTATACAAGCGATGGTGTTCCTTCAGATTGGTATGCAAATTTGAACAAGGCACCATGGACGCCTCCTGGTTGGGTCTTCGGGTTCGCCTGGACAAGCATTATGATTTGTTTTGCGATTTACATGGCTTACGGATCCAAATTGATTAACTCACGCGGTTTTTACATCATGTTTGCTGTTCAATGGGTACTCAATGTATTATGGAATCCGGTTTTCTTCTATTCACATAACATTGCCTTTGGATTGATTATCATCAGCGCTTTGACAATTCTCATCATGGTGATGTTCTACAGATACTGGCCAGGCTTAAAGGAAAAATCCTTTTGGTTGGCGCCTTATTTGGTATGGATGTTAATTGCAACGTCGTTGAATGCGTATATATTTTTCAAAAACTAATAAGGGTGAGGGTGACTGAGCGGAGTCGAAGGCCGCCCCTACCAATTTTCAATCAACATCATTTCAAACCTTTATACTCCTTTATCCAAACCGAATCCGTGACATCACGCAGCAAATGCCAAAAATTCGTGTCCATAACATAATCGTTATCTAAATACGAAATGTTATAACGTTCTGCCAGGTACTTGGTTTGTTTCAACGAAGGACTATAAATTCCTACACTCCAACCACGTTCGTTTGGCCCACCTCTTGCGGGATAATCAGCATAACGTATCTTCCATAAACTATCAAACGCAGCGCAGTAGGTGTATTTCTTCATGAATTCCTTTTTGAAGATTACACCACCTTCAATCTTGTTCTGTTCGAACAAGTTTGTCATCGTTGGATTGTATGGCGTCGGCCAATCGCCACTAAGAACATGAATAAACTCATCTCGGGTATAGAATCGTTGTTCTTTGATTGTTCCGGTAGCGTTGTATTTGATCGCAACATAATTCACCATCTGTCCGTTCGCTACCAAACCAATGCGCACACCGAAGGCAACACGTTCCGTTTTTTCAGGAGATGTGAGTCCTACGAATAGGCAGAGTAGCAAAATCAATCCAACAGATTTCATGCGATTTCTTAAACGTAAAATCGTACCAAATAGTTTCAAATGAGGAACTAAAGTGTTATTGAAACACATCCTTCAAATAGTTTTGACTTAGGCACATCGGTTTTAATAGCTAAAATATTAAAACCAGACACCAATGAGGTTAACACAGCATATTCTAAATCAACTATGTTTCTATGCGAAAAGTCTATGTGACTATGTGGAACAAATAAAGAATCAAAACACAGATTTAAAATGCTATTTATCAATGATTTAAGAATAATCATTGAGTTTAGGGTACGAATAAGGGTACTATTGTACTCCCAACGTTCCCAGAGGGTTATAAATAATCCTCTATATTCCCTCTAATTCCCGTTCTCAGGGGTTAAAGTAGCAGATGCATGGTGTTTAACAGCAACTTTCTCCTTTTTGAATGGGTGGACATTTCACTGTTCCGTAACTGCAATAAACGCAACAATCACCCTCCAACGGTTTTAGAACTGTTTTGCACTTCTCACAGTCGTAAAAATAAGTACATGCATCCGTGGGCATGATTTCATCCTTTTTGTGTCCGCAGTTGGGACAAGTAATGGTGGAATGCAATTCTACTTCCTCATCTGAATCACAACAACGACCATGTAATCTGTGGCGATAATAATCTACAATTGTTGCAACCAACAGTCCTAGCATTCCTGCATAAAGGAAATAGACCCAGTATTTGCTATTGTTGAAATGGTATCCGTAAAAGATCAGAATGGCACTTGGAATTGCAATCATGAGCGGATACATACATCTGTGTTTCCTGTATGAAATGAAAAAACCAACCAATGATACAACGACCATTATTTGAAAAATCCACATTGTCCAACCACCGAAAACCTCGAAACTACCCAAACCAAGTGCAGATGCAGCTAGCGCAAATATTGGAAAACAGCACGGTGAGAGAATTGCCACTAACAGCATTCCAATTACACCCCATTTGCTTAAATTTTTAGCCTTACTCATTATCACAAATAATAGGTTATTTAACTCTTGCGGAAACTACAAAACAGGAAATTTTGTGTGGTATCAAATGGTGTTGTATGATCCTCGGTTATACAGCGAATCTTTTCAAATCCGTTTTGCAATTCGGCAGTCAATGTTTCTTCACTGTACTGCTTGATGTCTAACCCACTGCATTTTTTCGGACCATTTTCGGAGAACGTTCCGATAGTTAAATAACCCGTTACAGAATTTCGGGCAGTTGTCATGTACTTTTCAATTTGTTCCGTAGTGGTCAAAAAGTGAAAAGCAGCTCTGTCGTGCCAAACGTCAAATGTCGTGTTGGGTTCAAACGCTGTAATATCACTCACGACCCAATTCACTAAATCGGCTTTTGATCCCAATCTTTCCTTAGCTCGTTCCAGTGCTTTTTCTGAAATATCCAAGACGGTAATGTTTTCAAAACCATCTTCCAATAAGAAATCAACCAGTTTGCTGTCTCCACCACCAATATCGATGATGCGTGCAGATTTTTCCAAATTCAACGAGCCTATAAATTCAAGAGACGTTTTTGGAACTTCCTGTGTCCAACTTACTTGGTCGGATGTTTTTGTTTCATAAACTGTTTCCCAATGTCCCTTGTTATCCATGTTTTCCATTTCTGATTTTATCAATTTTCTATTCTTCTCCTTTGCAACAACCATCACGTTGCTTGTAACCATTTGGATCAGCTTTCACTTCATCGGCATCAAAACCAAGTAGT
Source organism: uncultured Fluviicola sp. (assembly GCA_965650275.1). Classification (GTDB taxonomy): domain Bacteria; phylum Bacteroidota; class Bacteroidia; order Flavobacteriales_D; family Crocinitomicaceae; genus Fluviicola. The sequence continues at coordinate 29,825 of CBFGNV010000013.1, read as the reverse complement.
GAAATCTCTTTACGAATTTGTTCAGGTGTGATTTTCTTAGTCCAATAAACTACAGTTGTCGTTTGGTCAGCTTCGTTGTAAGTTACCAACTGGATTCCTTTCACAAAAACCATTTCACTTTCCAATTTCCCTCCACACGTTTCACATACTTTACAATGACTGCATGTGTTCGGAGTTTTAACTGTGATTGTTTGTCTTTTCGGTGCTTTCTGTGCTACAACTAGTTGAGTAGCAAATAAAAATGCTATAAATAATATTGTTCTCATCTTCTATTTTTTAAGTTTTAATAATGCTTCATACAACAAGTCTTCATCGCCAGGAGAATAATTGTTTCTGGTATAAACAATCTCGCCACTCTCGTTGATCAAAAAGGTGTGGGGAGTATTACTAACGCCCATTGCTCTTTTAAAATCGCTATTTGAGTCCATCAAAACTAAGAATTCCCAACCATTTGCGTTTACCAAAGTCGGAACATTGTTTTTTGTCTTTTCATCATCAACCGATACTGCTACAATGGTAACTCCTGTTTCTTCCTGCCAATCGGCATAGAGTTCGTTTAATGTTCCCATTTCTCTTTTACAAGTTGGACACCACGATGCCCAAAACGTAATAATAATTGGTCCTTTAATACCTAAATTCCCTGTATTAACCTGTTCTCCGTCAACTGTGTTTAATGATACCGACGGCAGCTTTTTTTGTTCCTGTGCAAATGATATTACTGTAAATAATAGCATGGAAAGAACCAGTAGTTGTTTTTTCATACTTGACTTTTTTAGTTTAAAGTAGATGCATAAATCTACCATTTTATATAGTTCCAATGAAACCTAAACCAGTTTCACCCTTTGAATTCTAACAGCATTCAGAATGGCTAATAACGCTACTCCGACATCGGCAAAAACGGCTTCCCATAGGGTTGCTATTCCTCCCGCACCAAGAGCTAAAACAATCACTTTAACCCCCATTGCCAACATGATGTTTTGCCAAACGATCTTCTTTGTGAGTTTCCCGATTTTGATTGCCGAAACAATTTTTGACGGTTCATCGTTCTGAATGACAATATCAGCGGTTTCAATGGTTGCATCGCTTCCCAAACCGCCCATGGCAATTCCTGCATCTGCTAAAGCAATTACTGGAGCATCGTTCACACCATCGCCCACAAAGGCAAGGGTTCTTTTCTGATCCTTCAACGCCTGTACTTTTTCTACTTTATGTTCGGGAAGTAAATCACCAAAAGCTTCATCAACTGAAAGTGCTTTAGCTACTTTATTTACGATGCTTAGCTTGTCGCCTGAAAGCATAACTGTTTTGATTCCTAAACCGTGCAAATCTTTGATTGCTTGCTCGGCATCTTCTTTGATTTCGTCTGCAATGGTGATGTAACCCGCATATTTTCCATTTATGGCAACTACCACAATAGTTTCTACAATCTGTTCTAGTTCGGAATCGAAAGCAATAGCAAATTTCTTCAACAGCTTTAAATTCCCTGCTAAAACCTCTTTTCCATCTATTATTCCTTTCAAACCATGTCCCGAAATCTCTTCGACTTGCTGGATTGTAGCATTGTTAGGTGAATCTCCTGCAAATTGAACTATTGCTGAAGCTATAGGATGTGTTGATTTGCTTTCAATGAATGCAGTAAGCCTCAACAATTCCATTGGATCGATTCCTCCGGCAACAACTTCTTGCACGTTGAAAACGCCTTTGGTCAGTGTACCTGTTTTGTCCATCACCACAGTATCAATCTTGGTCATTACATCCAAGTAATTGGAACCTTTGAACAGGATTCCGTTTCGGGATGCCAAACCGATTCCGCCGAAATAGCCCAATGGAATGGAAATCACTAATGCACACGGACAGGAAATCACCAAGAATACCAATGCTCGGTACAACCAGTCTGAAAATTGATAATCAGACACGAACAAAGAAGGAAGTAAGCAGATTCCGACCGCCAGAAACACCACGATTGGTGTATAGACTTTTGCAAACTTTGAAATGAACAATTGGGTTTGGGATTTGCGTGAAGTGGCATCCTGAACCATTGCCAATATTTTGGAAAGCTTGCTGTCTTTGAACAAAGCAGTAACCCGAATATCTGAAACAGATTGAAGGTTGATCATTCCTGCCAATATGGTTTCGCCTTTTGCTTTGTTATCGGGTTTGCTTTCACCCGTTAATGCAGCGGTATTGAATGAGGCAGTATCGGAAATCAATTCACCGTCTAATGCTACTTTTTCTCCTGACTTTACCTGAATGACTTCTCCGATCTGAACTTCTGAAGGGGAAACACTTTTCAACTGTCCATCCCGCAAAACATTGACGGTATCAGGTCGAATATCAAGCAAGGCTTTGATGCTTCGTTTGGCTTTCTGTACGGCTAATGATTGAAACAATTCGCCTATGGAATAGAATACCATTACGGCAACTCCTTCGGAATATTCGCCAATAAAAAACGCACCGACTGTGGCAATGGTCATCAGGAAGAACTCGGAAAAGAATGCTCCTTTTGCGATGGATTTAACTGCATCGATCATCACAGGTAAGCCAACGGGAACGTATGCCACTAAATACCAAATGAGTTTGATGGGATCTTTGAAAAAAGCAGGTTTGAAGACCTGTTCGAACAATATTCCCGTTAACAAAAGTGTGAAACTTACGATTGCAGGAGCGTACTGCATCCAACTCGGTTTTTCTCCGTGAGAATGATCGTGCCCGTCTTCTGCTTCTTGTTCATGAACCTCACAACAACTGTGTGGAGTACCCGTTTTGGCATCTATCTTTTCTTCCAACGAACAGCACGTCATTCTGCCCTGTGCATCGTAGGTATGAACGTGATTTGGATCTTTACTAATCATATCTTTTAATTGAATAAGGGCAAAGAACTCAGAGATGAAAAAGTCATTACTTCATGTTAAGATCCTCCAAGCCTTTGCCCCAAGATTATTAATGAGCATGTCCGCCTTCTTCCTCGGAATTTTTCATTTTTGCTAACAAACTGTATGCTCCACGCACTACCAATTGCTTTCTCAAATCGAATCCTTCAGGAAGTGTGATTGCAACGAAACCTGCTTCTGCTTTTCCAACAACAATTTCCACCATTTTGAAGACAACGTTTTTCTCTTTGCCTTCCTGATGTTCTTTTTCTTTGATGAAAATGTAGGATTTACCCTCATAAGTGACAATGGCACTTTCAGGCACGGCAGTAACCATGGCATTATCTGTTTCAACCACGGCTTTCAAGTACATTCCAGGAATCAACTCTTTGTCGTTTTTGGTGATGTCGCAATGGATTTCTACACTGCGTTCACTGTTGATTTCTCTTCCAATCAATTTTACACGTGCTTCACGCTCCTTCGTTTCATTGGTCAAACTGAACAATACCCGTTGTCCTTCACGAATAGAGGGAATGTCTTTTTCGTAAACAGTCAATTCAACGTGTAACTCTGCGGTGTTTACAATTTCAATTAGCACATCGGTTGGGTTCACAAATGCCCCAATATTGGTGTTTACTTTGGTAACGTACCCCGAAATCGGAGAATACAGATTGATGGTGTTCTGAATTTTTCCGTTTTGAAGTTTATTGACATTGATTTTCAACAGTTCCAATCGGGATTTTAACCCTTCAATGCGCCCTTTTGCAGACAGGTAATTTGCCTTCGCCTGTTCCAATGATTTTTTGGCATTTATGTTTTCCTTTGCCAATTCTTTTTGACGCTCGTACTCTGAATTCAGAAACTCCAGTTGTCCGTAGTTTTCCAAATACTCTTGTTGCAATTGGATGTAGTCCTGATTTTCCATGATGGCAACAACTTGTCCTTTTGAAACTTTTGAACCTGGCAATAACTGTGTAGATTTTACGAACCCTGCCATGGGTGCGGAAACAGAAACTTTACTTTGAGGCGGAACATCTAAAAAGCCGTTCACAGAAATAACTCCACTAATGCTTCGTTTTTCGATACTTCCCAGTGAAATTTCAGCAGATTCATATTGCGCCTGTGTCAATTCAACTGTTTCAGCTTGTTCGTCGTGATGTTCTTCTTTCGGTTCCGTGCTTGCTTCTTCACCTCCGCAAGATGCAAGTAAACCAAGGAACGCTAAATATATTAACCAATTCGTTTTCATATCTCTAATTTTTCTATCATTCAGCCATTAGGTAGTTCAGGTAAAGCAGGCTTGAATTGTATTCGATTACTGCGTTTAAGTACCCTTCACCAATAGCTATTGTTTGCTGTGTATTTAATAAATGTGTCGTGAAATTGATTTCACCCAATTCGAATGATTTGATGGATTGCTTTTCAATCAGTTCGGCATTCGGCATGGCTGAAGTGGTGTAATAATCCATTAGGTTTTTACTCGATTGTACTTTCATTAGTGCCTTTTCGTACTCGCTTTGTAATCCGTTCAAATAACTCTCGTACTCCAAACTTTTCACGTCCCGATTAATGGAAGCGGCTTTAGCTTTGTTTAGATCAGGACCAAACCAAAGCGGAATGGTTAAACCAACCTGAAATCCTTGAAAACGATCTGAACGTCCTGCCAACTGGGTTGAATTTTCAGCAAGCAACCCACCGTATAGTGTTTGATTGAAATAGCCTACCCGAAACTCCGGAAGAGCCGAATTGGTCATAAGTTTTCGCTCATTTTCTGCAATGGCAATCTGCTGTTCCAAATACTCGGCTTGTGGATTGTTTTTCAATGCCGATGTATCTTGCAACGAAATCATGTTTAGTGGAGTGAGCGCGCTTACTTCGAATTGAACAGACGTTTTAGAACCTAACAAAAACTGTAATCTTCGGGCTATTCCATTCAACTCGGCATCTACTTGATTCTGCTTACTATGCACCTCATTCAAACGAGTTTCAACGGTTGTTTTTTCGAGTAATGATCCTTCTCCTGTCTGATAATTCAAATCGGTTGCTTTTGCAAAACGTTGCAACAAGGTGTCTTGCTTTGCTAACAGTTTTTTGTAGGAATTCCAGTAGGTACTTTGCGTGTAGAGCTGACGAATTTCGAAGGTCAACTCATTTTTAGATACTGCAAGTGCCAAAGTAGCCCCTTCGGATTGAGATTGTGCTAAATTCGACTTTGCAACAAATACCGTTGGAAAAGGAATGGTTTGCGAAATGGTAATGTTGTTATCGCCTTTGTAATAACTGTTGTACTGACCAATCATTACACTTACATCTGTTTTGGGCAATTCACTACTGGTTTTCTTCAACTGATCGTAATACTGGATTTGTTTCGATTTGGATTGCAAACTTTTATTGTTTGAGTAAGCAACCTGCAATGCAGAATCCAATGAAAGGGTAGTTTGTCCATATCCGAATTGCGCTACCAGTAAACCAAGAATGAGGATTCCGATTGGTTTGGTGATGAATCTTGTCTTTTTGTTCATGGCTTTCGGTCTATTTGTGAGGTAATAAATGCATGGAAGCACTACCAAAGTGAGTAATGTGGCAGTAATTAATCCACCAATAACAACGGTTGCCAATGGTTTTTGAACCTCTGCACCGCTTCCGTGAGAAAGTGCCATGGGCAAGAATCCGAGGGAAGCAACTGCTGCTGTCATTACAACTGGACGCAGACGGGTCTGCGTTGCTTTTAAAATGCGCTCTTTCACGTCGTCTATACCTTCTTTTTTCAAGTGGTTGAATTCTCCAATGAGAACAATACCATTCAACACGGCTACTCCGAAGAGTGCAATGAAACCGACTCCCGCAGAAATACTAAAAGGCATATCACGCAACCACAAGGCAACTACTCCACCAATTGCAGACAATGGAATGGCTGAAAAAATCAGCAAACTTTGACGCATGGAACTGAAGGTGAAATAAAGTAACATCAAGATGAGTAACAATGCAACGGGAACGGCTATTGACAAACGACCTCGTGCTTCTTGCAGGTTCTCAAATGTTCCGCCGTAAGTTGGATAATAACCAGGTGCAAAGTCAACGTTTTGTTCTACTTTCTGTTGAAGTTCTTTGACGAGGCTTTCTACATCTCGCCCACGCACGTTGAATCCAATGGTTATTCTTCGTTTTGCATCGTCTCGCTGAATCTGAATAGGTGCTAAATCATCAAAACAAACACTTGCTACTTGTGAAAGTGGAATCTGATTTCCATTAGGTGCTTTCACGTATAAGTTCTGAACGTCTTCGATACTTGTGCGCAGTTCCTTTTCCATTCTAACCACTAGATCAAAACGTTTTTCACCTTCATACACCAATCCCGCCGATTGTCCTGCAAATGCGGAATTGATAACGGTATTGATGTCTTCAATGTTCAAACCAAAGCGGGCAAGTGCATCCCGATCATAGGAAATAAGAATTTGACGTGCGCCTTTTACATTTTCGAGGTACAAATCAGTTGCGCCGTCGATAGTACCTACAATCCCTGCAATTTTCTTGGAGTAACTGGTCAGCATGTCTAAATCTTCCCCGTAGACTTTGATCACTACGTCTTGTCTTGCTCCCGTCATGAGTTCGTTGAAACGCATTTGAATGGGTTGCTGAAATCCGAAGGTAACTCCCGGAACATCTTCCAACTCCTCAGTCATCAGGTTAGCCAGTTCGTCTTTGTCTTTTGTTTTTGTCCAGTTTGATTTGTCTTTCAAAATCACCATCATATCGCAGGCTTCAATGGGCATGGGATCGGTGGGTATTTCTCCCGAACCAATTTTCCCAACTACCATTTCCACTTCATCGGGAAAACGCTCCAATAATATTTTAGAGCCTTTGTTCGACGCATCAATGGTTTCTTCTAAACTGCTACCAGACATCACACGGGTTTCGACCGCAAAATCGCCTTCGTCCAAGGAGGGAAGGAATTCTGCACCCAATTTGGTAAACAATAACAAAGACGCAACAAACAATACTACCGCAGAACCAATGATCCATTTCGGAACATTCAGTGCTTTGTTGATAATAGGATTGTACACTCGCTGAATGGCATCCACTAAGCGATCTGAAAAATTACGTTTGTGTTTGGTATTCTTGCTCAAAAACAAGGCACTCATCATTGGAACGTAAGTAAGGGAGAGTAGAAATGCACCCAAGATGGCAAAAGAAACCGTTTGCGCCATGGGCTTGAACATCTTTCCTTCAATGCCAACCAACGCTAAAATGGGCAGATAAACAATTAAGATAATGATTTCTCCGAATGCTGCCGATGAACGGATTTTACTCGCAGATTTATAGACTTCTTTGTCCATTTCATGTTGTGTCAGATTTCGATCAACTTGCAGGTGTTTCATGTGATGGAGTGTTGCCTCCACAATGATTACTGCACCATCCACAATTAATCCGAAATCTATTGCTCCCAAACTCATCAGGTTTCCTGAAACACCGAATAAATTCATCAATGAAATGGCAAACAGCATTGCCAATGGAATGACGGAAGCCACAATCAATCCTGCACGGAAATTTCCGAGGAACAAGACCAAAATAAATATCACTATCAGCGCACCTTCCAACAAGTTTTTTGAAACCGTTCCAATGGCACTGTCTACCAATTTTGTGCGATCTAAAAAGGGTTCAATGCGTACACCTTTGGGCAACGTTTTTTCAATTTGTGCAATCCGTTTTTTTACGTTCGCTATGACCTGCGAGGAATTTGCTCCTTTCAGCATCATCACAATTCCACCCACGGCTTCTCCTTTATCGTTGTAGGTTAAAGCTCCATAGCGAATGGCATTTCCAAAGCGAACCTGTGCCACATCCCGAATTAAAACAGGCAATCCGTTGTCCATTTGTTTCACAACGATACGTTTGATGTCTTCAATGCTTCCAATCAATCCTTCACTGCGGATGTACCAAGCATTTGGTTTTTTATCAATGTATGCACCTCCTGTGTTCTGGTTGTTTTTTTCAAGTGCGTTAAACACATCGGTTATGGTGATTCCCAAACTATTGAGTTTATCGGGGTTCAGGGCAACTTCGTATTGCTTTAGGTAACCTCCGAAACTGCTCACATCGGCAATACCTTCTACACCCAATAGCTGGCGGCGCACAATCCAATCCTGAATAGTACGCAGTTCCATAGCGGAGTACTTTTTTTCATACCCTTTTTTGGCGTGAATGGTGTATTGGTAAATCTCGCCCAATCCTGTTGTAACAGGTGCCAATTCAGGGATTCCAACACCTGAAGGAATCTCGTTCATAGCTACTGTTAGCCGTTCGGAAACCATTTGGCGAGCCTGATAAATGTCTACGCCATCTTTAAAGACAACGGTAACAACGCTTAATCCAAAGCGTGAAAAGGATCGCACTTCTTCAATCTCTGGTATGGTGGCAACCGACTGCTCCACAGGGTAAGTAACCAACCGCTCAATGTCCTGTGCCGACTGCGAGGGAGCGGAAGTAATAATTTGAATCTGATTGTTTGTAATATCAGGAACGGCATCAATGGGAAGTCTTGTCAATGAATAACTTCCCCAACCAACTAAAGCAAGCATTAGCATGCCTATAATTAGCTTATTCCTAATGGAAAAGCGAATAACTGCATCCAGCATAAAATAAAATTTAATGTAATAAATAGCTCTTCCGAAGGTATTCGGAATTTCGAGAAACGAGTGTATTAAGCTATTTTAGGCGGTTGCCAGATGCTTCCGTTGTATTCGGAAAAGGTAAAGCGGTAATCAGGTAATTCAGATTTTTCTTTGTCTACAACAACCGTTGTATGCTCTATGATCAGATTGGGTTCTTTTTTGAAAATATAAACCAATTGAGCTGTTCCATGGTTATGTGAAAAGGGGCAATTCTCCTGTTCGCTATCGTGATGTTCGTGTTTGTCGTGTTCCTGATCACTTGTAAAATGTTCACCAATAAATTCAAGAAACCCTATTTCATGGTGCTCCTCGTTGTGATGATTGTAATGAGCAATGAATTTTGGAACAAAAGAAAAGGCATGCGCTGTTTCTCCTGGGAAAGTAATCACCAGAACAAGAAACAAAACAAATGCTTTTTTCAGTTTATTCATTGGGCATAAATATAATGAAAAACAAGTGTTTCTGTCGTTGATTTTAAAAATTAAATGGTGAGGTTAGACGCCGTGTGAAAGTTGAAATTTTCCGCGAATGTCTTTGCTGAATTATAAAGTTACTTTTTCTATTAGAAATAGAAAACATAATTATTGCTTATTAGAGGAGTAAAAACAATTCAAAATTCCTTCAGAATTTGCATTGTATCTTTATCGAGTGAAAATTCTAATTATAGAGGACGAACTCGAATTATCAAAAGATATTATTGGATACTTGAATGCCCAAGATTATTTGTGTGAACTGGCAGCAGATTATAACCAAGCTATTGACAAAATTTCTGCATACACGTACGACTGTATTTTATTGGATTTAATGATTCCCTTTGGTAATGGTTTGGAAGTACTGGAAAGACTGAAAGCTGAAAAACGTTCGGATGGTGTTATTATCATTTCCGCAAAAGGTGCGCTTGACGATAAAATTAAGGGATTACAGTTGGGAGCGGATGATTATTTAGCCAAACCCTTTCATCTATCCGAACTATCTGCACGCATCTATTCAGTTATTCGTAGAAAGCAATTTGACAATTCGAATACCATAACACACGATGAATTGACAGTAGACATACTTTCCAAAACAGTTACGGTTGGCTCAAATATAGTTTCACTCACTAAAAAAGAATTTGATTTGTTGTTGCTCTTTTTGGGCAATAAGAATAAGGTCATTTCGAAGAATGCATTGGCAGAACATCTTTCCGGAGACATTGCAGATATGTTTGATAATCACGATTTCGTGTATGCTCATGTAAAGAACCTCAAAAAGAAGTTGACCGAAGCAGGATGCGATAATTATCTCAAAACAATTTACGGAACGGGCTATAAATGGGAACTATGAGTAAATTACTGGATAAACCTTTTCGATCATTCACCATTTACGCACTCGTTATTTTGGTATGCAGTGTTCCTGTCTACTATTTTGTTGTCGATGCTATTTGGATGGAAGAATTGGATGAACACAACTGGATCATCCGTAAACGAATGGAAAAGGGAATTCAAACGGCAAAAGTCGATGAAAAACAACTCAACCAAACACTTAAAATTTGGAATAAACTGCAACCGGGAACAAAGTTGGTCGCTATTGACGAAAAGAACATAACCCAAAATCGTATTTATACAACGAGAACCTACAATCCTTTCGAGCATGAAATAGATCGCTTCAGGGTTTTATCTACTGCGATTTGGGTGAATGAAAAACCTTATCAGCTGACGATCTCTACGAATGTCGAAGAAGCAGATGAAACGCTGATTGCAATTGCCTTTGTTACGGTATTTTTCTTTTTTCTTTTAGTTATTGGTTTTGTCTTTTTAAACAAACGAATTTCTAAAAAAAGCTGGAAACCATTCTACAAAACCCTGGATCAACTCAAGAACTTTGATCTAAGTAAAGACCAGCACATTCAATTTGAACAATCCGATATTGAGGAATTTGAAGAATTGAATCAAGAGCTGACCACATTGATTAAAAAGAATGCGACTACATTCAATCAACAAAAACGGTTCATCGAAAACGCTTCTCACGAATTGCAAACTCCTTTGTCTGTTTTAAAAACCAAAATGGATGTCTTGTTGCAGAATAACACCCTGTCCGAACAAGAAGCTTCGACTATTGAAGCGATCAATTCAAGTCTTTCCCGAATCTCGCGAATCAATAAGAATCTTTTGCTTTTAGCCAAAATAGAAAATCATCAGTTTGCAGAAGAGATGCCAGTAAATATTAAACAAACATTAGCAGAGAATATTGAATTGTTGGATGATTACTTTCAAAGCAAAGGTATTCACGTTCAAATGAACGTCGAACATTATTCCGTGAAATGTAATCCTACTTTATTGGAAGTGTTATTCAATAACTTAGCTACAAACGTGATTAGGCATGGTAATAAGAATGATATTTTACGAATTAATCTAACTGGCAATAAACTCACTTTTTCGAATACTGGGGCAGCCTCATTGAGTGCGGATAATTTGTTTATTCGTTTTGGAATTTCATCTTCTGAGACAACCAATAGCGGCTTAGGACTTGCAATCTCCAAAGAAATTTGTGATCGTTATAATTGGACGCTTTCTTATCAATTTAATGATCATTTACACGCCTTCAGTATTGAATTCTAAATGTCTTCAGAATCGGTTCGGAAGTTTGTCTTGTAACTTATAAAATAATCTTCATGAAACGATTAATCTTAACAGGAACATTGGCACTATCAATAGCTGGATGTAGTTCTGCTCAAAAAACAGAAAAGGAAGGAAAAGGCTCGAAAATCCCGGCAACAGTTCAGGAGGCTTTCAAAAAACAATTTCCAACAATTACTGATGTGGATTGGGAACAAGAAGGTTCGAATTACGAAGCCGAATTTGAAAACGGTGAAATAGAAACTTCTGTAGTTATCAATACAAGTGGTGTTATCTTGGAAACAGAAACAGAAATGGAAACGAGCGCACTTCCAAAGGCAGTTTTAGACTATATAGAATTGAATTACAAAGGTCAAAAAGTAAAAGAAGCTGCTAAAATTGTTCTAAATGATGGTACAGTCAACTACGAAGCTGAGGTAAACAAAAAAGACGTTATTTTCGATAGCAATGGTACATTCATCAAAGTGATTACTGAATAACATGAAAATCCTCCATTTCCGAAATTGGATTGTCTTGATAGGGCTAATCCTTTCATCTCAGGTATTTGCTCAAAGTGGAAATGTAACGGTCTCCGGAACAATTAAGGGTAAGGCGGATAATACTGCTTTACCCTATGTTCAGGTTGTCCTCAAAACAGAAATCGATTCTGCCCTTGTGATCGGAACAATTACCGATGAAGAAGGTCGCTTTTCCCTTTCACCGGTTAAAACAGGCAACTATGTTTTAGTTGTAACTTCCTTTGGATACAGTACATTGAATAAACTCATCTATGTGGGTTCACTTTCCGACTTTTTGGATTTGTCGGTGATCCAATTGGAAGAGACCGTTGAGTCTTTAGAAGAAGTAGTAATTACTGGTCAAATCGAAGAGGTAAGTGATAAGATGGATAAAAAAGTGTTTTCTGTTGAAGACAATGTGAGCCAAAGCGGAGGATCTGTTTTACAGGCAATGCAGAACCTACCAGGCGTTACCGTTCAGGACGGAAAAGTACAACTACGTGGAAATGAAAAAGTAACGATCCTTATTGATGGAAAACAAACAGCATTGACAGGATTTGGAGATCAGTATGGGTTGGATAATATTCCCGCATCTGCAATTGAACGCATTGAGATCATCAATAATCCTTCTTCGAAATACGATGCGAATGGAAACGCGGGAATCATCAATATCATCCTAAAGAAAAACAAGCAGGAAGGTTTTTCTGGAAAAGTTGGACTGAATAGCGGTTTGGGAGCTTTGTGGGTTAAAAAAGAAAACCTGCCTACCATTCGTCCGCAATATCAGTACACCCCAAAAGTCAATCCAACGGTTTCATTGAGCTATCGAAAAAACAAAATGAACCTGTTTTTCCAAGGTGATTACCTATACACACAAACCTTAAATAAGAACGAATTCGTTACCCGAACGTACGACGACGGAACGATTATCGACCAACAAACCAAGAGAAACAGAAATACGCACTTCGCAAATGCCAAATTAGGTTTTGATTATTCTTTCAATGACAAGAACACTTTAACTATTTCGGGTCTGTATGGAATGGAAAAGATTATAGACAATGGCGACCAACCTTTTTTCAACAGGGATTCATCCGAACGCATCCGCTTATGGCAATTCTTAGAAGATGAGTTGAAGACTACCGCTATGGGGACTCTTGCCTACCAACATAAATTCGCTCAAGCCGGTCATATTTTGAATGCCGGATTTAACTACACTTTTCACCGTGAAAATGAAAAATATTTCTTCGACAACATCTATCCAACATATACAGGACATGATTCATTTAAATTGCTTTCCGATGAACAGGTAGCAGATTTCAATTTGGATTACGTAAAACCATTGAAATTCGGTCGTTTGGAAACAGGTGCTAAATTCCGTTACCGAACCATTCCGACAAACATGCAATTCTACCCTGGCATCAATTCGCCCTTAGACACGACTGCAGGTGGATGGGCAAATTACAAGGAAGTAATTCCAGCTATTTACGGGAACTATATTGTGGATCGTAAGAAAGTAGAAGCCGAAATTGGTTTGCGGGTAGAATACGTTTTATTGAATTATAAAGTGAACCCCAATCACAGCACTTATAAAAGTGATGGGTATAATTATATGCAGCCTTTTCCAACCATGCGATTGGCGTACAAGTTCAATGACAAAAACAAAATCTCCTTATTTTATAATCGTCGAGTTGATAGACCAAATGAAGTAGACATTCGTATTTTCCCTAAGTATGACGATGCCGAAATAATCAAAGTCGGGAACCCTGCGTTAAAACCTCAGTTCACCAACTCATTAGAATTAGGCTTTAAATCAGCTTTGGAAAAAGGATATTTTTACACTGCTTTGTATGGAAGAGAAGCGAACGGAACAATCACACGCATTTCAAGTACCGTTCCCGGAAGCAACCTGATTTATGCCGTATTTCAGAATGCAGGAAAAAGCTACAATGCAGGTGTTGAAATGACATTCTCTATGGATCTTGCTAAGTGGTATTCCTTCAACGTCAATGGAAATGTTTACTACAACCAAATCAACGCTTTTAGTGTTGAAAATAAGTACCCAATCGTACATACTTTTTCTGCTGATCAGCAAAGCATCTATTCAGGGAATGCAAAGCTGAATAATACCTTTCATTTCAAGAAAGATATAGATGTTCAACTGGTAGCAGTTTACCTTGCACCTGACATTATCCCGCAAGGGAAAATCGATTCACGTTTTTCGTTGGATATGGGGATAAAAAAGAAAATACAGAAAGGTAAAGGTGAAGTGTTTCTAAATGCTACTGATTTGCTAAATACAATGGTCATTAAAAAACGAATTCAAGGTAATGGATTCAGTTATATAAGCTCAGACTACTACGAGACACAGGTCGTAAGGATTGGATATAATTATAAGTTTTAGGATTAAACCGTCTTGAGCTGTTTAAATAAACAATCAACTGCCTATCATTTGCTAGGCAGTTGATTGTTTATTTAAATGATAATTCCTAATTATTCAATACAGCTTTTTGTACTATCACCTCACCCGATTCTGAAGTAAGAGTAACAAAGCACATTCCCTTCGAAATGCTATTGGATAGTTCAATAATCGATTCCCCCGAATTAAGTATGGTTTCTTGTGTTGATAAGGTTTGCCCAAGTGAATTAACCACCAGTATAGATGCATTTTGCTGGATATCCGATTGGATATGAATTGAAGAGGTTTCACCCGATTGACTAATAAACATTGAAAGTGATGGTTTTGTATTTTCATCCAATCCAACAGATTGTCCAACCGTTCCCGTCAAATACTTCACATCATTCCCATTGCCGTCACTGTAAACCACATGAAATTTGCCGTTTGAATATTCCAGATCAGGACGTGTTTGATTTCCGCTGAATGTTGCGGTTAGGGTGTCAATTACGATTCCTAATCCACTTGCACCTGAAACCGAACTTGTAAAAAACACTCTTGGAGTTCCTGCATCTGAACCTTGCCAAACCACTGCCAATGTATCACCCTTTCCTGCAATGATTGGATAATTTTCTGTCCCCGTACCCATAGGGAATAACTGGAATTGCATTCCATTTTGCTGATTGGTAAGATTGGTAGTCCCAACATAAACTTTTCCATTACTCATCCAAGTTGAAACAAGTGAATCACCATTAATTACGTTAGAAGGTCCGCTTGAAGGGCAAGACATAATCATCCAATCGGTCTCGTCTATCTCTGAAGAAACAGGATAACTTGCACTTCCGTCTGTGGAATATGAAGCCCACATATTGCGAATATTATTGTCATTATTTCTATAAGTCAGCACATGTTGATTACCGCTGGCAATGATTGTAGCAGGACAGCAATCACAAACAGTTCCAACCGCTCCTAGCGAAGGTATAATAGACGGCATATAGCTTGTTCCCCCATTCATAGATTTGGTAACGGCATATTCGGCATTACCAAAGCTTCCGTCTAGTTGCATAAACGCTATTACGGGATTTCCTCCATATCCAACCGCAACAGTTGGGAAACGTGGTGTATCAGTTCCAATTTGGTCTACACGAACAGTGTCTTGAAAAGTCATTCCTCCATCCAATGATCTAACCGTGTAGACCTTACTTGTTTGGCTAAAATCTGTGCTGAATGTTACAAATACGGTATCACCTGACGATGCAATTTCGGAACCTGCCCAAGTCGCAATAAAAGGAAGTACCCCTGCTGGATTGATCGTTACGGGCATATTGAACGAAGCTCCGTTCCAACGAGCTGTGTAAATCTTGTCATTGTTATCGTTCATCCACGAAACCAACGGAACATCATTATCGGTTAGCGTAAGTCGTGGATAAATGTTGTTGTACATACTTCCCATTGCAACTGTAACGGGAGCATCCCAATTGATTGTCTGACTAAAAGAAGCAGACAGGAAATTCATGGATAGAATTGTAAGTAGTAATTTTTTCAAATTTATAGTTTTAGTTTATTCGTATTCATTGATTGTTAATAGGTAAATGTAAATCCTCCACCAAACCCCATATCGCTATCATAATGTGCTGATAAAGAAAAGGATTTATTTAAGACATATTTTAATCCAGCCATGTATTCAAAATCCGAGTTATACATCAGCCCTAAGCGCAAACGTTTCGTTAGGGGAATATCTTCTCGCATCAATTGCAAACGTAATTTCCCATCAGTATCAACTCGTGCATCAGCAATGATAAGCATTGGCAATGTGTATTGCAAACCGAAGCAGATAACCCCACGGCGGTCTTTGGTATTTGTTTGTCCGAACAGGTTGCGTTCCGTTTCACCCATTTCCATTTTACGGTAACGCCAGTCAAATCCTACATACGGAAACAGCCATTGCATTTTTCCGATATATCGTCCGAAGTGTGTTTCTGTTTCGTAACCGTGCATATTGTTATAACCCAAACGCCATTCTGCCTGAAGATTCCAACGGGTATTTTGTAACATCATTTCACCGTCGTTTCCATTGGAGGCAAAGTCATTTTGGAACATGAAATGAAACTCCCGATCATCGGCATACAGTTTTCGCAATGCTTTTTTGGGTTCTGGCAATTGTGGGTTAGGAGGTGAATTCTCGTAAGAAAATATTCGACCCATTCCGCTCATCATGTGATAGAGGATATGACAGTGAAAGAACCAATCGCCGCTTTCCGTAGCTGCAAATTCAATGGTGTCAGTTTCCATCGGCATGATGTCCAATACATTTTTCAATGGTGAGTATTCGCCGTTGCCGTTTAAGATTCTAAAAAAGTGTCCGTGTAAATGCATCGGATGGCGCATCATGGAATTATTGTAAATGATGATGCGTACATTCTCTCCCTTTTTGATTAAGATTTTATCTGTTTCGGAAACTGTCTTGTTGTTGATACTCCAAACATAACGGTTCATATTCCCAGTTAGTTCAAAGTTATAAACGGTTGTTTTTGCATCGGGCAAAGTAGTCTTTACTGGTGATTTGAGCATGTTGTAGTTCAGCGTAACAATTTCCGAAAGTTGGTTACTGTTGTACTGACTGCCATCGCTCATATTCATGTGTTTGCTCTTCTGTTTTTTCTTCTTACCACCAGTGATTTCGGGATACATTACCACATTCATATCCATTTGTTGCAAACTCATGTTCATTCCCATGTCGTCCAGATTTCCATCCATTTTAATCATGTCGTTCATCATTTGCATGCCCTCAAAATATTTCAGCGGTTCTAAGGGGGAAATCAATTGTTTTACTCCAGAACCAAGCCATAACGATGTACTTCTGATCCGATCTTCGGAAGTTGCCTGAAGTTCGAAAGAGGTACTGTCTGAAGGAATGGTGATGATAACGTCATACGTTTCAGCAACAGCGATAATAAACCGATCAACAGGCACGGGAACAACGTCCATTCCATCACTGGCAACAACATCCATTTTACCTCCAGAATAGCGCATCCAAAAATAAGATGAGGAACCACCATTGATAATTCTGATTCTTACTTTATCGCCAGCCTTGAACTTTGGCGCATTATCCTCTTGGCGACCGTTGGTGAGCAATTTATCGTAATAGACATCGCTCACATCCATTGCTAACATACGTTTCCATTCGTTACCGAATTTGGTTTTAAGACTTCCTGCTCCAATTGCATCGGCATAGCTTTGCACCGCACCTTTTTGAAGATTGGCTTTTTTGATTGCTGACCAGTCATTGGCCATGTGTAATCTACGATGCACTTCAAAAGGCTTCATCTCTGTCCAATCACTCAAAACAACTGTATATTCCAACATTTTAGGCTCATCTTTCTTATGAATGATAAATGCCCCATACATTCCACTCTGCTCCTGCAAACCTGTGTGTGAGTGATACCAATAGGTTCCGTTTTGAACGATGGGGAATTGATACAAATGCGTTGTTCCTGCTTTAATTGGTGCTGTTGTCAAATAAGGCACACCGTCTTGTTCATTCGGCAAGATTAACCCATGCCAATGAATAGAAGTTTCAGTTCTCAATTCATTGTGTACCCATATTTCAGCTGTATCACCTTCCGTAAAATGCAATTCAGGCATTGGAATACTTCCATTGACAGCATAGGCGTGTTTTTGTTTTCCTGAAAAATTTACAACGGTGTCTCTCACATACAAATCATACCGCACTTTTTTCTGTGCGAACGTATTGAGTGAGAGTAGTGCAAACAACACCAGTATTAAAGCATTTTTCATTGTAATAGTATCAGTGTTACTGCGCTCATAGCAATCATCAGCGCATCTTCAATAATTGTAATGGTACTCATTGGCAAATTGAAAACAGCTCCCAAACAAGCACATTGTATTTTTCTTTTATTCAGTACACTTTGCAGTACTCCAATTAAACTAATTGTCATTACGACTAGTGTTATCCAATTTACGATATACGGCTCGATGTCTAATAAAAAAGCCAATCCTAACGACAATTCGATCAGTGCGTAGAAATATCCCCATGCTTTGAATCGTTTTGCAATAACATCATACATGCTATAGCTTTCTGCAAATCCTTTTAAATTCAACAACTTAAAAAAGGAGAAAACCAAAAAGAACCCTGCCATAAAGTGGCGCATCCAATGCATGTAATCAAAGTGATGGGCAACCAATTGAACCAACAATGTGGTCAATGTGATATATCCGAAAATCAATAAAACTGGCTTGTATGTTTCAATCCAACTTTTCGCTTGCTCACTCAATTCACTGTGCTCCTTTGCCGTTATTTGGTAACGAGATTCCTTTCCTCCGAGAGCTTCTTGTAAACTGCCAATTGAAATGTGTTTGTCCATCCCAATCACAACAGTTTTGTTCTCTTTTGAAACCTCAACAGAGGTAACGTCAGGTAACGTTAACAAACTTCCTTTTACTTTTGCCTCACAACTTCCACAAGTCATTCCGGCAATACTATACGTGTGTATCATACCATTAATTTTTATTTCACAAAGGTCTGAACACTCGTTTAGTAGTTCGTGATACAATTGTGGAATCGTTTGTTATGATTTACAGATTTTCTATCGGCGTTCGTTTTTGCGATTTCAACTGCTTGAAATGAGACGTTGTTAATCCAGTAACTTTTTTGAACTGTTTACTCAAATGTGAAACACTGCTGTATTCTAATTGGTAAGCTATTTCGCTCAAAGACAATTCATCATAAACCAGCAATTCTTTAACCCGTTCAATTTTCTGAGCTATATAGTACTGTTCAATACTCGTACCTTCTACCTCACTGAATAAGTTGCTGATGTAATTGTAATCTAGCGGAATTTGCTCATTGATGTGTTGAGACAAGTTTGTTCGAAGTCGTTCTGATGGATAATGAACCAATTGAACAATACTGTTTTTTACTTTTTCAATGATCCGGCTCTTTTTGTCATCAATCAATTCAAAGCCCAGTTCCTCGAACCTCAAAACAAGCTGTTCCTTATCGTATTCGGATAAGGCACGATCAAGCTCCACTTCACCCAACTCAACCGTAAGCGGATGAAGTCCGAGCTGTTCAAACTCAGACTTCACTACCATCTTACAACGGTTGCATACCATGTTTTTGATATAAACCTTCATTCGTTTATTTGATCGTCTCTGTTGTTTTTCCGCAAGACAACATGGAACTTCCGTAATACGGATTTTTCACTGTACTTTCCTTGCTCAACCAATCCGCACCTTTTCCATCATTGTACATCGGACAATGTTGCAGGTAAACCGTTTCATCTAACTTGAATGCCTTCGTTAACGAATAAACACCTTGTGAAAGCAATGAGAAATGCTCACGTTGGTGTGCAATGTCTTTTGTTTCGCTGATGTGTTCCGCATGCATCAATAAATCCTTTTCTACTTTCATCCATGCTGAATGCTCCTCAGATGACATAGCTTTCATATCCACTTCGTTGATCGCCTTTGCCAATGCAAGGGCTTTAGAAGATGCCACTGTGCCATCATCTTTTACTAATGCGTCTTTCAGCGCAAAGTATTGATCATAAACCTTCGCAAGTTGATTCACTTTCTCTTGCTCTTTCACAACAGGCTCATTTTTTGGCGAATCATTCACCGTATTGTCCGTTACCACAGCGTCTTTTTTCAGACGGTCATACTGGCAACATCCAGGAAGCTTGGTATAAGCATCATCAGGGGCTAAGAATTGCTCGTTATCATATCCTGCATAAGCCACTTTTTTAAGTACTTCGGATGCTGTGGTTTGCTTAGAGTCATAGGTAAGCTTCATGACTTTTTTGTCCTGGTCCCATTCAGCTAAAGAAATGCCTTTCTTATTTGCTGCAGTTTCGATAGTGCTTTTACACATTTCACAATTTCCCGCAACTTTGTAAGTTTCGGTTTTTGCATTTTTTATTGGGGTTGCACAACTGGTGAATGCCAATAATAACGACATTCCCAGCATAAGGTGCTGTAACTTTTTCATACTATAATTTTTTGCTGAATAACTAATGGATAACCCTAAAAGCAGGATTACAGATCAAGACAAGCCTAATGGCTTTTGGATTCTAAATTAGAAAGGAGTCGTTTTGAATGTAAATGGGCTCTTTGTACCTACCAGGCGGTAGATTTGGAGAGTAGCTTAATGCTACTTTAGGCATTACAATAATCGTATTTCGAATGAAACCGAAATCGAACTGTTTTTCTGCTAATATCTCCGCGTTAGGACTCTTATGATCTAAAGTTGATTGTTTTAATTGCTGATTGTCAAGTTTTAAAGAAAAGGTTACTTGTTCACAGCATTTTTTCTTAATATGAACCTTGTTCTTTGAAGCCATTGCCCCGCAAGCACAACTCATTTTTGGTTTTGAACCAAATAAAGAAACATCCGCCAATTTTCCACCACAATAATGCGTAGATACCGTCATTCCAAGAGCTGGAAGCAGGTATAAAACCATTATTATAAGTGAAAAAATCCGTTTCATTCTCATTTTGACTGTAAGCAAATGTAAACTACTCGCTGTTTTAAAGCAACTAATTTCAACTTAAAGTTAAAAAAGCACTCAATAGCTTTCCTATAATTAAGGTTCTTTTTGATTTCTGTTAATTTTTCGTTATCCATTAAAGAACTTATATTTAGCTCTGTGAAAACAATTTTGGTATATAGCCTTGCAGTATTTTATCTTCTAATAAGTGTTAGACTGACTGCTAATATCCATTATTGCGGAGGAAAAATCAAAACAGTTTCATTGGTTGGTTTCAGTGCGCCAAAGTCTTGTTGTGCGGGAAAACCAATGAAAAAAGGATGCTGTAAAGATGTTCAGGTTTGTCTTAAAAAGGCGAGCGAAGATCAAAAACCGACCTCTGCAATTGTATTCTTTTCATCGGTTATCGTTACCGAACCAGCTGACATGTTTGTCATAGAGCAGGATCATGAACTTTATGTACCTAAGCATATTAAGCCTTCGGTACATGCACCACCTCCCGAACTCAAAGTTCCAATTCATTTAAAAAACTGCGTATTTATCATTTGATTTTTGAGGATCAGTATTCAGGCTACGCTTGATTTTCTCTATTAATAATCAATTTGAAAAAAAATGCGGAAAATTACTTTAGTTCTATCACTCGCTATGGTGGTAACATCACTTTTCACTTCTTGTAATTCAGGCAGTGAAAAGTTCAGTTCATATCAATGCCCTATGAAATGTGAAGGTTCAAAAACATACAACAAGGCAGGTTCTTGCCCGGTATGTAATATGGATCTTGAGGGTGTCAAATCAAAAAACAATAACTAAATTATTATGAAAACTACACTTTACAAAAGTCTGGCAACGGCTTCATTTGCTATGCTAGCATTTCTTGGCTTTAGCCAAACAACAGCAATGAATTTTTCAGGGCAGGATTGCAATGGAAATAACGTAGATCTATTTTCTGATCTGGATGCAGGAAAAGCAGTTATGCTGATTTTTTATATGCCAAATTGTGGTTCTTGTCCACCTGTAGCTTCGAAAATGCAAACGATGGCAAACAACATCAACGCTTCAAATCCAGGTCTGGTTAAGGCTTATTCATTTCCGTACCAAAACAGTACAACTTGTACTTATTCGTCGAATTGGGTGGTGAATAACAATTTACCTCTTTTTGCTCCAATGGATAGTGGCGCTGTTCAGGTTGCATATTACGGCGGTTTCGGTATGCCAACAGTGGTGCTTTTAGGGGGTGATAATCACGACGTTTTGTTTGTGACTCAAGATTTCAATACTTCAGACACAACTACGATGCGTGATTTGATCCTGAACACATTTACAGCAGGAGTAGCAGAGCAAACACCACTTCAAAATGTGAGTGCTTACCCAAATCCCGCTTCGGGAATTGTAACGGTAAATTTTGAAGCGTTACAAGGTGCTGAAATCAACATGCAGATCACTGATCTTTCAGGAAAAGCCGTGATGACTTTTGAAAAAGAAAAACTGAATAAGGGTTTAATCGAAAAACAAATTGATCTTTCAAGTCTTCCCGTAGGATCATACATTTTGAATTTAGAAATGAATGGAACTTTCGTTACTGAGAAAATCAATGTGGTTCGCTAATTTTTCCAATAAGGTATTTTGGCAATTGGTTCTGGTGGTTGTGCTGTTTAGTGCGACCACCACAATCGGTTATGCCCAATCTTATTTTCATTCACCAAACGACACGTTGATTTCAAATACAACCGTAAACAATTCGGTGACTATGAATATCACGCAAGTTCATCCGAATAACGATACATTGCAATTTGTCTGGAAGAAGTCTTCTGTCTCCATGCCGAATGATTGGACGGCTACTATTTGCGATAATAACACCTGTTTTCCATCGCTTATAGATAGTTCAACGACATTGCCTGTTCTTCCCGGAGACGATGGATTGATGTTGATTCATTGCTTCCCGAATACGAATGCAGGAACTGGAATCATTCGATACACCATTTATGAAATTCATTCGCCACTACAAGTAGATACGCTCACTTGGATCATAAATGCGGAATCTACTGCTGGAATAAGTGAGTCTATTTCTGCAAGTCAAGCCTATACCATTATCGGAAATCAATTTCAATTAACCGATTCCAAGTCTAAATTTACTGATCTCACCCTTCTTGATCTAAACGGAAAGGAAGTTTTTACGAGTGGTATTCCAACATCATCATGTGTTGAAATGCCATCATTCCCCGCTAATTTTTATTACCTCATTCTTAGCGGAAACAACATTATTATACGTCAAAAAATATGGTACGCATCAAATTAGAATTGCTAAAAATCTTTTTTGCAGCGTTCATTCTTTGTATTTCAGGGAATGGACTGGCTCAAAACGCACTCTACATACCTCCTGCACTAACAGGAACTACATTTAACCTGAATGTTCAATCAGGTACAACGCAATTGTATCCCGGAAATCCAACGCCAACTTATGGTATAAACGGTTCATTTCTTTCTCCGACTATCATTGTCAACAAGAATGATGTGGTAACCTTAAATGTCATCAACAACCTGACCGTCGCCACAACAATGCATTGGCACGGTTTACATGTTGCGCCTGAAAATGACGGTGGTCCGCATCAATCTATTTCGGCAGGTTCTACGTGGAGTCCTTCGTTTGAAATATTAAACAATGCAGGTACATTCTGGTATCACCCACATGGTGAAGGAAAAACGGAATTGCATGTTGGGAAAGGGCTTGCAGGTTTATTCATTATTCACGATCCAGCAGAATTGGCATTGGGTTTACCTCAAACGTATGGAGTGGACGACATTCCATTGATTGTTCAAACAAAGGCATTTGATGTGTTACAACAAATTGCAATTGCAGATCACATGGACACGGCAGTTTTTGTGAATGGTACACGTAATGCAACGCACAACCTTCCTTCACAAGTGGTTCGAATGCGCCTCTTAAATGGAAGCAGTATGCGTTCGTTTTATTTTGGATTCTCCAACAACATGACCTTTTACCAAATTGCTACTGACGGCGGTTTGGTAGAAACACCAAACGCATTGACACGTTTATTGATTGCACCAGGAGAACGGTCGGAAATTCTTGTTGATTTGAGTGGTATGAACGGACAAACTGTTGATTTGGTGAGTTACGGTTCTGAAATGCCTGATGGAATCTTCGGATCTCCTTCGGTTGGTAGCGGAGCAGACACCATGGACATGTATATGGACAATTTCCTGAACGGTGCAGACTTCAATTTGGTAGAATTTACAATTGGCGCACAAACAGGAAGTCCAATTACATCCATTCCATCAACATTAGTTCCTTATGTGCCTTTTGATATTGCTGATGTAGACGTTAATAGAACCTTGGTTTTTGATACGATTACACTCGTACAAGGAGACACCCCTAATCGTGCTGAAGGACCGTTTGGAATCAATAACACCACCTTCAATATGGATTCAATCAATATCACGATTCCATTGAATTCAACGGAAATCTGGACATTGAAAAACAATACACTAATTGCGCACCCTTTTCATATTCACGACATTCAGTTTAATGTAATCGAAAAGAATGGAACTACTCCTCCAATAACAGAACAAGGCTGGAAAGATGTGGTTTTAGTAATGCCCGAAGACAGCGTGAAATTTATTACACGGTTTACCACCTTCACCGATGAGATGGTTCCGTACATGTATCATTGTCATTTGTTGCATCACGAAGACGATGGAATGATGGGGTCTTTTTTGGTGGTTGATCCGTTTGCAGGAATAAATGAAAATGACATTTCCTCTTTTGAAGTTTTTCCGAATCCATCATCCGATGAATGGAACATTACAGGCAAATGGGGCAATGAAAGCGTTACTATACAATTGACCGATGCGCAAGGCAAAGAAGTTTTGAAACGTGATTACTCCAATGTTTCAGCGGAAGAAGGGATCAAGGTAAGCGCATCGACTTTAAATGCGGGCATCTATTTTCTGACGATTGTTTCAGAAAAAGGAGCGCAGAAATTGCATTTGGTGAGGAATTGAGGCGAAGTGAAATGAGATGAACAAATCTTGTTGATACTGAAATAATACAATTGTTATTTATCCTCTTTTTCTTTTGAAGGAGTAGGAGCCAAAAGCTCCTGAACGTTTACACCCAATGCAAGTGCAATTTCTCGTAAAAATGCCAAGGTGGGTTGACCAGCATTTTTGCAATAGCGATTGATTACTTGTCTCTTTTTTCCAAGACGTTCAGCCAATTCAGTTTGTGAAATCTCTAATTCAAATAAGACTTCTGCAATTCGGTTTATTTTTACCTTATCATTTTCACCCATGGTGGGATAAAGATAAAAAATTTCTGACTTACGTTCAAAGCCTAACCCCTCGTGAATACTAGATATGTAAACGTAAAAAGATTACATGTAATCATTAAATGTTTCTTTGTAATTGAAATTTGTTTCATAAGAAACATTATTTGTTTACTTTTGATTCAATAAAAATATTGAGTCATGCAGAAAAAAACTTCCAAAAAGCTTATCATTCAATTGATAAAAGACGATTTAAAGCACGAACATACCGTTTGCGGGTTAAACTTATTAGGGTTCGGAAACGACAATGCCACGTTGGATATATCCCAAGCCGTTTTCTCTCTCATGGAACTCAATATTAACGACAGACGTTTGGAGCATTTAACGGATCAGTATTGCGACCGAGCCTACCATGTTACGGAACTTGCTTTTAATGACAACGAGTCTTTTGAACGGTTGGCAACTGGAATTTATGATTGGCTGGCTTTGGAGCGCAGGAAATACAAGAAGCTGTTGCTTAAATCTTGAAAGCTCACAAATGTCGGTGTTTCCAATTTTTTTCTAGTTGCCCCGCAATGGGTGGGGCAACTGTTTTTTTATTCCTTTTCGAAACCCGATTTTGAGCAATTAAATTCTACTTGCCCCACGTTAGGTGGTGCAACTAAGATTTTTTAACCTCGAAAATTGATAAACTGCCAAATAAAAAGTTACTTGCCCCATAGAGGGTGGTGCAAGTAGATTTTTATTCTGTTTTGAAAATGATCCATCTGAATAAAATCATAACTGCCCACCATTTAGTGGGCAACTAATTTTTTATTATTCCTTTGAACCGAAAATTGCTTAAAAAAACACTAACTGCCCACCTTTTAGTGGGCAACTAACTTTTTATTATGGTTTGATGGGGAATTTTGACCGAATAAAGTGCTAACTGCCCACTAAAAGGTGGGCAACTAATTTTTTATTCTATTTCAATTCACCGATTTCAGTATTGGAGATTCACTAGTCAAAATTTCGTTCACACCTCGGTAATTAATCGTTACCGTATCTGCATACTCCAAAGCAGCATTCATTGTTGATTGGAACACTGGGTTGAGAACCAAAAAAGATAAGTGAATTGCTTTTTCCATTTCTTCGATCGAATCAAATTCGTCTTTCTTTTTCAATACATGTTCACATGACTCTTCCAACATGGCTTTGTGAATCGGATGGATAGTTTGTACTGGCAGGTTTGCCAAAACTGCATCTAACAGCTCATTTACGGTAATTTCTTTACTCATACTTTTTTCTTTACAAGTTAACTCGAAGAAAGTGGATTATTCGACTTGACTTTTACCTATTTTTCTGTATGTAAAGGCTTAGTCGATAGAAAAGTAAACTTGGGCAAATCGGATCAAACGATTCGTCAAGTCGAAAAGAAAGATTCGTCGAAAGAGATTCAACTCAAAATCGACTCAAACCGACTCGGATTCAACCAACCACAGTAACAGCAGCTTATTCGTCTATTGAAAAGTAAACTTCGGCAAGTTGAAACGTTGAATTGGGCTAGTCGAAAAGTAAGATTCGTCGAAATCAATCCTACTCGAAATGGACTCAAAACCGACTCGGATTCAACTACGCGCAATAACAACAATCTATTCGTCTATCGAAAAGAAAAGTTAGTCAAGTCGGATAGTTGAATTGGTCAAGTCGGAAAGAAAGATTCATCGAAACAGATTCGAGTTGGAATCGAGTAGAAATGGAGTCGGATAGTCGCTTTTTCAGCGAAATATATGCTGTTTTAGATGAATGGTGGAAAGTACTCTGTCAATGGTGTAAAGTACTTAACCCATGGTGTAAAGTTGAAATGTAATGGTGTAAAGTTGGAATTTCATGCGATCAACTAATGCACTACTTGCGGTAAGCTACTGCAAACATGGTGTAGAATGGTGTAACATGGGTTTTTACTGGGGTTCAGGAATTTTGCCTGTTTGATGTAAGATTTACGATCCCTAAACGTTATTCTATTATGGAAGCAAATCAATCACCTGAAGAGCTGTTTCAAAAAGCCTATACACGTTTTTATCAATCGTTGAAACGTCGGTATCTGTTGAATTTAGAGAAAGCAACAGACAAATCGTATGCGAGCGAATATTTCAGGCGCACGTTGTTCCTGGAAAACGAAAACATTCCCTGCTATTCCGTATTTTATCATTCGTTGGTTTCCACGTTCAGGCATCATCAAAAACTAGGTGAAATGAACCCGCTCGAATTGACGCTTTCCAACCTTTCGCCCATTCAGGAAATGACTTCGAATATCATTGAACAGACGTTTATCATCAATGCCTCCGTTGCCGAAAGGCTCTACCAGTTGAACTGGCTCTACCTGCAAGCCATTGAAGAAAGCAACAAATCGGTTTTAGAACTGATAGACACCGAACGACGGTTAGTGAAATACAGTGATGAAAAGGTTGTTTTGCTCTTGGCGTTGGATCGGGCAACACAAGAATTGAGCGAAGAATTTTCCGATAAGCAAGACGGTACCGAACAACCGATTTCTAGTGAAGGTTTTGCTATTGGTCAACAATCGTATGAAGCCAAATTCACCCGTTCACAACAGGTTTTGATTGCTTATTACATTTCGCAGTTAATAGGTACAAAACACAAAAAGAATGTCAGCAAGTGTGCGGATGCTTTGCATTCCTTTTTAGGGATTTCGTATAGTCAAATCACGCATTCGGAACTGTACAAAAAACTACTTCATCCGTTGACCTTTTCCAGTGAAAAAGCAACACTTCAAAATCTGCTCATCGTTCGGTCTTTTTTCGAAAACATCGGTTCGGTTTCTGCAACTTCACTCATTGATTCCGATATTGAAACCGTTAAAAAGGGACTCGAATAAACTCCATTTTTGATCCTTTTGAGTCCTTTTCGATCCCCAAATGTTAAAACTTAGAAAAAGTTGAATTTTTGGAGTACCCCAATGTTTTTTCGGTTTTCATTTCTTTCATATACTTGGATTATATCTAAGATACATTCCTATTTCTGAATGGATGGAGAGATTAAAAAACAAAGGAGATCAACCATTAAAAAACACCTTTAATCATGGAAACAGTGGTTAAACTCGCCATCGAAAAAATGTGCGAGGAAATTGAACGATTGAAACAAACAGTTGGAGAACAGCAAAAGCGCATTTTGGAACTGGAAAGAAATCGAAATCGCAGTACAGTTGTTGAACCTAGCGCACCTAAAAACGAAGATGAATTGCTTAACAATGAGCAAGTGAAACGCATCTTGAAAATCGGGAAGAACTCCCTTATTAAACTCGTTCGTGATGGAGTTTTGATTGCTATTCGGATCAACGAGAGAACCGTGCGTTTTTCCCGCAGTGCAATCATGGAATACATCCAACGCAAACAAGCATCAACAACGATGTAACCACCAAAAAAGCGACCCCGAATTGAGGTCGCTTTTTATTTGATCTTACACCAAGTTTATTGGGAAATCATCCAGTTTATCTTCCGTATAAATTCGGAGTATTTTCACAAGTAGTGCAGCGTTATCGACCAATGAAATTTTGTTGTACTTGAAAATCTCACTACTACCCAATCCTTTGAAATCAGATTCTACTGCTGAATTGGTGTGTCCAGTTATCTTACTTAACACCGTAATCGGAATGTAACTCATCAAATTGGTAACAAATGACCTACGCCCGATATGTGAACTAATCAGTTGAAACAGCTTTTTGGTTGTTAGTTCTTTCTTACCAAAAGAGTTCGTATGAGAGAGGGTGATTTCTTCCTTTAATCCAACACTTTCAGCAATATTCCGTGCGAGTGTGTTGAACTTTTGCATTGCCATGGGTTCTGCGATTCCTCCGTTTGCATCAAATGCTTCCTGCAATGGTTTTAAAATTGGTACAACGATTTCTGTATCGGTTTTCGTTGTCAAATAACGTGCGTAATGAAACGTTACGTTGTTTTTCGAGTATGTGTATTCGGGCTTGATCTTATGAACGTCGGAATATCTGCATCCAGTGAAAAGAAGTGTGAGTAAAATGAGTTTTGCGTTTGCTAATTCATCCGAGGTTGGTTGATAAGCGATAATCTTCTCAATCTGCGAAAATTCAAGATAAATTTTCTCTTCCGTAACCGAACGTAATTTGTCCGTGGTTCGCAGTTCTTTTGTGGGGTTGAACACATTCACTTTATACTTTCGAGCAATTCTGTTCAACACTGCTTTAAAAGCTTTGTAGTAATGAGTAACCGCATTGATTCGTGTACAGCGTTCACGGATCGTATTCATAAAACTCACATACAATTCCTCATTCAGATCACTACTGTACAAATGCTTTCCGATTTTAGTTTCAAAATCAGCTATTCGATTCGCTAAAACTTGATAGCAGTTCTTAGTTCCTTGTTTGATTCCATTTTCTAACAGGATTTCATTTTCAATGAAATCTACCAATCGAACTCGGGTTACGATTGCTTGTTCTTCTTTCTTCTTGATCTTAACGTCCAACTCTTGTTTGAAGCGTTCAGGGGTTACTGTTTCTGTTGTGATCAGATAATTGAAAATATCCGTTGCTTGCTTTTCAATTTGCAGAAGCGTTGCTCGTTTGGATTTATCTCTCGGAAGTTTTTCTAATTCATCCCAAGCAGATTTCGTAACTTTAACTCCTGTGTAATAACGCAGTGGTTTATACACATACGTTTGTTTCAACGCATCGAACTCTTTGTAACCGAAGTTCATTACAGCTAATACAGGAATTTCTCCTTGAACTCCCGTTTTTAGTATGAAATTGATCTTTAATTTCATGGTGATTCTTTTAATTGGTTGATTCAAACATATAAGGAATAACCCGCAGTTTGGGTACTAAAAAGGGTAGGAATATTGAGCTTCTGACCCCCAATTCCCCTAGAATCCTGCTAATTCCTCTATGTATAACGAAACCGCTGAATCCTTTATTGTGATTGGGATACAGGGATTCTAAAGGATTTTAAAGATTTTG